>CP089984.1:0-717000 GCA_037157815.1 Sorangiineae bacterium MSr11954
ATGGAGACGATTCCGACTGAGAAGCAGCTTTGGGACGAGGCGGTCGCATTCACGCGCGACAAATCGCCCGGGAGCTTCGACCAGTGGTTTTACGGTGTGCAGTTCGAGGGTCTCACCGATGGTGTGCTCTGTCTTCGAGCCCGTGATGAGTTCGTGCGCGAGTGGGTCGATCAATTTTTCTTGCCTACGCTGACCGATCACATTCGCAGTCGTACGGGCTGGAGCATCCAGGTGGCATGGACAGTGGGGGGAGAATTGGATCATCCCGTTATTGAGCCGCCTCCGAACCGAGTCGGCGAAGAACCGAACCGCTTGAACAACCAGGCGCGCGGAATCGTCCTGGGTGGACCGAGCACGGGCCACACGGGTCACTCTGGCCACGCGGGTCACACGGGCCACACAGGCTCTGGCAACGTTCAGAACCTGGCGACGGCCTCCGTGCTGGACGATGCCGCTCCATGGAGCGAGCGCCGCGTGGTGCGTCAGAACATGCAGGTCGTCGCGCCGCCGCTCGAGGGCCTGAACCCGAAGTACACGTTCTCGAACTTCGTCATCGGCCCATCGAACCAGCTCGCCCATGCGGCCGCCATCGGCGCTGCAGGAGGTGGCGGCCGCCGGCACAACCCGCTCTTTCTGTGCGGCGGAACGGGGCTCGGAAAGACGCACCTCGTGCACGCGGTGGCCCATCGGGTCCGCGCCGAGCGCCCGTCCACGCGCATCGTGTACGTCTCGGCCGAGAAGTTCCTGAACGAGTTCCTGCAGGCGCTGCAGGACCAGCGGATGACCGAGTTCCGCAACCGCTATCGCGAGCGGTGCGATCTCTTGCTGGTCGACGACATCCAGTTCCTCGCGTCGAAGACGCAAACGCAGGAAGAGTTCTTCCACGCGTTCAATGTTCTGCACCAAGCCGACAAGCAGATCATCGTCACCAGCGACAAGTACCCGCAGCAGCTCGAGCGCATGGAGGAGCGCCTCATCTCGCGCTTCACATGGGGCCTGGTCGCCGACATCCAGGCACCCGAGCTCGAGACGCGCGTGGCCATCGTGCGCAAGAAGGCCCAAATCGAGGGCATCGAAATTGCCGACGACGTGCTGGTCTACATCGCCCAGTCCGTCCGGAGCAACGTGCGCGAGCTCGAGGGCACGCTCATCCGCCTGGCGGCCAAGGCATCGATCACCTCGCGCATCATCGACCTGGACTTTGCCCGCTCCGAGATCGCGCTCTCGTCGAGCGCGCGCGCCAACGAGGCGAGCGTGGAAGACGTGCAGCGCGTGGTGTGCCACCACTTCAAGCTCAAAAGCGGCGACCTCCTCTCCAAAGACCGCCACAAGAGCGTGGCCTTCGCCCGCCACGTGGCCATGTACCTTTGCCGCGAGCGCTTGAAGTGCAGCCTCCCCGAGCTCGGTCGCGCCTTCGGCAACCGCGATCACACCACCGTGATGAGCGCCGTCCGCAAAGTCAAAGCCCTGCGCGGCGCCGATCCCGAGGTGCGCGCCCACCTCGAAGCGCTCGAGCGCAAACTGGGCACGGCCGACTGACGCCGCTCAGGGGCGGCGCGAGAAGATCGGAACCGCGAGGGCCGTTCAATGGCTGGCGGCCCTAGCGTCCTGGCGGTGGATTCAAGAGAAGATTGGAACCGCCAGGGCGCAAGGAGCGCCAAGAGAGGGGAGGCGGATGAAAATTTTCATCCAACTCTGACTCCGTTTCAATCGTTGGCGGCGCTAGCGTCCTGGCGGTTGAATTGAAGAGAAGATTGGAACCGCCAGGGCGCAAGGAGCGCCAAGAGAGGGGAGGCGGATGAAAATTTTCATCCAACTCTGACTCCGTTTCATCGGTTGGCGGCCCTAGCGCCCTGGCGGTTGAATTGAAGAGAAGATTGGAACCGCCAGGGCGCAAGGAGCGCCAAGAGAGGGGGAGGCGGATGAAATTTTTTTCATCCAAACTCGGACTCCGTCTCAATCGTTGGCGGCGCTAGCGTCCTGGCGGTTGATTCAAGGTTGGCGGCGCTAGCGTCCTGGCGGTTGAATTGAAGAGAAGATTGGAACCGCCAGGGCGCAAGGAGCGCCAAGAGAGGGGGAGGCGGATGAAATTTTTTTCATCCAAACTCGGACTCCGTCTCAATCGTTGGCGGCGCTAGCGTCCTGGCGGTTGATTCAAGGTTGGCGGCCCTAGCGTCCTGGCGGTTGATTCAAGAGAAGATTGGCCAGGGCGCAAGGACGCCAAGAGAGGGGAGGCGGATGAAATTTTTTTTTCATCCACTCGGACTCCGTTTCAATCGTTGGCGGCCCTAGCGTCCTGGCGGTTGAATCGATCGCCTCTGCGCGTCTAGACGAGCAGGCGCCAGCGGGTGGTGTCGCCGGCGTCGAAGACTTCGACGTTGAGGGCGTGGAGCTCGGCGCGTAGCTCGTCGGCGCGCTTCCAGTCCTTGGCGGTGCGCGCGGCGGTGCGCTCGGCGACCTTGGCCTCGATGGCGGCAGGGTCGAGATGGCGCAGACGAAGGCGGCGCTCCAAGGTGCGCTTGGCGTATTCGGGGCCGGTGGTTTGCAACAGGCCGAGCGGCGCGCATGCCGCCTCCAACGACGTGATGGCCTTGGCGGCGAGGGCCACGGCTTGCGCACGCGCGGCGGGATCTTTCTTCAGCTTGCCGATCTGTTTGACGATCTCGTTCGCCGCCTTGCAAAGCTCGCCGATTTCGGCGACGGCCACCGGGGTGTTCAGATCTTTGTCGAGCGCGGCAAGCACCTTTTCGGGCGTCTCGGCCACGATCTTGGACTCGTTCTTGAACGCCTTCGCGGGCGGATCGCCCGATGCCGCGGTGCTGGTGTCGGCGCCGGCTTCGGCCACCGCGGCGGCCAAGGTGTCGCGTGTAATATACACGTAATCGACCCGGCGCTCGGCTTCGTCGATGCCGGGGAAGACGACCCGGCCGTCGTCTCGCTTTTCGACGTCGAAGGACAGCGGGCCGCGGTAGTGCGTGCCGAGCAGGTAGTAGCGGAAAGCTTCGGGATCGTTGCGCTCGAGCACGTCGCGGATGGTGACGAAGTTGCCGAGCGACTTGCTCATCTTTTCGCTGTCGACGTTGAGGAAGCCGCCGTGCAGCCAGTAGCGCGCGAAGGGAGGACCCCACACCGCCTCGGCCTGCGCGATTTCGTTCTCGTGGTGCGGAAAGATGAGGTCCATACCGCCGCAGTGGATGTCGAAGTGCTCGCCGAGGTAACGGGCCGCCATGGCCGAGCACTCGATGTGCCAGCCGGGGCGACCTTTGCCCCAAGGGCTCGCCCAGCCCCAACCCTCCTCGGGCTCACCCTTCCAGAGCGCAAAGTCCAGCGGATCGCGCTTCACGTCCGAGGTCTCGATGCGCGCCCCCGCCAGAAGATCGTCGATGTGCCGGTGCGAGAGCTTCCCGTACGGCTCGAAGCTTCGAACCGAAAAGTACACATCGTTGCCCTTGGCGGTGGCGGCCACGTACGCGGCCCCCTTGTCGATCAAGGCCTGGATGAGGGCGATGATCTCGGGGATGTGCTCGGAGACGCGCGGCTCCTGGTCCGGCCGTGCGCAGCCGATGCAGGTCAGGTCGTCGTTGACGAGCTTGGACATTTCCGCCGAGAGCGCCAGCGGGTCGATGTTGCGCTCGCGAGCCCGGCGCAAAATTTTGTCGTCCACATCGGTTTCGTTGCGGACGTGGGTGACCTCGTAGCCGCGCGCCCGAAGGTGGCGCACCAGCACGTCGAAGGTCGTGTAGGTACGGCCGTGGCCGGCGTGGGCCAAATCGTACGTCGTGATACCGCAGACGTAGACGCTCGCCGTTTTGGGCACGAGGGGTTCGAAAGTCTCCAGCTTCTGCGTCAGGGTGTTGTAAAGCCGTATCGTCATCCCACATCGCGATATAGCGGAAGACGCGCCGTCGCGCGCGCTTGTGTTATTCAAACGACCCACGCGACATGCGCGCCCCCCCTTACCTGTCACCCTCCGGCGTCGTTCTCGCGGGCTTTCTCTGCATGAGCTTTGCTCTTGGGTGCGGGGGCTCGCAGCGGTCGTTCGATGGTTCCGTCTACCGAAATGGCCAGGTCGCCTTTCGGATCCCACCCCCACCGAGCGGATGGCGCCGCGTCGAGGTCAACGATGCCTCCCTCGCATTCCGCGACGATGCCCGCGACGCGGTCATCTTGGTGAACGGCCGCTGCGGCGGAAAAGACGACGATACCCCGCTCGCGGCGCTCACCGCGCACCTCATCATGGGCACCACGGAGCGCGAATACCTCAAAGAGGAGACCCTCCCTTTCAACGGCCGGGAGGCGCGGCACACGCTCTTGCGCGCTAAGCTCGACGGCGTGCCGAGGGTCTACGACATCTATGTGGCGAAGAAAGACGGCTGCGTCTACGACTTCGTCCACGTCGCGCCCCCGAGGTCCAGCGCGCCCACGGTCTCCAGCGCGCCCGGTATCTCCATCTCGGGCCCGCCCACCGTCTCCGTCGCGCAAGCCGTTTCCAACGCGCAGGCGGCCTCCAACGCGCCCGATGCATCCAGCGGCGCGCAAGGCGCACCCGACCTATCGAGCGCCGAGGTGGGGGCACCCGACTTCGAGCGGTTCGTGAGCGGCTTTCAGACCATCGGCTCGGGGGCGTTGTGACCGAGACCGAGCGCGGGGCCCTCCCTTCGGCATCTTCGCCGCCGTCCTCACGCGGGGCGCGGGCCGGAGGTCCAGGCGACGGAGGCGACGATGGCCCGCGGCTGTCGCTGCCCTCGATCGCGCCGCCCCCGTCGTTCTTCGCCCACCACTACGAGCGGACGCTTCGCCTGATCGACCACCTGGGCGAGGTGACCTTGCTGATCGGGCGCATGTTCCGCGCGCTGCCGCGCCGTCCTCTGGAGTGGCGGAGCACCTTGCACCAGATGGAGTCGCTGGGGGTGCGCTCGATGGGCATCGTGACGGTGACGAGCATCTTCATCGGCATGGTCATGACCATTCAGTTCGCCTTCGGCCTGCGCCGCTTCGGGGGGCTGGAGTACATCCCGCGCGTCATCGTGCTGTCGTTCGCGCGCGAGCTGGCGCCGACCCTCACCGCCGTCATCGTCGGGGGCCGCATCGGCAGCGGTATGGCGGCCGAGGTGGGCGCCATGAACGTGACCGAGCAGGTCGACGCCATCCGCGCGCTGGGCGCCGATCCGGCCAAAAAGCTGGTGCTCCCGCGCACGGTGGCGGCGGTGCTGGTGATGCCGCTCTTGAGCATTTTCGCGCTGTCGCTCGGCACGTTGGGCGCGGTGATCATCTGCTACTCGCAGTTCGACATCAGCCCCTCGTTCTTCATGCAGTCGTCGCTCGAGTCGGTGCAGATGGGCGATCTGCTCAGCGGGCTGGCCAAGACGCCCATCTTCGGCTTCATCATCGCCATCGTTGGCTGCCACTTCGGCCTGCAGACGCGCGGCGGCACCGAGGGCGTCGGTCTCAGCACCACGCGCACGGTGGTGGTGGTGTCGATCGCCATCCTCATCGCCGACTTCTTCCTGACGAAGATCTTCATCGGCATCACCGGATCATGACCGCGGGGCAGCGCCGCAACCTCGCGCTCGCCGTTCTCGCCGGCGCGTGCGCCGCCGTGCTCGGCATGAGCGCCGACGCGCAGGCGCGGCGGCAGGCGCGGGCGCGCGACCGAGGTGCCATCGAGGCGGTCGCGAAGCGCTTGCCCTCGTCGGATCTGGCGCTCTCCAGCGGGGCGCGCTGGCATCGGTATCCTTCGCAAGAAGAGCCGGGTGCGGCCTTCGCGGACGGTCCGGCCTTCTCCGACATGGATCCGGCCGGCGGCTTGATGGCGCCTCCCATCGAAGCGTGGAGCGCGGAGCTGCGTCCGACCCCCAAGCGCGCCGAGGAGCCCGACGACACCGGCGATCATCCGGACGCCGAGGAGCACGACGACACCGGCGATCATCCGGACGCCGAGCAGCGCGACGACACCGGCGATCATCCGGACGCCGAGGAGCGCCCGCGGTGAGCGCCCTGCTCGCGCACGCCGCGGGGGCGGTGTGGCGTCGCCGCGGCAAGGCCGGCGCGCTCGGGTGCGGGCTCGCGCTCACGGTGGCGTTGATGGCGGCCATCCTCTTTCTCACCGATGCCCTCCGCGCCGAAGCCTCACGCGCGCGCGCCGCGCTGCCCGACGTGCTGGTGCAGCGGCTCTTGGGCGGACGCCCCGCGCTCTTGCGACCCGAGGACGTGAAGAAGCTCGACGGCATCGATGCGGTGCGCGAGGTGCGCGCGCGCGTGTGGGGCTACCTGTTCGTACCGGCGCTGCAAGGCAATGTCACGGTGATCGGAGCGCCCTCCGACCTGGTACCGCTCACGGTGGCCGGCGGCGCGCTCGATTCGGGCCGCGATCTCGCGCCGGCCGCGCACGAGATGATCGCGGGGACGACCTTGGTGAAGGCCATGGGGCTGGTGGTGGGCGACGAGATGCAGCTGCCCTCGGCGGCGACGGATGCACCCTCGCTGCGTTTGGTCGGCACCTTTTCGAGCGTCGTCGACCTGTACACGGCCGACGTCATCGTCATGAGCGACGAGGACGCGCGCGCGGCGCTCGGCCTGGGCCCCGACGACGCCACCGACGTCGCCGTCACCTTGACCAACCCCGCGGAGGCGCGCATCGTGGCCCGCACGATCCTGGAGCGGCTGCCCGGCGCGCGCGTGATCGAGCGCGATCTGCTCGACCGCGTGTACGCGCTCGCGTATGGGCGGCGCGCGGGGATCGTGCTGGCCGCGTCGATCCCGGCGCTCCTGGCGCTCCTCATTTTGGCGTGGGACCGCGCGACGGGCTTGGGCCCCGAGGAGCGCCGCGAGATCGCGGTGCTGAAGGCGGTGGGATTCGCCACGTCGGACGTGCTCTGGGTGAAGCTCTTCGAGGCTCTGCTGGTGGGTACGACCGCAACGGTGGTTGGCCTCCTCGGTGCTTACCTCTGGGTCTTCGTCTTGGGGGCGCCGGGCCTTCGTCCGGCGCTGGTGGGATTTGGGGTGCTCTACCCCGAGGCGCCGCTGACCCCCGAGGTGGATCTCACGCAGCTGGTGGCCATCGTCCTGGGCGTGTTGGCTCCCTTCATCGGGCTGAACATCGTTCCGGCCTGGCGCGCGGCTTCGATGGATCCCATGGACGCCATGCGATCTTGATTTACAGTGGTTGCCACTTCTTTCAACGCAGAGGACTCCACCATGACCGAGCGCGAGCGCGAGCGAGAAGTATTCACCATCGAGGCGGCGAACGCGCTCGTCCCGACGCTGTCCGCGTTGGTCACGCGTCAGTTCGGTCGCCGCACGGAAATCGAGGACCGACTGAAGTCGCTGAGCGCTCTGGTGGGCGAGGTCCCGAGCGATCTCACCCCGCAAGACGAGGACGCGGACTCGGTTCGCTCGATGAAGCGCGAGTTGGTGCAGCGCATCAACGAGTACCAGGAGGGCTGGCGCGATGTGGAAGCGCTTGGGGCGGTGGTCAAGGATCCGCGCATCGGCTTGCTCGACTTTTACGGAGAAGTAGACGGTCGGGCGGTGTGGCTCTGCTGGAAATATGGCGAGGCCGAAGTGGGTCATTACCACGCGCTCGACGAAGGATTCTCCGGGCGGCGCGCAATCCGCACCAGCCTGCGCCAGCGTATGCTCAACTAGACCCGACCCATGAGAAAGCCCGATCGCCAAGCGGCTGCAGCCGCCATCGACGCCTTCTTGCGCGCCTTGGGCCGCGAGCCCCAGGACGATCCCAACCTGGTGGGCACGGCGGCGCGCGTGGCCGACATGTTCAGTCAGGATCTCTGCGCGGGCTACGGCATCGACGCGACCGCGCTGCTCGCGCGCGAGACGTTCCCCGTCGAGACGACCTCGGGCTCCGCGGGGGTGGTGGTGCTGCGCGATCTGGCGGTCACGACCACCTGCCCGCACCACTTGATGCCGGCCACGGGGCTCGCGACGGTTGCCTTTGCACCGCAGTCGCGGCTCGTGGGGATTGGCACGGTGGGGCACGCGCTGGACGCGCTGTCGCGAAGGCTCACCTTGCAAGAAGAGATCGGCGAGAACATGGCACGCGCCCTCTTCGATGCGCTGGCGCCGGTCTGGGCGGGTTGCCGGCTGGTGCTCACGCACACGTGCATGACCGCACGCGGCCAGCGCCGGCACGGAGCTCGAGTGGAAACGATCAGCATCGTCCCTGCCGGCGATCGTCCGGTGGCGTACTATCTCTTGTCAGGATCCACTTCGGGACCCGCGCCCGGATCGGCGTCGGGTTCCGCGCCCGCGCAGCCGGCGCATTCGCACGATCCGGGGTCATCATGAGCTACACGAAGGACAAAGACAGGGAGAAGCTTCTGGCGGCGCTGGACGAGCTCCCGCTCTTTCCGCTCCCCAAGGTGGTGCTCTTTCCGCGCGCGCTCCTGCCGCTGCACGTGTTCGAGCCGCGCTACCGCACGATGCTCCGCGACTGCCTCGACACCCACGGCGCCATGGCGGTGGTGCTGATCGCCGATCCCGGGAAGCTCGACCTTCACGGGCACCCGCCGATTCACGCTGTCGCCAGCGTGGGAACGGTGGTGGAGCATCAGCCGCTGGAAGACGGGCGCTCGAACATCCTGCTCAGCGGCGCAGCGCGCGTAAAGCTGGAGGAGCTGCCGTTCCTTCCGCCCTATCGCCGGGCGCGCGCCACCATCCTCGAGGAGCACGGCGAGGAGGTGTCCTCCACCGATCGCACCGCGCTGGTGGGCGCGGCCACCGCGTTCGCGACCGAGGTGAAAAAGAGCGATCCGATGTTCCACTTCCGGCTGCCGCCCGAGTCCACCATCGGCGCCATCGCCGACCTGTGCGCGCACCACTTGGTGATCGACGCCGCCGCGCGCCAGGCCATCTTGGAGGAGCTGCACGTCGCCACCCGCGTGCAGCGGGTCATCCGCGAAATTTCGCTTCAGCGGCAGCTGCTGGCCGGCAGCTCCAACGGAGGCGCAACGAATTGATCGTCGCGCGCGTCCCGCGGGCGGAGCTCTCGGAGGGGGCGCTCTTACGCATTCCGTATCCACCGTACGATGTGCTGCTCACGTTGATCGAGGGCAAACCCTACGCCGTCGAAGACGCCTGCAACCACTCCGGCGCCAGCCTCGCCGAAGGGTGGCTCGAGGGCCACGGCATCGTCTGCCCCATGCACGGCTACATCTTCGACATGCGCAACGGCGCCCTCGTCGCCCCCCGCGGCGTCTGCGATGCACAGCGCACCTTCCGCGCTGTCATCGAAGGTGACGAGGTCGCCGTCTACGACGACTTTTCGTTGACCATCACGGGGTTGGGCGCGCGCTAACGGGGCGCCCGCGAGGGCTCACTTCTTCACGCAACGAAGCGGGTAGCGCGTACGCACATTGAACGCCGCGACGTCGATGGTCGCCGTGTCACCGGGGCCGCCGACATTCGCCTTGGTGCCGCGCGCCGGGAGCGCGGCTCTTCCAGCGCCTCGGGTCAACGCGTCGGCGCTGCCATCGACGATGCCCGACATGCGCTCGATGCAAAGCCGCTCGCTCGAGATGCGCACCCGCGCGGTGACGCTGCGCAAGGACGCGGGGTAGCCGGCGGCGCCGGTTTGAACGTGCACGGTGCTGGTCATCGGAAGATCGACGATCCACCCTGGCTCGTCGCCGCCGCAGGCGCTGATGCCGTCGCGATCCGCAAAGTCGATGGATCCGAGCGGCTCCAGCTCACCGGCCGCGCCGCTGGCGAGATCGATGGGCAGCACCCAGCGCAGGGGAACGGCGCGCTCGGGATCGGGCTGCCCTTCGACCACCAGCCCGATGCTGCGCCCGTCGGGCCGCTTGGCCAGGCGCAGCGAAGGGATGGCGTTGTCGGCCGCGCGTGGAACCCGCACCAGCTCGCGCGCCACGCCGCCTTCGACCTCCCAGACGACGGCGGCCGGCAGCTCGTTGGCGCCCTGCGGCCCCGTCAGGATCCAGCGCCCGCCCGCGCGAAGGGCGGCGTCGATGGCGCCAAAAGGCTCGCCGTCGTGGCGACGGATCTCGAGCGGCGGCTTGTCCGCCTCCAGCTCGATGGGCACCGATTCGGCGGGCGACAGCCGCCGCGCCACGAGCAGCGCGTGCTGCCCATCGTCGGCGGAGGCCACCTGCCACGACGAGACCGGCCGCGGGATGCCTCCCCCGGTCGCAAAGCGCGACGAGTCGATGATCACGCGCGGCGCCGGCGCAGGCTGCGTCGTTTGAATCTCTTGCGAGCTCGCGTACGGCGACGTGAAGCGCGCGATCCAGCGGCTCGTGCGCTCCCACTCGCTGGTGCCTTTGGCCCCCCACGCATAGAGGCGCAAGAGCGGTCCCGTGCGCGGCGTGCGATCGAGCGGCTCGCCCGTCTCGATGCTCAAGCCCAGCTCCTCGCCCGGGAGCTTTGGCGCGGCCACCGCAAAGAAGGGCGACCAATCCAAGTTGGAGAGCGGCAAGGGCCGCGGCCCGCTCGCGCCGCCGGTTGCGCTCCAGATGACCGAGTGCGGAAGGACCACCTCCGGCATCACGATGGGCGCCCGCGCGGGCTGAATCGGCGGCGCCGCCGCGACATGGCGGGTCGGCTCGCACGCGAGCTCCACGATGGGCGTCGGGCGGCGCAGCCCGCGCGACGTGAGGGACGCGTCCATCGGAGCCACCTTGGGCGGTCCCCACCCGATGCGCACCCACCCCGCGGCCACGCACCCCGCCGGCCCGCACGCTCGCACCGTGGAGCTGCGCGACTGCGCGGTGGGGGCGATGGGCTCGGGAAGATCGACGGGATCCCAGGTCATACCGCCATCGGTCGTCTCGTAGCCGCGGCGCGATGCGGTCCACCCAAGGCCGTAGCGGCCCGACACGATGGGGAAGCCCGCATCGCGCACATACGCGCCGGCGCGCGCATGCCCGTCGAGCTGGATCTGCACGCCCAGAAAGGTGCCCGCCGCCTCGACCCAGCCGCCGATCACGCCGTGGCCGCGCTCCTCGAAGCCATCGAGCCATAGCCCTTGCCGCATCACACGTGCGACGTCCGGGGCCAAGGTGGGGAACACGATGGGAACCGTGGTCACCTTCTTGGACGCATCGAGCACCGTCAGGCGCGCCGCGCCGAGATCTCCATGTGGCGGGGAGACGACGACCACCCGCCCATCCGCGAGCGCCACCATCCGATCCCCGGAGAGCTGTCCGTGCAGCTGCACCTCCCGCCAAGGCCCGTCCGCCGCCCGGATGCAGTAGCTCACGCGCGATGCGGCCGGCGCGTTCGCCGCGTTGGCGGCGTTCGATCGGGCGCGCCCCGAGCCTCCGAGCGGGAGCATGTCGGCGTCCTCGGACGGCGCATCCTCCGCGCACCCCCCGCGCACGGCCACCGCCCCCGTGCCCGACGCCAGCACCACCCTCGGCCGGTCGAACCGCCGCAGCTCGGCGAGCCGCCCATGCGCCGCGTCGTAGGCGTAGATCACCGTCTTGCCGCGCGGCTCGCCGCAGACGAACCCGAACGCGCCCGCGTCGTTCGCGCCGCCGAGGGCCAGCGGATGGCAGCGCGCAGGCTTGAGCCCAAAGGCGTCGGGCGCAAAATCGACCAGCGCCCCATCTTGGAGCCGCACCCGCGCCAGCGCACCATCGCGCGCCAGCACCGCGGTCCCATCGGCCATGGGCCAGCCGTCTTCCACCGCCGCCACCATCGGGCGCTTTCCCAGCGACTTGGTGATGGCGCTTTGAAGGCTGGCCCCCGGCGCCAACGACGAGACGGATCCGGCTCCCGCGCTGCCGAAGCCGCCGAGGCCCGCCACCGGCCCCATGGCCTCGCGCCGATCGGGCTTGCCTGCGAGCTTCGAGACCTGCCCATCGGCGTGGACCAGGTACCAAGCCGGCGCGCGCGCCGCATCCATGCCGCCCACGGCGATTCCCTCGTCGAGGGGCACCACGTCCTTGGCGTCGATGGGAAGCCCGAGCGGCTTCCACGAGGCACCGGCATCGAAGGTCGCCATGGCGCCGCGCAAATCGGCGACGGCCACCGCGCGCCAGCCATCGAGCGCCCCGAACGCCCCGATGTAAGGCGCGCCCGGAAATGCGCCCGCATCGACGGGCGCACCCGTGCGCGGATCGATGGCGCGGAAGGCCCCGCTGGAGCTCTTCAAGTACACGCGATCGAGCCCGACCACCACCCGCGCGATCACCGACCACGGGGAGGCATGAATGGGCTTGGCGCGCTCCAGCCATTTGCCCGCGCGCCACACGGTGCTGTCGAGCACGAAGAGGAACCCGCCCCCCATGCGCTCCGGCACCGCCAAGGTGATGCTCGGCGCCTTGGGCAGGCGATCCTCGGACGCGAGCAGCGCCCCGTTCGCCTGGCTCACCACGCGGATCCCCGCCACGATCGTGCGAACGCCGCCGCCCGGCTCCACGCCAAAGGCGCGGTCCTCCTCTACGATTTCAGGGACGAGGCGCGCGCCCCGCACCGTCGGATCGGCTTTGGTCGCGGGCCCCGCCGTGCGAAGGTTCCCCCGCGGCTCGCTGACCGACAGCGCGCCACCGTGGCAGCCGCCCAGCGCGCCCACCGCGACCAACGCGCTCGACGCGATGAACGCGCTCGACGCCCCCAGGCCCGCCCGCGCTAACCGCACCCGCGCGGACTTCAGGGGGCGAGGCGCACACGGCGCCATGCGGCCTCCGGGTTGTCGCGGGCATAGGCGATCCGATCGTGCAGGCGGCTGGAGCGCCCTTGCCAGAACTCGAACGAATCGGGCGCGACCCGATAGCCTCCCCAGGTCTCGGGCAGCGGCACCGGCTGCCCCTCGTAGCGCGCGGTGAGCTCGTTCACCCGCGCGTCGAGCCACTCGCGCGTGGTGAGCACCTGGCTCTGGGGCGATGCGAGCGCGCCAATCTGGCTACCGCGCGGCCGGGAGTGAAAGTACGCCTCGGACTCCTCGCGCGTCACCTTGGAGGCTGTTCCGCGGATCCTCACCTGGCGTTCGAGCTCCTTCCAGAAGAACAGAAGGGCGACGCGCGGGTTGTCCGCGATGTCACGGCCCTTCGCGCTCGCGTAGTTCGTGTAGAAAACGAGGCCACGGGGAGCCACGTCCCTGAGCAATACGATGCGAGCCGAGGGGCTGCCGTTGGCGTCGACGGTTGCCAGGGTCATCGCGTGAGGCTCGTGAATCCCAGCGGACACCGCCGTCGCCAGCCAGCTCTCGAACTGGGCGAAGGGATCTGCGAGCACATCGGCTTCGGAGAGGGTTGCGCGGGTGTACTCCTCGCGAAGCGACGCGAGGTCGGAGGTCTCGAAAGAAGGCGGTTTCGACAAGGTTTTTCCCTGAGTTGGAGAGTATGTCACACCAACTTGCGCACGCGCCCGACGATGCGCTGCTCCGCGAGGAGGGCACGCAAACCCCCCCGGCAGGAGGCGTTTTGTTGCCACCCGGTGACGTCATTGCGGCGTTCGCGACAAATTTAACGAATCATATGTTCAGTTGTGTGCCGACTTTGCGTCACCGATTCTTGACCGGCTCCTCTACTCCGGTTATCGGTGGGGTGGATCGGCGCGAACTCCACCATGGAGTCTCGTCGCAACTTTCCAAGGACTCGGGGGGATGAGGTTTGAATCGATGGGCAGTCGATTGACGTGGCTGCAAATTCGGGAACGACGCGAGTTCAAAGGGCGTTGGGTTGCACTCGATGAGTGTCGCTACGACACGAAGACCTCCCAGCCCATCGAGGGCTCCGTCGTCGACTCCGATGAAGATCTCGTCACGCTGTGCAACCGCATGCAGGAGAGCGACAATCGCTATTGCGCCATCGTTTACTGCGACGACGCCGAAACCGCGCCGCCGCCGACCGTTCGCCGTAGTCCGAGCAGCCCGTCGTTCACGGAGTTCACGCCCGCACCGGGTCGGCCCTACACGCACTGAGCGCGCTATCTTCGCCGGGCTCCGGCTCGCGTGACCATGGTTGCCATCTCCTCCCGGTGATGCGAGCCCGGGGATGGGGAGGTAGTGGTGGAGATGTGTGCGCCCACGAGCACGCGAGCCGGAGGGGCACCAATTGGGGGGTTGCTGGGTAAACGACCCCCTCGGCCGCTCTATTCCATCGGCTTCGTCGTTTCCCTCGACCCCGCGCTCGGCCGGCGACCGCCCACGACTAAGGCAGCGGCGTCACCTTGACGTTGTCGAAGCACACCTTGACCTCCCAGTCGTTGAAGCCGAAATACTCGTGGCCGGGGCCCGCGAGCGGTGCGTCATCGGCGAAGGAGGCCATCTCCAAGCCGTCGACGAACCATCGGACGGTCTTGCCGTCGGTGCGCTCGATCTTGAAGTGGTAGATCTGCCCCGCGACGACCGGTCTTTCGCGCGGATCGTCCGAGGTCTTATCGATGTGGATCTCCTTGCGGTCCTTGCCGTGCTCGTTCTGCCGCGCCAGCGCGTGGAGCGTGTTTTTCCAGCCGCCGAAGATGGGCAGGTAGCTGGTGGCGTTGTTGTAGGAGATGGCGGTCGCGCCCGACTGCCCATCGCCCCAGACCTCCGCTTTGAGATCGCCGTCGGGCGAGTCGCTGATGGCGTCGAACTCGATGCGCGCGTTGACCGGAATGGCCCGGGTCATCCAGACACCATGGTTGCGCGCCCCCTGCCCGCAGAGCCGCCCATTTTCGATGTGCCACACATCGGTGTTCGACTGCCGCCAGTTGGGCCCGAGCTCGGGGCCGATCGCCGCGTCGGCTTTGTCCGCTTTATCGCCTTTATCGCTCTTGCCTGCCTCGTGCGCGCCGCCCTCGCGCCCGGAGTCGGCCTCGGACCGATTCGTCGGAAGAGCGTTGGGGCGTGCCGCCCGTTCGAAATTGTCTTCGAAGATGCTGGTCAGCACATTGGCTGGCGGTTGCGGTCGCGCTGCAGGCGCCTGCGCTGCGGCGGGTTTGGCCCCGGCGTCCGAAGGGGTGCTGTTGCCCGCGGGGACGCACCCCAAGAGCAAAGCCGAGACGAACGAGGAAACCGCGGGAAAAGCGAAGAAAGCGCGGGGCGCGCCGCCGCCAGGGGAGCTCGTCACGGCCGAAAAAGGCATGCGACGGGCGTATCGGGAGCGGGAGGGGAAGCGGATCGCGGGCTGGGACGGCACCCCGCGATTTCTAGCCCGGTTTGGTCGGGGCGAGGTCACCAAACTGGCGTCGCGACTTAAAAGCGCGCGCCATTTTGGTGTAAAACCCATTCCCCAACATGCATCCGATCCTGTTTCGCATTCCTCTCCCCCATGGGCCGCTCAAGCTCTGGTGGGGGCTCGTTGCGGTTGCGGTCTTGTCGGCCGTCTATGCGATCGTCGCGCATCGCCGGAAGGAGCGGGATGGGCTGGTGATCGGCGGTCTCTTTGCCGTCGTCGCCGCGGGCGCTTCGTACTTCTTCCGCGGCGTGCAGTTCGACGCGTCCAACCTGCCCATCTACTCGTACGGCGTGATGCTCGGGCTCTCGCTCGTCGTCGGCTGGTACCTCACGTTGACATTGGCCGAGCGCGATGGGCTGCCCAAGGAGACGATGGCCAACTGCTACGTCTTCACCGCGTTGGCGGCGCTGGTGGGCTCGCGTCTCTTGTATGTCGCGACCAACATGGACGAGTTCAAGACGTTCAGCGACATCTTCGCGCTGCGTCGCGGAGGGCTCGTCGCGTACGGTGGATTCATCGGCGGCTACTTGGGCAGCTGGGCCTACCTCGCGCGCCACAAGATTCGATTGATGCCGTGGGCCGACGTGGCCGTGCCCAGCTTGGCCTCGGGCCTCTTCATCACCCGCATCGGCTGCTACCTCTTCGGCTGCGACTTCGGCAAGCGGCTGTCGGGCGACGCGCCGGGCTGGCTCAAGAAGCTCGGCACCTTCCCGCACTGGGCGCAGGGCACCCTCGACGGTGGCGACGGCTCGCCCGCGTACCTGCGTCACCTCGAGCTGTTCAAGGGCACGCCGCTCGGCGCGGAGGTCACCAGCGCGAACGCCTCGCTCCCCGTGCACCCCACGCAGATCTACGAGTCGCTGGTGGGCCTCCTGCTCTTGGGGCTCCTGCTCTGGCAGCGCAAGCAGCAGCGCTTCCGCGGTCAGATCTTCTTCACCTTCGTCTTTGCGTACGGCTTCTGTCGCTTCCTGCTCGAGATCCTCCGCGACGACGTGGAGCGCGGCGAGTACGGCCCCGCGATGGGCGAGCACCTCTTGGTGCCGGGCGCGCTCCTCGTCTTGTCGATCGGCTTCGTGTTCGGCATCGCCCTCGGCATCAAGAACGCGCAAGCCCGCTTGGTGGCGCGCGTGCTCGCGTTCCTCCCGCCCATCATCGCGTACATCAAGCTGCGCCCCGCCTCGTTCGGCGGGCAAGTCAATGTGCAGCTCTCTACCAGCCAGCTCATCGCGGTGATCACCGGGCTGCTCGTGTCGTACTTCTACGCACGTTACTGGCAAGACGCACGGCGCAATCCCAAGCTGGCCATGGCGGTGGGCACATTCGAAGAGGTCGCGCCCCGCAAGCGGAAGAAAGCGCGCGCGCCGGTGGTTCAAGAGGTCGAGGAGGAGACGGAGGAGCCGGAAGAAGAGCGCGACGAGGACGAAGAGCGCGACGAGGGCGACGTGCGCGTCAGCGCGCTCCCCGACGCTCTCCCGTCGGGAGGCGACAAGGACGAGGACGTGAAGGAAGTGAAGGAAGTCACGCCGACGGCCGCGGCCTCCCCGACGAGCAAGAGGAAGCGCGAGGAGAAGGCCGAGGCCAAGGACACGGAACAGCCTGGCAAGACGAAGACGGAAAAGAGCGAAAAGATAGAAGAAGGACTCGCCCACGCCGGGGGGAGCTCAGGAGATCCCGCGCCGGAGACTTAGGAGACTTCGAATATGTTGCAGTCGCGCACCGCGGCGCGCGCGGTCACCAGGAGCGCGCCGCGACCGGCGCATCTCTGGGCCGTCGGGCTGGCGCTCGCCCTGATTTCAACGAGCGCCGAGGCGCTGGCCGACAAAGTCGCGGTGCTCCCGTTCGCGTCGGCGAGCGCGGGGCCCGGCGCCGCGACCAAGGCCGAGCTCGACCTGGCGCGTTCGGCCACGCAGAGCGCCGTCGTCAAAGGCGGGCACACCGCGCCGACGCCTTCGGAGATGCTCACCGCCGAGATGGCCGTCAAAGATGGCGTGGCCGATACGAGCGAGGAGTTCCGCGCCGCCGGCCGCGCATCGAGCTCGCAGTGGAGCATCTCCGCGCGCGTCGAGCCCTCCGGCGCGCCCGGGCGCTACCGGCTCGAGCTTTTGGTCTGCCAAGTGAAGACCGGCCGGGTCGAGTCGCTGGCGCGCGAGATCAACGGCGCCGATTCGGCGCAAGCCACATCGCAAATCGGCGAGATGCTCGCCATCTTGGTGCGGCCCGAGGGCATCGGCAACGCCGACATCACCTGGTCGCAAGCGCCGCCGCCGCTCCCCCCGCGACCCCCGCCACCCCTGTTGCGCCACCTCCCGCGCCGCCGGCTCCCGCCGAGCCTCCCGCGCAAACCACGCCCGCGACATCCGTCTCCGTCTCTGCGCCCGCCGCACAGTCGGGCGAGCGCGCATACGGTGAAGGCCGTCCCTTCGCCGCCGGCGTTGCTCTCGGCGTGCTCGGCGCGTTCGTGCGACCGTCGAACGCGCAGGGGAGCGCGACGTCGTTGTTCCTCACCGGCTCCTTGGGCTACGCCATCGAGGCCGTGCCGGGGCTGGAGCTTCGCGCCGACTTTTCCGGCGCGGTGGCCGGGCCGCGCGCGCTCATCGCCGAGGCGGGCGCGCGCTACCTGCGCGTGATCGATCCGTCGCGCCGCACCTTTCGCATCTACGCGGGGCCCGAGCTCGAGCTCGGCGGCTTCTTCACGCAAGGCGGCGACAAGAGCGGACGCTTCTTGATCCGCGGCGCCTTGGTGGGCGGCATCGGCATCACGGAGCAAATCGGGATCGAGGCGAGCGGCGACATGGCGGTGGCCGCCGGTGGCGCAGGTACCTTGGTGTTCGGCGGCGCCAGTGCGCGCGGGATCGTTCGCTTTTGAGCGCGCCCGTCGTGCTCGAGCTCGCGTCCCGCAAGGACACGCAGCGTCTGGGTCGGGCGATGGCCGCGGTGCTCGAGCCCGGCGATCTCGTCGTCTTGAGCGGCGATCTCGGCGCGGGCAAGACGTTCCTCGTGCGCGCCATGGCGCGTGGGCTGGGGGTGCCGCGCGAGGTGGCCATCGCGAGCCCCACCTTCAACCTGGTGCAGGAGTACACCACGCCGCGTGGATCGTTCGTGCACGCCGACTTGTATCGCCTGCTCGACGAGCCCGAGCGTCTGCCCCTCGAAGTGGCGCGGCTCGACTTGGCGGAGCGCCGCGCTGAAGGGGCGATTGTGGCGGTGGAGTGGGGAGAAGGTGCGATTCGCGCGCTGGGCGATCGCGTGGCACTCTTGGTGCGTTTGCAACTCGATGGATGTACGCGCAGGGTCACGATCGAAGGGGTGAAGGCCACGGCGCTCGACACCTCCCGCGCCTCCTCACGCGAATGAGACGTGGGGATTGGATCGCCACCGCGCTCCTCGCGGGCCTGCTCGGGTTCGCGTTGACGCATCGTCCAAAGCCCCCGCGCGAGGAGCGCGTCGCCCGCGAGGCGCACCCCCGGCCCGTTCCCCCCGATGCGCCGCGTCTCGGGGGCGCGCTGGGGACGTTTGCGATCGAGCCCGAGCGGGTGACCGCCACCTTTGCGCGCGACGGCTTCGCCCTCCCCATGGATCTCGTGCTCCTCGCCGACGGTGACGCGCGTCCCGTGGCGCTCTCGGGGGTGGCGTTGCTCCCGGATGGAACCTTGCATGGAACTTTCGTCATCGATTTGGATGGCGAGCCTCAAATTGCGACCGTCGTCTTCCGTATGGATCCTTCGAGAGAAGTGTTGTTGGCAGAGCTCTCCATATCGGACGCGCGCTTCGCAGATGCGCACGGGCTTTCACTCGCCGTCGAGTTTGGCGCCGGGACCCGTCCCGTCTTCGTCTCCGGTGTAGGCGAAATCTCGGACGTCGCGCGGGTCACCGGACGCGCCGCCGTTCTCGAGGACGACCTACATCCTCTTGGCGCGGTCTCCGCCAGCGGTCCCGTGCAGGTTCGGCGCCATCCCACGCAAGGACCCGACGAACAGCACGGCGATGGCCCTATGGACCTTCTCGTGGCAAGCCCTCCTGCCCGCAACGGAAAGACCGATCTGCGCCTGGTGCTGGGAAAAAGCAGCGCCAGCCTCTGGGGCGTTCTCTTTGCCCAAGCTGGAATGGAAACGGCACCCGTCCACGGCATCGTCTCCGCGGCGCCGGGTGACACGCGCGTACGCGCTCACGCGCATGTCTTCGGGCTCGATGCATCGGGCTCACCCTCGGTGCGCGCCGCCGTCGACCACGAAGGCCGCTTTGCGATCGACGTGCCGCGCTCCGTCGACAAATGGTACGCGGCCGAGAAAGCGGATCGCACCAGCGCGCCCATCGTGTTCGAGCCCGGAACGCCCTGGGATCTGCGCCTCGATCTCTCGCCCGGCGGCGAGCTGCGCGTGCGCATCGTCGATCCCGACACCGGCGCCCCGCTCACTGCGCGCCTGGTCGTGCACGGCGTCGATGGCACCCTCGATCCAAGCTTTGGCCCCGACTACCGCGCGTCCGGCGCCGGTCCCATCATCGATTCGCTGCGCGGGGATGTCGCGACCCCGCTGCCCGCAGGCCGCTACCGCGTTTCGGCGACCAAAGGCATCGAGTACACGGTCGATGCCAAGACCATCGAGCTCGCGGGCGATCGCACAGTCGCGCTCGAACTTCACCTACGCCATGTGGTGCCCACCCCGGGCATGCTGGGTTGCGATTTGCACGTCCATGCGCGTCCCAGCTTCGATACGCCGGTATCGGTGGAAGACCGCGTGCTCTCCCTCGTTGCGGCAGGGATCGATTTTGCCGTTCCGAGTGAGCACAATGTGGTGGGCAACTATGCACCTGCGCTCGAAAGCTTGGATCTCGCTCATGAAATGGGCAGCGTTCCCGGGGTCGAGATCACCACGTTCAACCCTTACATCGGCCACTTCGGCCTCTTTCCTTTTCCACTCGATGCAAGGGTCCCGCCGTTCCGCCATACGAATGTGGCCTCCATTTTCAATGCAGCAAGACGCGGCGATCCGAACCGGATCTTGCAAGTCAATCACCCGCGCCTTTCACGGGAGATAGGTTATTTCGACGCCATGGGGTTCGATCCGCGTGGCGCTCCGCCCTCGCGAATGCGAACCGACTTCGACAGCATCGAAGTCTACAACGGCTATGAGATGCAATCGCAGGAGAAGGTGGACGTGGTCCTGCGGGACTATTTTTCGCTTCTCAACCAAGGGCATCGCATTACGGCAACCGGCAGCAGCGACTCGCATAGCATTCAATATCAATGGGCGGGGTATCCGCGCACGATGGTCATGGTCGGCCCGGTCGCCGACGGGGATCTCACGGGCCTCGATCCGTCGGTGGTCGTTTCCAACCTCAAGCGCGGAGCGGCCATCGTGACCAGCGGGCCCGTGGTCGAGGTGGAAGCCAACGGTGCGCACCCGGGTGATGAGCTCATGCTCGCTTCGGATGCCACCCTGAGCGCCCACGTCAAGGTGCGCGCGGCCCCGTGGGTGGACGTCACGTCGGTGGAAATCGTCGTCGATGGAGCGACCACCTCGCGCATCGACATTCCTTCGCAACCCACCAAAATAGGGGACGAACCCGGCACCATCGAACAAGCGGTCGCACGGACGGTGCGCTTCGATCGCGATGTCCCTATATCGGGTTTGCGATTGTCCACAACGTTGTCCACAACGAATCCCGACTCACGCACGACATCGACCAAATCAAATTGGAAGTTGTCGGCAGCGGATCCGCGTTTCCGCTTGCAAACAAGCGACACGCGGCGTCATTGGTTTGTGGTGATCGTACGGGGAACAAGAAAGGTCGACGATGTGTTGCCGTTCATGCCTGTGCCGCCGATGGCCATCAGCAACCCCATTTGGTACCGAATGAGTACGATAGGGGCCGACAGCAACCCCTCGAAATCGTTGAGGGGAGAACCTACGCGCTAAAGCGTTCGAATCGGGTGGACGATGAAGTCGTGTGCTATAGCCGCGCTCGTGATCGCAAGGGGGAGGCATTCCGCCGTCGCTGGGGCGGAGAACGCATCATGAACAGCCAGGGGGCCGGCCACGGCCACGCACATTCTTCCACCATGTTTGGCCGCTATTGCTTGCTCGAGCGACTCGGTCAAGGCGGCATGGCCGAAGTTTTCAAAGCGAAGAGTTTCGGCGTCGAAGGTTTCGAGAAGATCCTCGTCATCAAGCGTATTTTGCCCGAGCTTTCGCGCAGCAAAGAGTTCGTGGACATGTTCATCCACGAGGCCAAGCTCGCCGTGCGTCTTTCGCACGCGAACATCGTTCAGGTGTTCGATCTGGGCATCGCGCCGATGGCCGGGGCCATCGCCAGCCCTGCAAGTGTACCGGCGAGCGTGCCGCCTTCCTCCCGTCCGGGGCAGGGCCATGCGCTGGCGGCCGCAGATTCCCCGGCCGGCGCCTATTTCATGGCCATGGAGTTCGTGCACGGGTTCGATCTGGCGACCTTGCTCGCGCGCTGCCGGCGCCAGCAAATGGCGCTCCCCATCGACATGTGCGCTTACATGGCCGCTGAAATCGCCAAAGGCCTGGACCACGCGCACCGCCGCCGCGACGAAGAAATGAGGCCCCTCGGCATCGTCCACCGCGACGTATCGCCGCAAAATGTACTGATTTCATTGGAAGGGGAGGTCAAAGTCACCGACTTCGGTATTGCGAAAGCGCGCGGAGTCGTCGGCGATGGATCGTATTCGCAAGAAGACACAAGAATGCGAAAGCTCCAGGGCAAGTTTGGTTACATGAGCCCCGAGCAAGCGCGCGGTGAGAATGTCGACGCGCGGAGCGATCTTTTCTCATTGGGCGTCGTTCTTTACGAATGCGTCACCGGGGTGAACCCCTTTAGCGCACCGACGACATTCGAAACCTTGCGCAGGGTGCAAGCGGGCGAATACCCGCCGCTCGAGCTCCTCCGCACGGATGCTCCGCCCGAGCTCATCGCCATTTTGAATACATCGCTGGCCAAGGACCCCGGCGATCGCTACCCCGATGCGGGGCGGATGTACGAGGCGCTCCTCGCCTTTTTGTACGCCCAGCAAAGCCGCTACGGCGCGCACGATCTGGCGGAGTTCGTGGCGCGGTTCCGGACGGACGACACCGGCTCCCATTCGGCCATCTCGGGGCGCCTCTTGGAGGTGCCGAGCATGGAGGGGCCGGTGGTCAGCACCGGCGACCGCACGCCGGTGGAGGTCCCGCAGCGAAGCAGCGTCTCCATCACGCCGCCGCTCGAGACCGGCGTGCGCATCGTGGGGGCCGGCGAAATCGGCGAGCGCCGCGAGGTGACCGCGCTGGTGATCGAGTTTCCGCAGCGCGACTCGCGGGAGCAAGCCGACCGCGCCATCACCATCGTCAAACGCTACGGCGGGCGCATCGTTCGCCACGAGCCTGAGCATCTGGCGGTGCTGTTCGGCCTCGACGATCCCGACGGCCGCGACACAGAGGTCGCCACCCGCTGCGCGCTGGTGGCGCTTCGGGCCATGGGCGCGCTGGCCGGTGATCCGCTGGCCCCCAGCGCCGGCCTCCACGTCGGCCGCATCCACGTGACCATGCGCAAGCTCGAGGACGGCGAGGAGCTCGCGCAGGCCACCGAGGACGAGCGATTCACCTCCCTTTTGACGACCGCGCGCGAGTTCGCACGCACCCGGCCCGGCCGCGCCGCGCTCTCGCCCTTGGTGACCCGCCAGGTGAAGGGCCTCTTCGGGCTCGAGCCCCTGAACGACGGCGATGGCCCGCGCATGGGCCTCAGCGGCTTCGTGGTCAAAGACGTGCGCGGCACGGCGGAGACCTTCGGCCGCTTCGTGGGCCGCAAAGGGGCGCTGCGCTTTCTGGGCGAATCGCTCGCCCTGGCGACCAAGCGGCGCGCGCGCCTGGTCACCTTGCGCGGCGATCACGGTGTCGGAAAAACGCGGCTCCTCTACGAGGTGGAGCGGCGGCTGCGCAAAGGCGGCTACAACGTGGCGTTCTACATGGCCACGTGCCCGCCGCGCGGCCGCGAGCTGCCGCTCTCCGGTATTGCGTGTATGTTGCAAGTGTTGTGCGGCCTCTCGGAGGCGGAGCCGGCGGAGCGGGTGCTCTCGGTGCAGCCCCGCTTGCGGGCCTTGGGCCTCCACGACACCGACGTGGTGACGATCCTCAACGTGCTCGGGGCCGGGCTGCCCACGTCGGGCGCGAACGCGAAGAACTCGCTGAAGCAGGCGTTCTCCCGCATGCTGGCGCGCCTCTGCGAGGACAAGCCGTACACCCTGGCGTGGGACGCGGCGCACGCGATGGATCAAGACAGCTTCGACGTGCTCGACGCGGCGGTGACCAAGCTCTCACGTTCGCGGCTGCTCCTGATTTTTACGTGCCGCGCGGGCTTTTCGCACGCGCTGGAGAAGCGCGCGGAGCACGCCGCGCTGGAGCTGACGGATCTCACGGCGGACGACGCGGCGAAGCTCATCGCCGCGCGCCTGGGCATCGACGAGGTGCCCGACGAGCTGGTGCGCTTCGTGCGCGAGCGCGCGGGGGGGCATCCGCTCTTCATCGAGGAGATCCTCAAGGCGCTGGCCGACGCGCAGGCGGTCTCGGTGGTCAACCGAAAAATCGAGACCATGCGGCTGGTGGGCCAAGATTTGGCGCTCCCGAAGACGTTGCGCGGGCTGGTGGCCTCGCGCGTGGCGCGCTTGCCATCGGCGGAAAAGACGGTGCTCCAAGCGGCGGCGGTGCTCGGCGATCGGGTGGACGTGACGGTGCTGGGGGAGATGCTGGGCGAGCCGCTCTCGGCGCTGGAGTACGCGCTGGGCGAGCTCGATCGGCGCGAGCTGATGACCCACGTCGGCGCGGCGGAGCTCCGGTTCATGTCGCCCATCCTTCGCGAGGTGGTGCTCGACGCGCTCCCGCCGGAGGCCGTCCGAAAGATGCACGCGGTGGCGGCGCGCGCGCTGGAGCACGTGCAGGGCGACCACGTGTGGGAGCAATCGGCGCGGGTGGCGGCGCACTATTACGAGGCGGGCAAGAGCGGTCTGGCGGCCGGGTACTTCGCCAAGAGCGCGGACTTGCGGCTGGCGGCGCGCCAGCTGGAGGCGGCCGTCCGCGACTATGCGCGGGCGATCGCGCTGGCCGACGTGGAGGCGCACCCGGCGGAGGAGCTGGTGGGATGGCTTCGCGGGCTGGCGCAAGCGGCGCGCATGGTTCGAGCGTGCCCCGACGCGGTGGAGCTCTGCGCGCGCGTGATCGAGCGCGCCGATGCGGCCGGCGAGCTCGCGCATCGGGTGCAGGCGCGGGTGCACGCGGGGACCATGCTCACGTCGCTGCACAACTTCGAAACGGCGCGCGCGCACTTCGCGGGCGCCGAGCGGCTGGTGGAGGGCAACGAGGAGCTGGCGAAATCCATCTTGCTCGCCTACGCGGACATGGCCACGCGCCAGGGCGATTTCAAGCGGGTCTTGGCCATGGTCGAGCGTCTGGAGCGCCTGGTGAGCGCGCACGGCGACAAGGCCGAGGAGCATCGGGTGCTGCTGTACCGCGCGCAAGCCCACGCCGGCCTGGGCGATCGCCGTGGCGCGCTCTTGGCGCTCGCGCGCGCCGAGCAGCTCTCGGCCGACGACGCGGCGGCCACCTGTGAGCGGCAGAAAGTGCGCTCGCTCATCGACTATTTCACCCGCGATTTCCGCGGCGCCGCGCTGGCGGCCGAAATGGCGACCGACATGGCGCGCTCCTTGGGCCTCACCTACGAGGTGGCCACCAACCTGCACAACCTAGGCGACTTCCTCATCCGCCTCGACGATCTCCCGCGCGCCTACGGCGCATTCCGTCAATCGCTCGAATTGTGCGCCGAGGGCGGGTTTGCCCGTCTTGGGAGCCAAAACCGAATGTTCCTAGCCTTCCTCGACGGCATCAACGGCGATGTCGTGGCCGAGGAACACCTCCGGCAAGGCATCGCCTACGCCGAATCCAACGACTACACCTGGGACGCCGTCAACGGCCGCGCCCTCCTCGGCCAACTCCTCCAAAGGCGCGGCCAATCCGCGCTCGCCCGCCTCGAGTTGGAGCGCGCCCGCGAGCTAGCCCGCAAAATCGGAAACCGCCTTCTGGCAGACGATTGCGACACGGCGCTTCGCAGCTTGGCGAGCTGATTTTGCCGGAGCTTGGCGAAAAGATGGGGTAACCGCGGGGGGGCGATTTCAGGGCGGAAGTTGGCGAAGATGGGGTAACCGCCGGGGGGCGATTTCAGGGCGGAAGTTGACGAAGATGGGGTAACCGCCGGGGGGGCGATTTCAGGGCGGAAGTTGGCGAAGATGGGGTAACCGCCAGGGCGCAAGGAGCGCTAGGGATTTTAGGATATTTCTTTCTCTCTCTTGGTATTCCTGGTGCCGTGGCGCTTGATTCAATGGTCGCCTCGAAGGCGCTAGGGTCGCCGCCGGGGGGCGATTTCAGGGCGGAAGTTGGCGAAGATGGGGTAACCGCCAGGGCGCAAGGAGCGCTAGGGATTTTAGGATATTTCTTTCTCTCTCTTGGTATTCTTGGTGCCGTGGCGGTTGATTCAATGGTCGCCTCGAAGGCGCTAGGGTCGCCAGGTTTAGAATGTGGTTTCTCCCGTAGCGTTTGTGGCGCCGTGGCGGTTGATTCAATGGTCGCCTCGAAGGCGCTAGGGTCGCCAGGTTTAGAATGTGGTTTCCCCCGTAGCGTTTGTGGCGTCGTGGCGGTTGATTCAATGGTCGCCTCGAAGGCGCTAGGGTTGCCAGGTTTAGAATGTGGTTTCTCCCGTAGCGTTTGTGGCGCCGTGGCGGTTGATTCAATGGTCGCCTCGAAGGCGCTAGGGTCGCCAGGTTTAGGACGTGGTTCTCCCGTAGCGTTTGTGGCGCCGTGGCAGTTGATTCAATGGTCGCCTCGAAGGCGCTAGGGTCGCCAGTTTTTAGGATATTGGCTTCTCTCTCGTAGCGACCCGTCGGTTGATTCAACCGTAGCCCCTTAAACCGAGAGGATGCGCACTTCTGGAAAGACGGTTCGTAGACGCTCGAGATCATCCACGTCGCGCGTAAAGACGACATCGCCGCGGGTGGATGCGGAGGCCATGACGAGGGCGTCGATGGCGGTTGCGCTTTTCATGTGCGCGATGGCCTCGCCCGCGCGCCGGGTGAGCGAAATGGTGGTGAGCTCGATGTCGACTTCCTCGAGGATTGCCTCGCGTCGATCCGATCTTCCTCGCCACCACTCGATGAGGACGGGTACGGGGACCGTCATGGAGATGCCCCGTTGTAGCGCGCTCAAGAAAATCTTCGTGATGCGTTGTCTCCGTTGTTCCAACGCGATCAACGCACCCGTATCGAAGGTAATGCCGGTCATGCGATTTTACGGGTTCGCGTCTCCGTCGTTTCCAGACGATCGTAGGTTGCTTGTTGCTTCTTCGTGGCGCGCCCCTCGATTACGGCTGCGATGGCTTCGCTCTCCTCTTTCGTCGGAGGAGGCCCGAGCCACGCGAGAAGCTCACGCCTCCTCTCGGCCCGCTCCTTCTTGGTGCGCTCGCGCTCGAGCAGCGGCGCGACGCCGGAAGCGAAAAGAGCGGAGAGATTTCCGCCGTGTTCGGCCTTGGCGATACGCCGCAGCACCACCAGATCGTGGCTGTCGATCGAGATGCTGACCTTGCGGGTGCGCATTGCCACCAGGGTAGCATCCGGTCTCGACCCGGCAACGACTCAATCCCCTACCCGCAACAAGCCATTGAGCACCTCGGCCTGCTCGAAGATGGCCGGATCTTTGGTGTCGCGGGCCAGGGCGGCCATGGAGCGGGCGTGCAGCTCGGCGAGGGCGCGGATGCCGCCGGCGTTTTGGATGCCGTCGCCGAAGAAGGCGGCGTCGAGGCGGCGGAGGGTGGCGAGCGCGGAGGCGTAGGCGATGACGTCGCCGTGACGGGATTTGGCGATGCGCTCGATGTCGTCGTCGTAGATGCAGGGGAGGCGCGCGGTGAGATCGCGTTCGACGGTGGTGCCGGCCTCCGTGTAGTGGGCGATGACGGTGAAGTAGAAAGGCTCGTTGGGCACCCACGCGGGAACGGTGACCCGGAGCACCTCGGTGCGCGCTTCGCCCGCGCGGACATTGCCGAGGACGACCTCGCCCCCGTCGAGCTTCCAGAGCACGTCGCCACCCGAAGCTTCGAGGACGTGGGATGGAGAAGGGCTGCCCTCGAAGTGCAGCGATAAGTTTTCGAATTTGAGATCGCCCGACGGGGGGATCGCCGTTCGAATGGCTCCCTGGCGCGACTCGAGCGCCTTGTCGATGCCGACGAAGCCCATGCCCGCCATGCCGATGTCCGCCACCACACCCGTTTTGGCCTTCGCCGTGGAGGCGATGGCGCTGACGATGATTCCATCGCCCGCCATTTTCTCGAGCTCCGTGCGAACGGCCGGCGGCAGCTTCGGATCGTCGCCGCCGTCGCTCAGCACCACCACGCGGCGCGTTCCTTTTCCGGCGGTGGCCGCGGCGGCGGCGCGCAAGGCGCCCAGCAGATCGCGCGCGCCTCGATCGCGCTCTTCTTTGGCGAGGCGCTTGCCGACGGCGGCGTTGCCGATGGCTTTGTGCGAGCCGGGGATGGCCGGGAGCACGAGCTTCGCGCCTCGCGAGTCGACCACGGCGAAGCGGTCGCGCGCCGCCATCTGCTCGAGCGCGGTCTCGACCAAGGTGCGCGCGTCTTCGCCATCGCCGTCGAGCACCAGCGCGATCTGCTCGCCCATGCGCGCGGTGCCCTCGGCCGCCGGGGCGATCACGTCCACGCGGATGAGCACCTCGCCGCCCCACTCGGGCACGCGCGTGTCGCTCGGCCGCATGGCGATGGCGAGGCCCTGCGTGGCGAGCAAGGTGGGGCTGCTGGTGGCCGTAAACCGCCCGTTGCGCGGCACGATGAAGCCGATGGGCGCGCGCCAGGGATCGTCGGCGGAGCGCTGCACGATGCGGCGCGGGATATCGGTGCGATCGTGGATCTCGAGGCCGTTGGCGGTGACCACGGCCGCGCCGCCCGAGCCCTTTTGGCCGACGATGACGGTTCCGTCCTTGGCCAACATCGGGCCGCCGCATCCGGGAAGCAACGCCGCGAAGAGCACCGCGGTGCCCGCTGCAGCTGCTCCGTATCGACCGGCCATGGCTCTTACCTATGACGTAGAAGAGCCATTTCTGCCAGGCTTGTCTTGGCGCACGGTTGCGCTAGGCCCCTACGCCGCGAGGCCGGGCTACGTCGCGAAGCCGGGCTACGCCGCGAAGCCGGGCTACGCCGCGAAGCCGGGCTACGCCGCGAGGCCGGGCCACGCCGCGAGGCCGGGCTACGCCGCGAGGCCAGGCCACGCCGCGAGGCCGGGCCACGCCGCGAGGCAGGCTACGCCGCGCCGGACCACGCCCTGAGGCAGGCTACGCCCGCGCCGGACCACGCCGCGCCGGACTACGCCGCGAGGCAGGCTACGCCGCGCCGGACTACGCCGCGAGGCCGGACCACGCCGCGCCGGCTACGCCGCGAAGCCGGACTACGCCGCGCCGGGCCACGCCGCGAGTCCTCGACCCCACGACGTCCCAGCCCCGCGCGGCCCTACGCCGCGAGCCCCACACTCTCCAGCGTATCGTTGCACACCTCGTAGAGCCGCACGCGCGGCCGCCCCGGTGCGTCATCGACGGTGGCCGAGGCGCCGAAGACTCGGTTCTTTTTCGAGCCGAGCACGATGCGGTCGACCATGCGGTGCCGGTGCCCGTGCAAGAGGTGAAGGTTCGGATGTTTCTCGAGCAGGTGCAGAAGCCGCGCGTGACCGCGCAGCCCGTCGATGAAGTGCCACGGGTTCTTGGCGTTGCCGAACGGCGGGTGGTGCAAGACCACGATGGTCGCCTTTTTGCGGAGCGATGGATCGGAGGTGCGTCGCTCGAGCGCGTCGGCGGCGTCGTTCGTCAGCTCGCCACCGGAGCGCGCGATGCTCTGATGGCGGCATGCGTCGATGGGCAAAATGGCAAACCCCCCGCGGTCGAGCACCAAGCCCGGCTCGCCTGCGCTCGATCCCGCGTAGGCCCGCAGAGGGCCGGCCATCGCGCGCTTCCAGCCGTCGTAAGAATCGTACGCGTCGTGGTTGCCCGGCACGAGGGTGACGCTCTCGGGCGCGACCGCCGCGTCGTGCAGCACCTCGGCGAAGCGCTCGAACTGCTTCGAGGTCCCCAGCTCGGTCAGATCGCCCGAAATGACGATGTGGTCGGCCCGCGCGCGCTTGGCGCTGTCGAGCGCGTGCTTCATCTTGAGCGCCCGCGCCTCGCCATCGAGCCGGCGGTGGAAGCTCACCACGCGCGTGCTCAGGCTGTATTCGCTTTGGTTCGAGCGACCCTCGAGGACGTGGACGTCCGAGAGGTGCGCGATGCGTTGCCGGAGAGGGCCCGCCACCGGCCGGCCCTCGGAATCGGGCGGAGGGTTATGGTTTTTTGGCCCCTCGTTCATCGTGCACGCTCATGGATTTGGATGCACGCGCCCGGTCACGGGCTGCGCCCGCAGCGCATGTTCCCCGCCGTGCGCGCGACCACGTCGTAGTCGCCCACCGGCACGTTCGACGGGACGACCAGCGCCCCTTCGAAGGCCCCATGCGCGTCCGTGGCCAATGAGCCAACCGAGAGCTCGGCGCCGCGCGCGCCCTTGGGCGACATATCGCGCAGTACGACTTCGATGACGACGTTGGGGCAAGGCTCTCCGTCGGCCCGCACGTTTCCGCTCACCCGCAACGGCCCGCCGCGCCGTGTATCGAGGTTGCCCACCGAGAGCAGGACCGACGAGCGCGGTCGATCGTCTTTCTCCTCCGCCGCCCGCGATACCGGATCGCTCGGCGATGTGAGCGGAGCACCCGATGTCGAACGAGGCCCCATGCTCGAGCTCGTCGACATCGACGAGGATCCGCCCTGCATTCCCCCGCCGCGGGAGCTCGACCCACCGCTGTTTCCACCGTTACCGGCTCGGCTTCCGCTGCCCGAGGTGTTGCCGGTGGGTCCGGAGCTCGGGGGCGCGAGCGCCTCGCCCGGGGTAGCTCCGGCAGGCCACTGAAACGGGTCGGGCGGCGGATCGTAGGCGGGGCCCTCGCGGATTGGATCGCCCACGGTGCGTCCTGCCCCGCCGAGATCCATGCGGCGCCACAGCTTCCCGTCGTAAATTTCGACCCACGCGTGCGCTTCGTTCATCACCATGCGCGTGGGCAACCCCAGGCCCAAGGCGGTGACCAAGAACGAGAACGCGCGGTGCCGGCACACGCCTTTTTGGGACAGCGCCAAGTCGAGGTACACGTTGCTCTGTTCGTGCGGCGGCTCTTCCGCCTCGACGAAGCTGCGATGGTACGAGACCAGCTTCCGCACCACCTCGCGCGGCTGCATGGTCGCGCGGCTCACGCCGATGCGCGCGGCGACTTGCTTGGCGGCGGCGGCCACGTTGGGCGGGAGCTTCTCGAGCGTGGGAAAATCGCTCCACGAGGGCGTCCCGTACTCCCCGCCAAAGGCATCGCGCGGCGCGCTGATCTCCATCACCAGGCGCGCGCGGCCGGCGGGCGCCGCCACGAACCAGTTGTCGGCCCCATCGCGGAAGAGGGAAAAGGAGAGATCGCGCGGGCCCGCGGCCAAGTGCGCCCGCACCACGTGGGCGCCGGGGGCCACGCTGGGGATGCGCACGGAGCCGTCGGCGCGCGTGTTGAGCACGATGTCGGCGAAGAAGCGCTCCTCGCCCTCGGCATCGCCAGGGCTCAGCTTGATGGGCTCCTGCCGCGTGTGTCGCACGAACAGCTTGTACGACTCGTCGACCGCGTCATAGGCCCAGAGCCTCTTGAACGGCGCGGTGGCCGGCCGAAAGGGCTCGTCGTAGTGCGACACGTCGGGCCGGCGCGTATTGCGATCGGGCGTAAAATAAGCGTGATCGGAGCTTGCGTCGCCGGTGGCGTTGTTCTCGTAGGCGGTCTCGTTGGCCGCCGGCGTCTTGCGCGCGTCGGGTGACCGCACCAGACCATTGCGCGTCTCCACCGCCGCGGGGAGCTCGCCGGTGCTGGTGGCCCCGAGCGACCAATCGTCCTCGATGTCCGCGGGGATGGGCACATGGAGCACCGGCCCCGTGGCCGCCGCCGGCCCGGTGATCGCGAGCGCAAGCACCGCCGGAAACCACAAGAGCCGCCTCGAGGCATGCATCGGGGTGGATGCTAGCAGCAATCCTGGAGCCCGAGCGCCGTTACCGCGGGCTCGCCGGCTTCCATCCTCCGGGCTGGTAGAAAAAGGCGCCCTCCGAGGCGCTGTAGCGGGGCGCGTACCAGGATTGCCCCGGCGGCGCGTTCTCCCAGTGGCCCGGGATCCACGTGTATTGTGCACCGGTCCAATGCCAGTAGCCGTTGACCCAAACGGCGGTGGCGCCGGGTGGGGCGGGGCGCTCCTCTTGAAGAGGGAGCGGCGGCGGCCCGTTGACCACCACGCCACGCGGTGTGGGGTTCGAGGCGGTCGCGACACACCCCGCTTGTGTCAACGCGATGGCAAGAAACGAAGCGGCAAGAAGCGAAGAGGTAAGCTTACTGCGGTTCATGACTTCCTCCTTCGTGACGAAGGCAGCTCCCGAGGGCACGCAGCCCTCGAGCCAAACGGCTGACGACCGGCGCGTGATGTGCACACCGGCGGGGCGGATCCGAAAAGAACAAAACAGAATAGCATGGGAGCGCTATGCGTCCTCCGAACCTGCAGAACCTGAAAGAAGAGCTCGACTCGTCGTTCGATCCCGAAACGCGCACGAAGCTCACCCAATCGGGCTTTGACGCAACACGACTCGTCTCCCTCGCCGCAAGTCTTGCCGGCGGGGATGCGAACACCCGGCGCAGCCGTCGCAATCGCATCGCCGGCGCCGTGGAGCCTCCATCCGAGGACGAGATCCGCCCGATTCCGCCGCCCGGCTCCGGCGAGCGCCAGCGCCTGGAAGCGCTTGGGCTCGAGGCCCTCCGCCGCGGTGAATTGGCCTTTGCCGTCCTCGCGGGCGGCATGGCCACCCGAATGGGAAGCGTGGTCAAGGCCCTGGTCGAGGTCGCGGACGGCCACACCTTCTTGGATCTTCGTCTGCGCGAAAACCGCCTTTGGTCCGAGCGCGCCGGCCGTCCCGTTCCTCTGTGGCTCATGACCAGCGAGGCCACCGATGCACCCACGCGCGACGCGCTCGAACGCACCGGCGCCCCGGCGCACGTTCGAACCTTCACGCAAGATCTCGGATTGCGGCTCACCCCCGAGGGCCGCCTCTTCTTCGGCGACGATGGAAAGCCGAGCCTCTACTCGCCCGGCCACGGCGATCTCGTGGACGCCCTGCGCCGCTCCGGCCTGCTTCGCGCATTTCTCGCGCAAGGAGGTCGCTACGTGTGGATCGCCAACCTCGATAACCTGGGGGCGACCATCGACCCGTGCCTGCTCGGCCTCTTCATCGAGGTGCAGCGCGAATCCGAGCGCGCGGGGGCCCGCATCGACGTGATGGTGGAGGTGACCGACAAGGAAGCAGGCGATCGCGGCGGTATCCCCGTGCACGCGCTTGGTAAGCTGCAAATACTGGAAGAGTTTCGACTTCCTTCCGATTTCGACGCCAGCGCCGTGCGGGTGTTCAACACCAATACGTTCCTCGTATCGGCCGCGGCCCTCGAGACCGTGAACATCGAATGGAATTGGTTCGAGGTGGAAAAGCAGGTCGAGGGCAGGCCCGCCATTCAATTCGAGCGCTTGCTTCAAGAGCTCACCGGTGCCATGCCTGCTGCATACGTCCGAGTACCGCGCCACGGTCCTTCGGCGCGCTTCCTCCCCGTCAAAGATCGCGACGAGCTCGAAGCGCGCAGGGGCGCCATCGCCTCCGTGGTCCGAAGCCGCGGTATTTTGCCCGAATAGAAGAGACGACAAACGAGGAGATCCCTTCAAGCTCCATGACCAGCACGACGTCCGAACTCGAAATTGCCGATGTTGGCACCTTGCTCACCCTGACCGGCCCGCAGAACGAAAAACTCCGAGTGCTCGAGCGCGAAGCCAACGTTCAAGTCGGTTTGCGGGGAAATACCATCTTCGTCCGCGGTGAGCCCGAGGCCGTGGCCCTGGCCGAGCGCTTCCTCGCCGAGTCGGCCAGCTTGCTCGCATCGCGCGGCATTCGGGTCGATACGGTCGACACGGGCCGCGCGCTCCGCATGCTGCGCGAGTCGCCCAATCGAAGGCTCTCCGATATGTTTGCCTTCGACCGGGACGCGGGCGAGGACGTCGTGACCCTGGGCTCCGCGAGCCGTCCGATCGGCCCGCGCGGCCTGGCCCAAAAGAAGTACGTGGAGTCGATCCGCGGGCACGATCTCACGTTCGGGATCGGGCCCGCCGGAACCGGCAAGACGTATCTGGCGATGGCGTGCGCGGTGGCGGCGCTCAAATCGGGCGCCGCCAAGCGCATCGTGCTGACCCGCCCCGCGGTGGAAGCTGGCGAAAAGCTAGGCTTTTTGCCGGGCGACTTGGCGGAGAAGGTGAACCCCTACCTGCGCCCTCTCTACGATGCGCTCAACGATATGATGGACTTCGACAAGGCGCAGGGGCTCATCACCCGTGGCGCGATCGAGGTGGCACCGCTCGCGTTCATGCGCGGACGAACCTTGAACGACTCGTTCGTCATCCTCGACGAGGCGCAAAATACCACCTCCGATCAGATGCGTATGTTTCTGACCCGACTCGGTTACAATTCCAAGGCGGTGGTCACCGGAGACGTCACGCAAGTCGACCTGCCCGAGGGGCGTTCGAGCGGGCTCGCGGAAGCGCGCACCTTGCTCGATCGCGTCCCTGGGATCGCCTTCTGCCACTTCACCGACGTCGACGTGGTGCGGCATCCGCTGGTGCAAAAGATTATTCTCGCATACGAGTCGCGCGACTCGGCGAAGGGGGCAAAAGAACGATGACAGTGGCTCTCTCGTCTGGAGATTCTCGCGCGACCGATTGGGAGCAGCGCCTCGACAAGTCACGTGAGGATCTCCTTCGAGACGGTCGCCTGCCACCGCACTGGGTGACCCGCCCGCACCCGCTCTTGCTCATGATCGCGCAGGGCCATCACCTGGTCCTGGTCACCCCGGCCCTCGTATGGGATCGGGGCCGCGAGCTCTTCAAGCCGTTCGCCGACCGCTTTGCGTCGGAGGCCGCGATGCTCGTCCTCATGGGCCACCCCCGCGAGGGCGACTTTGCGCAGGCCATGAACAAAGGCCTGGCCAGCATCGTCTCGGAGCAGCCCACCCCCGACGAGCTACACGTGGCCGTGTTTCGCGCGCTGGAGCTCCTGGAGGCCAAGGTCCACGCCGAGAGCCGCGCCAAATCGCTCCGCCGCTACCGCTACGAGGTGGCGGAGCTGGTCGACATCGCGCGCGCCATGACCACCGAGCGCGACGTGAACAAGCTGCTCACGGTCATCCTCGAAAAGAGCCGCTTCATCACCGGCGCCGACGCGGGCAGCATCTACGTGGCGGAGGGCGACGAGAAAAATCCGCAGCTTCGCTTCAAGCTGACGCAAAACGACTCGGTCACCTTCGACTCGCGCGAGTTCGTGATGCCGCTGTCGAACCGCAGCATCGCCGGGAGCGCCGCGCGAAGCAAAAAGCCCATCAACATCGCCGACGTGTACGATTTGCCCCCCGGCTCGCCGTACGGCTTCGACAAAAGCTTCGACCAGAAGATCGGCTACTCGACCAAGTCGATGCTCACCTATCCGCTCATTTCCCAGCGGGACGAGGTGATTGGCGTCATCTCCCTCATCAACAAGAAGAAGGAGCCGCACAAGCTCCTTTTGTCGCCCGAGGACTTCGAGGAGCAGGTCATCCCCTTCGACGAGCGGAGCGAGGAGCTGCTCGGCATGCTGGCGGCGCAAGCGAGCGTCTCGCTGGAAAATACGCTGCTCTACGATGAGATCCGCAAGCTCTTCGAGGGCTTCGTCAAGGCCAGCGTGGAGGCGATCGAGTCGCGCGATCCGACCACCAGCGGTCACTCCCGCAGGGTCGCCGACTTGACGGTGGAGCTCGCGCAAATCGTCGACCGTGAGAGCGTCGGCCCGTACAAAGATGCCTTTTTCAGCCGCGAGGATCTGCGCGAGCTCGAGTACGCGAGCCTCCTCCACGACTTCGGAAAGATCGGCGTTCGCGAGCGGGTGCTGGTCAAGGCGAAGAAGCTGTTCGACGAGGAGCTCGAGCTCATTCGCGCCCGGTTCGACTTCGTCGCCCGATCCATCGAGGCCGACGTGCTCACCCGAAAGCTGCGCGCCCTCGAGCGCGGCGCCCAGTCCACGGAGCTCGCCAAGCTCGATCGCGAGCTCGCCGAGCGGCGGGCCGAGCTCGATGCTTCGTTTCAGTCGATCCTCAACGCCAACGAGCCCACAGTGCTGGCGGCGGGCGACTTCGAGAAGATCGAGGCGCTCGCGCGCGAGACGTACATCGATTTGCGCGGCGAGGTGAAGCGGCTGCTCACGGACCACGAGGTGGTGTCGCTCTCCGTCAAACGCGGCTCGCTGACCCCGCAGGAGTTCGACGAGATCAAGGCGCACGTCACGCACACGTTCAAGTTTCTCTCCCAGATCCCCTGGGGGAAGGTGTTCCGCCGCGTTCCTCTGATCGCGGGCGCGCACCACGAGCGCCTGAACGGAACGGGCTACCCCAATCGTTTGCGCGCGGAAGAGATCCCCGTGCAGTCGAAGATGATGAGCATCGCGGATATTTACGATGCGCTCACCGCGGCCGACCGACCTTACAAGAAGGCAATCCCCGTCGATCGTGCGCTCGATATCCTCGAGTACGGGGTAAAAGATGGGCACCTCGACGCGGAGCTGGTGCGTATTTTCCGGCAAGCGCGCGTGTGGGAGCTGTGCGATCCCGTACCGGCGTCGCTCATTTTTCGCTGAAACGTCACCGGACGTTCGCATGCATCGGGCATTCTGGGTGGGGCGGGGTCTGTCACACATCCGTCACGCTTGTGGCGCAGCATCGCGACAATGCGGTCACAAATGCCGTGTTATGAGCGGCCCCATGAAGCTCAAGGCTCTATTTCGCTCCTCCGTGACGAGGCGCGCTCTTTCGCTCCTTGTTCCCGCGATGTCCCTGACCGCAGCGCACCAGGCGGCCGCGCAGGAGCCGGCTCCTCCTTCAACTTCCTCGCCGACGACGACCCCTGGCGCATCATGGTCGACGGCGCCCACGTCCTCGAGCGGCTCCGACGTCGGCACGCAGCCGGCGCAACCCACGGCCGCCGCGCCGGCCTCCGGTGACGTCGAAGGGCGCGTCAAAGCGCTCGAGGCGAAGCTCGCCGGGATGCAAGAGAAAGAGGAGAAACGCAGCAAGGTGCTCGAGTGGCTCGAGCACGTCAAGCTGTCGGGCTGGATTCAGCCGCAGCTCATTTGGCAGTCGTACAACGACGCCGCTTCGCCCAACGCGGGCGCGGGCGGAGCATCGGGACTTCCGGCCGGCATCGGCGCCAACACCACCATCGCCAAGGCCGACGGAACGACCACCAACCCGGACATGTTCCGCATCCGCCGCGCGCGACTCAAGTTCGAGCTCACGGCCAACGAGTACGCGAAGGTCATCATCGAGATCGACCCTTTCCCCACCGGCGGGCTGCAGGGTGCGGGGACGGGGACCATCGGGCGCCAGGTCGAGGCCGTGGCCACGATCCCTTGGTCGAAGGACGTCAAGACGGAAATCGGAATGGGCATCATGAAGCTCCCATTCGGCTACTCGATCCTCCAGTCCGACGCCGATCGTCCCTTCATCGAGCGCAACTGGTACGAGCAAAACATGACCCCCGGTGAGTTCGACGTCGGCGTGCGCGCCGCCACCACCGCGCTCGACAAGAAGCTCTCCGTGGTCGCCGCCGTCTTCAACGGCGTGACGCAAGGCGAGAAGAACTTCACCGTCCTGCCCGACGTGAACCGCGGAAAAGACGTGGTGGGCCGCGCCGCCTACAACTTCGGCCCCTTCGACGTGGGCGTGAGCGGCATCTTCGGCCACGCCGCGGTGGTCGACGCCACGGCGCTCAAGTTCAAGCAGTACAAGCGCTGGGGCGTAAACTTCGAGGCCGCGGTGCACCACAAATTCGTGAAGAGCCTGGGCAACACCAAGGTCTTCGCGGAGCTGGTGCTGGCGCAGAACCTCGATCGCGGCACCAAGTACGCGTTCGCGCTGCCGACCATCCCGGCGAACATCAACGACGACGTGGGCAGCCACGACGAGCGCGGCTTGATGGTCCGCCTCGAGCAAGATCTCACCGACTGGTTCACCCTCGGCTTCCGCTACGACATGTACACCCCCGACTCGGCGCAGAAGAACAACGCGCGCGACACCTACGGCTTCCTCGGGTCGGTGAACTTCGCCAAGGGGCTCAAGCTGTTGCTCGAATTCGACCACGCCATCGACAACGTGCACCGTCCAGGATCGGCGGCACCGTCGAAGCAAATCGAGACGTTCTCGAGCGTGTTGCAAGCTCGGTTCTGAACGACTGCCATTTCGACCCCCTTTCGAAGAAAAAAGGAAACCTCCGGATCGGCCTGACCGAAAGGCCTTTTCGGAGGCTTCCATGCATAAACTTACCGTCTTGGCTTTCTTGGCCGCCGTCGCGTTTGCCGCTTGCGGCGGCGCGACATCCGGCTCGAGCCCGGGTGCAGGTGCTTCGGCCGAGCCCGCGTCCACGGCGGAGAGCTCTCTCTCCGGCTATCCTCTCATCACGATGCCCATCGAGGTGCTCGGCGCGGCGGGAACGATCCGGGAGGTGATCGTCCCGCTCCCTGGGAGGGAGGTATCCGCGGGTGGTCTGAAGATTTCAGTGCAGGTGCACAACCTTAGTTACGATGACAAGGGAAGTGTACAGATCAATGGTTCGAGCTGGATCCCGCTGCGCAACGATACGGTCTCGGTCGCGGAGCCTGGTAAGAGTTACGGCGGCATCGGTGGAGGCTTTCATACGCTCACGTTGACGATCGACGTGCCGGCTGGTGCTGCCGTTGCGGGGGCGAACACGATTCGCTTTCGGTTCAACGGCACCGACGGGGTGTCGATTGGCTACCGCGTTCTCCGGCTCAACGTGCTCGATGCAAGCAGGCGGCCGCTGGTTCCCGACGCGATGTTCGTCGCGGACGATCCGAACACGTGGACCGCGCCGGACAGCCGTGCATCGGCAATTGCGGAAGGCAAGCGTCTCTGGCTCGATGGAGCTTTGCAGGCGCCGAACGGCGCCCCCTTGCAGGCGCATTGCGCCGATTGCCATGCGAAGGACGGACGCGATCTGCATTATTTCAACTACTCGAACACGTCGATCATCGAGCGGGCGAGGTTCCACCAGTTGACGGAAGAGCAGGGGAGGTTCATTGCCAGCTACATCCGCGCGCGGCCGGCCCCGAGCCCTGCGCAGCGCTTGTATCCGAACCCCGATCCGCACCCGGGCCGGCCCTGGAATCCACCCTTTCAGCCGGGGCCCGGCGTCGATAGCCGTCCGTTCAACGAATGGTCGGCGGGGGCAGGCATCGGCTGGGTGCTCGATTCGGACGCGGACATGATGCCGTACTTGTTTCCGAACGGCATCACGAAGGAGCGGATCGCGAGGGATGCCGACGTGAACGCCCGCGAGATCCCGATCGCGCTGCAGTTCCCGGACTGGAATCACTGGCTGCCGCGCACCCACCCGCGCGATGCTTGGGGGGGCGATTGGGACGCAAGCCATATCCGGCAGCTCTACGACGGCGGCGGTGAGGTACCGAGCATTCGTGAAGTGTTCGCGAAGTCGCTCGCCGAGGACCACGCTCATGTGAGCGAACCGTATTACCAAGACTACGTCTCGGGGTGGAACCTCCGAATCTGGCAGTTCCTCGCGCCGCGACAGCACCCGGGGGAGCCGGAGTCCGTGTGGACCGTCGAACACGCTCGCAAAATCTACGACACCTCGCTTTGGCACAACGTGAAGACCTGGGAGGTCGTGCAGGAGTTCCAGGTCGAGGGAAACAAGATGCGGCCGAGCGAGCGTGAGCTTCGCAGCTGGGTCGCGGGGCGCATCTTCGATACGGCGCCCCATCTCTTGCACCTGCCGCCCACCAAGTCGGGCGTCAACACGAAGGCCGGTGACGATGCCCACAACCGACTGATGTTCACGTACTTCTCCGCGGACTGGTACCAGCTCCAACTCACGATGGATCCCGGCAACAGTACCGATGGGCAGTACCGCAGCAACCAGCGCCCGGTCGATTGAAGCTACGCGTACGGGTTTCTCAAAGACTTACCCAACCTGACGGATCGCATGAACCCGCTGATGTATACGCTGTACCTCATCAAGGGACTTCAGGCGACCGACAATGCGAGCGGTTTGAGCACCACCGCAGTGGCGACGCCCGCCGGGTGGACGCCGGTCAGTGCCAGCGCCATTTTCACCATGGTCTATTCGGGTAACGAGTGGCTTCGGCAGTTCGACATCCTGACACCGGCCGAACGTACGAAGCTCTTCGAAGTCATGGTCCAGCATTGGTTCGATGTCACGCGGAGCTTCTCGGCGGCGGCCCACAACGCGAGCGGATTCGCGCCGCGCGATGCAAAGCTTCCGCCGGCCCCGTACTGGTTCGGTAGCTCCAACGCGACACGGTTCCTCGAGCAGGTTTGGTTGCAGATCCCCGCATTCCGGCAGCAGGGGGTCGACCCTGCACTGCTGAACAGCATGGTCGATTGGGCGGAGTCCGTCTGGCCAAACCCCGGCGGTTTGGAGACGCCTCCCGCGCCGGTGCGCACATGGGCATCCTTGAAGAGCAACTAGTGTAGAGCGGTTTCTCGTAACGTTGATCGTCGAAAACCTACGAGGAACAGCTCGAGGCCATTCGCAGGAGCCCCGACGACGCATCGACAGCACGGCGCGCACGGCATGAGAATCGACGCCATGCAAAAGTGCTGTAGGACGCCGGGCCTGAAAGACGAAAGCCAAGGGCGTGGGAGAGGAGCCCGAAGCCCTTGGCGGTTCATTTTGGTTCGATTTGGACGATTCATGCTTGCGCGGGTCCAGGTGGGAAGCTAGATTCCACTGCACTATGAAGATCGCAATGAGGTTGCGCTAAAACCACGGTCGTGCGGCACCTGCGGGAAGGTGTGCTGTGAGTCGAAGCTTTCGCGTCGCTCGCAAGCGTTGCCTGCAGATGTCTCGTGCACGGTCGTAGTTGACTGCTCGTTTCGTCGTTCGTTCGTTAGGCCCGCTGGTTTTCCTTTTGCGGCGCGGAAGATTCGGGCGCGGTGCGCACTTCGTTCTGCCCTGTGCGGCTTTGCCGCCTGTTTTGCGTGACCCACGGTAAATCCGTTTTCGGGCGCGCGAAGCAGCTCGGGGCTCGGTCAAAACGAAACGCCGGGTGACACCTCGCGTGTTGCTCGGCGTTTCGAATCGAGTTCTCGAAAAGGCTGCGCGATATCGCATTTCGTGCAATGGGTTTTCTGCGTCTTTTTATCGCTCGCCGCGGCGAGCACAGGAGACGTCCATCATGACTCGACGCATTGATTCCACATTTCGTACTTCGAATACGGCTGATTCGGTATCGCAAGATCCCGTGCTCGCGTCGCTCCTCGACGCGATAGGGAAGGCCGAAGAGGCGCCCTCGGAGAAGGCCGCAGGCGAAGAGCCTCGCGGTGAAAAAGGCGCGCGCGAGCACGGTGCGTTCTTTTCGCGGTCGCTCGCTTCGAGCCCGCGCCACGCACCGACTCGGTTTGCGCCGCAAGCCGCGCGGCGGATGCCGGTGCGCCCCGGTCTCCGCGGTAAATAGGGGAGGGTCCACATCACCGTGGTGTGCGGGCGCGGACGATGACGTCCGCGATGCTCGCGGGGGATCGTACGCCCTCGAGCGCGACGTCGGGGGCCGTGAACGCGGCCTCGACGAGCTCGTGTACCCTGTGGATGCCGTCGGCACCGGCGCCTTCGGGGAGCTCGGCGAGCTCGCGCTCGAGGCGGACGACGGCGTCCCGTGAGGCGAGGAAGTCGCCGCCGACCCGAAAGATGCCGCGCGCATCGGGGCCGGCGGCGACGGTGCCGATGATCGTCTCGGCGGTGGCGGCCCAGGGGGGATCGGTCGCCACCTCGGGGGCGGGTTCGTCCGGTTCGGACGATCCGTACGGCCCGTCCGAACCGGACGAGGCCCACGGGGCGAGATCCGCGCGCGTGCACGCGTAGGCATCGACATAGGCGCGCGCGATGGTCTCGATCAGCGCATCGAGGTCGACGGCGCGGCCGAGCACCTCCTCGAGGGTGGCGGGCGCCTTGCCCAAGAACGACGCGCGCGCTGTGCGATCGCCGGTGGCAAATGGGGTCGCGACGGCGATGAACGCCTCCAGGACGGCGCGGCCGCTGCCTGCGTCGTGCGCAAAGCCGACCCAGGCGACGGGCCTTTTGGCGACGCTGATCCAATCGCGTCCGAAAAAATTCGCCTTCTGGCCAAGCTTGGTGAGCGCCGCGAGGAGCGGGCGCACATAGCGGTTCACCAAGCGCGAAGCGTCGGCGGCGACGAAGGCGGCCGGGTGCGCGAGCCCGAGAAGAACGTGAACCGTGCCCGGCCCCACCTCCACGAGCGGACCGCCGGAGACGCGGCGCACGTACCGGCGCGCATCGCTCTCCGCACCCCCGGCGTGCGCCTCCTCGCCGTGCGCGCCCGCGCCGTGCGCACCCGCGCTGCGTGCAACTTCGCCCTGTACGACTTCGTCCTGCGCGACGCGCCGCTGAAACGCTCCGAGCACGAGCGCCACCTCGCGCAACCGCGCGACCGTCAGCTCGCCAGCGTGCGACTGCGGTGCGGTCATGGCGCGCTCGCCGAGCGCCCCGATGTCACCCGCGCCCAGCGCTCCCGTGCGCACTCCCAGGGTACTCACGCCTGCCACCGTAGCGCGCCCGCTCACACGCGCGCGTGCAGAAGGTGCCCGAAGCCGCCCGAGCGCAACCCGTCGGCGCGGCCCTCGAAGAAGCGCGTATGGATGGCGCCCGGCGTGAGCGTCTCCACATAGGAGTACCCCATGGCCGCGACCTCGTGCGAGAGGGGCAGCGGCTCCAAGAAGGTGACCCACGGCTCGCCGATGGCGGCGACGAGCGCCGCCATGGTGTCGAACTCGCGGCGCTCCTCGGGCGGCATCCCGTCGGGCGGAATGGAAAAGTCGAACACGATCTCGGTCCCCGCGCCGCGCGAAGCCACGAAGCGCAGCGCGTTCATCACCACGTCGCGCGAGAGGTAGTACGTCACCCCCAGCCACGAGAAGAACGTCGGGATCGACGGATCGAGCCCCGCCCGCGCGAGCCCCTCCGCGAGCGTTTGCTCCTCGAAATCCACGGGCGCGAATGTCAGGGAAGGCGGCACGGCGATGCCGGCTGCCGCGAGCCGCTCGCGCTTCCACGCTTGCGTGGCCGGGTAGTCGACCTCGAACACGCGCAGCGACGGGTGCCGGTTCCGATAGGCGAACGTGTCGAGGCCCGCGCCAAGGACGACGTATTGACCCACGCCCCGCGCGACCGACGCCTCGAGCGCATCCTCCGCGTAGCGGCTGCGTGCGACCAGAAAGGCGCGAAGGGTACGAAGGATGGGCCGCTGGTGCGCGTCCGGATCGGAGACGATCGACGCTTCGGCCTCCTCGCCCACGATGCGCACGGCCAGCGGATCGTCGAAGATCGCCGGGCGATCGAGCAGTTGATGCGCGGCGCGACGGACGGCGACCCGCATGGCCGTGGCGCTCGGACGATTGCCTTGCATGCGACCATTTTAGCCCGCCGCGCTATCGTCGTCCCTCATGGATTCCATCGACTGGGGTACCGAGGGCGACCGCTGCATCGCGCTCCTCGCCGATCTGCTGCGCATTCCCAGCGTGAACCGCGGCACGGGCGAAGAAGGCGATGGAGGGGAGAGCCCTGCCGCCGAGCGCCTGGCGGAGTTTTTGCGCGAGGCGAACATCGAGCCCCGCATCTTCGAGAAGAAGAAGGGGCGCGCCTGCCTGGTGGCGCGCGTGAAAGGAACGGGCGAGCGCCCGCCCATCCTGCTCAACGCGCACCTGGACGTGGTCGAGGCCGACCCAACGCGCTGGGACCATCCGCCGTTCGGCGGGGAGATCCACGACGGGTACCTCTGGGGGCGCGGCGCCATCGACATGAAGCACATGGCCGCCATGAGCGCGTGCGTCCTCGCGCTGCTCGCGCGCGGCGCGGCCGGCAAGCTCGATCGCGACGTCATCTTCGCGGCGGTGGCCGACGAGGAGGCCGGCTGCGCCGATGGCAGCCTCTTTCTCGTCGACGAGCACCCCGACCAAGTACGTGCAGAGTACACGCTCGGCGAGGTGGGCGGCTTCTCGCTGCACCTCCTCGGGCGCACCTTTTACCCGATTCAAGTCGCGGAGAAGGGCGTCTGCTGGGTGCGCGCCACCTTCGAGGGCAACCCGGGGCATGGCTCGCTCCCCGATCCGAACAGCGCGGTCTTGCGCATGGCCAACGCGGTCTCGGCGCTGGGCCGCGCGCGCCTGCCCATGCATCCTTCCGCGCCGGTGGCCGGCTTTCTTCGGGCGCTCGCCGCGAGGCTCCCGCTGCCGCAGCGCGGCGCGCTCTCCCTGCTCGCCGTCCCGGCGGTGGCGGGCGCCATCCTCGACCACCTGGTGACCGATCCCGATCAGCGCCGGACCTTTGGCGCGCTCTTGTCGAACACGGCGACGCCGACCCTCGTGCGGGCCGGAAGCAAGGTGAACGTCATTCCGGGACGCGCGTCGGTGGACATCGATGGGCGGGTGCTGCCGGGACAGACGGAGGCGTCGTTTTTGGAGGAGCTGCGCGCCGTCCTCGGGAAAGATGCGACCCTAGAAGTGTTGAGATCGCTTCCGCCCGTCGAAACCACATCGACTAGCCCGCTCTTTGACCATCTGGCGGCAACAATCCGCCGTCATGCGCCTCAAGCGGTGCCGATTCCATTCGTCATTCCGGGATTTACCGATGCCAAGGCTTATACGCGCCTCGGTTCGACGTGCTACGGTTTCGCCCCTGTCCGCTTTGATCCCACGCACACGGATGTCGTCTTTTCCCGCATGTATCATGGCCACAACGAGCGTATCCCCGTCGATGGGCTGCGTTGGGGGCTTACGCTTCTATATGACGCCGTCGCTCGCTTCTGCAGCCGAAAGAACGGCGTGGACGCGGGCTGAGGCGATCGGATAGAACCGTGGCATGCGCCGTGTGCCACACTGGCGGCTCTCTTCTCTCCCCTCTTCTCTCCGTGTGGAGGCGAGCGAAGGTTCTGCCGGCCCACCCGGGGCCCCAAGCACGCAAGCAAGCAAGCACGCGAGCATGCAAGCATCTGGGGGCGGCTACGTCGAGGGATTCTCTCGCGTGCACTGGTCCCGATTCGAAGTAGGCATTCTGTCAGCCGAGGCTCCTAATGGTCAACCCGCAGATGGTGATGTACGAAGAGGAGTTCAATCAGATCCAAACGGTCGTCGATCGTTTGGTTCGCGACGCGAACGCCAAGGTCGTCTTCATCGTCGATAAAAACGGCCAACTCATCGCCGCGAGCGGTGACATCGACAACGTCGATACGACGAGCCTGGCCTCTCTGACGGCAGGTAACATCGCCGCCACGGGAGGTATGGCCAAGCTCCTGAAGGAGCAGGAGTTCGCCACCCAGTTCCACGAGGGCGAGAAGGCGAACATCCACATTCAGCTCGTCGGAAACCGCGTCATCCTGGTCGTCATTTTCGACTCGCGTTCCAGCCTCGGGCTGGTGCGCTTGAGGGTGAAGAAGGCGAGCGAGGAGCTCAATCACATCTTCGAGGCGCTCTTGAAGAAGGTGCAGGAACCCGGAGCGGATTCACCATTTGCCGAGATCACCGATGAAGACATCGACAACCTCTTCAACGATTGACCTTAGATTCGCGAAGGCGAGTCCGAACTTGAGGGGGTACGAGGGCAAGACGCGATGAGCTTCATCAATTACATGGCCAGGGAGATCAACTGCAAGTTGGTCTATTACGGTCCTGGGCTCTGCGGAAAAACGACGAATCTCCAGTACATCTACGAGCGCACCAACCCGGAGGCGAAGGGCAAGATGATCAGCCTCGCCACCGAAACGGAGCGGACGCTCTTTTTCGACTTTCTCCCCCTCGCGCTGGGAGAAATCCGCGGCTTCAAGACCCGCTTCCACCTGTACACGGTGCCGGGGCAGGTCTTCTACGATGCCTCGCGCAAGCTCATTCTGAAGGGCGTCGACGGGGTCATCTTCGTGGCCGACTCCCAGATCGAGCGGACCGAGGCGAACCTGGAGTCGGTCGAGAACCTGCGCACCAACTTGGCCGAGCAGGGCTACAACCTCGACAAGCTCCCGTACGTCATGCAGTACAACAAGCGCGATCTGCCGAACACGGCCTCGGTCGAGGAGCTTCGCCAGATGCTCAACCCGACCAACGTGCCCGAGTACGAAGCTGTGGCGCGAACGGGCGTGGGCGTGTTCGAAACGCTGAAGTCGATTGCCAAGCTGGTCCTAACCGAGCTCCGCAAGGGTGGTTGACCGCGCGGCGGATCGCTTCGTGCGGCGGTTGCTTGCCGATACACGCAGTTGACACCAACGTCCCGGACTGGACCCGCACACAGGTCCTGCAGGTTCGGAATGCAACTTTTGGCCCTGAGTGATCTCCACGTAGCCGACCGTACCAACCGCGATGCCATCGCCGCGATCCCACCGCATCGCGACGACTGGTTGATCCTCGCGGGCGACATCGGCGAGACGGAAGAACATCTGGCGTGGACCTTCGAGACCTTGGGCGCCAAGTTTGCGCGGCTCCTGTGGGTGCCGGGCAACCACGAGCTCTGGACGACCCCCCGCGCGGCCGATCTTCGCGGCGACGCCAAGTACCGCCGCCTGGTGGACGTATGTCGCGCCTACGGGGTGAGCTCGCCCGAGGATCCGTACCCGGTGTGGGAAGGAAAGGGCGCCGACGGGACGGACACGGGCCCCTGCGTCATCGCCCCGCTGTTCGTCCTCTACGACTATTCGTTCCGTCCGGACCATGTGACGCGCGACGGCGCGGTGCCGTGGGCCAAGGAGCACGACCTGGTGTGCGCCGACGAGTTCCTGCTCGATCCGCACCCGTACCCCACGCGCGATGCCTGGTGCGCCGCGCGCTGCGCCGCCACCGAGGAGCGCCTCGCTGCCGTCGATCCCGCGCTGCCGACCGTGCTCGTGAACCACTTTCCGCTGCGCCAGGAGCACGCGTGGCTCCCGAGCATCCCGCGCTTCTCGATCTGGTGCGGCACCCGGCGGACGCACGATTGGCACCAGCGCTTCCGGGCGAAGGTGGTGGTGAGCGGGCACCTTCACGTTCGCACCACGCGCTGGCTGGACGGGGTGCGCTTCGAGGAGGTGTCCCTCGGGTACTCGCGCCAATGGTCGCAATCGCGCGGCGCCGAGAGCTACTTGCGCACGATTCTGTGACACCGGTGACGATCGCGCGTCGCCCGGGCCGCGGTGCTTGCGCGCCCGCGCGCGAACCTTCGCGAGGTTGAGCAGCGCCCGTCACGGCGCGAGCGGATTTTCGTTACGGTCGCGGTGCGGGCACGCGCGTGCGCGCAGACGGCGCGAGGGTCCGGTTGTACGCTCGTCGCCGAGGAGGATCGAGCCATGCCGGAAGTGACCAAGTACCAGCCGGGGACGTTCTGTTGGGTGGAGCTCGCGGCGCGCGGGGTGAACGACGCGAAGAAGTTCTACAAGGAGATCTTCGCCTGGAGCTACGACGACGTTCCGATTCCCGGCGGCGGCGTCTACACCATGTGCAAGGTGCGCGATCGCGACGTCTGTGCGCTCAGCGAGCAGCGCGAGGAGACCATCGCGCAAGGCGTTCCGCCGCACTGGCTGGCGTACATTTCGGTGACCAACGCCGATGCGATCGCCCAGCGCGCCGGAGAGCTCGGGGGACACGTGCTCGCGTCGCCGTTCGACGTGATGGACGTGGGGCGGATGGCGATCCTCGCCGATCCGACGGGGGCCTTCTTTGCGCTCTGGCAGCCGGGGAAGCACTTCGGCGCCGGCCTTTTGCGCGAGGCGCAGGCCATGGAGTGGAACGAGCTGTCGACCACCGATCCGGCGGCCGCGCAGCGCTTCTACACGAGCCTGTTCGGATGGACCACGCGCGAGGCCAGCGGCGCGGGCATGGAGTACATCGACTTCGCGCTCGGCGAGTACATGGTCGGCGGCATGATGAAGGCGCAGCCCGGGATGCCCTCGGCGTGGGTCACGTACTTCTCCGTGGTCGATCCCGACGGCAGCAGCAAGAGCACAGCGTCGCTGGGCGGCACGGTGTTGCTCGCGCCCATGGATATCCCCGGCGTGGGCCGCATCGCCGTGCTCCAAGATCCGCAAGGCTCGGTCTTCGGCGTGGTTCGCATGGTCAAGAAGTAGCGCGACGGGCGCGGCGCAGGGTGCGCGCACCGCCGTTCGACGTCATGGACCTGGGGCGCACGGCGCCGCTCGAAGAGCCCACCGGCCAGCGCGCCGGCTCGGGCCTGCTCTGCCGGAACGGGAAAAAACGAGAACTAAGAAGCGAGAGACGAAAACAAACCGGATGGTGAGGGGGCTAACCCCCCCTCACATCACGGACGATTCAGGCGAGCGCGGCGGCCGGCGTTCTTCGACTTGAGCTTGGCGCGGTAGCGCTTGCTCTTCGTGCGGTTCGTCTTGCGCGGCTTCTTCGAGATGACGAGGTACATGATGGCTCCAGATGCGGTCCGCTCGGGTCAAGGTCCCGCTCGGGTCAACCTCAGAAAGGGACCCGCTTACTAGCCGAGGGCGGGCGGCAAGGCAAGGGCACCGGGATTGAATTTCGCGCCCGAGCGGGGCATTGTCAGCATCGCATGGGCAAAATTCTCGTATGTCGCTGTGAAGACGTGACCCTCCACGAGCTCGAGGAGGCGATCGAGCGCGGTCACGACGACCTCGAGTCGCTCAAGCGCTACACGGGGTTCGGCACCGGGTGGTGCCAGGGAAAATCGTGCGTGGCCTTGTGCGCGCACCTGTTGCGCAAGAACGGCGGCGCCGCCGACTTTCCCATCACGCCGCGCCCTCCGCTGCACCCGCTCCCGCTTCGCGATCTGGCAGGGCTCGCGGACGTGGCGGACGATGACATCGCGAAGGGCCGTCCGCCTCAGTAGCTCAACACGCCGCCCTCGGCCGAAGGGCCCGGGAGCGCGTGCGCCTCGGGCGCGCGAAGGGCGCTCGCGGCCAGGAGGATCAGCGCGATCCACACGCTGTCGGCCAAGAGCAGGTGCACCAGCTGCATCGGGATGGGCGCGAGCAGCGCCACATTGGCGATGCCCGCGATCATCTGCGCGACGATCAGCAGCGACACGGTGAGCGAGAGCTTGCGCACGAGCCGCGTGGGGCGGAGCAGACGTGCGAGCGTGGCCGCCAAGAGAACGACCACCGCGGTGAGGGTGGCAATCACGGGGTGAAGAAGCCGAAGCCGCACGAAGATGTGCGCGCCGGTCGAGATCTCTTGCAGGAGCCCCTCGGACACCGAGTGCACCGGGAAGAGCGTATCGCCGAGGGCGGTCACCGCGCCGCTCATGCCGAGCACCAGCATGAAGGCGACGGCGAGCCCCAAGCTCCATGCCACGACCCCCTGACGTCGCAGGGACACGCGCGCGCCGCCCGACGCCCAAAAGGCGGTGAGGGTCAGCGCGGCCAAGAGGAAGAACGTGTTGGTCAAGTGAAGCGCCATGGAGAGACCGCGCTTCATCGACTTGTCGTGGGCGACCAGCTCGAACAGCACCAGCCCCGCGCCAATCAACGCCTCCGCGCCCACCAAGCCAAATGCCGTCCACGCCCCACGCCGCACCACCGAGCCGCGCGGGTACGTGCGGTGCGCCGCGATCGCGAGGGCGAGCCCTCCGAGGAGCGACAAGCCGCTGGTGATCCGGTGCGAGAGCTCCACCAGCATTTCCACCCCCGGTGCACGCGGGAGGACCTCCCCGTTGCACAGCGGCCAGTGCGCTCCGCAGCCCGCGCCGGAGCCGCTCGCGCGCACATAGGCACCCCAGGCAATGACGAGGAGGTTGTAGGCGAGGAGCCCCCAGGCAAATTTGGCGAATCGCGGCACGCCTCGCTTTTGGCTTCAAAGGTGCGCGAGGTCAAGGCTCCGCGCGCGTGCGCCGTCGTAGACGCGCGTGCGCCGGTCGAAGAGAGCTCGTGCGCAGGTGCCCCGGTCGATTGGCGAATCGCGGCACGCGTCGCTTTTGGCTTCAAAGGTGCGCGAGGTCAAGGCTCCGCGCGCGCGGGCGCCGTCGTAGACGCGCGTGCGCCGTCGTAGACGCGCGTGCGCCGGTCGAAGAGAGCTCGTGCGCAGGTGCCCGGTCGATTGGCGAATCGCGGCACGCGTCGCTTTTGGCTTCAAAGGTGCGCGAGGTCAAGGCTCCGCGCGCGCGGGCGCCGTCGTAGACGCGCGTGCGCCGGTCGAAGAGAGCTCGTGCGCAGGTGCCCCGGTCGAGGAGAGCGCTGCGCGCCTCCAGGGAAACGCGAGGGCCCATGCCGTTCACTCAACCCATACACGTACCCGTTCCCGAAGGTTCCGGGCAGAGAAGATCGGGAAGGGGAACATGTACGTGTACGGGTACGGGAGCAAAGAGAGCCTACGTGAACGACCTTGGCGCTAGGGCGCCTTGGGCGGGTACGCGAGGGCCGACTGAACCCGGTTGCGTCCGCTGCGCTTGGCGGCATAGAGCGCTTCGTCCGCCGCCGTGATGAGCGCGCCAACGTCCTCGGCGGGGACGTCGGGGTAGGTGGCGATGCCCAGGCTGATGGTGACCGAAATGGTGCAATCGTCGTTCTCGAACGGGGTGCTTGCGATCAGTTGACGCAGCCGCTCGGCGAAGATGCCCGCGCGTGAAGCATCGAGCCCGCGGCAGATGACCCCGAACTCCTCCCCGCCGTAGCGGGCGAACAGGTCCTCGGTGCGCACTTGGCCCATCGCGAGCTTGGCGAGCCGCGCGAGCACGAAGTCGCCGGCGACGTGTCCGTAGGTGTCGTTGATCGATTTGAAGTGGTCCACGTCCATCATGATCAGCGACAGCGGCTGGCGATGCCGCTTTGCGTAAGCCAGCTCCGTCTCCAGCCGGTCGAGGAAGTGCTTCTTGTTGAATGCCTTGGTCAGCCCATCACGCAGCGCGGCTTCGTACATGCGCTGCTGGAAGCTCTCCTCGAGATCATCGTGGTAGGTGAACTTGAGAATCGTCGTCGAGCCGATGTGGATTTTGTCGCCGTCGTGCAGGATGTGGGCGGCCTCCAGCTTTTCGTCGTTCACCGCGGTGCCGTTGGCGCTCTGCAGGTCCTCGATGATGACCTCCGTGCCGCGCTGCACGATGCGCGCATGACGGCGCGATATGCCGTCATCGGTGAGGCGGATTTTGGCCGTTGAGGTTCGTCCGATCAGCGTTTCTCCGTCCTCGACGCGGTACATCGCACCGACACTGTCGCCGGCGAGGACGATGAGATAAGCGCGATCCCTAACCGACTTTCCGAGGACGAGATCGAGAGGAGCCTTTCCGACTCGTGTTTTCTCTTCGTCATCGGGTGGAATGCTGGTCATTATTCAATCAAATGTTCGCAGATCCACGAAACGTGGGTCAAGACTGACAAGACGTGAGATCGGCTCTCCAGACCGACGACCAAAGACCGGAGAGCACGACAGCGACACCACTGGCGCGGATTCCCGCATATACTGCTCCGTTAGTCACATGTGCATGGGGGCATCGGTCACTTCCCGCCGGAGGGGGCCGCTGTCTGCCTTTCTACCGTTGCCGTCACCTTCCGCAGCATCAACGGCAAGCCACCAGACCCCAGTAGACCCACCAGACCCACCAGTCCACCCGAGAACGGGGGCCGAGCATGATCGAAAGTATGGGCGCAAAGGACACGTTAACGCCAGCCGTTGCCATCGGTGGCTCTTCCAGTTCCAACGTATCGGGCGAGCCGATCGCCGACCCCGCCACGCTTCGCCGCGTCATCTTCGCGGCTTCGCTTGGGACATTGTTCGAATGGTACGACTTTTACCTTTATGGGAGCTTAGCCGTATTCTTTGGAGGTCTCTTTTTCCCGCAGGGGAATGACACGGTTCAACTGCTCGCGAGCCTGGCCACATTCGGGGCGGGCTTTGGCGTTCGTCCGATTGGTGCGCTGGTATTTGGTCACCTTGGGGACCTTGTCGGTCGCAAGTATACCTTCCTCGTCACCATGGCCACGATGGGCCTGGGAACGGCGCTCATCGGTCTGCTCCCCACGTACGCGACCTGGGGCATCGGCGCGACCGCGCTGCTCGTCTTTTTGCGTTTGCTCCAGGGGCTCGCGCTGGGCGGTGAGTACGGCGGAGCCGCGACCTATGTGGCCGAGCACGTCCCGGACGCGCAACGCGGCTATTACACGAGCTTCATTCAAACCACGGCCACGGCAGGCTTCTTCGTGAGCATGGGGGTCATCGGCATCACGCGCGCGTCGCTGGGCGAGGTGGCCTTCAAAGAGTGGGGCTGGCGCATTCCGTTCCTCATCTCGTTCATTTTGCTCATCGTCTCGCTCTACGTGCGGCTCAAGATGAAGGAGTCGCCCCTCTTCTCCAAGATGAAGGCGGCCGGGAAGGCGTCGAAGAACCCGCTCAAAGAGAGCTTCACCAACCCCGTCAACCGGCGCTACGTGCTCATCGCCTTCGGGGCCATCGCGGGCCAGGGCGTGGTTTGGTACACGGGGCAGTTCTATGCGCTGACGTTCTTGCAGACGATGCTGAAGATCGATTGGAAGACGTCGTACACCTTGGTGTCGATCGCGCTGTTCATCACCACGCCGCTCTTTCTCGTCTTCGGCTGGCTCTCGGATCGCATCGGGCGCAAGAAGCTCATCCTCGGCGGCTGCTTGCTGGGGGCGCTCACGTATCTGCCCATCTACATGGCCATGAAATACTTCTCGAACCCCGATGGGCTGCCCAAGGCCGATCCGGCGCAGATCAACCATGTGGCCATGGCGCTGCTGCTCGCCTTGCAGATGGTCTACGTCTGCATGGTCTACGCGCCGATGGCCGCGTTCCTGGTCGAGCTCTTTCCCACCCGTATCCGCTACACGTCCATGTCGCTGCCGTACCACCTCGGAAACGGCTGGATCGGCGGCTTCCTTCCGCTCATCGCCACCGCCGTCACCGCCTCCGCGTGGGCCAAAGAGACGTTCGGGCCCAACTCGATCTACACGGGCCTCCTCTATCCGATCGGCATGTGCATCGTCACCCTGATCGTGGGCACCCTCTTCATCCACGAGACCAAGGATCACCGTATCGACGCCGAGACCATCGGCGGGCATTGATGGTTCTTCGAAGCGCTGTCCGTTGAAGCGCTGCCCCTCGAAGCACTGCGGCTCCCTCTCGCCCCCTCCCGTTTTGCGGGAGGATGGGCGGGGGAGCCGCAGCTACTGCCAGCGTGATCATGGCGCCGGGCGGCGCGCGCCGGGGGCGACTACGACGTAACCAACGCCGCCGCGAGATCGCCCGATTGCGGGCCGACGATGACGTGAACGAGGGTGCTCGAGAAGCGCATGACGGCTTTGGCGCCGAGGCGCTTGAGGGCGCCCTCGTCGACTTTGTCGGCATCCACCAGCTCGGCGCGAAGGCGGGTGCCCGCGACGGTCTCCGTCACGCGGAGGTTACCTTCGCCGCCCAATGCGGCGACCCACGCGGCGCGATCGATGCCCGGGGCCGCCGCGGCGATGCGCGCGACCGCCGGCGCGGCTTGCGGAGCCTCGCGAACGACGGCGGAGCCGCCTTCGGCCAGGGCGGCGCGGATCGTATCGGCGACCCGATCGGCCTCCGGTCCGAGGACGACCTGCAGGCTCCCCGCGCCGGGGCGCACGATGCCCTTGGCGCCCAGACGCCGGAGGGCCGGCTCGTCGACGATGTCGTTCTTGTCCAAGGTGAGGCGCAGGCGGGTGGTGCATGCGTCGATGCCGCGCAGGTTGGTGGCGCCGCCCAGGGCCTTGATGAACGCGTAGGCGCGCTCGGCGTCGTCGGTGACGAGGGGACCGTGGGACACGGCTGTGTCCGCGGGCTCACGTCCGGGGGTCGCCAGGTTCCAGTGGCGGATGCAGAAGACGAAGATCCCATAGTAGACGGCGAAGTACGCGGCGCCCACGGGGATGAGGAGCCAGGGGTTCTCCGCGCGGCCGAAGGACAGGACGTAGTCGATGATGCCGGCGGAGAAGTTGAATCCCAGGCGGATGTGGAGCGCGTTCACGATCACGAACGCGATGCCGGTCAGCACCGCGTGCACGGCGTAGAGGGCGGGCGCGAGGAACACGAAGGCAAACTCCACCGGCTCGGTGACACCGGTGAGGAACGCGGTGAGCGCCATCGAGAGGAGCAGGCCGCCGACCCCCTTGCGGTTCTCGGGCTTGGCCGTGCGGTACATGGCGAGGCACGCCGCCGGGAGGCCGAACATCATCACCGGGAAGAACCCCGTCATGAAGATGCCCGCCTGCGGATCGCCGGCGAAGAAGCGGTGGAGATCGCCGTGGGCGACCTTGCCCGTCGCGTCGGCGAAGTCGCCGAAGATGAACCACACCATGCTGTTGAGCACGTGGTGCAGGCCGGTGACGAGGAGCACGCGATTGAGGACGCCGTAGATGAACACACCGATGGAGCCGGCCGTGAGGAGCCACTGCCCGATCAGATCCATCACGTGCTGGATGGGCGGCCACACGAAGCCGAAGACGATGCCGTAGACGACCGCCGTCAGGCCGGTCACGATCGGCACGAACCGTTTGCCGCCGAAGAAGGCGAGGTAGTCGGGGAGCTTGGTGTCCTTGTAGCGGTTGTAGAGCAAGCCGGCGGTGACGCCGATGAGGATGCCCCCGAGGACACCCATGTCGATCTTGCTCTCCTTGACCCCGGGCTTCTCCCACGTCTTCAAAATGGCGTTCATGATGAGGTACCCGAGACCGCCCGCGAGCCCCGCCACGCCCGCATTGTCGATCGCGAACCCCACCGCCACGCCGATGGCGAACAGAATGGGCAGGTTGTCGAAGACGGCGCCGCCCGCCTGCGCAATCAGCTTGGCATTCGCACCGAGGAGGTCAGGGCGGCCCAGAAGGTCGTCTTGACCAAACCTCAAAAGAAGCCCGGCCACGGGCAACACTGCGATGGGCAGCATGAGCGCGCGGCCGAGTTTCTGGATCTTTCCGAAGTTGACTGTTCCGAAATTGACCGCTTGCGTCATTGTGAAGTCCTCCTCGCGACGACGAATCTTTGAAGCTTTTGGAGCCCCTCGATGGGAGAGGCTCGAAAATGGGAGGTGGCACTCCGGCCTAGGGCCGTCGTGTGTCCCTTCGAGACTCAGAGCCAAAGGTCTCGACGGGGCGAAACCCCGCGAAAACATATCGAATCAAACCGGGCGGAGTCCGATTCGGAGCAGGCCCCCGAAGGGGCGTGCGCCGTGATTCACGTGTCGGGCCAGAGAGCGCGGGCCCGGGCGCGGATCTCCTTCGGAGAGGTGAGGTTCATCAGGACGAGCGTCTGCTTGCGGCAGGCCTCGTAGTCGAGCGTGCGCACGCGCGCTTTGACCTCGGCCACGACGCCGGCGCTCACCGAGAGCTCGGTGACCCCGAGGCCGACGAGCAGCGGAATGGCCTCCAGATCCGAGGCGAGCGCGCCGCAGATGCCGACCCACTTGCCATGCCGGGTGGCGCCCTCCACGGTGCGCGCGATGAGCCGCAGGACGGCAGGGTGCAGCCCGTCGAGCTTCTCGGCGAACCCCGGGTGGCAGCGATCCATCGCCAAGGTGTACTGCGTGAGATCGTTGGTCCCCAGGGACAAGAAGTCGGCGTGACGCGCGAGCTGATCGGCCAGGAGCGCGGCCGAGGGGACCTCGATCATGACGCCCAGCGAGGGGCGCTCGGTGAGCTTCAACTCCTTGGCGATCGCGTCCACGCGGCCGCGCACGAAGAGGAGCTCCTCGGCGTCGGAGACCATGGGGAGCATGATTTTGCACGCCGCGATGGGGGTGACGCCGAGCAGCGCGCGCAGCTGGGTGTCGAGCAGCTCGGGCTGCGCAAAGCCCGAGCGAATGCCGCGCAAACCCAGGGCGGGGTTGTCCTCTTTGGGGAGCGGCAGGAAGGGGAGCGGCTTGTCGCCGCCCGCGTCCAGGGTGCGGATGATGGCCGCGCGTCCCTCCAGCGCGTCGATCACGCCCTGGTAGGCGGCGCGCTGCTCGGCCTCGCTCGGGGGATCTTCGCGATCGAGGAAGAGCACCTCGGTGCGCAAGAGGCCCACGCCGTCGGCGCCCTGCCGGACGGCGTCGGCCGCGTCGGTCTGGGTGGCGATGTTGGCGGCGACCTCGATGCGGTGACCGTCGCGGGTGATGGCCGGCAGAGTGACTTGGGCGAGCGCTTCGGCGTGGCGGGCCGCGCGATCGGCCATGGCTTTGCGCGCGGTGGCCAGACGCTCCGCCGTGGGCTCGGGATCGAGGCGGCCCGCGGTGGCGTCGAGCAATACTTCTTTGCCGTGCGGTACAGAAAAGAGGGTCGGGCCCATGGCGACCAAGGAGGGGACCCCCAGGGCGCGGGCCAGGATGGCCACGTGCGAGGTGGCGCCGCCGCGGGCCGTGCAGATGCCCACGATGCGCTTTTTGTCGAGGCGCGTGAACTCCGAGAGCGCCAGATCGTCGGCCACCACGATGGACTCGGCGAACAGCTCGGGCTCGGGCAACGCGTGTCCGCTCATGGCGAGCAGCACGCGGCGCTCGAGATCGCGCAGATCGGTGATGCGCTCGGCCAAGAGCGGGTTGCCGAGGCGCGAAAGCACGGCACACTCCGCGTTCACCGCCTTGCGGTACGCCACGCCGGCGCTCACGCCCTTGCCCACGGCGCGCTCGGCGGCGGAGACGATCTCCGGATCGTCGAGCAGCGCTTGGTGCGCGACGAACATGTCGTGCTCCTGCCGCGCGTGCCGCGCGTTGGCGTCGCGAATGGCGGCCGCCACCTCGGCGCGCACGGTGGTGAGCGCCGCGGCCAGCCGCTCGAACTCGCCGTCCAGATCATGGAGCGCCGCCGGCGGCTCGACGTCGACGCTGTCGAGCCGCACCACCCGCCCCACCGCCAGCCCGGGCGAAGCGCTCGCCCCGGTGAGCGCCGCGCCCGATAGATCGGCCGCCGAGTCGATGGCCTTGGGCAGCGCCGTTCCTGGCGCCGCGGGAGCCGCCTCCGCGCCCGCGACGGCGGTCTGAATCGCTTGAATGACGTTGGTGAGCGCCGCCTCCGCCGACGACCCCCGCGCGTGCACCGTCACCCGGTCGCCTTCTTTGGTGCCGAGCCCCATGAGCGCCACCACGCTGCGCGCGTTGGCCGTGCGGCCGCCGAAGCTCACCGTGATATCGCAGCCGTTGCGGCGCGCCGCGGCCGTCACGAGGGCGGCGGGGCGCGCGTGCAGCCCGCCGTGGTGCGCGATCACGGCCTCCGCCAACTTTTCGCTGGCGCCCGCGCCGGCGGGCCCGCGCGCGGCGGCGACCTCGCCCGACGCGCGGATGAGCGGCGTGTCCTTCGGATCGCGGCGGCGCACCGTCATCAGCCGGCTCTTGCCGGCGTCCACCGATCCTGCATTGCGCCACGCGACGGAGTAATCGTCGCTGTTGGCCACCAAGATCATCGTTTGGAGGGAGGGGACCTCGCGGGCCACCTTATCGACGTCGAACGTGATCAAGAGATCGCCCGCCTGCACGTGCGCGCCCTCTTGCACGTGCGCCGTAAAGCCGCGCCCTTGTAGATGCACCGTGTCGATCCCCACGTGAACGAGGATCTCCGCGCCATTTTCGGCCGTCAGGGTCAGCGCGTGCCCGGCCCGGTGCAAATGGGTCACGATCCCATCGCACGGGGCCACCACGCTGTCCGAAATCGGTTCGATGGCGATGCCGTCGCCCATCATCCGCGTGGAGAACACGGGATCGGGCACGGCGTCCAGCGGCACCACGGGGCCGCTCAATGGCGCAAAGAGCGGGAGCTCGGCGAGCTTACTCCCACTCTCGGGCCATCGTAGTCTTTGCTCCAAAGACGGATCTTTCGACGAGCGAGGCTCGACCTTCGGCATGGTGCCCCTCCAAACTTCAACGCGTATGGGTCACTTTGGAAAGATGGCGCGGTACATCCGGATTGAAGCCGCGCATTTCGGCCACTCGCGCGGCAATAAGATAAAAAGTCTGAATCGCCAATATCGGATCGAGTGATTCGTCGTCGGCCACGGCGAGCGTCACGTCGCGCCCTTGAATGTCGGCCGGTGCGGCGAGGATGACACGTGCGCCCCGCCCGCGCATCTCTTCTGCGAGCTCGATGAGACCCTTTTGCTCCGCGCCGCGCAAGGCAAAGACGAAGAGCGGATAGCCTTGCTCGATGAGCGCCATCGGACCATGACGGATTTCAGCGCCGCTGAACGCTTCGGCCTGAATCGACGACGTCTCTTTGAGTTTGAGCGCGGCCTCCAGGGCAACTGCGAATCCCAATCCGCGGCCCACGACCATGGCGCGGTCGCTCACGGCCAATGCGTCGACCGCCGTGCCCCCATCGGATTGCGTCGCCTCCTCGAGCCGCGCGGGGAGGGTGCCGAGGGCCGCGAGCAGCTTGGGATCCTCGCGCCAATGGGCCACGAGCCGCGCGAGCGCGGAGAGCGCGCCGATGTAGCTCTTGGTCGCCGCCACGCTGCGCTCCGGTCCCGCGCTGAGCGGCACCGTCCACTGACAGGCCTCGGCCAGCGGTGATTCGGTGCGGTTCACGAAGGCGACGGTCGTCGCGCCCCGGGCCCGCAAGGTCGACATGGTCTCGACCAAATCGGGGCTCTGACCCGATTGCGATACGGAGATCGCGAGCTGCCCGTCCACGACCAAAGGCGCGTGGTTCAAGGTGACCAGCGACATGGGGAGCGACACCACCGGGACGCCGAGCTCGGACATCGTCAGATAGGCGAAATAGTTCGCCGCGTGATCGGAGCTCCCGCGCGCCACCGTGAGCGCCACGGACGGCGGCCGTTCGCGCAACGTGCGCGCGAGCGCCTGGATGCCTTGGTCGACCTCGCGACTTTGAGCACTCACGACCGAGGCCGACGCCAGGGCCTCTTGCAGCATCAACGAGCCCACAGGCACTCTCCTTCGCCGAAGACGGACAACACTTTGAGTTCGCGATCCACCACCACGATGTCGGACCACGCGCCGGTCTGCAGGCGCCCGCGATCCTTCAAGCTCAAATACTCCGCCGGATAGAACGACAGCCGGTTCGACGCGTCCTCCACCGACAATCCCACGGACTGCACCAGGTTGCGCAGCGCTTGATCCATGGTGAGCGCGCTGCCGGCGATGGTCCCGTCCGAGAGCCGCACGGCGCCGAGACACTTGGTGACGATGTTCGATCCCAAGCGGTATTCGCCGTCGGGCATCCCCGCGGCCGCCGTGGAGTCGGTGACCGCGAACAAGCGCGGGATGGTCCGAAATGCCGCGCGCATGGCCCCGGGGTGCACGTGCCGCAAATCCGGAATCAGCTCCGCGTACTCGGCGTGCGCCAGGGCGGCGCCCACGGCACCCGGCTCGCGGTGGTGCATGCCCGTCATGGCGTTGAACAAATGCGTGAAGCCGCTGGCGCCGCTCTCGAGCGCCGCCACGCTGTCCTCGTAGCTGCCCGCCGTGTGCCCCACCTGGACGCGGATGCCCCGGGCGGCGATGGCGCGGATGGACTCGAGGTGCCCCGTGACCTCGGGCGCCAACGTCATGACGAGGATGGGCGCCAGGGTGCAGTAGCGCTCGAGCTCCTGCGCCACCGCGATGCGCACGTAATTGGGCTGCGCGCCGAGCTTCCCCGAGTTGATGTACGGCCCTTCGAGGTGCACGCCCAGGACGCGCGCGCTCCCCGACGCGCGCCTTTCACAGTTCGGCGCCAGGGCGACGAGCGCCTTCTCGATCTCGATCGAGGGCGCCGTCATGGTGGTGGCCAGCATGGCCGTGGTGCCGTGGCGCGCGTGCATGCGGGCGATGGTGAGGGCCGCGTCGCCCCCTTCCATCACGTCACTCCCGCCGCCGCCGTGCACGTGCAGATCGATGAAGCCGGGCAGGATGTACGGATCCCGGTTGCTCACCGGATCGACGGGCCACTTTCCATCGACCAGCCCGATGCGCTGGCCGAAGACGATCTGGCCATGGACCCAGCCCGAGGGCGTGAGGACGTTGCCGGCGAGCGTGGTGCTCTTCTCGACCGCGGGCGCCGTCATCGCCGGAGCTCCGCCACGAAATCGTAGTAGTCGTTGCGGCAGTAGCTGTCGGTGACCTCGATGGCCACGTTGTTGGCCGTGAAGCCGATACGCGTGACCAAGAGCATGGCCTGCCCCGGCGTGACATTGGCGAGCCGCGCGATCTTCTTCGAGGCGTTCACCGCTCGAAAGTGCTGCAGCGCGCGCACGATGGGGTGCCCCAGCGCATCGAGGTGCGCGTAGAGCGACGTGCCCACGGCCCGCGGGTCGGGCAGGTAGGTGACGGGGATGGCCGTCATCTCGATGGCCATCACCACCCCGTCGGCGAGCCTCTGCCGTTCCAGGCGCGCGACCTGCGATGCGGGCGACAGACCCAATTTGAGGATCTCGTCGTGGTTGGGGGCGTCGATGCGGCGATCGAGCCACACCGTGGAGGGTTCGAACCCTTTTCGCTTCAGGGTCTCCGTGAAATGCGTCAGCCGGGAGAGCGAGTGCTCGAGGCGCGGGGCGATGAAGGTTCCCGACCCCTGGCGGCGGTGCACGAGCTGCTGTTCGACCAACACGTCGAGCGCTTTGCGCGCGGTGACGCGTGATACGCCCAGCTTCTCCGAGAGCACGCGCTCGGAGGGGAGGGCCTCCTCCGCCTGCCATTGACCCGAGTGGATCGCATCGGCAAGGTTGTGGGCAAGCTGCACATAGAGCGGTGTCGGGTCGTCCCCATTCGGTTTGAGCACGTTCCACCGCTTGTTCATGGGCAGGCCATTCAGCTTGGGCGCTCCGTTATCCACGTAGCGTGGGATAGTACCACTATAATACCATGTCAATACCAGCGGTACCAGACGGAAGCATGACGTTGATGTGTCACGCGGACAACGGGGTTCATGTTGGCCCGGGGTTTCGCGCAGTGCGTCAAATGTATTCCCGAAGAATGCAACGTCGTTCTGGTATTGACCTGGTCTTATACTGGTAGTATCTCCGGCTGACCTTGCATCAATCGTAAGGTATGACGTCGCTCACGTTTCCATCAGTAGCTTTCCGTCCGTCTTCATCCGCCACCGTTCGCACCTCCCTACTTCCCTACTCCGTTGGGATCGCGTCGATCCCAATCGATCCCGTCGAGGGGTGAGCGGTCATCTGTGTGCGCTCGGATCGAGCGTCGAATAGGACTGGAGACCCCCTCGAGCGTCGTCGACCCCTGACTCACCGTTCACCGTTCACCGTTCACGATTCAAGAGGGAGCAAGACGGATGATGCTATTGGGCCGGAGTATTCCATGGTTGCGTGCCGGGGCAACCCGGTGCACGGGTTCCTCGCGTGTGCGAAAGCGCGCCACGAAGCTCTGTATTGCAGCAGGGGTCGGGGCTCTTCTTTCGTTCGCACCGAAGTTGGCGTCCGCGGACATCACCTCGGACAAGGTCGAATTTTTTGGCTATGGCCGTATGGGCATCGGCTGGACGAAGAGCGGCCAGCAAATAGCCGGTTCATATATGAACCTGAACCCACGCCGCGCGCTCGGTGGCCGTCTCGAAGAAGGCGACTACCTCGAGCCGGGCATTCGATTCCACCTCAAAAAGGGTGAACAGGACACCGACATCAAGGTCGACCTGGTGACCAGCCTCGAGATGTACTCCACCAAGGCCGGCATCCTCAGCAGCCTCTCCAACTTCGACACCGATAGCCTCAAGATTTTTCCCGAGCAGGCCTACATCCAGGCGAAGAACGTCTTCACCCCCGGCCTCGAGATATGGTTGGGCTCTCGCCTCTATCGTAAGAACGATATTCACATCGCCGACTACTTCTACTTCAATAACCTCGTCGGTCAGGGCCTTGGCGCGATCTATACCAAGCCTGGGTTCGGCGAGATCGACGTCGCGATCCTGACGCAGACCTCGGGGGACAAGTTTTTCCGCACGGACATGGGGTCGCTCCCTCCCCAGTTCGGGACCGGAAATTCCGTGGTCACCCGCCAGCGCACGATGTTCGTCGCGCAGTACAAATACTCGTTCGGGCCGAAGACCAGCTTCGTGCAAGCGCTCGGTGAGTTCCACGTGGTCCCGCGGTCGGGCAAGCAAGACGTCGAGACGCCCAAGGCGACGAACCCGCCGGATTGGGGCGCGGTCGGCGGTCTGAAGCTCCACCTGGACTTCGGCGGCGACTCCTTCAACGACACCTCCATCCGTTACGGCGCCCGCGTCGCGAACGGCGCCGAGAGCGGCGGCTCGACCTACAACACCTTCGGTCTAACCGACACCGACGGCACCTACAAAGGCGCTTACGGTGTGGAGTTCGTCGATCACTTCGTGGTCGATGTCGAGAAGGTCGTCGGCATCAACGGCTACTTCACCGCGCACTACAGCCAAGGCTCCAGCGACGTGGCGCCGTCGGCGGAACCCCGCGGTCCGAACGCGCGCTCCGACTATGTATTCGGCGTCCGCCCGGTCGTCTATGTGACGGACAACTTCCACATGGTCACCGAGGCGACATTCCAGACCCGCAAAGACGACGGCTTGAAGCAGGGTATGGCCGTCAAGCTCTCGGTGGTTCCGACCATCGTGCCCACGGGTGGCCGCAGCGTCTGGACCCGCCCGCACATCCGCGGCATTTACACCTTGGGCATTTACAACCAGGCGGCCCAAGATCAATTGATGTCGCCGTTCCTCAAGACCGTGGGCCCGACGAAGCTCGCCCACTTCCTCGGCGCGCGCGCCGAGTGGTGGTTCTGACGTAGCTCCCTCACGTCGACCGAAGGTATTCCTGCCCGTACACGCACACCGCGTGTACGGGCAGAAACGTTTAATGGCACCGATGCGAGTCGTGGTTTGCGCCCATGCCCGGGGCCGGGAGGGAGCTACTTGACGGCCGTACCCGTCAGCTTGACGCTGCAGAAGATATTGGCGGTGCCGGCGCCGTTGACGGAGAGGACACCGTTCGAAGCGAGGGCCAGGGTCGCCGACGTGATCCGGACGTTGTAGCTCGTGCCTCCCTCGGTGAGGGTACAGCTGGTGGTGGCCTTGAGCTTCGCGTGCGTGGCGTCGGTTTCGACGAAGGGGATTTTGCATCCTTGAACGTTCGCCACGACCTCACCGGCGCTCGCTCCTGGGGTGATATCGGCCGATCGGGTATTGAGATCGATCGGCGTGGACAAACAGGGCGACGAGATCTGGCTCCCTGATTGGAAGTTCCACGTGCCGACGAACGGATCGGCGAGCAGAGAGGGGGCCGACGGATCTTCTTCGATTTCGTCGTCCGCGGCAAATGCAGTGTTGCCGACGGTCATTCCCAATGAAGCAACCGCGAGACCAACTACGACTGCAATACCCCATTTCTTGAACATGAGTCCCTCCACCAATGTTGGATCGTGTTGCGAAAGAAACTGCATGCCTTCGTTCGAGGGGACGAACGAGACGATGACGATGCTGCACGTCATCGAAGCTCGAATCAACGATGATCTCGCCGATCATGGATCTTCGTGCGCCGATCCGCCCGATCACCCGCCCGTCACCGCCATATAGCGATTTCGCCTCGTTCCATTCGGCGAAATGCCAAATTGTAGACGCGGCATGTCCGGTGCATAGGGCGCTGACAATGATTCTCCGGAAGAGAAATGATTGTCCCGAATTCCACGCTTGGGGCGCCGGCGAAAGCGCCAATCGGTGGTGGCTGTGTCCTGAAGTGGGATGGCAATTCTGCTCGACCGGTGAGCCGAAATGCGCGTTTCCAATTGGTCACGCGATCGTGACCGCACGTACAACGCTTTCGCTATTTGGAAAAGGGAGAGCTGACATGAAGACCATCTACCGCCGGTTCGTGGCCGTCGGCGCCATCGTGCGTGTATTTTGCATGTTTTTGATCGGCGTGGGGGTGACCCTCGCCGCCCCCGCGCGGGCGGACGAGGAGGCCGACGTGGGCCCGGCGCCGCCCGCGCCCATCCGCGTCGCGCCCTACATCGATATCACCATGAACGCGCCGACCTTGCCCCAGGTTGCGCGCGCGACGGGGCAGAAGTTCTTCACCTTGGCCTTCGTGCTCGGCAGCAGCACGGGGTGCGATCCGAAGTGGGGCGGGGTCATCGATTTGAACGAGCCGCGCATCGTGAACCAGATCAAGGAGCTCCGCGCCCTCGGCGGCGACGTGATCATCGCCAGCGGCGGGGCGCTCTCACCGTATCTCGAGAACCTGTGCAGCACCTCGGCCGCCCTGGCCGCCGCATACCGCAAGGTCCTCGACGCCACCGGCTCGAACCACTTGGACATCGATGTCGAGGCATCGATCCCGGTCGATCTCGTCAACAACGCCTTGAAGACCTTGCAGAGCGAGCGCGGTACCACCGTGAGCTACACGTTGCGCGTTCAGGGACAGGACTACGGCGTCGATCCTTTCTCGGTGCAAATCCTCAAGAGCGCGGCCCGCATCGGGGTCAACGTGATCGTGAACCCGATGCTGATGAACTTCGGCTTCAGCGGCGATTGGGGCGACGCCATGGTCTCCGCGGCCAACGCCACCTTGGCGCAGATGAAGCGCGACGTCTGGCCGAACAAGACCGACGCGGAGCTCCGCGCCATCTTCGGCGTGACCCCGATGATCGGGCGCAACGACACCGGGATGACCACCACGCAGGCGCACGCGCGGAAGCTCCTGGCGTGGTCGAAATCGAACAACATCGCCTTCATCGGCTTTTGGTCCGTGGGGCGCGACAATGGGGGCTGCCCCAACGGCAGGGTGTCGCCGACGTGCAGCGGAATTTCGCAGTCGCTGTACGAATTTACGAATATCTTCAAAGCATTTTAGCGCTCCTGCATTCGTGATGGGATGGGGCCGCCGGGCGCCACGATCTCCGCCGACGTGCGCGCGAGTGCATGTCGGAAAAGATGCCTTGGCGGCCCTTGGCCCTGGTGGTTTCCGCGCGGGCGGCGAAGGGTAAAGGGCGGATCGGGCGGGCCATGGTGTGCGCGAGTGCATGTCGGAAAAGATGCCTTGGCGGCCCTTGGCCCTGGTGGTTTCCGCGCGGGCGGCGAAGGATAAAGGGCGGATCGGGCGGGCCATGGTGTGCGCGAGTGCATGTCGGAAAAGATGCCTTGGCGGCCCTTGGCCCTGGTGGTTTCCGCGCGGGCGGCGAAGGGTAAAGGGGCGGATCGGGCGGGCCATGCTGCTCTCCCCGATGGAGGATGGATCGGGGCTCTTGCGTCCTGGCCGTGGCTCTCTTTTGCATTTTGTGCGCACCGTGGGCGCTAGGGCGGCCGATGGACTGTGCATGCTGCCCGGATGGACGAGACGGATCGCGCGCGCGGACGATGTCGCCCTGCATGTCTTGTACGTGAGCTCGGCATCGCCGCGTGAGCTCAACGGCATGCTGGTGCCGGGTCAATCGATCCTGGCGACCCCGCACTCCGTGGTGACCTTGGTCGACGAGCTGAAGCTCGGCAGCGAGCCCGATGTCTTTGCCTTCGTCGAGATGGTGGTCGACGCATGGCACGATGTTCGGGATCTGCGCGCCGGGCGCACGCCGCGGGCCGCGTATGCAGCCAGCGTGTTCGATCCGCTTTCCTTGTCGAGCTTGCGCGATGAAATCGGCTTCGAGCTCGCCGAGCCCGCGAACGATCTGGCGCGAACCGACTCCGTGGTGGCCACCTTGGAGGGGATCGTGGTCGGCTGTGATGGCGTGACCCTTCGCAGCGCGCGCGAGGTCCGCGCGCTCGCCCAGCGGCTCCTCGCGACATGGCGCGTGGTCGCGTATCTGCGGGCGTGCAGCGACGTGGCGGATGGCGCAGGATAGATGGCATGACCCGCGTGAAAGCTTACGTCTTCGACGCATACGGTACGGTGTTCGACATTCACTCGGCGGTTCGTGCCCATGCGCCGCGGTTGGGTGACCATGCCGATGCGATCTCGCGGCTCTGGAGGGCGAAGCAGCTGGAATATACGTGGGTTCGAAGCTTGATGCGGCAGCACGCGGATTTCGAAGCGGTCACCGCGGCGTCGCTCGACTTTGCCATGGCGAGCTTCGGCCTCGCCGATCGGGCGCTTCGAGCCGCCCTTCTCGATGCGTACCGCGTGCTGGAGGCGTACCCCGAGGTGCCGGGGGTGCTTCGGGCGCTGCGCCGCGCGGGGATCCCGACGGCGATCCTGTCCAATGGATCGCCGGCCATGCTGGAGCGCGTGGTGGCCTCGGCGGGGCTCGAGGGGCTGTTCGATGCGTTGATCTCGGTGGAGGAGGTGGGGATCTACAAACCCGATCCGCGCGTTTACCAGCTCGCGGTGGATCGGCTCGGTGTGGCGGCGGGGGACATCGGCTTTCACTCGTCGAACGCGTGGGACGTGGCCGGTGCGCGAGCGTTCGGGCTTCGGGTCGTGTGGGTCAATCGCACCGGGCAGCCCGACGAATATGGATTATCGTCGGCCAAGGTGGAGGTGCGCTCCTTGTCGGAGCTGCCGGAGCTCGCCGGTATGTCTATTTCGGAATGAGCACCCGCTGCTCACCGATGGCCAACACCGCCACGCGGTCGTCGCCCAGCCCGCGCTCCTGCATGTGTTGGCGCAAGAGCCTCGGGCAATCGCCCACGCGGTCGTCGGAGTTGATGAAGGTGTCGAAGTGCATGGGCACCATGCGCGCGGCGCCAAGGAGGGAAAAGGCGTCGAGGGCCTCGAGGGTGTCCATGTGCGTTCGTTTCATGAAGTCCCTGGGCTCGGTCGGGCAAATGGGCAATACGGCGAGCGTCAGCTGGGGAAAACGGGCGCGGGTAGCTTGGAAGAGCTCCGCGTCGAAGGCGGTGTCGCCGCCGAAGTAAACGGACAATCCATGGTACTCGAAGACGTAACCGGTGAAGGCGCGCGGCCTCCAGGCGGCGTCGAGCAGCCAGCGGCCACCGACATGCCGTACGGGCACGGCGGTGATCCGAACGCCGCCCGCTTCGTACGACTCCCATCGATCGAGCTCGCGGCTCTCGAACGCATAGCGCGGGATGCTGGCGCGCACACCGGGCGGCACGAGGACGATGTTCGTTTTGTGCTCGAGCATCGCCAACGAGTCGTACGAGAGATGGTCGAAGTGCATGTGCGAAACCACCACGGCCGCGAGCGGCGGTACGTTCACGGCGTCGATGCCCGGCTCCACCAGGCGAGGGGAGAGCCCGGCGACGTTCTGGGTGAACACCGGATCGGTGAGGACGAAGACGTCGTCCATTTGCACGAGCACGGTCGCGTGCCCGACCCACAGCACCGCCAAGCGTGCGTCGGGGCGGCGTGGCTCGCGGATCTTGTTCGGGATCTTCCGGGGTTCGCCCGACAAGGCGAGGTTTCGGGTGGTGACGCGGCCCATGAAGCCGCAGCTCGAGAGGGCGAGCGCCGTGGCGAGGAGGGCGAAGAGGAGGCGCATGGGCGCGGGGCGAGGAAATCGCATCAGAAGAAGCGAATCGTAAGGGCGTTGATGATCTCGCGCTGCGCGAGCGCCGGCGCGACGGTGATCGATAGGCCGAGGATGCCGTGAAAGACGTAGGCGCCGATTTCGGCGGCGGCGCCGTCACCTCCGCTGGCACGGTAGTACGAGCCGCCGATGGACCATGCGAGGGTCTCGCCGTTGGAGGCGATGGGCAAATAGAGGCGAGCTCCCGCGCGCGCGAGCCATCCGGTGCCATCGTTGGGGGCGCAGCACGCCCACTCGGGGGAGACGTAAAGCTCGACGGCGCCGGAGTGCCGCGCGACGGGCTCCACCACGAAGGCGCGCACGGGGTGGGCGGTGACGCCAAATGAGTAGACGAAGGGGGTGATCTGCCAGCGCACGCCCGCCCCCACGTGGCCCGTGCTCATGACGAAGAGGGGGCTGGGCACGAGCTGCACGACCGCCCAGAGGCCGGCGGCGACGGCCGGGCTCATGCCGATGGGCGGCGGTGACGAGGGCGGGGCGCGATCGCTCGCGCACGCGAGGTGCGTGGTGGTCGCGAGGGCGGTCGCGACGAGGAGGCACCCGTGCCGCATCGCACGGGTGCACGAGGGCGCTCGTGCGTCGAGCGGGGGCCATGCGCGCACCTGTTCGTGCCTCGAGGGGGTGACTAGAGGGTCGCCAGGTCCCAGATGGGCGCGGCTTTTCCGTCGCGTCCAGGGGCGCCATCGAGGCCTTTCCACTTCGGATCCGCTCCTGCGCCAACGGCGCCGCCGCCCTGTCCGGCGCCGGGTTCACCCTTGGTTCCGGCTTTGAGCTTGGTGTCGTCGCGCACGACCGGAACCTGGCCGATGTACCCGATCGCGAACGATACGCCACCCGTGCCCCCTGCGCCCCCGCCCGCCCCGACGCCCGCGCCGCCGGCGCCACCCGAATAGCCCCCTGATGTCCCTGTACCACCACCACCACCACCACCACCACCACCAGCAGATGCCGTGCCGCCGTTTCCTGCGGTGAAAGAGGTCAATTCGGAGCCCTCGATGGTCGTGGGGCGATTGGCGATCAGCAGCGCAATGCTGCCGCCTCCACCGGGACCACCGCGACCACCCGCGCCACCACAACCACCGCATCCCCCGCCGCCACCACCGGGGCCGGGGGTATCGCCGTTGGCTCCTTTTCCGCCGCCGCCGCCACCGCCGGCGCCGGGGTTGCCATCTTCGCCGTTGCCGCCCGCCGCCGGCAGCCATCCCGTGGCCGCCTCCGTCGTCGGGACGATTCTTCCGTAGTTTGCGGCGGTAGCTCCACCGGGGGCGTTTCCGTTGGCGTGGGGGCCGTCGACTCCTGGTGTGCCGGAGGCGCCGGCTGTGTCGCCTTTTCCGCCTGCGCTCGTGCGTCGGTCGATGATCGTCGGCATCGGCTCGGCCCCACCATTCGTTCCGTCCGCTCCTGGGTCGCTGGTCGAAGCATCCGCCCCGCGTCCCCCCGCACCGCCTCTGCTGCGGCGGCTGCCGCCACACTCGCAGACTTGGCCCGGCGCGGGCGACTGTCCTCCGTCCGTAGGAACACCGTCCAAGCCCTTGGGTCGGACCGCAGGATCCGGCGCGGGCGCCGGGTCGGCATTTATCCCTTTTCCAGCCTCGATCTTGACGCGCCTCCACGTCACGCGTCCCGACCCATCGCGCACCAGCGCGCCCACGCTCGACTCACCCGGTTTGCTCCCGTCGGCCGAGCGGATCTGGAGATCGGCAATCACGATCGACTCGCTCAGGCTGCGCACCTCGAGCGCTGCGCCCGTGGCGCTCGGAGCGAGGCGCGTTGCGGTGCCGGTTGGGCTCCATGTGCCGCACTCGAACCCTCCGTAGATGCTCAACGGTTTGTCGAGGACGACCCGCTCGTCGTATGTCCCCTCGCACACGTAGATGCGTGCCTTGCCCTGCGCTTTGCTCAGCGCGGCGGCGAAGGTCAGCACCGGGTGCTCCTTCGTGCCGTCGCCATCTGCGCGGCCGACGGGGGCCGGTGCGACGAATACGCCCACGGAGTTGGCCACGCACGCGGTGTTGTCCTTTGGATCCTTGTCGAGGGTGTCGCAGCCGGGGGGCAAGGTGGCGTCTTTTCCGCCGTCGAAGGGGGGATCGCAATTTCCGAACGAGCATGAGCTGGCGTTGTCGCAGGCGACGAATGCGGCCGCGGCGCCCGTGATGCCGACCAAGGATGCGATCAACCAAGCTTTCATGAAGTCCTCCGACCCCCGACGAAAAGCGATGAAGATGAATTCAAACGAAATACGAACGCGACGAGGCTCAGAAGCTCCCTCGAATACCCATTCCCGCGGCGTTCGGGGCTACGAGCGGATAGGCCTGAGCGCTCGGACCCTTCGCCGGCTTCGGCCAGAGAAAGAAGAGCAGCCCCGCGCCCACCAGCGAAGCTGCGCCCACCCCGGCCGATACCCGCGCCAAGGTCAGCTTCGAGCTGTGTTGGTCCTGCAGATCCGCGAGCTGCCCGCACTCCGCCGAGCCATTTCCATTGCACGAGCCCGCGCGGGCGCGGATGGCTTCCGCGTCGGTGGTCGCGCTGCTGGCCTGCGTTTGAAACACACCCAGCCCGACGAAGCCGGCGACGCCAAGGGTCGCGAGCCCCACGGTGAGACCGAGACATGCGCCCGAGTGCGTGCACCCCAACCCCGATTCCCGGCGATCGGCCGCCGGCGCAGTCTCCGGCGGCGGCGTTTGGACGGCAACGGGGGGCGCGGCGGGGAGTGGCACGGGCGCCGGCGGCGGAGGAGGCGCCGGAAACTCCACGATGACCTCCTTGCCCGCGGGCGCATCGACATCCCTTCGCTTGGTGCCCGTGGTGTACGCGACCTCCACGACGTGTTTGCCGGCGACGACGTCGACGGTCTCCTCGCGTTGCTCCTTGGACAGCGGGGCTGCGTCCAAGGTGACGGCCAGATCGCTCGGCGCGTGGATGCGGAGATGTCCGGTGCGCGCCATGGCTTCTTCGAAGTAGCCGCGTGTTTTATCGACTTCATCGGCGGAGATGCCCGGCGCGCTGCGATATTGTCGGAAGTGCCCGAGGGCATCGAGCGGCTTGTTCCCGCGCAGCTCCGCCAGCGCGAGGTTCAGCAGGTATTTCGATTTCGGATCGAGCTTGTACGCCTCCGAAAATGCGCGTGAGGCCCCGTCGAAATCGGATTGCTTGAACGCGCGCTTGCCCTCGTCGTTTCGGGCCTCGGCGCGTTTCTCGATCTTGCTGGATGCCGTCGACCTGGACTGCGCCGAAGCGGGGGCGGTGACCGCCGCGCCGGCTGCGAGGCTCGCGACGAACAACATGCGGTAGGTGGTTCGAAAGCGGATCGGGTTCATGGGGGATCGGACCAAACGAAAGAGCTCACTGCAGAAGTTCGGACCCAGGCGGTTCTACACGCGCCGGTTTCGGGGTGCGCGTTCGCGACGTCGACCCCGGCGCATGGTGCGTCGATGGCGGTGCGGCCGGCGCCGCGACCGACGCGCTAGGCTGCGCCGATGCGGATGGGGCCACCGCCGCGTTCGCGCTCGGCGTCCCCGGTGCGCTCGGCGCCGCGCCCGTCGCGACGGGCGCCGTCGCAACGGGCGCCGTCGCAATGGGCGCCGTCGTCCCCGGCGCTGCAGCCGCAGCCGCGGAAGGAGCATGCATCGGCGCGGACACAGGCTCCATGGGCGCACCGGCGGGCGCCGTGGCCGCGGAGTCGCCTTCGAGGTGGAGCAACGCCCATCCGCCCCCCGCGAGGGCGACGACGAGGACCGCCGCGATCCCCGCGATCATCCGCATCCGCGCCTGTTTGCGTTGCCGCCGCAGGCTCGGCAATGTGATTCGGTCGCCCTCGCCTTCCGCCGCGGGATCGTATGTGGGCGGATCCGGCTCGGTCAGGTCCTGCACGACGGGGCTTCGCGACGAGCGGATCGCCTCCGGTGAATCGGGCGGCGTGGAGTGCTGGCGCGGCGCGGCCGATGGGCGCTCCTCGTCGGGCCCCGCGGACCGCGATCGTCCGGGGGCTGCCGCGGGCGCGGGCCGGTGCACGGCCGGCTTTGCCTGGTGGAGCGCATCGACGAACACGTCGAGCGAGTCGCGGTGGGCCGGCTTGCGGAAGTCGGCCTCGAACTCCTCGGGGCTGCGCGAACGGCTTTTCTGGTAGGCGTCGACGATTCGTGCGGCCCGCGCGGCGGTCTCGGGATCGAGGTGCGAAAAATCGCGCGTCGCGGCGCCTGCCATCGGGGGGCGCGGCGGCAGGTTCACGCTCTCGGACTGCGGCGCGACGAAAGGCGGATCTCCCGGATCCGTCGCGGCAAGAGCCGGATCTGGTTCGGCGAAGCGAGGCACCGGCTCTTTCTTAGGCTCTTTCATGACCGGTTGGGATCCCGAATCGTGGCCCAAGTCGATACAAAGCGCTACCGTTTCGCCCCGTTCACCCGCCCGCGCTGGGATCGAACGCGCCGCTGGGACCTTGCACGTCGCGATGCGCATGGCGAAAAACGACGCCGCGCACCGCTTCGAGGTCATGTGAGCTTGACATCGGCAGCATTTCATCTCGCGCCCCTTCGCGCGGAAAAGATTTCACCTTTCACCAAGGGTCTTACGCGATACCCTCACGGCCCGCGTTTTTCGTCCATGCTCCCATCGCCGACCGTTCGGCCTTCGTGGACCACGCCTCAGCGCGAGCATATCGGAGTCTTCCTGATGCCCAGAGCGGTCGAGGTCGAAGTCGAATATATGCCGGGCGATATCCTTGCCGGCAAGTATCGCGTGGATCGACGCCTCGGCGGCGGGGCGATGGGGACCGTGTACGAGGTCACGCGGACGGAGCTCCAAAAGAAGTGCGCCGTCAAGGTGATGAAGCGATCGCTCGCGCAGCACCCGGAGCTCGTGGCGCGCTTTCGCTCGGAGGCTCAAACGCACTCGCTGCTCGAAGGCAATGGGCATATCTGCACCGTATTCGACTACGGCTCGCTCGATGACGGCGTGCCCTTTTACGCCATGACCTTGCTCTACGGACGGCCGCTGAGCGATCTGATTTATTACCACTACGTCACGAAGCAAAAACCATTTCCGCCGCAAGGTGCTCTGGCGATTGCCCACCAGATGTGCGAGGCCCTCGCGTTCGCGCACGAGAAGGGGATCATCCACCGCGATATCAAGCCGGAGAACTTGTTCGTCCACGTGGTGGGACCCGTGTGGTGGGTGGTGATTGTCGACTTCGGAATTGCCAAACGAAAAGAGGTCTCGGTGAACACCGGGGATCGGTTCATCGGCACGCCGCCGTACTCGCCGCGCGAGCAGGTGCTCGGGCGCGCGCCGACCCCCAAGGTCGACGTGTACGCGGCGGGGGTGGTGCTCTTCAAGATGCTCACGGGGCGCTCGCCGCTCGCGCACCTGGGCGAGAACGATATGGCGGCCCTCCTCTCCGCCTCGCCGCCCACGGCGCCGCTCTTGACCGAGTTCGGCAACTTTCCAGCGGAGCTCGCGTCGCTGGTCGCGCGGTGCTTGTCGCACGATCCCGAGGAGCGACCCGACGCCCGCTACCTGGCGCAGCGTTTTCAAACGCTGGAGCAGGAGTCGTGGAAAGGGGCCCCCATCAGCGTCAACGCGACCTACGAAGATATCCCACTTGCCTTGACCACCATGGAGGAAGCGGAGGCCGGCGCCAGGGCGCCGACGGAGAAGAACACCTCCGATACCGTCCGCAACGCCCCGCAGGCGTCCGTCTCCCTGACGTTTCCATCGCGCGGCGCCGAGACGACGGAGCGCGCGCACGACGCACGGCCCGAGCCGCGGCCAACATCGGTGAACGCACTGGCGGCGACGGAGCTCGACGGCATCGCCCGCGGAGGCGCCCCGGACGAGCGCGCGTACACGGCGAGCGGCACGGAGATCTTGCCGAAGAAGGCTCCCCGGCCGGCGCTGGCGGCGGGCGCGCGGGAAGGGGTCACGCCCGCCCAAACGCCGATGGCGATCAGCCGATGGCAGGAAGATCAAGAAAAGTGGAATCGCACGCAACGAAGGGCGCGCCTGCGAACACGTCTCCGCGTGATCGCTCTTCGCGGCTCCTTTGCGCTGGGCCTCGTCCTGGGCGTCTTCGCCCTCTGGCTCATTTTCCGCAGCGCCAAGCTGCGCGCCCCACCCACGCCGGCACCCGCCGCCGCCGCACCGGCGCTTCCGTCCGCGCCGGCTTCCCCGCTCGCCTCGGCGACATCACCGCCCGCGCCCCCGCCGCGGTCTGCGTCTTCATCGGCATCCCTGCCGATCGCGCCGCCCGCTCCTACGCTCTCCGTTGCAACGCCGACGATGGCGCTGGCCGACGCCCCATTGGCCAAAATCGCCGACGCCCCGCTACCAAAGCCGGCCGCCACCCCCCAGCCCAAAGCCACCGTGGCCCCTGCACGATCGAGCCCACGGGCGACCGTGCCCGTCCGAATACCGCCAAAGCCCTCATCCCCGGCGGCGCGCCCCGACCACGGTGGCGATCTCGAACGAAGCATCGACTGAGACGCCGTTCTCGCCCCGCGCCCCACGACGCAGGCGTCGCTCGACGTCGCGCCCCACGATGCAGGCGTCGCTCGCCCCGCGCCCCACGATGCAGGCGTCGCTCGACGTCGCGCCCCACGATGCAGGCGTCGCTCGAGCTCGATGCACAAAGCCCGATATGACGCGCACGCATACGCATACGGCGCGATAGCTCATTCGTAGCGCCCATGCGGTTGACGCACGACGGCCCAGTCGTGGCAGTTTTGCCGCAGCGCTCCTGCCGATGCCATCGCGACGCGCCACGAGGCTCAGGCCATGGACATCATCGAGATCCCTACGAATTGGCGCTCCCCATGAGTTGATGGCCCGAATCGTGCGAGCCATTGGGGGGGACGCGCCTCGCCAAGAAGAGCGGAGATCCCGTTCGATTGCGGCGGTGGCGCGCGCCGGGGGGCCAGCTCTGAACGGGAGACTCGCCATGGACCATCGAATCGTGACTCGTACGACCGGCACTGCGCTCGTGGCTGCGCTGGTTTCCTCGTTCGCTCTCGCGGCCTGCGAACGATCCCCGCGCGACGAGCAGGAGAGGATCGAAGCGACCCAGCGCGCCATCGAGCAAAAATCCAAGGACGTGCAGCGCGAGGCGACCACCCGGATCACGTCCGCGCAGGCGGAGGTCGATCAAAAGGTCGCCGAAGCCAATGCCAACTTCGTCAAGACGCGCGATGAGCTTCGAGCCCGGCTGACCCCCAAGCTCCAAGACATCGACAAGCAGATCCAAAAGCTCGATGCCAAGCAGCGCACGGCTGCGGGCAAAATGAAGGCTGCGCTCGATTCGGCGCTTCCCGAGATTCGTGCAAAGCGCGATGCGGTCCGCAAGGACGTCGACCAAATCGACTCCGCCAACATGGCCAATTGGGATGCGACAAAGAGTCAATTGGACAACGATCTGGATGGCCTCAAGGCGGCCCTCGATCAAGTTCCATCCGTCATGTGATCGGCACGCGACATCGGCGCGCGACATCGCCCCGGATCGGTCCATGCGACACAGCGTAGCGCTGCATAGCGTGACCCCCGCATGCAGCGCTGCGGGGCCTGCCCGCCTAACGCGCAGCGCTGCGAACGTGCCCGTATGTAGCGCCGGATGTGCGCCGCATAACGTGGAGCGCTGCGGGACGTGCTCGCCTAACGTGCCTGTATGTAGCGCTGCGGACGTGCCTGTATGTAGCGCTGCGGACGTGCCTGTATGTAGCGCTGCGGACGTGCCTGTATGTAGCGCTGCGGACGTGCCTGTATGTAGCGCTGCGGACATGCCTGTATGTAGCGCTGCGGACGTGCCCGCATACGTATAGCGCTGCGGGACGTGCCCATATGTAGTGCTGCGGGACGTGCTGCATGCAGCGCTGCGAGACGTGCCTGCATGCAGCGCTGCGAGACGTGCGACGCGTAGCGCTGCATGACGTACCCCGTATGCAGCGCTGCGAGACGTACGTCGCATAACGTGTAGCGCTGCGAGACGTGCCCCACATAACGTGTAGCGCTGCGGGACGTGCCCTGCATAACGCATAGCGCTGCACGACGTAACCCCCCGCACAAACGTGACCGTCACACATCCACGCATCGCAAAATGCTCGCAATGAGCAACGGCGGCAGAGCGCGCCCCGACGGGCGCGCTCTCGCACATTTGCGCGATGTTTAAAACGCTAGGGCTTAGGGATGCGCCGCGGTGTTCAGCACTTCCAGACGCTGCGCGAGCCACGCCCGATGGCGCCGCTCGTCGGTGAGCGAGCGCTCCAGCAGCGCGCGGAGATTGGGGGGCAGATCGTTTCGGGAGACCGCCCGCTCGTACGCGGTGTTGGTGTCGTTTTCGTTCGTCTTCATCGCGAGGAGCACAGTTCGGTCACCGACCAGGCCGCCCAAGATGACCTTTCCCTTGGTGAGCACCCGCTTCAAATCGGGGCCCGTCGCCGGAGAGGTGCCCATACCGACGATGACATCGCCGAGCTCCTTCACGTGCCGCTCGTGATCGCGCATGAACGAAGTGAGCCGCTCCTTGTCCGTGGTGTCGTGAAGCCGCTCGATGGCGGCTTTGTACGCTTCGATGGCGTCGTAATCGAGCTCGAGAAGCTGGTTCAGCAAGGACAATAGATCCTTCTGCGTTCCGACCATGGTTGCCATCGCAATCTCCTTTCATGAGGTCGTGGTGGTGTGGAACGCAGGGATCGGTGCACGTGATGTGCCCATGCCGAGAGGTGCGAGCGCTATTCTTGCGCTCGCAAACGCTCGACCCGACTGGGGCGCCTTATCGCTGCGCGCCGTCGTTGATCCATTTCTCGATCACCTCGACCTGCTCGTTGGGCATGGGCGGAGGCATGGGCGTGCCGAGCGGCATATGTTTCCCGCAGCGCGGGGTGTGCCCGCCCTCGGTCTTGACCTTGTCGTACAGGAGGCTCTCGTCGGCATTTCCCGGCCGGACGCGAAGGAGTCCCGCGTCACCCAGCGTCGCGCAGGCGCCTCCGGCCGCCTTGACGTTGACCAGTTCCCTGAAGGCAGCTTCCTCCGGCTTCAGCGCCAGCGCCCCGCGGGGGGTACCGGCGTCGGTTCCACGTTCACCATGGCAACCGGTGCAACTACCCTCGAGGATCGTATATACGGAATTGAATTTAACGACGCCGCCGTCTTGTGTGCTGGGATCGCGGCCGCTGTCCGGCTTGGGGTTGGTGGAGGCATCGGGGGTCGGATTGCCCGGTGAGCTATCGTCGCCGCTGCAGGCGATGACGAACGACGACGAAGCGATACTTACCGCTGCTAGGATGCCCAATAGCAGACGCGTCTTCATGGATGCCTCCGTGCAAGGCTCGAAGCCAATGCCTAATGGAAAGAGCCACCCATCAACCCATGAGTTAGGGGTGGTTCATTGGCCATCACAGTGGGGAGGCGAACCAGGGAGCATGCAAAAAAATGATCGGCTCGTAAGAAATCGATCCGACTGCCTCGGAGGGATCAAACTGCGCCGCTGGATGACATGAAGACGACGTTTCCGCCGTCTTCATAACATTCCGACTTGGAGCCAAACGGAGGTCGACCGAGCCGTTACAGGCCCGCGCCCGGAAGGACCCTGGCGCGCTTGATGGTGTCGCCCACCTCGAGCCGATCGGCCGCATCGAGGCCGAAGATGGTCTCGGCGAAGACCGTGTAGCGCCCGTCCAGGCTCACGTTCCAACCGTGGTTGAAGAAGAACTGCGAGGAGGCGGTGTCCTTCCCCTGCGTCGCCATTCCAACGGTGCCGCGGCGGTGGGGGACGCGGGCGATCTCCTCGCGCACCAAATCGTCCGAGCCGCCGAAGCCATCCCCGCGCGGATCGCCGCCCTGGGCCACGAAGTTGGGAACCACCCGGTGGAACGGCAATCCATCGTAAAAGCCACTACCGGCCAGTCGCACGAAGTTGGTTGCGCTCAGCGGCGCCTCGCGGAGCATGCGCAGCACGATGGGCCCGCGCGTGGTCTCCAGGAGAACGAGGGAGTCGAGCGCGCGCTCCACCTCGCGGTGCGACGGCGTCTTGGTGCGCACCACGCTGGCGCGGCGCACGCGGGCGCTCACGTCCACACCGGTGATGGCTTTGTACGCGTCGGCCGCCGTTTGCGACACGAGCTGCTCGTCGTCGGCGAGGCCGCGCTCGAAGAGCGGAACGTCGGCCGTGCTCCCCACCGTGCCCAGCGCCAGCAGCACGGCCATGCGCCCATTCAGGTTCGCCGGGCCGGGGAATGCGTCGTACAGACCGCGGAAGTCGTCGGCAAAGTCGGTCCACTTGTGCGCCACCACCGCGTCGGCGACGGCGGATATCGTCTCGAAGTCGGGATTCGCCAATACGCCGCGCAGCGTGGCCTTCATCTCCGGTGTCGCGCGCGACGGATCGAGCGTGGCGATCGCCTCGATGGCCGCGTACACCAGCCGCTTGTCCGCGCCCCCCGCGATGGAGACCAGCTTGGCGACATCGGCGTCCGTCCCCAGCACCGCCAAAGCCGGAATGGCCGTCAAGCGCACGGGCCACGCATCGGACAACCCTGCTTCCACCCGGCTGCGCGCCGCCCCTTTGTCGACGGCGACCAAGGTCGTCAGCACCGTGGAGCGCACCCAATCGGATCGCGAGCCATCGTAGAGCGCCGTCAGCGCCGGCGCGAGCCCCGAGGCGGCCGCGCCCAAGGTGCCGATGGCCGTGACCGCCGCCACCACCACCTCCGGCGAACGATCGCGGAGCGCCGACGACAGCGCGCCCAGCACCTCGGGGGTCGCCCCCACCCGCGCCAGATGGCCGCAAAGACCGGCGCGCGCATGCGGATCGCGATCGCGCGCGACCTCGCGCACCAGCGCCTGAATGGCAGCCGGCGTTTTCAGCACGGAGAGCGCCCGCCCCAAGTAGGCGCGCGCCGTGGGCGAGGGCGAGGACGCAAAGGCCGAAAGGAGCGCCGCCTCCGGCAGCGGGACTTTTTGCCCCGCCAGCCCCGAGAGCGCAAAGGCCGATGGGGTGGCGCGCTCGCTCGGATGGCTCCCCGCGTGCGCAAGAAGCCGCTCGACCGCGGCGTCGTTCTTTCCAAAGGCCACGCCGCTGCGGATCAAAAAGCCGAGCGCTTCCGCGGCGGCGCCTTGCACCTCCGCGTCGTCGTTTTGAACGATGGGCGCCGTGATCGCCGGCAGCGACGAGGCCGTTCCCTTGCGGCCCAGCGCCAGGAGCAGCTGCGCGCGCGCGCCCCGATCGCGCTCCTTCCCCAGCCGCGCGACGATGGCGCCCTCGACGCCGTCTCCGCCGAGCAAACCCAGCGCCAACGCGGCGGCCGCGCGCACGCGGGAGGAACGCGCATCGAGCAGCGCGAGCACGTGGGCCGTCAAGGTCGTATCGCCGATGCGTCCGGCGGCGGTGGCCGCGGCTTCGGCGACGCGGGGATTCGTACTTTGCAAAAATCTCCTGAGCTCTGCGCTCTCCAGGAGACGGTGATCTTCGATTTCACGGATGCGATCGAGCTCACCCCTCGCGGCTGCGGACTCGGCCGAAAGGGCCTCCTCCTGGGCTTCGGTGCTCCCGGGATCGAGCGATCCTCGATCGGAAGCGTCGCTGCAGGAGGCCAGCGCCATGGTGCCAAGAATGCCGAAGAGGCCAGATGCTACGCGGCGCGCTGAGCGCGATTGAAGTCGGTTCATGGTGGGATCCCTTGCAGGCCAGCTCTGCCGCTTATGGATCGCGAACGCAACAAAGGCAAGACCATCGCGAACTGATGCGGTGTGACGCTTGACCCTGCGATCCGAACAACCAGAATTCCAAGGCAATGACGACGAGAAGCATCGATGCGCCGTCTGCGTCCATGGAACTTTCCGATAGGCCACCACCCCTCATCGAAGACATGGCGCTGGGCGCGGTCGATGGACGCGTGCAGTTTCTCGGCCGGCCGTCGGCCTCGCATCACATCGTCCAATTTTACGAGCGTGATGAATTTCTATGCACCACCCTGGCGCATTTCCTCGGCGCAGGTTTGGCTGCCGGCGAATGCCTCATCGCCGTCGTGACCGACGAGCATCGCGAATTTCTCCAGCGCGAGCTGCAAGCAAATGGGTTCGACGTCGCGCGCATCCTGCAAACGGGGCAGCTCACCCTCTTCGACGCCCACGAGGCGCTCTCCGAAATCATCGTTGGCTCCCTCCCCGATCCCGCCCGTCTCGAAGCCTTCGCCGAACGCATCCTGACCCAAACCAAGAGCGCCGAAGGTCAGGGCCCCAAGCTTCGCATCCATGGCGAGGTGGTCGACTTGTTGTGCAAGGCGGGCAACACGGCGGCGGCGCTGCAGCTCGAGGCCTTCTGGCACGGCTTGGTGGAGGCGCACGGGTTCACGCTCCTCTGCAGCTACGCGCTCGCGAGCTTCGACGAAGTGGGCGACGCCCGCTCGTTCGAGCGCGTCTGCCGAACGCACTCGCATGTCTTTCCCACCGAATCGTACTCCGAGCTGCTCCACGCCGGCGCGCGTTTTCGTCAGATTGGGATCCTGCAGCAGCGCGCCCTGGCGCTCGCGCACGAGGTGGAGCGCCGCAACGAGCTGGAGACGAGGCTGCGCGAGGCGCTCGAGCGCGAGGTGGCGCACAGCCGCATGAAGGACGAGTTCCTCGCCATCGTTTCGCACGAGCTGCGCACGCCGCTCAACGCCATTTTGGGCTGGGCGGCCATGATGCGCATCGATCCCGAGCTCGACGTGAAGCACGCCATGGAGACCATCGAGCGCAACGCCCGATTTCAATCGCGCCTCATCGGCGATCTCCTCGATGTCTCCCGCATCATCACGGGAAAGCTGAAGATCGAGCGCCACCCCATCGATTTGGCCCATGTCCTTCAATCGGCGCTGGACGTGATTTCGCCGTCGGCCGAGGCCAAGGCCATCACCATCGACGTCCACATCGACCGAGAGCCCTGTCCATTCTACGGCGACGCCGATCGGCTCCAGCAGGTATTCTGGAATTTGCTCTCCAACGCCATCAAGTTCACGCCGAGGGATGGCCGCATCGACGTGCGCCTCCGGCGCGTGGCGTCCTCGATGGAGGTGCGCGTGGCCGACACCGGGCGCGGCATCGCCCCCGAGTTCCTGCCGCACGTCTTCGAGCGGTTCCGCCAGGCCGACCCGTCGATCACGCGCTCCGAGCGCGGTCTCGGTCTGGGCCTCGCCCTGGTGGGGCACCTGGTGGAGATGCACGGCGGCACCATCGACGTGGCGAGCGAGGGCCTCGGCCACGGCGCGACGGTGACCGTCACCTTGCCCATCCCCGCGGTGAGCGCGGAGCTCGCCCAGCCGAAGGATGCGCCCTCGACCGAGGCATCCCGGCCGAGCATCCCCGATCAGAGCCAGGCGCGCGCCGCCCCGACACGAGTGCTCGAGGCGCTTCGCGTGCTGGTGTGCGAGGACGACGAGGACGCGCGCGATCTCGTGGCCTACGTCCTCGAATCGGCGGGCGCCGAGGTCCTCCCCACGGCCACGGCCATGGAGGCGCTGGCCGCCCTCGAAGGCTTCCGGCCCGATGTGCTGGTGAGCGATATCGGTCTACCGAACCTCGACGGATATGCCTTCATGCGCCAGATCCGCGCGCTCCCCGAGGACAAAGGCGGCCGCACGCCGGCCATCGCCCTCACGGCCTACGCGCGCGGTCAAGATGCGCGCAAGGCGATCTTGGCTGGCTACCAGCTTCACCTCGCGAAGCCGGTCGAGCCGGGCGAGTTGATCGCCATGGTGGCCAACTTGGCCGGCCGCCTCACCGAGTAGCGCCCGCGCCCCGCTTGCTGGCGAGGGTGACCGTCCCGAAGACGACCAACGCGAGCACCCCCAGCGCGCCGCCGGCCAAGCACACGCCCGTCCACCCGCCGTGCGTCCACGCGTAGGAGCCGAGGAGCGAGCCGAGCGCGCCGCCCGCGAAGTACGTGGACATGTAGACGGTGTTGATGCGGTTGCGCAGGTTGGGATCGAGCGAAAAGATGCGCGCCTGATTCGATATCTGGTTCGCTTGCACGCCCACGTCGAGCAGCACCACGCCCAGGGCGACCCCGAGGAGCGAGTGCCCGAGCAAGCCGAAGACGGCAAACGAGAGCAGCACCGTCAGCATGCCCGCCGCGTTCACGATGCGCGGATCGCGGCGATCGGCGAAGCGCCCGGCCATCGGCGCGGCCAGCGCGCCCGCCACGCCCACGATGCTGAAGAGCCCTACTACCTCGCTCCCCAAATGATGCGGCGGGGCCGCCAGGTGAAACGAGAGCGTCGTCCAGAACAGGCTGAAGGTGGCGAAGGTGAGCGCGCCGATGACGCTATGGAGGCGCAGCACGGGCTGCGTGCGGATCACCGTTCCCAGCGATGTATACAGTGCCGCGACGGGCACCGGCTTCTCGGGCGCTTGGAGCGGCAACCGCGCCCGAAGAACGAGCATGAGCACCGCCATCATCGCGGCCGCCAAGCCATACATGGTGCGCCAGCCAAAGTGGGCCGCGACCACCCCGCTGAGCGCGCGCGAGAGGAGGATCCCCGTAATGAGCCCGCCCATCACCGTGCCGACCGCCCGCCCGCGAAGCGCGGCGGGCCCCGCGCCGGCGGCATAAGGCACGATGAGCTGCGGTGCCATCGACGCGACGCCGAGCGCCAAGCTGCCCACCGTGAGCCAAAAGAGGTTTGGAGCGCAGGCCACGCCGACCAGGGTCACGGCGGCCACGGCGGTCATCCCGACGATGAGCCGACTTCGCTCGAAGCGATCGCCGAGCGGCACGAGAAACAGCATCCCCAGCCCGTACCCGAGCTGGGTCAACGTGGGGATCGCTCCCACGGCGCCGGGCGAGACGTGGAACGATTGGGCCATGTCTGCCAGCAACGGCTGATTGTAATAAAGATTGGCGGCGATCAAACCTGCCGAGGCCGCAAGCAACGCGAACAGCGTGGGATCGTTGCGGGTGCTCTCGGCGGTGGCGGATGAAGCAGCGACGGAGACGGGGGAAGACACCCCGCGTACCTTAGGTAGAGTTTTCCGTGCGTCCAGTGGCCAATCCGGCCTCGGCCGCAGGTCGAGCGCTCCTCCCCTTCGTCAATCTCCTTCGGGCCTTTTCAATCCTTCTGCGGTCCCCGCTGCGCCTCGTCGTACGCGTCGTCCTCGCTCTTTCCGCGGTCCCAGTAGCCCACGCTCTTCAAGCGATCGCGATCGAGCCCGCGCACCTCGACGAAGTGGCGGCGTATCGCCTTGGCCACCGCGCCTTCGCACGCGATCCAGGCGGCCACGTGCCCCTCGGGCAAGGTCGAATCGCGCACGGCCTCGAGGAGCCGATCGCTCTCGCCCGGCGGGACACCCCGGCGGTGCACCCAAACGACGTCGACGTCGGCGGCGGTGACCAGGATTTGCTGCTCGCGCGCGTCCTCGACCTCGAGAAAGGCGCGCGCGTGTGCGCCGGCCGGGAGCCGCTCCAGAATGGCCAGCGCCGCCGGGATCCCCGTCTCATCGGCGACCAGCCAGAGGGCATCGAGCTCGGGATCCGGTTGGTACGCGCCGCGCGGACCCGCGAAGGTGATGCTGTCGCCGGGCTTGGCCTGGCTTGCCCAGCGCGAAGCCGGGCCCGCATCGCCGTGCAGCACGAAATCGATGTCGATCTCGCGCGCTGCCGGGCGGTGCTCTCGGATGGTGTACGTGCGCAAGGTGGGACGTCGTTCGCGCGGCAGGGACAAAAAGGTCTCCGCCGTGAAAGGTTCGGGGAGCTCCACCCCGGGCCTCGGGAAATAAAGCTTGATGTGCTGATCGTTGCCGTACGTCACCAGGCCGGCCAGCGCGTCGCCGCCGATGGTGATGCGGAGCATGTGCGGCGTCACCAAGTGGGTACGTAGGACGCGCGCGGTGCGAAATACGGCGGCGGGTCGGACGGGGGCCGCCACCTGGGACGAAGCTTGGGTCATGGCCGAAACGTGGCACGTCAAAATGAAATTGCAAATCATTTTCATCAAAACGATACGAAAACGGCGAGCACGACCATGGTCGCGGTCGTCTCGCCGTCTTCGTTCGGTCACGCGTCCGGAGCGTGCACGCGCACTGCGCGATTACTCCTCGGACGAAGCCCACCCGCCGTTGTGGAACTCGACGAAGTGACCGTCGCGCGCGCTCCAATTTCCAACGAAGTACACCTGGCCCTCTTTGGCCGTCTTCGGCAGCTCGGACGCTCGCTCCACGTGCTCGCCCTCGAAGCTCAGCTCCGGTGCCACCGCGCCCTCGGCCGGCTCGCCCGCGATCGATCGGACGCCCTCCCACGCGCGGTATCCATTGTAGCCGCCCACGAAGCGATCGATATGGTTGCCGGTGACGACCATATGCCATCGATTGGCGGTCGAGCTCCGCAGCGAGCCCGCATTGTAAGCGGCGGCCACCTTGGGCGGATCACGCTTGTGTTGATTGAGCTGGTACGAGCTCGCCATATAGCGAACGCCGACCTCGAACGAAAAGTCCGGGTTCGAGTGCATGCGCGATTTGCACGTGGCCTTGGAGAGCCCCGTGATCGACGCGCACGTCGACCCCGTCACCTGCATCGGTCCCGACGAGAGCCCATCGCCCGAGCCGGCGGGGTTGGTGCAATTCGACTCCGTGAGCGCGGTGGCGACCACGCTGCCGCGTGAAATTTTATACTTGTCTGCCCACTTTCGGATCGACGCCCCGTAGCGCGCCATGCAGTTCTTGGCCGCCGTCGTCTGCTCCGCCGGCGGGCTCGCCACATTCACCTTCTGCGATTGAACCGACCATTTGACGCCGCCGAAAATGTTGTGCGAGCCAAGGTTCGGATCGAGGTAGCCGCGATCGTCCGCCGCCGCGACGCCCTGGCCCGCGCCGTCGTTGCCCGCGCTTTGGGGAGGCTCCGGTACGACGGGCAGCGCGGAGACGACCTCGATGGTCTGCTCCGCGCGCACCGCGCCATTCGGTCCATCGTAGGTGGCGGTGAGCGTATGCGCTCCAGTCTCTTGAAAAACGGTGGCAAAGCGCCAGAGGCTTCCGCGGCGGCAATCGTCTTCGCGATCCGTCGCGTCGCACACGTCGAGCTCTTTGCCGTCGAGTGAAAAGCGAACACGTTGCACCTTCGGATCCCGCACCACCACGGCGAAGGTCATGGGCTCGTGGGCCGGAACGCGCCGATCGTCGAGCTCGCGCGCACCGCCCCAAGAAAGCGGCGCGCGCTCCTCGTCATCGACGTCTTGCGGACGTTCATCCGACATCCCCGAACATCCCGCCGCGAAGAACGGAATGATCAGGCAGGCAAATCCTAACCGACTGCGATTCGAAGAAGGGGTCATGCATCCTGCGCTCAGCACATTGCATACCGTTGCGAGCTGCTCGATGCTCCTCGCGAGCCGCACCGCGCGCGGCTCGAATTGCCGTTATCGTGATCGCGAATGCATTCGCGAGGCACCGCGCGATGCACCGCGAGTTCCCGGTGAGAGTTCCGCCATGGGACGGTGGCGATCCATTGCGATGGGATCAGCGCGCGCCCGTGGCCATGGGAAGAGAGCGCGCGACCCAATAGTCGAGCGGCGCCGGCTCATGCGGATTGGCACCTCCGATGGAAGGCCAAAGCATGCTTCGATCGACGGCCCCCGCCGCGGGCTTGGACCAATCGCAAACCCCGTCGGGGAAGATGCTCCGCAGCTCCGCGAACTGCGCGTCGGTCATGAATGCCTTGTAATCGCGCCGGTCCAGCGGCTTTAGCTGACATCGAATCACATCGTCGCTCATCGGCATTCCCGCCACCATACGCGGTGTGCGAGTAACCGGTAAGAGCGTGGAGCACGGGCCCAATCCGGAGTCGAAATCCTCCGGCACGTCCACCTTCAAGGGGATGACCAAATAAATGGGCGATAGACCCGGCAAGAGCGGCAGCTGAACCCCCAGAGGGCCAAAGAGGGTATTCGGAAGCTCCAGCCGCCCACCCAAGGTGGAAATCACGCAGCGATCCCCGGCCTCACGCGGCTTGGCCTCCCGAACCGCCTTCACCCGATCGGCGCCGTAGGGCAAATCGCGCAGGGTGGGAAACCATTTTTCCATGACCGGATATGCGTCCGGCTGCGTCAAGATCCCGCGCCAGATGCTCTGCGTCGCATCCTGTCCGGTGTTGGCGCGAAGCCGTGCGCGCACGGTGAATGGACGCACCGCCTCGTGGATATTGGCCAGCGGAATCAAATCCAGATAGGGCGCCAGATCCATGACCGGCGTCTCCGCCATCGCGCCGCGCCCCACCACCCCGCCGATGCGGTACGAGCGCGCTTCCACCTCCGGATCCATCTTCATGCGCTGCGGTGAAGGTTTGCCGTCGATGTCATAACCACCGATGTAGCGATTGAGGTCCAAAAACTCCGCCGCGCTGATCACGTAGTGGTTGAACGCATCGAGCCCGTACTGCACACCGGTGTTGTCGAGCGGCCTGCGCGCAAATCCCGTCTTGGGATCGCGCCCGAAGATGTTCACATTCGCATCTTGCAGGGTGCAGCGAACGCCGCCCGGGTTGGTCACCGGATCGTAGCGCAGCGCCTGGGGCACCGAGCCATCGCAGCCGTTCTTGGGATCGAGGGTGGGCAGGAAGGTCGAGGTCCAGCTCTGGCAAATGCTATTGAGCTGCGTACCGGAGAGCAGATTGTGCCCCTCCACCAAGGCGCGCTTGAGCGGATCCCAGTACCATCCGCGTCCATTGTAATAGTGCATCAACAGGCCGCAGTCGGCGACCGTCATGGCCGTCGAGAGGATATCCGAGAAGGTGGCCGCCGGCAGCGCCGCGCTGAGGAGCCCCGGCGCATTGTTGATCGCATTGTACTGCTGCAAGGCCCCGCCCGACGCTCCGGCGCCGACCATGTCGTCGATCAAACCGTAGGTCTCGTGGATGTGCTCCTTCACCATCGACGTGGTCTCGATGCTGATGAGCGGATTGCAATGCACCCCGTAGCTGCTCAAGGTGGAGTGAACGACCACGTCCCCTTTGGCGAGCCGCTGACCCAGCCCCAGCAGATCGCCGATGCCCCCGAGCACATCGCCCGGTCCATTGGTCCCTTGGTGATAGCCCGTTCCACACGAGGCGCCGAATGCATAATACACGCGATGGTTCCACCCCCGCGCATCGAAGGGCGCCTCGCGCCCGCGCGCACGGGGATCGTCGAGCACCGCGATGCGGGTGATGCCGCGGTTGATGGTGGCCGACTCCACCCGAACCACGAACGGCACCACCTTGCCGTCTTGGGTGACCGTGCGCATGGCATCGGCCGGGTAGGGCGCGTACGGATCGGCGAGCTTCTTGTACTCTTGCGTGAGCGCGGTGCGATAGAACCACTCGTAGCGCGTCGCCACGGAGCAGTTGGCGTCGATGGGCTCACCTAACCCCGCGGCCAAGGTCTGGCAAAGAAATGGCGATTGATGGGGACCTGAAACGACCGGTCCGGTGATGGGATGGTTGGTCACCGTGAGCACGGCACGCCGTGTGCCCGAAGGTCCGCGCGCGGTGGCGATCAGCTCATTGTCGCCGAGCTCCAATCCGGTCACCAAACCGCGCACCTCCCCCGTCGCAAGCCGCTGGAGCGACGCGGTGACATCCACGCCGTTGCGCGTGAGCGCATATCCATCGGCACCGGCGAGCCCGCGCAGCCCGATGAGCACATCGCCGCCGGTCACCGCGTTCGGCAGCGCCGACAACGTGATCAAATCGAACTCGCCCGCGCCGAGCGGAGGCGTTTTTCGTGTGTGGTAATCCGCGCGCACCAAATGGGTTTGCACCTTCGGTCCCGCGCTGGTTTCACCGGACCCGCTCAGGTTCGAGGGATCGTCCCCCGACGACTCGGTCGGTGCAGCACAATGAACCAGCGATACCAACAAAACGAGGAGCCAACCGTCGCTTCGGAAATGAGCCATCATTCACCCCCCAGGCTGATGGCCAGTCGCTTCCCGAATCGTCATGGGCGATTCCGTCGCGATGCTCGTAGCACCGATGACCTACACATTGGATGTAGGCCTGTCCCGTTTTCCTTTTTCCGGCCCCGCCACCGCGCGGGCACGCTCGCCGGCTACACGCTCTTTCGAATCGCCTCTTTGATCTTGGTGATCTGCGCCTCGTTTCGTTTGTAAAAGGTCCACTGCTTGATGCGCTTGGCGCGGACGAGGCCGGCGCGCGAGAGCACCTTCAAGTGCTCGCTCACGGTGGCGGGGCTCACCCCGAGCTTCTCGGCGATGAAGACGCCGCAGACCCCGTCCTTGACGCGATCGCCATCGACCTGGGGAGGGAAATGCGCCTCCGGATCTCGGAGCCACTCGAGGATTTTCAGCCTGCGCTCGTTAGCCAGCGCGCGGATAGCGAGGACGATCGTCACGTTGACAATTTGCCAAATCCCGAATTACTGTCAAGACACCGCCATGCAGGATCGACTCTCTCGCGAACGAATCCTTTCGGTCGAAAAACGCATCCGCCCTTACGTTCGCCGAACCCCGGTCGTCCACGTCGACGCCGCCGATTTCGGCCTTCCTTCCTTTCCGCTGACCATCAAGCTGGAGCTGCTCCAGCACGCGGGCTCCTTCAAGACGCGCGGCGCCTTCACGAACTTGCTCACGCGCGCGATCCCCCAGGCGGGCATCGCGGCCGCGTCCGGCGGCAACCATGGCGCGGCGGTGGCCTATGCCGCGCACAAGCTCGGCGCCCCGGCCAAGATCTTCGTCCCCAGCATCTCGTCGCCTGCCAAAGTGGAGCGCATTCGCAGCTACGGCGCCGATCTGGTGGTGGGCGGCGATCGCTACGCCGACGCGCTGGCGTCGTGCGAGGCGTTCATCGCGAAATCGGGCGCCCTCTCGGTGCACGCCTTCGATCAGGTCGAGACGTTGGAAGGCCAAGCCACCCTCGGCCTGGAGCTCGAAGAGCAGGCGCCCGAGCTCGACACGGTGCTCGCGGGGGTCGGCGGCGGGGGCCTCCTCGGTGGAATTTGCGCCTGGTACGCGGGCCGCACGCGGATCGTTGGCGTCGAGCCCGAGGGCGCGCCCACCCTGACCAAGGCGCTGGAAGCTGGAAAGCCCGTCGACGCCGAAATGGGGAGCATCGCCGCCGACTCGCTCGCCCCGCGGAGGGTGGGGGAGCTCATGTTCCCGCTCGCCCAACGATACGCCAGCGGCGTGCGCTTGGTCTCCGACGACCACATTCGCACCGCGCAGCGCGCCTTGTGGAGCGTGCTGCGCATCGTGGCCGAGCCAGGCGGCGTGGCCGCATTTGCCGCGATCCTCGCGCAGCGCTACGAGCCGAAGCCGGGCGAAAAGGTCGGTGTGGTCGTGAGCGGCGGAAACACCACCGCCGTGCACTTCGGGTCCTAGCCGCGCGCAAACGAGGAGCAAACGAGGCACGGGTGACGATCGGCGGTGGACGCCGATCGATGACGTAGGCTACGCAAACGAAAACGGAGAGAAAGGAACTGGCCATGGCTGGAAAAATCGAAACGCGTCTCGCCGAGCTGAAGATCGAGCTGCCCGCCGCCGCGGCGCCGGTCGCCAATTTCGTTCCGTGCGTGCAGTCCGGGAATCTGCTGTTCGTCTCCGGGCAGGTCACGTTCTGGAACGGCGAGCTGCGCTATGTCGGCAAAGTCGGCAAAGAGGTATCCGTCGAGGAGGCGCAGCAAGGCGCGAGGCTCTGCGCGCTCAACATCCTCGCCCAGGTCCGCGCGTTCCTCGGCGACTTGGATCGGGTCGTGCGCATTTGCCAGGTGCAAGGCTTCGTGAACGGGGTTCCGGAGTTCAAGGATCACCCCAAGGTGGTCAACGGCGCCTCCGACCTGTTCGTCGAGGTCTTCGGCGACGCCGGCAAGCACGCCCGCTTCGCCGTCGGCTCGGGATCGCTGCCCCTCGGCGTCTCGGTCGAAGTGGCGGCGACGTTGGAAGTGACGTGAACCGCCGAGCCCGCGCCCTCACGTGTTTGCCGGCGAGCGCCGCGAGGTGCCGGCCGGAGGGCGCGGGTTCCGACCACGATCGCATCCGCTGCGCAACCTTGGATCCTCGCGGACCTAGGTCCGGCACGGTGCTTCACCTGGCGCATTCGCCGGTCCAAAGCGTCTCCGTAGTTTCCGTACATGGCGAGATCGCCTAGAGTTCGCCGGGCATGGCCCGGCATACGGATGACCCCGCGCTGACCCCCGAGACCCGTTCGACCGGCGAAGGACTCGTCGTCAAGGTGCGCCGCATCCATCGCCGCGACTTGAACCGGGTCTGGGAATTTCTGAAGCTTTGCTTCCGCGACGTCAACCGCCAGACCGTCGAGTACCAAAGGCCGCGCTCGAAGAAGCGCTTCCTCGAGGTGTACGAGGAGGAGGGGGTCGAGCAGCTGCTCTTCGAGGTCACGGCCGAGGACGGCGACGCCATCGTGGGCTACACCGAGTGCACCTTCGAGATCCTCGGTGAGGACAATTGGATGAACGAGCGCTACTTCGCCAACCGCGACATGCGCCCGCTGTTCATCGAGGAGCTCGCCGTGCACCCCAACTACCAGGGGCAGGGCATCGGCGCGTTCATCATGGAGCAGCTCGAGCACCTCGCCAAAATCCGCGGGTGCACGCACCTCGTGCTGGAGGTGGCCGAGAACAACGAGTCCGCCCTCCATTTTTACCGCGCGCGCAGCTTCTACAAGCTCGACGCGGCCATCTTCATGGCCAAGCGCCTCGTGGTGGGCTCGGACCTCCTTCCCCCGCGCAAATTGAAGAAGTCCCGAGCCCCCTCGAAGAAGGGCGCCCCCAAGAGCAACAGCACGTCCAAAAAGGACAAAGACAAAGACGGCGAAGAGAACTAATTGATGATCGCCGACGCGGCCGCGATCTTCGACATGCGGACGCCGAAATTTCGGCCGCCGGTGGCGGTGCAGCCGCCGAGGGTGTGAACGCCCACGAGCTCGCCCGCGGCATTGAGGACGCCGGAGCCCGAGCTCCCGCCCTCGGTATCGATATCCCCGTAGGAGATGTAGTCCCCGCTGAGGCCCGCGAAATGACCGGCCTCGATCTGCTTCGGTTTGAGACCGGGATGCTGGATGATGGCCAGTATGGCGTTGGAGGTCGGATCGACTTTGTTGGTCTTGGTCACCCCAAAGGTGGCGCCTGGATTGCCTGCCAACCGCAGGATGGCGTAGTCGAGACCCCCGAGACCATCTTCGACGATCCCGGTGATCTTGAAGTGTTGTTGCGGCAGCACCTCGGTGGAGTTGGCCTTGCGCTCGTAGTTGAAGGCGACGTACTCCGTCTTGGTGCTGCTGTCGACGCAATGGCTGGCGGTGAGGAACAGATCGTTCGCGATCAAGGTGCCGGTGCAGAACTTGACGCTCGGCCCCTCGGAGATGCTCGTCTCGGAGACACCGACCGCGCCTTTGTACGTATTCACGTAGGCGACGCTGACCCCCAGGTTGCCCGTGTAGGAATTGACGTATTGTTTGTCGTCCGTTCCGCAAATGCTGAAGGGTTGAATCCCTTCTCCGCGATTGACCCTGTAGTGCTCGGGGTCTTTCTTCTTGCGAATGAAATCCGGATGGTCCTCGGGAGCCGCCGCCACCGTCGCGGCCTCGGATGTTCCTTCGTCTACTACGGGCGCTTGGCTGGGGGTGTCGTTGTTCTCGCTGCCCTTACCTGGGATCGGATCGTTCACCTCCGGGGACGTGGGTTGGTCGGTGCCGGTGCCGCTGCAACCGAATGCCAGAAAAACCGATGTTGCCGCCAAGGAAACGAGGATTTTCATGCGCGGGTTCATAACATATCGATGAAGTCGATATCACCGTACGATCGAAATAATGAATGAGTGACTCATTGCGTTGCTTGCGCCTACATCTGCGCGCATAGAAATGCTTATCGCCCGAGCGGGCAGTCGAAACGATCGTGTGACAGCGCCCGACGTTTTTCCTAGGATGAGAATTCGGTTCACTCCGATGGGAGGAACCCAGGAGGCTACCCATGCGCTGGATCCGTCCGCTCGTTCGTCTTTCTCGCCTTGATTCGTTTTCCTCGTCTCGTTCGTCGCGTCTCGCTTCGTTGTCCCGTCACGCGTGGCTCATGGGATTAGCGCTGTCCGTTGCAGGCTGTACATCCGACGCGGAGCCCGTGGCGGAGCCGCCGCAGGGGATGAGCGAACAAGAATTGAACCTATGGGTTTCGGCGACCATGCGGAGGATGTCGCTCGAGGACAAGGTCAGCCAGCTATTCGTCACCTACATCTACGGTCAATCGGCCGACGCGGTGGATCCCAAGAATCAGGAAGCCTTTAAAGAGGATACGCCCGCCAAGGTGGTCGAGCACTACCGTCCCGGTGGAATCATCTATTTCAACAATGATGTCCGGGACAACATCGACAATCCCAAACAAATCGCCGCCTTCTCCAACGGATTGCAGCGCGCGGCCCTGCGGACGGGGGTCCGTATTCCGCTCTTCATCGCCACGGATCAGGAGCAAGGTTTGGTCACCCGCATTGGCCCGCCGGCCACGGCATTTCCTGGCAACATGGCGGTATGTGCGAGCCGCAACGCGGATGACGCCAAGACCGCCGCGCGCATCACCGGAAATGAGCTTCGCGCCATGGGGGTGAACGTGGACTTCGCACCCGACGCCGATGTCAATTCCAACCCCGCGAATCCCGTGATTGGCGTTCGCTCCTTTTCGAGCGATCCCGCGCTGACCGCGCAGTTCGTCACCGCTCAGGTCGAAGGCTACCAGCGCTCGTGGAATGTCTTGCAAACGGTCTCCGCCACCGCCAAGCACTTCCCCGGGCATGGTGATACCTCCGAGGATAGCCACTCGACCCTCCCGAAGATCGAGCGCACCAAGGAGGAGTGGTCGCGTATCGAGGCCGTACCGTTCCGCGCGGCCGCCCAAGCGGGCATCGACGCCATCATGACGGCGCACATTCGCGTGCCCAAGATCGACCCCTCCGGCGAGCCCTCGACGTTGTCGCGCGCCATCGTCACGGGGCTTCTGCGCGACGACCTTGGCTACAAGGGCCTGATCATCACCGACTCGCTCGAAATGGAGGGCGTGCGCAAGATGCACCCCGACTCCGAAATTCCCGTGCTGGCGCTCGAGGCCGGCGTGGACCAGCTCCTGATGCCCAAGGATCTCCCCGGCGCCATTCGAAGCGTGCTCGCCGCGGTTCAATCGGGCAGGCTCACCGAGGCGCGCATCGAGCAGAGCGTCAAGCGCGTGCTCGAAGCCAAGTTCCGGCGCGGCATCGTGATCCGGCCGCTGGTGGATGAAGATGACGTCTTGGAGACGGTGGGCGCGCCCGATCACCTCGCCGACGCCGCGCGCATCACGGATCGCACGGTGACCGTCCTTCGCAACGAGGGCAACCTGCTCCCGTTCCGCGCGCCCCCGGCCAATGTCTTGGTCGCCGGCGCCAGCACCGTCGCCGTTCCAGCCCTCGCCGCATCGCTCCAGTCGCGCGGCTCGCGCGCCACGTCCAAGCCGACGGGCACCACGCCGAGCGATGCCGTCATCGCCGACGCGGTGAGCGCCGCGAACCAATCCGACGCCGTGATCGTGCTCACCAGCGGCATGAGCACGAACGCCGCACAACAGAAGCTCGTGCAGTCGCTCGTGGCCACGAACAAGCCGGTCGTCGCCGTGGCCGTGCGAAACCCGTACGATGCGGCCTACGTCGATCGAGCGCCCGCGTGGCTCGCCACGTATTCGAGCTCCACGGGCTCCATGGAGTCGACGGCCAAGGTGCTCTTGGGCGAGGTCGCGCCGGTCGGAAAGCTCCCGGTGTCGATCCCTGCGAGCAACGATCCGAACACGGAGCGGTATCCGCTGGGTCACGGGCTGACGTGGTGAGCTCGGCTCGCGTGGACATCGCGGAGCGCGTGCGGTAAAAGGGATGGCGGGGAAGCGGGAGAGAGGTTTCCACCGATGACCCAGAATCCGCTCCCGAAGCACCCCGATCTATCGCACGTGCGCCATGTTCGAGCGCCGGTCCCGTTGTATTTTCCAGACTTCATCGAGGTACCCGAGTCCTCGACCCATCTGGGGATACGCACGTTCCTCTCTGGAGTGCTGCGCTTCACGCTGGGTGATGGGCACTCGGTGCACTCCGGGAGATTCGTCTACTGGAATCCACGCAATCCAAAGTGCTGCGTGGCGCCCGACGTGCTCGTGCGACTCGACCAGCCGCAAGGCGATTTTCGGTCCTGGAAGACGTGGGAGTGCGGGGGCGTCCCTCAACTCGCGGTCGAAATCATCCGCTCGAACGACTTCGAATGGCTGGATTGGGACCAGAGGCTCGAGCGCTACCACGAGCTCGGCGTCCAGGAGTTGGTTTGTTTCGATCCGGAGAAACCCGAGGGGGCAAGGCTCCGCGTTTGGGACCTCATCGAGGAAGATCTCGTAGAACGGGAGATCGAAAACGACACGACGCCTTGCGCGACCTTGCAGCTCACATGGGTGGTCGCGCCGATCCCAGGGGCGCCGTTTGGTTTGCGCCTCGTCGACCTCGACGGAAACCTGGTGCCGAGCGAGCTCGAAGCAAAGGCAAAGGCGCTCGAAGCCGCCGAAGCCCGCGTGCGCGAGCTCGAAGAGCTGCTCCGTCAAAAGGGCGGCTGACTCCAGCACCCCCCGCAAAGGCGCTGCGCGTCATTCCAGCTTACGAAGCCCCACGTAAGAAGTCGTTTTTGCTGCGAATGACGTGCAGCGTCAATTTGCCCCAGAAGGGCCAAGCCTTTTAGCTCCCTCGGAGGGAGGCGCGCCTTGGAGGGAAGGAGGGCGCGCCTCGGGCGGCGAAGCGCCTCGGAGGGAGGCGCCATCGGTCGCATTTCATTAAGCTGCCTTTTTCGCTAGCGTAATGCCCCACTGGAGGCCCCAGATGAATTTTCGCCGACTTCGCCTCACCCTCGCCCCGCTTGTAGCTTTCATCGGCTGTTCCTCGAGCGATCCCGGATCGCAGCCCTCGGATCCCGAAACGGAATCGTTGACTGACAACGTTGTCACGGACGAAGGCGCAGCCTTTCGCCGCAAGACGGAGTTTTTCTCGTCCCTCGAAGCCAAAGACCCGCAACCCACGTGGACGAACACGGTGGAGACGGGACCTGGCGGCGCCAAAAAGGCTTTGGGCATCACGGGTCCCAAGCCCACGGGCATTCCCGGCAATGTGACCGACCAAGTCGTCGCCGTCACGGCCAGCAAAGAACACACGAGCGCGGGGGAGATCGCGGACAACCTGAGCGACGGCGACGTTCGATCGAAGTGGCTCGCCTTCGAGAGCACGGGTTGGGTCGCCTACAAGCTCGCGGCGCCCGTCGCGATCGTGCGCTACGCCTTGGCCTCGGCGAACGATGCCCCCGAGCGCGATCCCAAGGACTGGACATTTCAAGGCTCGCACGATGGTGACACGTGGGTCGATCTCGATCGGCGCACGGATCAAAGCTTCGGCGGGCGCTTCGAGACGCGTCAGTTCGAGTTCACGAACACCACCGCGTACCTTCATTATCGATTGAAGATCACCGCCAACCATAGCGGCAACATCGTGCAGCTGGCGGAGCTGCAAATCTCCAACGGAGACAATGTGCCGCCGCCCACCGACGAGATGCGCTCGGCCACGGGCAGGGGGCCCACCAGCTCGTACAACGCCAAGACGCGCGTGGGGTTCACGGGGGTGCGCGGGCTCGAGTACGGCGGCACGCACACGGGCAGCGGGCGCGTGTACTCGTACAACAAAGTCTTCGACGTGGACGTGGTGGTGACACCGCACACCGAGCTCTCGTACCTGATCTTCCCGAGCTTCGTGGAAGGCGATTTGACGTATGCGAGCACGTACGCGGCCGTCGATCTCGCGTTCTCGGACGGCACGTACCTCAGCCAGCTCGGCGCGTTGGATCAGCACGCGGCCGTCTTGAGCCCGCGCGCGCAAGGGGAGTCGAAGACCCTCTATACGAACGACTGGAACTACAAAGTATCGAAGATTGGCGAGGTCGCCGCGGGCAAGCGGATCAAGCGCATCCTGGTGGCGTACGACAACCCCAACGGCGCCCCCAACACGGCGTTTGGCGGCTACATCGACGATATCACCCTCGCGGGGCACCCGGCTTCGCCGCGGCACAGGAGGCCCTCGGACTGGGTGCTCACCACCCGCGGCACCAACTCGAGCGGCGGCTTCTCGCGCGGCAACAATTTCCCGGCCACGGCGGTGCCGCACGGGTTCAACTTCTGGACCCCGGTGACCAACGCCGGCTCCAACAGCTGGCTTTACAGCTACCACCGCAGCAACAACGCCGACAACCTGCCGGCGTTGCAGGCCCTGAGCCTCAGCCACGAGCCGAGCCCCTGGATGGGCGACCGACAGAGCTTCCAGGTGATGCCGTCGACCGCCAGCGGCGCGCCGGACGCGGACCGCAACGCGCGCAAGCTGCCGTTCCGGCACGAGAACGAGGTGGCGCGCGCGCACTATTACGGCGTGACATTCGAAAATGGGCTGCGGGCGGAGATCGCGCCCACCGATCACGCGGCGATGTTCCGTTTCACCTTCACCGGCGACGACGCGAACCTGATCTTCGACAACATCAACGACAGCGGCGGCCTCACGCTCGACGCGGGCAGCGGCACCGTGAGCGGCTATTCCGATCATCGAAGCGGGCTATCGACGGGCGCCACGCGCATGTTCGTGTATGCCACCTTCGACCGGCCGGTGATCGCCAGCGGGAAGCTGCCCGGCGGCGGCGGCGCGAACGTGACCGGCTATTTCCGATTTGGCGTGGAGGAGGGCAATCGGACGGTCACCATGCGGATCGCCACCTCGCTCATCAGCCTGGAGCAAGCCAAGCAGAACCTCCTGCAGGAGATCGGACCGAACGACACGTTCGATGCGATCAAGGAGCGCGCGCGGCGGCTCTGGGACGCGAAGCTCGGCGTGGTGGAGGTGGACGACGCCAGCCCCGATCAGCTCACCACCCTGTATTCGAACTTGTACCGGCTGTTTCTGTATCCGAACTCCGGATACGAAAAGACGGGCAAAGGCTCCAAGGGCGGATACCAATATGCGAGCCCGGTGGCGGCGCCTCCGAATGTCGATCCTCCGGCCGGGGCGCCCCCGACCGTCGTCGACGGCAAGGTGTACGTGAACAATGGGTTCTGGGATACGTACCGCTCCACGTGGGCCGCGTATGCGCTGCTCACGCCCTCGGACGCCGGCGAGATGATCGACGGGTTCGTGGAGCAGTACCGCCAGGGCGGCTGGATCGCGCGTTGGTCGTCGCCCGGCTATGCGGATTTGATGACCGGCACCAGCTCGGACGTGGCGTTCGCCGACGCCTACCTGCGCGGGGTGACCAACTTCGACGCCAAGGCGGCGTACGATGCGGCGCTGAGGAACGCCACGGTGGCGACGCCCGATCGGCACGTGGGGCGCAAAGGCAATGAGCGCTCGATCTTCCTCGGGTACACGCCCACGTCGACCGACGCGGGGCTCTCGTGGGCGATGGCCGGCTACCTCAACGACTTCGGCATCGCCAACATGGCCAAGGCGCTGAGCCGCGATCCCGGCGATCCGCGTCATCAGGAGTACGTGGAGAACGCCGAGTACTTCCTCAGCCGCGCGCAGAACTACGTGAACCTGTTCGATCCGAGCATCGGCTTCTTCCAAGGACGCTCGGCGAGCGGCGCCTGGCGCGTGCCCAAGGAGAGCTACGATCCGCGCGAGTGGGGCCATGACTACACGGAGACCAACGGGTGGAATACCACCTTCGATCCCGCCTACGACGGGCAAGGCCTCGCCAACCTCTACGGCGGGCGCGACAAGCTCGCCTCGAAGCTGGATGCGTTCTTCGCCACCCCGGAGACCGCGACCTTCCCCGGATCGTACGGCGGCACCATCCACGAGATGCTCGAGGCGCGCGATGTTCGCATGGGGCAGCTCGGCTTGAGCAACCAGCCGTCGTTTCACATCCCGTACATGTACGTGTACACGGGCCAGCCCTGGAAGACACAGGAGAAGGTGCGCGAGGCCATGGCGCGTCTCTTCGTCGGCAGCAACATCGGCCAGGGGTACTTGGGGGACGAGGACAATGGCGCGACCTCGTCGTGGGGCATCTTCAGCGCGCTCGGGTTCTACCCGCTGCAAGTGGGCAGCCCCACGTACGTGATCGGCTCCCCGCTGTTCACGCGGGCGACGGTTCAACTCGAGAACGGGCGGCGCATCGTCATCCGCGCGCGAAAGAACGGCCCCCAGAACGTGTACGTGCAGAGCCTGCGCGTGAACGGGGTGCCCTACACCAAGACGTATTTGCCGCACGCGCTCTTGGCCAAAGGCGCCGTTCTGGACTTCGAGATGGGCCCCCGCCCTTCGAGCTGGGGAACCGGTGAAGCGGACGTGCCGCCCTCCATCACCCGCGGCGACGAGGTCGCGCGCCCGCTCCACGACGTCAGCTCCGCGTGCACCGGGGGTACGAGCGCCGACGGAGGCGACGCCACCGACGTCGCCCGCCTCTTCGACGATAGCTCCGCCACCGCGCCGGTGGTCTTCGCCAGCGCCACCCCGTGGGTCCAGTGCAAGACGGCCGGCGGCGAGCGGGTCCGCTTCTACAGCTTGACCTCGAGCAAGGACGCGGCCGGCGGCGATCCCACCGATTGGGTCCTCGAGGGCTCGAGCGACGGCACCGCATGGACCCCGCTCGACCCGCGCACCGCGCAGACCTTCGCGTGGCGCTCGCAGACGCGCGCCTTCAAGGTCCCCGATACGGGTGCAACCTACACGTATTACCGGATCCGGATCACCAGGAGCACCGCCGCGACGACGGCGCTCGGTGAGGTGGAGCTCCTCGCGAACTAGGCGAGCGAGCGCGACTCGTCCTTGCAGGACGGGTTCACCGGGGTTTGGCGCCGCCTCCGTCGGGGTCGTCGGGGTCGGCCAGCACGGTGAACTCGTCCTGGTGCGGGTCGTAGTTGAAGACCTTGCCGGTCGCGAGCTCGAAGACCCAGCCCATGAGACGGAGCTTGCCCGCCTCCAGTCGCTCGGACACGAAGGGATAGGCGCGCAGGTGCTCGAGCTGCACGAGCACGTTCTCCTCCACCGCGGCGGTGAGCTTCGCCTCGGGCGCGAGGTGGCCGTAGCGGCCCTCGATCACCGTGCGGAGATCCGCGGCTTGGGCGAGCCACTTTCGCACGTACTGCAGCTTCTCCATGTTCTCGGGGTTGAGGAGGGCCGCGATCGCGCCGCACTGCGTGTGGCCGCACACGATGATGTTCTGGACCTCCAGCACCTCCACCGCGTACTGCAACGCGGCGGCGGTGCCCCCCGGCAGGTCGGGGCTCGGGATCACGTTTCCGATGTTGCGGACGATGAACAGATCGCCCGGCGCCGAGTTCGTGATGAGCGATGGAACGACCCGCGAGTCGGAGCAGGTCACGAACAAGGCTTCCGGTCTTTGGCCCTCGGTGGAGAGCTCTTCGAAGAGCCCCTGGTGCTTGGCGAAATAGCCTGTCTGAAACGAGTGGATCCCTTTGACGAGCTTCTCGATCATGGCGCTCGAAGGGTCGCATGGAGCGTTCACCCGCCGCAATGGCGGTGTAGCGGGCTGGGAGCGCGGGGCCGTCAGCCGGTCAAGCTGGTCCTTTCGCGCGCAAAGGCGCGCTGGGCAGCGGGGCGGGCCGCGACCGTGTGCGCGAGGCGCTCGAGCGAACGATAACCACCCATGGGCTCGCCGATGCGGTGCCCCCATCGGTAGAAGTTGGTGAGGTACGGGTCCACCGCGCTGTAGCTCTCGAGCGCGTACGGACGATCGCCGAGCTTCGCGTCGATCTCCGCGTAGTACGCGCGCACCGTGCGGCGTCCGGTCTCGGCGATGGTGGGGTGCGTGCCCGTATCGTCCGAGAAGCGCTCGCCGCGCCAGATCTGCGCGAACGCGATGTGCACGCTGCTGGCCAGCCACGAGAGCCACTCTTGAAAGCGGGCGCGTGCGAGGGTCCCGGGCGGCGGCGCCAGCTTGGCCGCGGGCTCGCGGTCGGCGAGGTAGCTCAAAATGGCGCCCAGCTCGGTGACCACCGCGCCCTCCGTGCGAAGGGCGGGCACGCGCGCGTGCGGGTTGATGGCGAGGTACTCCGGGCGCTTGTGCGCGCCCTCGTCGATGGGAACGGCGATGGTCTCGAAGGGCCGGCCAATCTCCTCCAGGGCCACGTGGGCAACGAAGGAACATGCGCCGGGCGAGTAATAGAGCGTGTCCATGCCGCACAAGGTGGCCCAAGACGATGCAGAAGGAAAACGCATTGTCAGCATACGGTGTATGAGCAATGATCATGCATCATGAACGCGCTCGACGTCCGCCACCTCCGCCTCGTTCAGACCGTCGCCGAGTGCGGCACCGTCACCGGCGCGGCCTCCGCGCTCCACCTCACGCAGTCGGCGGTGAGCCGTCAGCTGGTCGAGCTGGAGGCGCGGCTGGGGGTCGAGCTCTTCTCCCGCGCCAAGAAGCGCATGACCCCCACGAGCGCCGGACAGCGGATCCTCCGCACGGCCGGCCCCATGCTCGAAGAGCTCCGCGCGCTGGAGGAAGACGTGGCCCGCAACCCGCGCGAGGCCCCGGTGCTTCGCATCGCGACCGAGTGCTACACGTGCTACCGCTGGCTGCCCTCGGCCTTCCCCGAGCTGCACCGCGCGCAGCCGGAGCTCGAGGTGCGCATCGTCCTCGAGGCCACGCGAAGGCCGCTCGAAGCGCTGCTCCGCGATGAAATCGACGCCGCCTTCATCGCCGTCCCGACCCGCGATCGGCGCCTCGCCACCATTCCGCTGTTCGAGGACGAGCTGGTGTGCGTGATGCACCCTTCGCATCCGCTGGCGTCGCGCCCGCACCTGGAGCCGCGCCACTTCGCGGGCGAGACCCTGTTCACCTACGACCTACCGGCCGAACAGATCCTCATTCTGCGCCAGATCCTGGGCCCCGCAGGGGTGGAGCCACGCCGCACCCTGCGTGTCCCGCTCACCGAAGCCATTTTGGAGATGGTCGCGGCCAACTTGGGTATTTCGGTGTTTGCCCACTGGAGCGCAGCCCCGTACATCGCATCCGGTGCGATCGTGGCGCGGCGAATCACGCGCGCCGGGCTTCATCGCACATGGTCTTTGGCCCATGCGCGCAATCGAGCCATGTTGCCCGCCTTGCAAGCGCTCGCCCGCGTCCTGCGCCGCCACGATCCCGGCGCGGCTCGGCTCGGTAAACGGACATCGAAGCCCGCGGAAAAAATAGAAAAAATGGAAAAAGCGACACCTCAGGCGGAAATGGTTGTTGCGTAAACATCGAAAACGTTCCAGGGCAACACCCTTCCTCACGGATACGACATCCTGGACGTTATCGGGATATGCCGCTGTGCGTGGATGAGCGCATGTCATCAAAATTGGGGTTGCATCGGGGGCCGAGGAATAATCTATTTCTGGCTCCGTAGACGAACGTGACCTACGCCGATGCGAGCGATGACGATCGACAGAGGGCGTGACATGCTGGCGACCGGTGAATTTCCCAGCGGAGAGGACGTCGAGGCGGCCGTGTACGAGGGCTTTGCCAAGACGTTGGACCTTCGCCGGTTCTCGCGCGACGACGACTACTTCCAGCTGGGCGGAACGGAGGCCACCGGCGCCCGGCTGCTGGCCGATCTGGAGAGCCGCTTCGAGATCGAAATTCCCATTTCGGAGCTGCAGGCGAACCCCACCCCCAACGGCCTCGCGAAGCGACTGCGCGCGATGATGGGACGCCATGAGTAACTCCGCGGCCTCCGTAGCCGCAACAGCAGCACCTGGAAAGCGAGCTTGCCCATGAGCACGTCCTCCGAGCAACCCGCGTCGAGCCGTCGTTCGATCGTCACCTTTGGAAGCCTGGGCTCACCGGTGATGCGGCTCTTTTGTTTTCCCTTCGCGGGAGGGAGCTCGGTCTCGTTTAAGAACTGGTCGGAGTCCATCCCCCGCACGGCCATCTCGGCCATCGAGCTGCCCGGCCGCGGGAGGCTCTTTGGTGTCCCGCCGCTCCGGCGCCTGTCCCAAGTCGTGGATTATGCGGTCGACGCCATCGACGTCCGCATCGATATGCCCTTTGCGCTCTACGGGCACAACATGGGCGCGGTCGCCGCCCTCGAGGCCGCCCGCGCCCTCGCCCGCCGCGGCAAGCGCGCATCGTGCCTCATCGTGTCCGGGAGCGCCGCACCGCACGTGCCATCGCGCCGGCGCTGCCCCATGTACCTGCTCTCGCGCAACGAGCTGGTGGATGCGCTGCAGCAGCTCGATACCTTGCCCGACGGATTGGTGAGCAAACCCGATATCCTCGACGCCTTCCTACCGACCATCCGTGCCGATCTGGAGGCGCTGGAAACATGGGAGGGGGACATCACCGATATCCGAGTACCCATTCACGCCATCGGCGGCAAAGACGATCCCCACGTGTCGTGGGGCGATCTTCTGGAGTGGGGCCGCTACACGTCCACCTACTTCAACATCCGCCAAGTCGCCGGCGGGCACTCGTTCATCAAGTCGCACGAGGACTACTTCCTGGCGCTCCTGCGGGAGTGCCTCACCCAGCGCCCCATCCCCACCCCCGAATCGGGCCCGACCCGCCGCTACGTGCGCGGCAGCGGAATGCGTCCGTAGCCGGCGGGTGCACGCGGGCTTCCCAGATTGCCGGGGGCGGGGTTCGCCCCTAACGTGGTTCGCCATGGCCAAAGCTGTCTCGCTCAAAGAAGTCGCCGCCTCGCTCGTGGAACACTGGTCACCGCGCGTGGTAGGCGAGGTCGACGATGCGTACATCAAAGTCGCCAAGCTGCAGGGCTCCCTCACCTGGCATAGCCACGACAACGAAGACGAGTTGTTCCTGGTGCTGAAGGGTCACCTTCGCATCGAGCTGGAGCACGAGGCCGTCGAGCTGCGCGAAGGCGAAATGTACGTGGTCCCCAAGGGCGTCCGCCACAACCCGGTGGCCGACAGCGAGTGCCACATCCTCCTCATCGAACGCAAATCGACCCTGCACACGGGCGACGTCGTCACCGACAAAACCCGCTCCCTCGACGAGCAGCTGCGCCCGCTCGAAGCCGGCACCGAGCGTTAGTCGTTCGAGACCGCGCTCGTCGTGAGGGTCGCGAGCGCCCGTCGAATCGCATCGGGAATGGGGACGGGCTTTCGCGTGGCCCGGTCCACGAAGACGTGCACGAAGTGCCCATGCGCGCAAGCGGCGGCATCTTGCGCCGCACGCTCGCGAAAAATGCCGATGCCGTACGTGACGGATCGATTGCCGAGCTTGTCGACCCGCAGCCCCGCGCGAAGCGACTCCGGGTAGGCGACGGCCTCGCGGTAGTTGCAGTGCGATTCGACGACGACCCCGATGACGGGGCTCGCGGCGATATCGAGGCCGCCTTCGCGGATGAGAAACAGGTTCGCGGCGGTATCGAAATAACTGTAGTACGTGACGTTGTTGACGTGCCCGTACACGTCGTTATCCATCCAGCGCGTGGTGATGGGGCAGAACCAACGGTAGCGATCGGCGGTTTCGACGGGCATGGTCGGTTCACTATGGCAGCGATGGGCGCTGCCGGGCGTGGGGATTGAATCGTCAGGGCGCGGGATCGGACCACGGGGTGCGGGAGGAACACCGCCTGGGGCGGGATCGTCAGGGCGCGGGATTGGACCACGGGGTGCGGGAGGAACACCGCCGGGGGCGGGATCGTCAGGGCGCGGGATTGGACCACGGGGTGCGGGAGGAACACCGCCGGGGGCGGGATCGTCAGGGCGCGGGATCGGACCACGGGGTGCGGGAGGAACACCGCCGGGGGCGGGATCGTCAGGGCGCGGGATCGGACCACGGGGTGCGGGAGGAACACCGCCGGGGGCGGGATCGCCAGGGCGCGGGATCGGACCACGGGGTGCGGGAGTAAACCGCCTGGGGCGGGGTGGAATCGTCAGGGCGCGGGATGGGAGCGCGGCGGGTGCGGGAGGAACACCGCCTGGGGCGGGATCGTCAGGGCGCGGGATTGGACCGCGGGGTGCGGGAGTAAACCGCCTGGGGCGGGGTGGACTCGTCGCGGCCGGGATTGGACGGCGGCGGGGGTGCGGGAGTAAACCGCAAGGGCGCCAGGGGCGCTATCGAGGCTCGCTGAGGTGGGCATTTTTTGTTTTCTTCGACGGGGAAACCGTGAGGAAGAACAAAGAAATTTTCATAGCGACCCTCGGTAGCGCTCCTGGCGCCCTTGCGGTTAACCCTCTTACTGAGGCCGCCCGCGAACGCCCCGGCAGTAACCCGCTACGGCGTCCACGAACGCCCCGGCGGTAGCCCGCTACGGCGTCCGCGAACGCCTCGACGGCGAGGCCGTCAGTGTGGCAGCGCCCAGCGCTGGGCGTCGGTGTTGTTGCAGTCGTAGATTTGGAGCTGCGTACCGTTCGTCGTGGTGCTGTTGGGGACGTCCAGGCAACGTCCGGATTGCGGATTGCGCAAGGAGCCGTTGGGGCCCGCAACCCATTGTTGCGCGCCGGAAGCGTTGCAGTCCCACAATTGCACCTTGGTGCCGTTGGCGGTGCCGCTGGTGGCCACGTCGAGGCATTTGCCCACGGCTTGTAAGGTGCCGTTGCCGAGCAGGCTCCATTGTTGTGCGCCGGAGGTGTTGCAGTCCCACAATTGCACCTTGGTGCCGTTGGCGGGGTTGCCTTGGTTGACGTCGAGGCATTTGCCGGCGAGGCCCGTTACGGCGCCGGTTGGGAAGGTGCTTCCGTACACTTCGAGCTCGTAGATGCGGGCGGCGTTGCTGCCATTGTTGGCCGGCGTGGTGGCCGTCAGCTTGACATAGCGCGCTTGCCGGCTGGCGATGGGGTAGAAGGTGTGGCTCGAACGGTTGCCGCTCATGGTGGCGACCGTGGTCCAGTTGGAGTTGTCCAGGCTCGTCTGAATGGTGTACGCGCCCGTGTTCCAGCCCGTGGTCTCGCCGCCGAGGCCCGCGTGCTTGATCACGAACGACGAGACGTTTTGCGCCGAGCCCAGGTCCACCTGCAGGAACGCGTTGGCGACGGACGAGCACCATTTGCTGTTGCCGCGCAGGCTTCCGTCGAAGGCTTTGTCGGCCGACTCCGAGGCGGCGCACGGCGCGGAGCTGCTCGCGGACTTGCCGCGCGCCAGGTTCGGGCCGAGGTTGGGCGCGGCCGGCGGCGGGGTCCAGCCATCGTTGAAGGAGGGCGGAACGTCGCCCGCGCCGCGTCCCCAGCTGCTGCCGGGCGAGGTGCCCATCGTGAACGCGATGGTGCCGCCCGCGGCGACGTCCGGGTAGCGCAGGTAGCTCCGGCTCGTCGATGCGCCGTTGACCTGCACGCCTTGCACGTACGGCGAAGCGCCGCCGCCGGTGATGCGGATGTTGCCGGCCGCGCGCTGGATGAGGATCGAGTCGAACGACGAGCCATGCATCGCCAGCACGTCGGCGCCCGGGATCGCCGGGTACATGCCGAGCGCCGCCCAGATGTACCACGCCGAGGTCGCGCCCAGATCGTCGTTGCCCGGTAGCCCGCCCGGCCCCGTGTGGAACGCCTCGCTCATAACCCGCCGCACGGCCGAAGACGCTCCCGCCGGGAGGCGCGCGAAGTTGTACGCCCAGGGCACCCCGTGCTCGGGCTCGTTGCCAATCCAGAAATAGGGCGTGTTGTGCCCCTCGTTCACCCGCGTAAAGTGATGATCCAAGCGCTGCACGGCCGTCTCGGGCCCGCCCATCAGATCGATGAGCGACGCGAAGTTGTACGTGATCATCCACGTGTATTGGGCGGCGCTGCCCTCGGTGTAGTTGGAGTCGCTGCCGGGATCGAGCGGCAACGCCCAGCTCCGGTCGGAGTTGCGCGTGTTGATGTAGCTCGACTCGGTGCTGAACACGTTGGCCCACCACTGCGCGCGCGCGATGTGCGTATCGTATTTGGCCGTATCGCCCAGCGCCTTGGCGAACTGCGCCACCGCGAAGTCCGACGCGGAGTACTCCAGCGAGTCCGACGCGTTGCCGGGGATGAACCCGAGGCTCATCAGCTCGTTCTGCCGCCCGCGGATGGGGCTACCCTGCATGGTGCCGCCGTTCGAAGCTTTGGCCATGAGCGCGAGCGCGGCCGCCGTATCGAAATTGCGCACGCCGAACGCGTACGCGCTGGAGACGATGATCGGCCCCGGATCGCCGGTCATGATGAAGTCTTCCACCGTCTGGTTCGACCACTTGGGGAGCAATCCGCCTTGCTGCCCGTCGAGGACCATCGATTTGACGACGTCGGTCATCACGTCGGGCGCGACGAGCCCCATCAGCGCGGCCCAGGAGCGGTAAATGTCCCAGCCGGAGTAATTTTGATAAACGGTCATGCCGCTGGCGGTATGTGTCGCGTTGTCGAAGCCGCGGTATTGGCCATTGACGTCGCTGGAGACGCTGGGGCTCTGGAAGACGTGGTAGAGCGCCGTATAGAACTTTTGCAGATCGTCGTTCGAGCCGCCGCTCACCTGAATGCGGTTGAGCAGCTTGTTCCACGCGCTGTCGGCGTTCGCGCGCACGCCCGCGAAGTTCCAATCGGGGATCTCGGTCGTCAGGTTTTGCTGCGCGTTGGCCACGCTGACGAAGGAGATGGCCACCTTGAACTGCACGGTGCTCGCGCCGCCGCTCGTGTCGAAGGTGACATACGCGCCGGTGTTGGTGCCCGAGGTGCTGGCCGAGCCGTCGCTCACCGTGCCGCCGTTCCAGGTGCCGAAGCCGGCGGGGGCGCGATCGAACTGAATGGCGAAGTAGATGGGGAAGGTGTGGCCCGAGCCGCAGAAGTTGCCCGAGGTCACCTGCCCGGTGACTTGGTTGCCCGACACATTGACCGACCCATTGCGGCTGCCGGTGGCGCTGCGGCTGGTGTTGATCAGGATGCGCGCCGCGTTGGTCGCGGGGTAGACCAACCGGCCCATGCCCGTGCGGGTGGTGGCCGTTATTTCCACGTTGGTGGAGTATTTGTCCAAACGTGTTTTGTAATAACCCGGCGCGGCGGCCTCGTTGCTCTTGGTGTATCCGGACGCGTAGCTGGTCCAGCTGGTGCCGGGCGAGGTGGAGACGGCCCCGGTGATGGGCATGATTTGAATGTCTTGATTGTTGTCACAGCCGGCGCCCGCAAAATGGGTGAGGCTGAAGTCCTGAATGGACGTATCCGAATAGCGGTATCCGGTGGCCGATCCCACGCGCGTATCCGGGCTGAATTGCACCATGCCGAACGGCATCGCCGGGCCCGGATAGTCATTTCCCGTCGACTCGCCGGAGCTGGGCGGCAGCGGCGTGGTGCCGGGATCGGTGCCGATGAAGGGATTCACGTATTGGGTCAAAGGGATGTCCTCCGCGGCGGCGGACGACGCGGAGGACGCCGTTTCGACATTTGCTCCGTCGAAAGCGTCATCGCTCGCCGAACAGGCGGCGGTCGCGAGGGCCACGGCCAGAAAGCCCAACGAGGTGCGTGGCCGAAAAAGCCCGCGGGGGAATTCTGACAACGTTGTCGTTCTCAAGGGAAGATGCAGCATGGCTCGTCCTTTCCCAATCTCCGGCAAGTGTGAAGGCGTAGACAACGTTGTCATACATTGTCTTGCCCGTGCGCGATGCCCCGGAGGTCTAAAGGAGCGATACGTCGAATCGGAGCGCACGGCAAGCTCAGGCTGCATGCTGCGCGGCGTCAGACGATCGAAAGAATGTCGCGCGCCCGACCCTGGGAGCTTTTGGCCATGTGCGTGCAAAAGCCGACTGCAGCGGACGCCGGACGCCGGCGTTTGAAATTCAACCATTGGGTTGATTTTTGAAGCGCCGGTTCTAAGATCGTCTTCGGGGAGCGCGGGGGCGGCATGTCATCCATCGATGAAGGAGCAGCATCATGCTTGTTGCAGCAACGGGAATACGTATTTCCAAGCCGGTGAATGAGGTCTTCGAGGCGGTGGTCGATCCGCGGAAGATGTCGCAGTATTTCATTTCATTTGGCAGCGAGCGCCTTGCCACCGGGCGGGACGTGGTCTGGAAGTTCGAAGATTTCGGCGCGACCGAGCCTTTTTCGATTCGGGTGAAGGAGGTGGTGGATGGCCAATCCATCGCCCTCGTGTGGTCTCCGAGGGAGGGCGAGAACAACTCGGTGAAGCTGACCTTCGAGGCCACGGGGCCGAATCAAACGACGGTGAAGGTCGTCGAAGACGGCGGCTGGAAAGCCGATGCGCAGGGGATGCTCCGTTGGGCAGGGCAGATCGAGGGCTGGGTCAATTTCATGAACAACTTGAAGGCTTATGTGGAGTACGGCATCAGCCTGCATCGAAATGGGATCGTGCCGGGGTTGATGACCGCGGGCTGAGCTCAGAAGGTGCCGCGCACCGAGAAGCCTGCGCCGCTCGGCGCGAAGGTCGGCACCACCGCCCACGTCGCACCGGCGCGCGCCGGCGTCGGGGGGTCGCCGCCGAGGGGTTCGCTGCGCGGCGCGGGCTTGGTCGCAAAGGCTGGTAAGAATGCGATGGCGGCGGTGCCGAGCAGGAGACCTCCGCTGATGGCGGCCCACTCCGCGGGCTCGAGGGCGACGGCGGAGCGGTCGCTCATGTGCGCGCGTGGAACGAGGATGCCGATGCCCGTACCGACGGCGGCCCCCACGACGACGTCGGTGGGGAAGTGCTTGCCCGCGCGAACGCGGCCGGTCGCGGTGGCGCTGGCGAAGGCCATCTCGAGCCCCCAGATGAGCGCGCGCGATCCGGTGTTGGGGTTGCCGTACGCAAAGAGGTAGCTCCCGCTGACGGCGGCCGCGAACGCCGTGGTGGCGTGCCCGGAGTAGAAGGAGATGTAGGACTCGTTGCCCTCGCGCGCGGCGTAGCGCACGACGGATGGGTTCGTGCTGTAGGTGTACGGGCGCGGGCGCTGAACGGTGAACTTGGCGACGGCGTTGAGAAACGCACCGATGGCCATCGCCTCGCCGTAAACGACGCCTTTCGAGAGCCGATCGGCGTCTCCGCGTACGACCTCCGCGAGCACCGGGAGCGCGAGGGTGGACGTGATCATCCCGTTGCTGATGTCGGCGTGCGTACCGGAGGAAACCCCGCGCGTTCCGAGGTCGAAGGGGAGAAGCTCCTCGCGCCAGCGGCCCTTCGCGACCGGGAGCCGCGACATGGCCAAGGTGCCGAGCAGCGAGCCCACGATCACGGCGCCATCGGGCACCAGCGCCACGTCGATGCGGGGCGAGGATGAATCGGCATGGACAGGGTGTGCCACCGCGAGCATCGCACATGCCGCGGACAGGGCCATCGCGTGCGCGGCACGTCGTTTCGAGCGATCCCGGAGCGGCATTGTCCCAGACTAGAGGAACGAAATGGCACTTGAAGGATGGATCCGTTCGGCCCGAATGCGGATGCGTCCGCCTTCGCCGTTGGCGCGGCATGGCGCGCGCAAAGTTTTCGAACGAGGGCCCGTGGCTTCTGCGAGTAAGATCGCGCGGCGATGAGCGGTCGAAATCAAACCGCGACGGGGGTGCTCTTTGCGCTCTCGTCGATCGTCCTCGTGCAACTCGGCTCCGCCGTCTCCATGCCGATCTTCGATCAGATCGGCCCAGCGGGAACGGCGTGGCTCAGGCTGTGCTGGTCCGGCGTGATCTTCGTGGCCATCGCCCGACCGCGGCCTTGGACGATGCCGCGCGCCGATCTGGTGGCCGCCGTTGCTCTCGGCTTGGTGACCGCAGGGATGACCGTGCTGTTCGGCGAAGCCATCGCCCGCATCCCCCTCGCGACCGCCGTGTCCATCGAATTTTTGGGCCCGCTCACGGTGGCCGTGCTCCGTCGAACGGGGCGGTGGGGGCTCGCATGGCCTCCGCTGGCCCTCGCCGGTATCGCGCTCGTCACGCAGCCGTGGGGCGGTGTCACCAATGTGTCGGGCGTCGTGTTGGCGCTCGGCGCGGGGACATGCTGGGGCGCGTACATTCTGCTCACGCAGCGGGTGGGGGATCGCTTGCACGGGGTCACCGGGCTCGCGATCTCGATGCCGGTGGCTGCGCTCATCGCCACGCCCGTGGGCCTCGCGCAAGCGCTCCCGCAGTTGGATGCCTTCGTGATCTTCAAGTGCGCGGGGCTGGCGTTGCTGTCGCCGGCGATCCCGTATGTGCTGGAGATGTTCGCGTTGCGAAAGCTCGCGGCGGCCACCTTCGGCACCTTGATGAGCGTGGAGCCGGCGGCGGCGCTGGTGGTGGGCCTGGTGATTCTCCGGCAAATTCCCGGTATCGGGCCCATGTTCGGCATCCTGTTCGTCACCGTCGCCGCCATCGGCGCCGCCCGCACCGACCATCGCTCCAAGCCGGACGAGGCGATCGCGCCCTTCTCCAATCGCCCCGATGGCGCCGAGGTCTAGCGTCGTTGGGCCTGCACCTCGTCACGCCATCCGCAGCGCGTGCGCCTGCGCGAGGACGCGATCGATGAACGTACCGGCGCTGCCGAGGTACCGGCTTGGATCGGTCGCCCTCGCGATGGCGGCATCGTCGAGCTGCGCCCTCGTCTCGGGCGTGCGCCGCAGGGCCTCGGCCAGATCGATCCGCTCGCTCTCCGCGCGCTTGCACACCTCTTGAACGAGGTGGTGCGCGGCGCTGCGGCCCACGCGCGGCGCGAGCTCCATCATCACCGCCTCGGCCATCAGCAGACCCCCGCCGGCGCCCGTGTTGCGGAGCATCCTCGCCGGGTCGGGCTGCATGCCCTCTACGATGCGCCGCGTGTGCTCGAGGGCGCCGTGCGCGAGAACGAACGCCTGCGGGAGGGCCAGCGCCTCCGACTGCCATGGCCCGCTCGCGCGCTCGTGGTCCTGCACCATCGCACCTTGCATCAGAGGAACCAACGCGTGCACCGCGCGCGCGGCCGCGATCACGTACTCCGAGGCGATGGGGTTGCGCTTTTGCGGCATGGTCGAGGAGCCACCGCGGCCGTCTTCGTAAGGCTCGAACAGCTCGCCCACCTCGGTTTGACCCAATAGGATCACGTCGGTCGCGATCTTGGCCAGGCTGCCGCAGAGGAGCCCGAGAAAGGCGACCGCCTCGGCGAAGCCATCGCGCGCCACGTGCCAGGGCACGGGCGGGCTCGCGAGCCCCAGCTCCGCGGCGAGGGCGTCCATCACCGCGGTGCCGCGATCGCCGAGCGAGGCCAAGGTGCCCGCGGCGCCGCCCAGCTCCACCCGCTCCACCCGAGGCCGCAGCTGATCGAGCCGCTCGACGTGTGCCACCAAGGGCGCGAGCCACACCGCGCACTTCAGCCCGAAGGAGATCGGCGCGGCCTGCTGCAGGTGCGTGCGCCCCACCATGGTCGTGGCGCGATGCCGATCCGCCTGCCGCGCGAGCGCGCCGATGGTCTCGATCAAGGTCTGGCGCACCCGAGCGAGGCCGTCGCGGATCTGCAGCACCACCGCGGTGTCGAGGATGTCCTGCGTGGTCGCGCCCCAGTGCGTCCAGCGGCCCGCGTCCTCGCCGGCGGCGCGGGAGAGGGCGCGCACCACGGCCACCACCGGATAGCCGACGTGCTGCACGCTCGTCGCGAGCTCCTTCGCGTCGAGCGCGTCGAGCGCGTCGAGGCAATCGAGGTTCGCCGCGCGCGAAATGGCGTCGGCCGCCTCGGCCGGGATGATGCCGAGCCGCCCCTGACAGCGCGCCAGCGCGGCCTCCACGTCGAGCATGCGCGCAAAGAGCGCGCGCTCGGCGAAGATGGCCCGCATGGCATCGGTGCCGAACAAGGTGCCGAAGATGGCGCTGTCGGCCGGGTGAATGGACGCGTTCACGCCCGCTCCTTCTTCAGCACCTTCTTGACGATCCGCATGGCCGCGTTGGCCGCCGGGATCCCCGCGTAGATGGCCAAGTGTTGGATCACCTCGGCGACATCGCCCGGGGTCGCGCCCGTGTTTCGCGTCGCGCGCACGTGCGTCTCGAGCTCCTCGTGGTGCCCCAGCGCGCCGAGGAGCGCTATCGTCAAAAGGCTTCGCGTCCGGCGGTCCAACCCGGGCCTCGCCCACACGCTGCCCCACGCCGTTCGCGTGAGGAACGCCTGAAAGTCGCGATCGAGCTCCGTGATGGCCCCGAGGGCCTCGTCCACGTACGCCTCGCCCAGCACCTCTTTGCGAAGGACCAAACCTGCCTCGTAGAGATCGGCGGCAGGCTCGTGCAGAAAGCTCACGAGGGTCGCGGTCACCGCGTCGGCCTTCTCCAAGGTTGGAATGTGCGCGGCGCCCTCGAGGACCACCAGATCTCCATCGAGCGCCTCGCACACGGCCTCGGCCTGCGCGACGGTGGTCGAGATATCTTCTTTGCCCACCACCACCAACGCGGGGATGCGCTGCGCATGGCGTTTGCCGGTAAAATCAGCCGTGGTGAGCGCCTCCGCCGCGGAGGCATAGCCCTCCGCCGGTGTGCGGAGCAGCATCGCGCGCAGCCCTTGCGCCTCCGGCGAGCCGAGAAACCCCGGGGTCACCCAACGGCTCAAAATGCTCTCGGCGATCGATGCCACCCCTTGCCGGCGCACAGTGGCCGCCCGATCGAGCCAGAACTCCGGCGGCGGCACGGCGAGCGCCGTATCGCACAGCACGAGCGAGCGCACGCGCTCCGGCGCCATGTGCGCGACCGCTTGCGCGATCATGCCCCCGATCGACACCCCGCCGAGGTGCGCGGAGCGGATCTCCAGCGCATCGAGCAGCGCCAGGAGGTCGCGCGCGAGCAAATCCATGGTGTACGGGCCGCGCGTCACCTCGCTGAGGCCATGGCCGCGCATGTCGGGGCGGATGACCCGAAAGGAGCGCGCGAGCACGGCGGCCTGCGGATCCCAGACGCGAAGATCGGTGCCCAGCGAGTGCAGGAGCAAGAGAGGGGGCGCACCCGGAGGGCCCTCGATCGTGACATGCGTCATCAGGGTCTTGGTGGCGAGAAACATGGGGATTCACCTCGGTTCGAGCGTCGTTGCCGCAGTGTCGTACGTTCGATGCGGCGCTCGCAACGGCCTTTGTCGCGGCCGACCGACCGGGGCTCGTCGTTTGCGCTGGTCCTACGAGGGGGCCGGTCCTATGAAGGCGCGCATGAGTGAACGCCGATTGATTTCTCAGGGTTCGGTCTTCGAGGAGCTCATTGGTTACTCGCGCGCCGTCGTGGATGGCGATTTCATCTTCGTCTCGGGCACCACGGGCTTCGACTATGCGGCGAAGACCATCTCGGACGATGTCGTCGAACAGTGTGAGCAGTGCTTCCGAAACATCGAGTGGGCCCTACGCGAGGCGAACGCATCCCTCGCGGACGTCGTACGGGTCACCTACATCGTGCCCCACGTCCCGGACTTCGAGCCGTGTTTTCCGGTCCTCAAGAAGTACCTGGGCTCCGTCCGTCCCGCCGCAACGATGTTCTCCGCCAACCTCGCCGATCCGCGGATGAAAATCGAGATTCAAGTGACGGCGCGCCGTCACTGACCGTTGCCGTATTGCGCACGGGTGAGCGCCATGTTCCGTGCGACGATCACGTCGAGCGCTTGCGAAAGTGCAAATCCCGAGAGCACCACCGGGCGTGAGGTCTCGCGCCGGACGGTCGTTCCGTCGGAAAGACACCGGCGCTGTGCGCTCGACAACTTACCGACTTGACGGCACGTGGGACAGTACGTGAGCTCGAGGCTCGCGGTCAGCCGTGCATGCGGGGGGGCGAGCGGTACACCGGTGAGGAGCACGATCCAATCGAGGTCGCCCATTTTGGCCGCGAGCACCGCGGAGCGAACCTGCTCCACGAGCTCGAGCGGCAACGTCGCGTACGTGTCCTCCATCTTCGCGCGACACTGCGAGCACGCTTCGCCGTACGCCGTGTACACGAGGCCGGCGCCGAGGAAGACGGAGAGCGCGCCCGCGCCGAGCGACACGAGATCCCCAGGTGGCGCGAACAAGAGCGGATAGGAGAGCACGCCGCCGCCGCCGCCGAGGAGCCCGAGACCGAAGACGAATGGGAGCCGTCGAAAGTGCCCCTTCAGGGCGCGTATCGGCTCCGATGCACCATGCATCGAGTGAAAGGAGTGTTGCATGTTTTCTCACGGTAGTTCGATGGATGAAGTGACGTCGACCCTGCCCGAAACATTCGTGAGGGCGTGAGGGCGTGAGGGAATGCGGCATGCGCCCGTGCGAGACAGCGCGGACACCTGCCGCGCCGCTAGCGTGCAAATCTCATTACGTTTCGAATCATCGAAGCAATGGCGCGAGATGCCAATGAAAATTCGTAACGCGGCGATGGCAACCTCGAATGAAGGTGGACCAATGTGTTACCCTCCCGACCTCCTCGGCGACCTACCGCCGCGAGCGCGGAATCACGCAATCAAAATAGCAGCACATCCGAGCTCGTTGATCGGAAAAGATCGTACCTCGCCCATTCTTTCCATCCTTTCGCTTGGACGATGTTCCAATGAACTGGAGGACATACTTGGGAATTGGCCTGCAATCTCGTTTTCGTTCACGATTCCATCGACTTCGTACGAGCGCGAGTACGAACATCCGCGAACACAGGACGATGTCGCCGAGCAATCACCGACACGAATGTGGACAGCTTGAAAAAAGAAAAATCGATTCTCATTCGGATGGTCGATTTGGACCAAGCGTCGCCCTGTGTATGGTGGTCAGAATGACTGCGAGCGGATCGACGTCATGTCGCGCCACCCGGTAGAGGCGTAAGCGACGACGGCGCGATTTCTGTCGGCGCGAGAGCGCGAACCGCCAGGACGCGAGGATCGTCGAGCTTACCCAAGTTACGAGGTTTAGCAGGCTTACCGAGTGCGGTCGTGCGTTTCGAGCTCGTTCCGTTTTTGCGATCCTGGCGTCCTGGAGGTTGATTCGGTCGTCGCGCGAACATGTCGCAGCCCGAGTACCGCAAGGCCGGCGGCGACAGGCAACCGCCGCGCGATCGCACGGGATGCGCATCGTGAGGGCTGGCGCGAGGTGACGAGCCCACGACGACATATGGAACGCGGCGAATTGCCACGCACCGTGCGAGACGCTATGAGGTGACAACCACCACGAGGCAAACGCCGAGGTGACAGGCACCACGACGGACGCGGCGAAGGAGCATCCTGCTCTATCCTGACAGAACGCTGTCATCTACCGGGAGCATCATGGGCGTCATGATGCCTGCTCAACAGCGCGAGCCGCGGAATTCGAAGCTTAACGTGGTGTCAGGGGAGCTCCTGGTGCAGGCGCCGTCGGACTTTGCCCACACGATCAGCTTCATGTGTAATTTTGCACCCATGTCCGGGGAGCAGCGCCTTGGGCCGCACGCGATCGCGCGGGCGATGATGGTCGATGGGCGTGTGGTCGTGTTCGAGCTATCGGCCATGGAGCATCCCGAGCGCCTCGCCTACCGGCTTCACTCCGAGGTGCCTCTCTCGTTCGACGCGCGTATCCGCTTGCTGCGCCGGGTGCGCTTTCAGTTCGGGCTCGACGACGATCTGGTCCCGTTCTACGCGCGCGCCGACGACGATCCTGCGTTCTCGCGCGTGGTGTTGCAGCTGTACGGCATGCGCCACGTCAAGTTTCCGAGCGCCTTCGAGATCGCCTGTTGGGCGGTGCTCATGCAGCGCACCCCAATGGCCCGCGCGCGTCAGGTGAAACGCGCCATGGTCGCGCGCTTCGGCCGCTCGCTCGAGGTGGAAGGGCATACGTTCGCCGCCTTTCCGGAGGCGGGTGCTCTGGCCGAGGCATCACCTTCGGCGATCGCCGAGGTGGTCCGTCACCCGCAAAAAGCGACGGCCATCTATACGGTCGCCCGCGCCTTCGCCGAGATGCCCGAGGACGGTCTTCGCACCCTCCCGTACGACGAAGCCGACACATGGTTGCGCGCGCTGCCGATGATTGGCGACTTCTCGTCGAACTTCATTTTGTTCCGCGGCCTCGGGCGGTTGGAGCGGTTCGCATCGCAGAGCGAGCACCTCGTGTCGGCCATCCGACGTGTGTATCATGCACCTGAGTTGTCCGATCGGGAGGCGCTCGCGCTGGGTGAGCGGTACGGGGAGTGGAAGGGGTATTGGGCCCTCTACCTCCGCGCTTCGGCCTGACGTGCTAACGATCGCCCGCGGAGCATGCCCGACGATCCCTACGACCGCCTCCCCTATACGGATCACGCGTACGCCGAATCGCACCCGAACCGGCTCGCGGCCGTGGCGCATTTGTCGGGGTGGGCTCCGCCCGAGCTGACCCGCGCGCGCATCCTGGAGATCGGCTGCGCGCGCGGCGGCAACCTGTTACCCATGGCCGCCAGCCTTCCGGGGGCGAGCCTGCTCGGCATCGATCGCTCGGAGCGGCAGATCGAGGAGGCTGCGCGCGTCGTAGAGGCGACCGGTCTCGCGAACACGGTCTTTCGCCGCGCGAGCTTCGAGGAGGTGGAGCTTCCGCCGGCGTCGTTCGACTTCATCGTGTGCCACGGTCTGTACTCGTGGATCCCGGTGGCCGCGCGCCAGGTGCTGCTCGCGTCGCTGGCGCGATGGCTTGCGCCTGCGGGGATCGCGTACGTGAGCTTCAACACGTTACCGGGCTGGTACGAACGCCTTCCGGCCAGGGATTGGCTGCAGCACGAGGCCGGCGATCCGGCGTCCCTCGCGTGGCTTCGCGAGCAGATTTCACCGGAGCTCGGGGCCTATCGGCAGGGCATCGAGCGGGTCCTCGCGCGTCTGGCGGAGACGGATCGCGCGTACTTGGTGCACGAGTACCTGTCGGAGGAGCATCACCCCGAGTACGCGGGCGCGTTTCTTCGCGAGGCCGAGGGCGCGGGGCTCACGTATCTGGGCGACGCCATCCCCGCGCATACCGCGCTCGAGCTTCTGCCGGACGCCGTCGAAGCCAAGGCGCGCGGACGCAGCGCGGCCGAGGTGCAGTCGATCGTCGACTTCGTTCGGTGCACCTCGTTTCGCCGCGCGCTCCTGGTGCGCGCGGATACCTGCGCGGCGCGCGGCTGGCGCTTTCCGCACCGGCTCGATCCGCAGGCGCTGGTCGAGCTGCGCATCGCGAGCCGGCTTCGCTCGAACGGCGACGGCTTTTTCCGCGGGGCCCGCGAGAGCGTGCAGGTCCCCGATCCCGCGGCGCATGCTGCCTTGTGCGAGCTCGAGCGGGTCGCGCCGCGCTCGGTGCCGTTTCGTGAGCTCTTGGCTCGCGTGGACGGTGCGGGCGGTTCGCGCGACGTGGCCCGCGCGGGCCAGGAAAATACGCTCATTTCGGAGCTGTTCGACCTATGGCTCGCCACGGGCGAGCTCGATCTTTACGTGCACGAGCCAGCCGCGCTCACGGTCGCCGGCGAGTCTGCCAAGGCGCTCGAGCTCGCGCGCTGGCAGGTGCAGCATGCTGGCGCCATCACCAACCTTTGGCACCAAGAGGTGCGGCTGCCCGATCCGCTGGTGCGATTCGTCCTTTCGCGCCTCGATGGTACGCGATCCCTGCACGCCCTCGCGGACGAGGCGAGGAGCGCCGGCCTCTTGGGCCATGTTTCCCGGGCCGACGGGCTCGAGCTGGTGCGTGGTAGCGTCCACGTTTTGGCGCGCTCGGCGCTACTCGTCACGTAAACGCGGTCGAGGTTCGCCTTTTTGCGGTCACGGCGTCACGGCAGAAAACGATCGGCCAGCAGCGCCACGATGCAGGCGCCCACCACGAAGGGGCTTCCGACGATCCAGTCGGCGCGTTTTCGAACGTGAAAGTGGCCGAGGACGAACGCGGCCACGGGGAACGCCAAGGCGACGGCGGCCATGAGCACCGGGGTCAGCTGGATGCCGAGAAAGCCGGAAACGGCGGCCATGAGCTTGAGCAAACCTCCGCCCACCGCCTCCCTGCTGTACGCGATGATCCCGACGATGATCCCCGCGAGGAGGCCGAACGCATGATCGGCCCATGCGCCATCGACGATGCCGAGCAAGCCCGCGAGCGGGATGGCTGGCAGAACGAGCAGGTTGGGTATGCGCTTCGTGCGAAGCTCGAACGCCGCCGCGAGGAGCGCGAGGCCCAGCGCAGCGATGGCCGCGGACATGGAGATATGGACCATGCGAGTGCGCCCTAAACTAGCACCATTGCGTCCCCGTCGAGCCGGGAGTGCCATGGTCCAGATACATCCATATGCTCAGCAGTAACCAAGTCGGCAATCTTCGATGCCACTTGCACACGCGCACGCATACGCCGTTATCGTGCCGAATCGAAACGTTTCGGAAACGGGGCCGTTACTTCGCGAGATTCAGCGTAAGATCGTGATCGTGTCGAATCGAAACGGCGCGATGCTTCGCGATATTTGGCGTGAGATCGTGATCGTGTCGAATCGAAGCGGGGCGTTGCTTCGCGAGATTCGGCGTGAGATCGTGATCGTGTCGAATCGAAACGGCTCGAAAACGGCGCGATGCTTCGGGAGATTCGGCGTGAGATCGTGATCGTGTCGAATCGAAACGGCGCGATGCTTCGCGAGATTCGGCGTGAAAGCGTGCTCGTGTCGAATCGAAACGGGGGCGTTGCCTCGGGAGATTCAGCGTGAGATCGTGATCGTGTCGAATCGAAGCGGGGCGATGCTTCGGGAGATTCAGCGTGAGATCGTGATCGTGTCGAATCGAAGCGGGGCGATGCTTCGGGAGATTCAGCGTGAGATCGTGTCGAATCGAAATGGCTCGAAAACGGGGCGATGCTTCGGGAGATCCAACGCCATCGTGCCGAATCGAAACGGCTCGAAAAACGGAGTGTTGCTTCGGGAGATCCAACGCGATCGTGTCGAATTTAAACGGGGGCGTTGCCTCGGGAGCTCCAACGCGATCGTGTCGAATCGAAACGGGGGGCGTTGCCTCGGGAGCTCCAACGCGATCGTGTCGAATCGAAACGGGGGGCGTTGCTTCGCGAGATCCGCCGCGATCGTGTCGAATCGAGCGAGGGCGTTGCTTCAAGAGCCCCAACGCGATCCTGTCGAGTCGAAACGGCTTGGAAACGGGGCCGTTTACTTCGCGAGATCCAGCGTGAGATCGTGCAAGTAGCGTGCGCCGTCGGCGAGCCACTTCGTTGGGCGGCGTTCGTCGGGGCCGTGGGCGCCGTGGCCGGAGAGGGATTCTTTTTTCGATATCGGACTTACGCTCACGCCATAAGCCGCAATGCCGATGGCGCGCAGATGGCGCGAGTCGGTCGCGCCCGTGCCCATGGCGGCGCCTACGGGGGCCTCGGGCCAAATTTGGGGCGCGATTCGCTTGATGGTCGAGGGCACGATTCCATAGGGCGCCGAATAAGGGCCGTAGCCATAATCGGCTTTTGGCGTAATTTCGATGGCCGGATCGCCCGCGATCTTCTTCAACGTCTCCAAGAGCTGCTCCCGCGTCTCATCGGGCAACAGCCGGCAGTTGACGTTGGCCTCCGCGGTGGTCGGGAGCACGTTGTCCTGGGGCGCGCCCGAGAGCTGGGTAACGACGCAGGTGGTGCGGATCAAGGCATTGTAGAATGTATCTTTGGAGAGCACCCGCTCGTCCTCCGGCGCCAGCCGGCCCGTCGAGCCCACCCGCTTGAGCACATCGGAGAACGGCTTCGGCGCCAGCGCCGCCTCGTTCGCGAATTGCTCTTTGGTGACCGGAAGAATGCGCGCCGGAAATCGGTATTGCGAGAGCTTCACCAGCGCCCGCGAGAGCGCGAGCACCGGATCGGAGTCGACGGGCGGCAGCGAGGAGTGCCCGCCCTTGCCCCGCGCGACCACCTGGTACGTTTGAAATGTCTTCTCCGCGACCCCGGTGGTCACCAAAAGGACCTTCTCCTGATCGTCGGACAGCCGGATGGTCCCCAGCTCGTTGAGCGCGATCTCGGCGTCGATGAGATTTTGGTGGTTCTGCGCGAGCCATTTGGCGCCCGCGAGCCCTCCCGTCTCTTCGCCGGCCGTGAGGGCGAAGATCACGTCACGCGAGAGCGCCGGCTTTTCGTGCGCGAGCTCCAGCGCGATGGCCACGATGGCGGCCGCCATGGCCTTGTCGTCGTTGATGCCGCGGCCCCAGAGAAACCCCTCTTTCTCGGTGACCTGAAACGGCGGAACGGTCCAAGGTTGCCCCTCGACCGGCACCACGTCCACGTGCGCGATGAGAAGCAGTGGCTTCTTCGACCCATTGCCCTTGTAGCGCGCCACCAAGTTGCCCCGTCCCGGCGCGCTCTCCAGAAGCTCCACCGGCAGCCCCGCCGCCCGCAGCCGCTCCGCTACGGGACGAAGCGCGTCCGTCTCGTGGCCATGGCTCGTATCGACGGCGACCAGCTGATCGAGCACGGCGCGCGTCTCCTCGGCCAGCGGGCGAAGCGGCTGCTCCGCGGGCGTCGCCGGCGGAAGCGGGGTGATGGGCGCGCCCGCGCGGGTCGAGGATGTGGAGGACGATGCCTGGGCGTTGGGCGAGGTCGGGGGCGGGACGGTCGGGCTCGCGCAGCCGAGGAGCGGAAGGAGCAGCAGCGGAACGTGGCGTCGCATGGCGCCCGCCAGCGTACACTCAGACGAAGAAGTCGGGAATGAGCGTGGCGCCCGGGGTGACCGAGTACTTGGAGAGATCGGTGACCCCCACCGACGCGAGCACCTCGTCGTCGATGCAGAAGTGTCCCGTGAACTCGCGGCTCGGTTTGGTGAGGATCGCGTAGGCCGCATCGGCCATGATCTCGGGGGTGCGGCTGCCTTGGATGGTCGCGTCGCCGCCCAGCAGGTTTTGCACGGCGGCCGTGGCGATGACCGTGCGCGGCCAAAGGGCGTTGACGGCGATGCCTTGCGGTTTGAGCTCTTCGGCCATGCCCAGCACGCACATGCTCATTCCAAACTTGGCCATGGTGTACGCCACGTGCGGCGCGAACCACTTGGCCTCCATGTTGAGCGGGGGCGAGAGGTTGAGGATGTGCGGGTTCTGCGACTTCGCGAGATAGGGAATGCACGCCTGCGAACAGGCGAAGGTGCCGCGCGTGTTGATCTGATGCATCAAGTCGAAGCGCTTCATCGGCGTGCCCACGGTGGGCGTGAGGCTGATGGCGCTCGCATTGTTGACCAGGACGTCGATCCCGCCGAACGTCTCCACCGCCTTCTTCACCGCGTCGGCGATCTGATCTTCGGAGCGCACGTCCACCATCAAAGGCAGCGCGCGCCCGCCCGCCTTCTCGATCTCCTCCGCCGCCGAAAAGATGGTACCCGGCAGCTTCGGATGCGGTTCCGACGTCTTGGCGGCGATGACGACGTTGGCGCCGTCTTGCGCAGCCCTCAGCCCGATGGCTTTGCCGATGCCCCGGCTTGCACCGGTGATGAAGAGCGTTTTGCCTTGGAGTGTGGCCATGCGCGACAAGGTACCGCGCTTCTTTCGTGTACTAAAGAGTTTGTTCGAGCCGAACCCTTGACCCCGTCCCGTTGCGCTCGCATAAGCGTCGGATGGGAAAACCAGTCTGCGTGGTGGTGGGCATCGGACCGGGAAATGGCGCCGCCTTCGCGCGCCGCTTTGCCAAAGAGGGCTACGCCGTCGCGCTGCTCTCGCGCACGACGGATCTGTCGGGCGAGATCGCCAGCACCTTGCCCGGCGCGCGGGCCTACGCATGCGACGCGAGCGATCCTGCCGCCATCGAGGCCGCGTTCGACCAGGTAGCGCGCGAGCTCGGCGAGGTGTCGGCGCTCGTCTACAACGCAGGCTCCGGGGTGTGGGGCACCGCCGAAGAAATCAGCGCCAAGGACTTCGAGGCCTCATGGCGCGTGAACGCGCTGGGGCTCTTCGTGGCATCGCAAAAGGTCATTCCGGCCATGAAGCGCGCGGGGCGCGGGAACATCGTGGTCATCGGCGCCACCGCATCCCGCCGCGGGGGAGCGCGCGCAGCGGCCTTTGCACCGGCCAAGGCCGCCCAGAAAAGCCTCACCGAGTCGCTCGCCCGCCATCTGGGCCCCGCGGGCATCCACGTCTCGCTGGTGGTGGTCGACGGCACCATCGACACCCCGCGCGCACGCACGCGCATGCCCGAGCATCCCGACGACTTCTTCCTTCGCCCGGACGACATCGCCGACGCCGTCTACCACCTAACGGCGCAGCCCAAGTCGGCTTGGACCTTCGAGCTCGAAGTGCGTCCCTTCGGCGAAAAGTGGTAACCGCCGCAGGCGGTTTTTTCGCCGCAAAGTGAATCACGGACGGGCTGCACCCGGCGATGCGCGTCTTGCGTTCCGGCGTCCGGCGCCACGGCGGTGGGCTTGCGTCTGGCGATGGCGTTTTGAGTGTTCCGGCGTCTGGGGACAGCGGCCTTTCGTCGAGCGATGGCGTTCCGGCGTCTGGCGTTCGGGCGACAGCAGCCTTGCGTCTGGCGGTGCCGTTTTGAGTTCCGGCGTCCGGCGGTGGAGTTTTTGAGTGTTCCGGCGTCCGGGGATGGCGATTTGAGATCCGGCGTCCGGGGGATGGAGCGATTGCGTCTGGCGTTCGGGCGACAGCAGCCTTGCGTGTGGCGTTGGGCGGTGCCGTTTTGAGTACCGGCGTCCGGCGGTGGCGTTTTTGAGTGTTCCGGCGTCCGGCGGTGGCGATTTGAGATCCGGCGTCCGGGGGATGGAGCGATTGCGTCTGGCGTTCGGGCGACAGCAGCCTTGCGTGTGGCGTTGGGCGGTGCCGTTTTGAGTACCGGCGTCCGAGTACCGGCGTTCGGCGGTGGCGGCCTTGCGTCGAGCGATGGCGTTCCGGCGGCTGGTGTTCCGCGATCGTAGCCTTGCGTCTGGCGCTCGCGATTGCGTCTCGGCGGCTGGCATCGGGCGATGAAGCCTTGCGTCCCGCATACGGCGATTGAAGCCTTGCGTTCCGGCGCCGGCGACAGTGGCCTTGCGTTTGGCGATGGAGTTTCCGGCGTTGGGCGTCAGGCGATAGCAGCCTTGACGTATCGGCGTTGGGCGACTGTGCGAGGCCGAACGACATTTGCCCTGCCTGGACGTTCGAGCGTTCGTTCGCGCGAAATGTTCGTGCGAGTGAGGCACCTTCCGGAAAAGTCGGACCCCGCCTGATAATTCGGGCGCTCCAAACGCACTACCTTTGTCACTCGGACAACTTTTGAAAGTTCGTGCTGGCGCGCGAGGAAGCCTCGTGTAAGGGTCTGTTCGCAATTGTGAGTGTCTGTGTGTAAATGTTGCCCAAGTGGGTGACGGGTCTGGGAGGACCATTCGATGCTGAACGTGAAACTGGGAACCATCGTCTTTCCGATCCTGATCGCCGCGGTAGGTTGCGCCTCGGAGAGCGCGCCCTCCCCGGGCGAGGCGTCCGACGTGCTCCAGCACGAGCAGGCGTTCGTCCCCATCTCGCGCACCCTCTCGCGCGACCTATCGGTGCGCGCGAATGCACTGTCGGGGCTCGGCACGCAGGCCGTTCCCAGCGCGAACGCCAAGGAGTCGTTTTATCTCGCCATCAACAAGAAAGAGTTGAATCGCCGGTACTTCCTCTCGGCGTACATGAAGCAGGCCTACCCGGGCTCCGTGGGCGCGGGCGCCGCCGCCTCGCTCGGGACCCGCGTGGTCACCTTCCGCGAGCAAAACGGGAAGCTCTTCGTCTTCGACGCGCAAGACGGCCGCGCCTCCAGCGACACCTTCGATCCGGCGTTGATCATCGAGGCGTATCCGGTGGTCGATCACTACAGCCCCTTCCTGGGCTTGGCCGGCCACGACGATTATGTGCTCTTCGATCCGGCCGCGGGCCTCAACCGCTTCGGCGTGGTCTCGGATCTCTACGCGCACGGCGATCTCTCCTCGATTTATGGCGCAGGGAGCCAGCCCCTCCACTTCCAAGTCGATCTCTCGTATTTGCAGAATTTCCGTCGCATCAACGACGGCAGCACCTTCGAGCAAGTCTTCACGGGCGCGGTGAACGAGCCGGTGCCCGAGAACCAAGCGGCGCCCTCGAACCCCGCGAACCCGTTCACGGCATCGGGCACCCTCGGCATCGCGCTGCGCCGCTACTCGGAGGGGGAGGGCTTTACGCTCTTCGACGCCAACAGCACCTCGCAGGAGTATTACTTCCGCGCGGACCCGCTGCTCGAGAAGAACACGGGCGGAACCCTCAGCCGCGCCACCAAGTGGAACATCCGCCCGGGGATGAAGCCCATCAAGTGGGTCATCTCGGAGCAGTTCGTCGAGGTCGGCAGGCAAAATCCCAAATACGACATCGTCGGCGCCATCAAGGCCGGTATCGAAAATTGGAACGCCGTCTTCGGCTTCAAGGCCTTCGAAGCGCAGATCGCCACCGCGCAAGACTCCTACGCCGACGACGACAAGAACTACTTCATCTACGACGGCGACCCGACCTACAGCTACGCCTTCGCCAACTGGCGCCTCAACCCGAACACCGGTGAAATCCGCGGCGCCAGCGTGTACTTCAACGCGATCTGGCTGCAAGCCGCCATCGACGAGTTCGATCCCCAGGCGAGCAGTGCGGCGCGTACCTCGAAGCCGCAAACCCGTGCACCGGTCTCCCGCATCACGTGGGCCGGCCTCCGCGGCACCCCGCTGTGCACCTTGTTCGCGCCGAACGCGGGCGCCTCGCACGACGATTTGGAGCGCTCGAGCACGCACGCGCGCGCCGTGAACGGCGTCCAACAGGTGGAGCAGTTCATCACGCACGTGGCCGTTCACGAGGTGGGGCACACCCTGGGCCTGCGCCACAATTTCAAGGGCTCGCTCCTGCCGCTCCCGCAACAGAGCTCCGTCATGGAGTACATCCTCGATCCGGACGCGGTCGAGGCGAACCGCAACCTCCCCGGCCCCTACGACTACGACGCCATCCGTCTCCTCTACGGTCTGCAGACGAACGAGCCGTCGCAGCCCTTCTGCACCGACGAGGCGACCGAGCTCGATCCGGCGTGCGCCACCTTCGATCGCACCGAGGACCCGTTGGCCAAGTTCTACGGCAGCGGGTACAACGCGCGCCTCAATTTGATTCTGCGCAATCAGGATCCCACGGGCGCTTATTTCAACAGCATCAACCGCCGCTACCTCAATGGCACCGCCGCCTACCTGCGAGCGGGCACCGCCGCGGATCAGGGCCGCGCATGGTCCGAGCTCGACAAGCTCCTGGCCTTGGGCCGCGACCACACCGCGGACAACGCGCAATACCCCGGCTACACGGACCGCCTGAGCGACTTCCAAAACTACGTGCTCAACCGCCTCTTCTTGGATCCGGCCCACCTCCGCGGCGACATCACCAAAGATCCGTCCCTGACCGGCACCACGCTCACCACCCTCACCACCACGTTGCAGGGCGTGATCACCAACAGCGACACCTACCGCGGCTGGAACACACGCCGCACCGCCGTCGACGTGCTCAAGAAGCTCCAGGCGCAGCCCGCCTACCAGGCATTGCTCAACGCGCGCGCCACCCTCGCCAACGCGACGTTGCCCCCCGGCAGCACCGAGGCCGCCCTCCGCGACGACCTCGTGGCCCGCATCGACAGCGCCACCCACCCGTACTTCAAGTAGCTCTTCGTCGAGTCTCGGTCAATGTTCGAAAGAGAACCCGCGTGGGGAAATGCTCCGCGCGGGGGTTCTTCGGCAGGCAGTATGAGAGCGCGCCATCCTCGGTAGCCATGGCACCCGTGAACACGACGCGTCGATGAAGCGGATTGGCGAGGTGGTTCGGACATCTATCGCGAACGGCTGCGTTTGAGTATGGCGCCCTGGGCGCGAGAAAGTATCTGTTCGAGCAGTCGAATGATACGTGTCAATCCTTGGCAGGGTCTAGCACGAGGACTTATCCTACAGCTATGACTCGGAAGGCCAGGATCGAAGCCCTCATAGAGGGCGTAGGGCTCATCGTGGACCTGGCGGCTACCTCGTATGAGGCCCCCCAATTTCGCGGCCGGAGTTCGCCAGAAGACGATGCGCGAAAGCTCCGCGACGACTTCGAGCGTGTCGCAAGCGACTTTACCCGAGTCCTCGAACACGAGAAGCAGCGCCGGTGAGCAAGCCCAGGGGGGGCGGCGAAAGCTCAAAGGCTATCAGTCAGCCGCAGGACGTAAGTGCTCAGGTAACTCCCGGGGAACAGCTTCCCCTCGCGCGAATCTCTGGAGTGTCGTTGTCGAGCAGCTTTGCAGGCCCGCTGCCACCGCCGGCGATGTTGGCCGACTACGAGCGAGCCATCGCTGGTTCCGGCGAGCGGATTCTCCGTACATTCGAAGCGGAGGCTGCGCATCGCCACGCCATCGAGCGCGCCGAGATGGCTACGGTCACCGAAGGGGTACGCGCTAAGTACCAGCTTCAAGGGTGGGGCATGGCATGCGGCTTCATTGTCGCCATGTCGGGCATAGGCGGATCGATATACCTCATTGCCACAGGTCACGATGCGGCAGGTGCGACGGTTTTTAGCGTCGATCTCGGTGGCATGGTGGCCGCGTTCATCTACGGCCGACGATCGTCGGCCGCGCCCGCGGCGAGCCAGCCGAACGTCGAGCGTGCCGAGGAAAGCACGAGATCGAGCCGCCGCCCCAGTCAGTAAGCTTCGTCCTGGGTAACCTCCCCTCGTCCGCGAGACGCGGCGACTCGTAGAGCGCGAGCTGCGACTCGTCGGAATTTTCAGCGCGGGCGCCGGCGATGGACAAGGGTGGACCCATGGTCGGTCTTTTTGCGGGCGTCGCGCTGCTCGCAACCCTTTCCCTCGAGGACGCTCGCGGCATCGCGCAGCAGAACCTCGAGGTTCAAGTCGCTGCGCTGCGCGTGCGCCAGGCCGAGGAGCAGCGCCGCTTGGCGCGTTCGGCGGTGCTTCCGCAGGTCACGATGCGCGCAGGCGCCGCCGCGCAGTGGGTTGGGCCGCAGCGGTATTCGTCGACATTTCAGGTGGGCGAAACCGATCCCTCCGGCGCCGGAGGCGGCAGCTATGAGCGCACCTCCGTCGATGTGCCGTCGTACCATCAGGGCGTCTTCGAGCTGGGGGTCGGTATCTCGCAGCTGCTCTACGATGGCGGCCGCTTCTGGAACGATTTGGCGCGCACCCGCGCCCTGGTCGACGCCGAAAAAGGTCGCCTTTCGGAGCAGCGCCTCTCGGTCGCCCTCGAGACGGACCGCCTTTACCTCGACGTATGGCGGGTGGAACGCAGCCGCGAAGTCCTCGACCGCGCCGTGGAGCACGCGAGCGATCAGCGAAAGCGCGCCGAGGCGCAGTTCAAATACGGCCGCGCGCAGCGCCGCGATGTGATCGACGCCGAGCTGAATCAATCCAACGACGATCTCCGGCGCGCCCGGCAAGAAGCGCTCATCGCCAACGCGCGCAGCGCCCTGGCCGCATGGCTCGTCCTCCCCGACGACCAATTTGCATTGGCGCCCCTCGCAGCCGTCACCGATGCGCCCGCGCGCGCCGATGCGCCCGCGCCCGCGCGCGCCGATGCGCCCGCGCCTGCGCGCGCCGATGCGCCCGCGCCCGCGCCTGCGCGCGCCGATGCGCCCGCGCCTGCGCGCGCCGATGCGCCCGCGCCTGCGCGCGCCGATGCGCCCGCGCCCGCGCGCGCCGATGCGCCCGCGCCCGCGCGCGCCGATGCGCCCGCGCCCGCGCGCGCCGATGCGCCCGCGCGCGCCGATGCGCCCGCCCTCGCCGACCCACGCTCCGCCGCGAGCGCCCATGCGCCATCTCCCGCGCTCCCGCGCCTCTTGGCCCAAGCCCGCACCCGCCGCCCGCTGCTGGCGGCGCTCATCCGCGAACGCGAAGCCGCCGAAAACCAAATCGTCATGGCGCGCTCCACCCTGCTCCCCCGGGTGACCGCCGAGGTCAGCTACCTGCGACAAGGCAACAGCGCCAACCCCTTCTTCACCGATCCCGGAAAACAAAACGCCCTCCAAGGCGGAATCGTCCTCACGTGGAACATCTTCGACGGATTCGCCACCTCGGCGGCCGTCGCCAGCGCCAAGCTCAATCTCGAGCAGATCAAGCTCGAATCCCGCCGCGCCGAGCTGCGGATTGAAATGGAGATTCGCCAGGCGCTCGCCCTGCATCAATCGAGCTGGAACGCGTACCGCATCGCCGAGCGAAGCCGCTCCCTCGCCGCGCAGGACTTGAAGCTCGCCGAGGAGCGCTTCGACGCCGGCACCGGCAGCACCTTGGAGATCCGCGACGCCCAGATCAAATGGCTGCAAGCGGAGCTGAATGCCATCGAAGCCGAGGTGGACGTGCGCCTCGCCCGCTCGACCCTCACCCGCGTCGTGGGGGGCGAATGATCTCGCTCGCGCGCGCGACCTTGATCCACGAGTGGCGCCGCTTCGTGCCGGCCGTGTTTGCCGTGGCCTTTTCGGGGGTGCTCGTGCTCGTGCAGGTGGCGCTCTTGGTGGGCGCGTTTGCCAATGTCAGCGTCTATATCGATGAATCGCGCGCCGATTTGTGGGTTGGATTCCGGGATGCACCGTCGGTCGACATGGGACGAAACATCCCCGAACGGGTCATGGTCTCCCTTTGGATGCACCCCGAGGTGACCAAGGTCGAAGCGTTCAACTGGGCCGGCGGCGACTTTCGCCGCCCCGACGGCGCGCCCATCAGCGGATATCTGGTCGGCGTCGACACGCGCCCGGACGCGCTCACCTTCGGCCGGCTCTTGACCCCCGAGCAGCGGCGCGCGCTCGACGAGCCGGATGGTGTGCTGATCGACGAGGCGGACGAGGAGAAGCTCGGGGTCAGGGTGGGCGATCACGCCGAGCTCAATGGACGCCATGTGAAGGTCGTGGGCACCGTGCGCGGCATTCGGGCCGTGGCGGGCGCCAACATCGTCTCCTCGCTCGCCACCGCCCGGCGCATCGATCCCTCGCTGCTGCACACCGAGGAGGTGGCCTACTACCTCGTCAAGCTTCGCGAGCCCGAGCGCGCGGAGGCCGTGCGCGACGCGCTGCAGCCCACGGGAACGTACCGCCCTTTTACCGTGTGGACCGCGGACGAGTTCGCGCGCCAGTCGGAGATGTATTGGGTCATGGAGTCCGGCTCCGGATCGGGCTTCGCGTTCTCGTCGCTGCTCGGGGTGGCGGTCGGCGTCGTCATCACCAGCCAGACCTTGATGGCCGCCATCGTGGCCTCGCTGCGCGAATATGCCACCTTGCGCGCGCTGGGGGTCTCGCTCGGCGCCCTTCGCCGGGTCGTCCTCGAGCAATCGCTCTGGGTGGGGCTCATCGGGCTCGGCATCACCTTGGTGACCACCTTTGCGCTTCAGGCCGCGGCCGATCGCTTGGCGGTGACAATGCGCGTCCCCGTCGCGGCCGTGGTGGCCACCGCGGTGCTCGTGCTGGCCATCTCCGCGCTCTCGGGCCTCTTTGCCGTACGTCAGCTCGCGCGCGCCGAGCCGGCGTCGCTCCTTCGGTGAGCCCATGACCCGCGTCCCCCACACCATCTCCGCCTTCGAGCTGTATCGCTCGTTCACCAGCGGCAAGACCACCACCGACGTGCTGCGCGGAATCGACGTGGCCGTGCAGCCGGCCGAGCTCACCTTGATCATCGGCCCCTCGGGCTCCGGAAAGAGCACCTTGCTCGCCATCCTGAGCGGCCTCCTGCGCCCCGATCGTGGCTCCGTGCACGTGCTGGGCGAAGATCTCTGGCGCCTCTCGCCCGCGCAGCTCGACGCGTTTCGGCTGGCGCACATGGGCTTCATCTTTCAAGGCTTCAACCTCTTTCCGGCCCTCACCTCGCTGGAGCAGCTGCTCTTGCCCTTGAAGTACCAAGGGATCACGGGAAAGCCGGCCATGTCGCGGGCCGAGCGCGCCCTCGACGAGGTGGGGCTCTCGGGCCGCGCCAAATCGAGGCCCGCGGAGCTGTCCGGCGGGGAAAAACAGCGGGTCGCCATCGCACGGGCGCTCGTGAAGAACCCCGAGCTCCTCTTCGCCGACGAGCCCACGAGCGCGCTCGATAGCAAAAATGGACAAGTCGTGATTGAACTGCTCCACAGAATCGCACGCGAACATCGAACGACGGTGCTGGGGGTCACCCACGATGGCCGCCTCCTGAAGCACGCCGATCGCGTCATCAAAGTCGAAGATGGGCTCCTCGTGAGCGACGAGCGCAAATCATGATTCTACGAACCGTTTTTCGTCTCGCGCCCCTCGCCATTGCGTGGGCGCTGGCCGCCCCGGCCCTGCTCTCGTGCTCGAAGCCGAAGGAGGAACCGAAGGTCGAAACCACCCCTTGGGTCGCGGTGGCCAAAGGCAAAGTGGATATCGAGGGCGGCGTCATCAAATTGGCGGCCAGCCGCGATGGCTTGATCAAACAGGTATTCGTGGAGGAGGGCGCCAAGGTGAAGGCCGGCGCACCCCTCGCGCAGCTCGACGATCAACAGGCGGTGCTCTCGGCCACCGTGGCCAATCGGGAGGTCGCCCAAGCGCGGGCGGCGTTGGCCTCCCTGGAGGTTCGGCAGCGGGCGGCCGAGCGCGAGGTGCGCCGCCTCGAGGGGCTCATGGCCTCCAGCGCCGCGCCGCGCGGCGAGCTCGATCGCGCCCGCGACGAGCAGGCGCTGGTGGTCACCGATCGGGCGATCGCGCGCGCCAACATCGAGGTCGCCCGCGCGCGCCAGGCGCTGGCCACGTACGAGGTGAGCCTGCGCACCGTGCGCGCGCCGCTCGACGGCCAAGTCATAAGAAGGTTTGCGCGGCCGGGCGACGGCATCAGCACCCTCAACGTGACCCCGCTGTTTCTCTTCGCCCCCGACGCCAAACGCATCATCCGCGCCGAGCTGGTCGACCGATTCGTGCCGCGCGTCTCGCCGGGCATGCGCGCCGAGGTGGTGGTCGAATCGGACGAATCGCAGACGTACCCCGCGCAGGTGCTGCGCGTGGGCCGCGTCTTCGGGCTCAAACAGCCCAGCGACGATCCGGCCGAAAAGGTCGACCAGCGCGTGGTCGAGTGCGTCCTCGGCATCGACTCCGAGGAGGTCCGCATCGGACAGCGCGTGCTCGTGCGCATCTTCTGACGACGGCCGGCGTCCACGCATGACGCGCCCCAGGTGCGCGAGCGCGTCCCAGGTGCGCGAGCGCGTCCCAGGTGCGCGGGCGCGCCCCAGGTGCGCGGGCGCGCCCCAGGTGCCGACACGTCCGAGGTACCCGGCGCGCCCGCCCGCGCCGTACGCTCCGCCCGCGCCCTACGCCCCGCCCGCGCCTACGTTCCGCCGCGCCGCACGCCGACGGCGTTCGCAAAGAGCGCATCTTTCACGGCCTGCGCCCGATCGCGCGAGACGGGCACCAGGCAAGCCCGCTCGCCGAGCTGCACCGAGAGCTCCGCCATCTCCTTGTCGTAGCGCCGCACGAACGCCGGTTGAATGAGCCAATTGCGGTGCACGCGAAGAAAGGTGCCCTCGAAGGTGGTCTCGAGCGCCGACAGCGACAGATCGACGGAGAAGCGCCCGCCCGCGCAGTGCGCAAAGCAAAGCCGCGAAGAGGCTTCGAAGGCGAGGATCTCCTCCAGCGGCACGAACACCAAGGTCGACCCATCGCGCGCGACGATGCGGCGCGGAAAGGGCGCGACCTCCGGCGCGGGCCGCCGTTTGGCGATCAGGCGCTCCACGCACTGGATCACGCGCGGCGCCGTGAACGGCTTGAGCAGGTAATCGGCCACCCCCAAATCGAACGCGTGCAGCGCATGATCCGGCAGCGCCGTGGCGAGCACGAACAGGAGCGGATGCCGCCCCGAGACCTCCTTGATCCATCGAAGACCGGAGGTGTCCCCCATCGTCCCCGTGAGCATGATGTCGACGAACACGCTGTCGATGCCCAGGCAGGCGTTGTCCAAGGCCTGCGTCGCTTCGTCGAGGGTGGCCACCGCGGCAACGATGTCCACCTGCGACGTTCGCTGGAGGAGCTCGACCAAGTAGTTGCGCGCCGGCCACTCGTCCTCGACGACCAACGTGCGAAGGGGGAGACTCATGGGCCGCGGTGAATCTACAACGCGCGACCTCGGTGCGCCTATGCTCTACGCGAAGGTGAGCGTGGCGCGCGTTCCGCCATGGGTGCTCTCGAGCTGCAAGGTGGCGTCCGGGGACTCCAGCGCCAGGCGCCTTCGAACCATTTCGAGGCCTCGCGCGCCATCGCGTGGTGCCTCGCTCGGCAAGCCCGGCCCATTGTCCTCGATGGTGACGACGAGCTGTTCCTTTTCCGACCGCGCCGAGAGCCGGATTCGGCCGTTGGAGCGCCGCCGGAGCGCCCCGTGCTGCACGGCGTTTTCGACGAGCGGCTGCAAAACGAGCGCGGGCACCCGATGGGCGCGAAGCGCAGGGTCGACGTCCCACTCGAAGGCGAGCCGCCCCGGGTGGCGCGTCTCGAGGATGGCCGTGTAGCGCTCCAACCACTCGAGCTCTTCCCCCAGGGTGCGCTCCCGATCATCCGATTTGCGCACCAGATCCCGCAGCAAGGTTCCGAGATCGCCCACCAGCTGCCGCGCGGTTTCGGGCTCTTCCGTCATGACCCCGCTGATGGCGTTGAGCGTATTGAGCACGAAGTGCGGCTCGAGTGTGGTGCGAAGTCGGTAAAGCTCCATCTCACGCCGCAGGTGGCGCGCCTCCGATGCGCGCTCGAACGCCTCGCGAAGGGCGGTCGGGTAGAGAAACGCCAAGGTCCAAAGGGCGAGAACGAGACCGGAATCGACGAACCCCGTCACGAACGAGTACATGGCGGTGTCGGGTTCGCCCGCATCGGGTGGTAGGAGCCCCCACGATGGGAATCGATGGCGAATGGCCACATAGATGGCATCACCCATGGCGCTCATCGCGCCCGCCACCAAGAGGCCAATCAGCGCGGCCCGCTTGGGCCCGTGGCCGCGCCGCATGCTCTGATTGAATGCCACCGTGAGCACCACCATCTCGCCGGAGAGCCAAATCGATCCAATGAGGAAATCGGCCAGGGTGGGCAGCGCGTTTGGAACGCCAAATGCGGCGCGTGTCAAGTCGCGCACGTAAAGAACGGAGAGCGCGGCGAGAAGCCCCAAGAGAATCGATTTCGGCTTTGCCACGCGGATGAGGATATCATTGCCGAATGAGTTTGCGCACTTGGACGCCCCTCGCGTCGGCCGCTGCGTTCGCGCTCGCTTTTCTCCACCTCGAAGCCTCTGCCCGGGCCACGAGCTGCGTGGAGGATCGCGACTGTCCCTCCGCCACCCCCGCCTGCAACGCCGGGCTCTGCGCGGAGTGCACCCCCACGAACACCGCGCGATGCACGGCGCGCTCCCCCCGCTGCCTCATGCCCTTTGGCATCTGCGGCTGTGAGAGCTCCGAGCAGTGCGGACCTGGTCTGCTCTGCACGCGCCCCGCGCCCGCCTCGGGCTCACCTCCCTATTGCACGGGAGGGTGCACCGGGACGGGGCAGGGGACGTGCCCATCCGGCTACCAATGCAACGCCCAAGGCCAGTGCGACCTTCGTTGCGTCCCCCTAACGCCCAATCAGTGCCCGTTCGCGCCGCGCAACATCTGCCCGGTCCTGCCCTTGATCACCTGCGTGGAGTGCGTGACCAACGGCGACTGCGCCGGAAAAACCGGCGCCGAGGTGTGCGACTTCGCCAACGACTGCGTCCAGTGCGAGAGGGACACGGATTGCACGCGCGCCCCCGCCAGCCCGCACGGCCCGAGGTGCATCGGCAGCGGGAAGCAACGCAGTTGCGGATGCAACGCCGATACCGACTGCGGCCCCGGCCGCATCTGCGACGAGACCGTGCAGGCGTGCATCGAGGGCTGCCGGTTGCCCGATGGCGGCAAGTGCCCGCCGGGCACCCAGTGCCGCATGGCCGACGCCGGCGGCGAACGATGCGTGGCCATCCCCGACGCCGGCCCCCCGCCCGACTCCGGTCCCCGAAGGGACGCCGGCGGATCCTCCGGCGATGGCGGCAGCGACGGCGGAAGGAGCGACGCAGGCTCCCGCGGCGACGGTGATATCGCAGCTTCGCTCGAGGGCGGAGGCTGCTCGTGCACGTTATCGCCGGCCGAAGATGCGCTCCCCCTCGGCGGCCTCGCCGCGCTCGGCGGTCTGTTGGCGCTGTTCGGGCGGCGCCGCCGCGTCAAAGAAACGCGCGGATCTGCGTGAGCACCTCGGCGGGGCGCTCCTCGGGCAAAAAGTGTCCGCACTCGGGGACCATTTGGCCGCGCACGTCGGTGGCGTAGGCGCTCCAAATGTCGAGAACGGGAATCTTTTGCAAGAAGCTCTCCGAGCCCCACAAGAGCAAGAGCGGCATCTTCAAACGAACGCCCGCGGCGGACGACGCATCGTCATCGTTCAAATCCGTGGGGAACGAAGCGCGGTAATCCGAAAACCCCGCCCGCAGCGCCCCGGGGGCCGAGAAGGCGCGCACGTACTCCTCGATGGCGGAGGCGGGCAGGCCGTGGCGGTTGTACGTCCATTTCTCGAAGAAATACCCGAGGTAGCCCGCGACATCGTTGCCCACGAGGCGCTCGGGGAGATCCGGCTGGAGGTGGAACCACCAGTGCCAATAACCGGTGGTCACCGCGAAATCGATATGCCGGAGCACCTCGCGCGTGGGCAGAATATCCATCAGCACCAGGCGTTCGACTTGATCGGGCCGGTCGAGCGCCCAGCGATGGGCCACGCGCGCGCCCCGGTCGTGCCCGATGACGATGACCTTTTCGAACCCCAATTTCTCGACCAGCTGCGCGATGTCCGCCGCCATGGTGCGCTTGTCGTAGCCGGTGGCCGGCTTGTCCGTACGCCCGTAGCCGCGCAGATCGGGTGCGACCACCGTGTGGGTGCGCGCCAGCTCCGGAATCACATGGCGCCAGCAATGGCTCGTTTGCGGCCAACCGTGTAGAAGCACGATCAAAGGGCCCTTCCCCGCGCGCAAATAATGCAACCGCAGACTGCTTCCATTGACATTTACATTTGCAACTTCACCCGCAATTTCACCTTGAGACATGGCTCGCTCCTCTCACCCCTGCCGTTCTTCGAGGGGCGCCGTCGTGACTAACCGTCTGATATGGTTATAACTGTAAGCGAGGAAGCCCCAGTGCGCAAGGGAGGGCGGCGCTATGCGTAAAACAGACCCGAAAGACTGGATTTGGGACGGTGGAAGACCGTCGATCGACCTGCTCAACACGCTGCGCGACCGCAAGCTCGTCCCGCGCGAGCTCCTGGTCGAGCCCAGCGATCTGGCGGAGTGGCTGGTGACGGCCGGGCTGGTTCAGGCGCCGCCGGAGGTCACTGCGCGTCACGTGACGCGTGCGCGCGCGCTGCGCGAGGCCATCGATCGGCTGGCGCTGGCGGTCCCGGACGGCCCCATCGACGCGGCCGACGTGGCCATGCTCAACGACGCGGCGAAGGTGCGCGCCTCGGCGCCGGAGCTGGCCGTCGGAAAAAATGGCCGCTTGGAGGTGCGCGCGCCGCGCGAGAGCGATCCGGTGGCCGTCGCGCTGGGCCGCATCGCGGCCGACGCCGTGGACCTGGTCACCTCGGAGGGGGCGACCTTCCGCGTCTGCGCATCCGACACGTGCGGACTACGCTTCGAGGATCGGTCGCCCGCGCGCAATCGCCAATGGTGCTCGATGAAGCGGTGCGGAAATCGCGAGAAGGCGAGGCAGCACTACCTCCGCCAAAAATAGGCGCTCAGCGCTGGCCGAGCTCTTTGCCCACGGCGGCCGCAAGCGCTTGCGCGGCCGAGAGCGGACGGACGAACACCGTCAGGTGGGTTACCAGGTCGGTGGACGGATCGACGGTGCCGAGGTCGATGCCTTCGAGCTCGAGGTCGCCCACCTTGGCGCGAAACACCAGCGCCGTGTCGGCGTCGCCGTGGAGCTCCCCGGTGTAGCGAAAATCTTCGAAGACGCGGATGACGGCGCGCAGCACCGCGCCCACCGCGGCGCGGCCGACATAGGGGTGGAAGCGCACGGGGCTATGAAACACGATGTCCGGTGCCAAGGACTGCTCGAGGGCTTCCACATCGCGGGCTTCGACGGCTTTGCGAAATCGATTCATGAATGCATGTCTCCAAGGCTCGTACGGTGTTTCGTTCGGTTCATCCGCCGCCCATCGGCAAGGTGCCGAAGCCGGCGATCGCGTGGCCGCCGTCGACGGGAATGACGGCGCCATGGATGTACGCGGCCGCGGGGCTCACCAGGAAGAGCACCACCTCGGCCAGCTCGGCGCAGGTCGTAAAGCGCTTCAGCGGCACCGTCTCCGCCCCCTTCTTTCGACTCTCCTCGGAGCCGCCGGAGAGGCGCCGCATGCCCTCCGTGTCCTCGACCCCGCCGGGCGCGATGGCGTTGACCCGAACGCCGGCCGGGCCCCACTCGAGGGCGAGCACGCGGGTGAGCATTTCGACCCCGGCCTTGGCCGAGCAAGCATGGACTTGCGCCAGGGTCGGCACGCTGCCTTGCGTGGCCGAGATGGAGAGCACGTTCGCGCCCGGCTTGCGAAGGTGCTCGAAGGCCGCGCGGCACGCGTTGAACGTCCCGAGCAGGTCGATGTCGACGACCGCCTTGAACCCGTTGGCGGAGATGCCCACGGCGGGGGCGGGAAAATTGCCCGCGGCGCCGTTGATGAGGATATCGATCGGCCCGTGCTTCTCGACGCTCGTTCGAATGGCCGCGTCGAGCGCCGCGTAGTCGCGCACGTCGGCGGTGAGCGCCAAGACGTCGGGGCCGAATTTTCGGACCTCGTCGGCGGCGCGCTGCGCCTTCTCCGGGTTGCGGCCCAAAATGGTGACGCGCGCGCCCGCTTGGGCGAAGCGGCACGCGATGCCGAGGTTGATCCCGCTGGTGCCGCCCGTAATGAAGGCCGACTTGCCTGCCAGGAGCCCGTCGCGCAACACGGATGGATTGGAGGTCGTCATGATGGTTTACCTTTCTGATCGCTCGCCGCTCCTCGAGGGTCGCGGTACGAAGTGGCTTATCATTTCCAGTCGGTCACGGTACGAAGTGGCTTATCGACGTGGGGACGGTCGCGGTACGAAGTAGCTCATCGCTCTCGGGCGGATGCGGTGTCGAGGCTCCTGGCCCCGAAGCCGCGCGAACGCGTCGCGGACGGCGGCGCGGAGCGCGTGGCGCTCCGTGAAGAGCGCCGAGATATGCCCGGCGTTCACCCAGCGAAGCTCGCTCGATGCCCAATGCGCATGCAAGGCGAGCGTCTCGGTGCGCGGAACGTACCCATCGCGGCGGCAGGCCAAGAGAATGGCGCTGCGCGCGTGCAGGGGCGCCGGAAAGTGCGTGAGGCGCGCGCGATCGAAGAGGGACGCGAGGCGACGCCGCGCGGCCTCCGCCCCGGCCGCAGAGCCTCCGAGATCGGTGAAGTCGATGGAGTGCGCGAGCAGCCCGCGCGTGAACACCGGCGCGGGGGACGCGCCCGCGGCGAGCGCCGCCACCGCCAGCGGCTCGCGCGTCAACGAGGCCGCGAGCCCGGCCATGAAGCCGCCCATGCTGTAGCCGGTGACGCCGATTTGCTCGTAGCCACCTTCGCGCAAGGTCGCGAGCAGCGACCGCGCCTCGTCCACGATGGCGAGGTTCATGAGCACGTGCTCGGCGACCGTGCCCAAGCTCGCCCCGCGCTGGCCCGGCGGCCGCCGCAATCCATAATAAGGATTCTCGAGCAGGTACAAATCGATCCCCTCGCGCGCCAGCGGCCCGAAGATGCCTTGGCGCAGCGCGAACCCCTCCTCGCGCGATCCCGCCAGCACCACGCACGCGGTGCGCGGTCCCCCGCGCGGCCTCGCCGATCGCAACCGCTGCACGTGCCCCGCGCGCACCGGCTCCGGCAGCGCCGTGTTGGGTGAGACGAATCGCCCCGCGGTGCGCTCCACGCCCCGCGCGACGTGCGGGCGATCCCAGGCGATGGCCACCGCCGCCGGGGAGGACTGAAACGGCTCCGTGTCGAGGACGCTCGCGAGCACCCGCTCGTCCCCCCAGCCGTTCACGAACAGGCGCGAGCGGCCGTTCAAGTAACCGATCAGCCGGTCCAACGGGTGCCACGGACCAAATAGAGAGATGACGTTGTCATCCACCGAAATGTCCGGTAAATTGCTTGTGTCACCGAACGACATGCTCCTCATTCTAGCGATCCAGTAGACACTGTCAACAGGCCGTCATGACCCAACGATCCAAACGCCGCACCGTCACGTCCAGCGCCACCTCCAGCGACCCCAGCTCCGAGGGCACCCGCGCCGCCCTCCTTCGCGCGGCCATCGCCATCGCCGAGGAAGACGGCGTCGGCGCCATCGGCTTGCGCGAGGCGGCCCGGCGCGCGGGGCTCACCCACGGCGCACCGTATCGCCACTTCGAGAGCCGCGAGGCGCTGGTGGTGGCGGTGGCCGAAGACGGATTTCGCGCGCTCCTCACCATGTGCATCGACGCGCAGACGGCGGCCGGGAGCGATCCGCTCGCGCGCTTTCAGGCGCTCGGCGTCACGTACATCACCTTTGCGCTCGCGCGCCCCGGTCAGTTTCGGGTGATGTTCGGGGCGGAGGCGGCCGCGCAGGGGGACTCCGTTCGTTCGGCGGAGGCGGCGGTCTTTTCACTGGCCGTCAACGCGATCGCCAGCGCGCAGCGCGAGGGCCTGGTCGACGATGGCGACCCGCAAGAGCTCGCGATGCTGGCGTGGTCCTCCGCCCACGGCCTCGCCGTTCTGATCCACGATGGCCTCGCCCAATGGGTCGGCTTCGATACCGCGTCGCCCGAGCGGCTCGCGCGCCGGTTCACCGCGCGCCTATTCGAAGGATTGCGAACGCGCAAGGGCAACGTAGGGGAGGAGCGCAAATTCGAAGCTCCGCCCATCCGAAAACGTGCATGAGTCTTCACCCTCGCGACACGTAGTCTCTTTAGCACCGAGTGCGCCTTCGAAACGCTGCCCTCGCGGCCCACGTACACCTGAAAAAGGAGCCTCTCATGAGACGAAACACCCTTCGCGCCACATGTGTCGCTGCAGTTCTCGGGTCCCTCTCCGCATGCACCGCCAATACCGACGAGAGCATCGGCTCCACGAGCGCAGAGCTCTCCGCCCAGAGTGCCGCCGATCGCGCCGATCTGGCGTTGCATTGGGCACCCATTCATTATCAAGACGTCGATCAAACGGGGGGCCATGCGCTCGGTGGTGCGGCCGACTACATCACCCGCTACGACTTCGATGGCGATCTAGATGGGCGCAACAATTGGGACCACGCTGGAAGTGCCAATTACCCGCTGGCCGCTCACGCTTATTTCTCGGTGGCGGAGACGAGCACCCACTGGTTCATCGTGTACATGTTCTTTCATCCTCGCGACTGGTCGGATTCTTTCTTCGACACCGAGCACGAGAACGACTCCGAAGGTTTGCTGATCACGGTGGCGCGCGATGGCTCGACGTATGGTGCGTTGAAGTCCGCGGTTACCGTCGCCCACAAAGACTTCTTCTCCTTCGTTCCCGCCGGGGGCGATTGGTCGTCAGGGGCCGAGAACGTGGATGGCACACTCTCGCTCGCGAGCTACGGCGGAAGCCTGCACCCCGTTACGGCGCAAGAGGCCAAAGGCCACGGTTTGAAAGCGCGACCGTATTACGACATCGTGGGTGACGGTGTCGTGTACTACCCGTCTCTCACCAACGCCGAGGTCCCCTCGGGACCGGACGATCGGAACGTCCTCTACAAACTCGTCGATATTTTCGAGAACAACGGTTTGTGGGCCAATCGCAACAACGCATCGCTCTTCGCCAGCTATGGGTCATTTGCGGGCGATAAGAGCGGCGGTTGCGGCGCTGGATCCATCGGGTGCGACACGAATGCCGCAAACACTCCATGGTCGTGGGATGATGGCAACGACGCGCCGCCCGGTGGCGCCCTCGCCACGGATCCGGCAGGGTTGGTGAGGAACTATTTCAAGATTCCGGAAGCGGTCAGCACGACGTACACGTTCAATCCGTATCGTTGAAAGCCCTCTAGGGTAAGATGCGCCCCATGGCCGGTTCCTGGGGTCGTTGCGGTCTTTGTCATGCGATGAAGAACGTCGCGTACAACTCCGTCGTGGACGTCGACATCTGCTCGGCGTGCTACCGGCGCGAGCTGCAGCCGCGCGAGCCCTGCTCCCGATGCGGGACGGTCGCCCCCATGCGCGCCCGTCCCGACGGGGTGAATGGCTATTGCAACCGCTGCTACCTTCGCGAGCTCCACATCGGCCGCTGCTCCGTGTGCCGCGTGCGGAAACCGATCGCGATCCGGGACCGCGGACATCCCGTGTGCCCCGGCTGCTACCGAAGGCAGTTTGCGAGCCGCGAAGCGTGCGTGGTGTGCACCAACGTGTCCCATGTCGCGGCCCGCACGGAGCGCGGTGGCGCCATCTGCCCTTATTGTTATGGCGATCGCTACCGGCCTCGTGAGCGCTGCTCGCGTTGCGGTGAGATGGATGTCGTTCAAACCAGGAATCGCCAGGGCAATCCCATTTGCGCGACGTGTTATCGCAAGACCATGCAGATCGCGCGCTGCACCCATTGCGCGCGCATTTCGCGGGTGATGACGCGGACCCGAAGCGGCAAACCCGTATGCGCAACGTGTTATGGGCGCCATCACGCACCGCGTGAAACCTGCGCGATATGCGGTGAGTTCGAGAAGGTCAAACGGCGCCTGACCAGCGGCCGCGCGGCGTGCAACCGCTGCTACCAGCGCGAGCTGAAACCGCGTCCCAAGTGCATGCTCTGCGGACAATACCGTCTTGCGGCAAAGCACATTGGCGGCCAGCCCATCTGCGGTTCGTGCTTGCGCCGAAAAGGCGTGGGGCAACGCATGCTCACCGCCCGTTGAGTGGCACCGTCGCGCACGCCGACTTAGTATGCGCGCGCGTTCTCCAAAGGAGGAACACCATGGTCCGTTTTCGAGGGCACCTGGCGGCGACCAGCGCCGCGTTGCTGCTTCTTCTTCCATTCGTCTTGGACTGCGGGGAGGAGAGTCTCCAGGGCGATCGCGACATCGATCCGTCTGCTTCCACCCGCTCGCCAATCTCAGAAAATGCGCGCGCCGCGCAAACTTCGCAGGACTCGCAGGACTCGCAGGACTCGCGAGCCGCGGAGCTCGGCGCGGACCGCGTGCCGCGCGAGGTGCGGCAAATGCTGCGCGAGATGAACGAGGACAACGTCGAGCGCACCATACGCAAGCTGGTGTCGTTCGGCACCCGAAACACCTTGTCGGTTCAAGACAATCCAACGCGCGGCGTGGGGGCGGCGCGCGACTGGCTCAAGTCGCAGCTCGATGCCATTGCGGCCACATCCGGCGGACGCATGACCGTCGAGCTCCAGAGCTACCTCCAGCCGCCCGCACCGCGCGTGCCGGTGCCGACCGTGATCACCAATGTCGTCGCCACCTTGCGCGGCGTCCAACCGCAATCGCAGGGCCGAACGTATGTCGTGAGCGGCCACTACGATTCACGCGCCTCCGACGTGCTCGATGCGACCATCGACGCACCCGGCGCGAACGACGATGCCTCGGGGGTCGCCGCCGTGCTGGAGATGGCGCGGGTCATGGCCACGCGCACCTTCGACGCCACCATCGTCTTCATGGCGGTGGCCGGCGAAGAGCAGGGGCTCCTCGGCGCCAACCACTTTGCCACCACGGCCAAGGCGGCCGGGCGCGACATCGCGGCGATGTTCACCAACGACATCGTCGGCAGCTCGCGGGCCGACAACGGCGCGCGCCATCCGCGCGAGGTGCGCCTCTTCGCCGAGGGCGTGCCCACCGCCGAGACGCCGGCCGAGGCCAACACCCGCCGCTCCGTCGGCGGCGAGAACGACTCTCCGGCGCGCCAGCTCGCGCGCTTCATCAAAGACGCCAGCGAGAACAGCGCCACCGGGATGCGGATCAACGTCATCTACCGGCGCGATCGGTATTTGCGCGGCGGCGACCATATCCCATTTTTGGAGCAGGGATACGCGGCCGTGCGCTTCACCGAGCCCAACGAAAATTACGCGCACCAACACCAAACCGTGCGCGTGGAGAACGGCGTGCAGTTCGGCGATCTGCCCGAGTTCGTCGACTTCGCGTACACCACCCGGGTCGCGCGGGTGAACGCCGCCGCCTTGGCCGCGCTGGCGCGGGCGCCGGCCTCGCCCAAGAACACCCGCATCATCACCGCGCAACTGACGAACGATACGTCGCTGGCGTGGGACGCGAACGTCGAGCCGGATCTCGCGGGCTACGAGATCGTCTTCCGGGACACGACCGAGGCGTTCTGGACGGACAGCATCCCGGTCGGCAATGTCACCTCGTTCACCGTGAAGAACATGTCCAAGGACAATGTCTTCTTTGGCGTGCGGGCGGTGGACCGCGAAGGGCACCGCAGCCCGGTCAGCTTTCCGCGCCCGTCGGCCCAATGAAGCGCATCGCGAGCGCCTCTTCGTCGCCATCCAACACCAACCTTCCACCGAGAACGAGATATACGATGGACCGCTTTCCAGGGCACCTTGCGGCCGGCAGCGCCGCGTTGTTGTTGCTCCTCCCGTTCGTTTTGGACTGCGGGGAGGAGAGTCTGAAAGACAATCGCGGCGCCGAGCCGTCGAGCCTTGCATCCACGACTGTCTCCAGCTCCAGCACGACCGCGACCTCGTCCTCGGAGCTGGGCGCGGGGCGCGTTCGAGACGACGTGCGCCGCATGCTCCGCGAGATGGACGAGGACAACGTCGAGCACACGATTCGAAAATTGGTCTCGTTCGGAACGCGCAATACCCTGTCCGCGCAGGACAACCCCACGCGCGGCGTGGGGGCGGCGCGCGACTGGCTCAAGGCGCAATTCGACGCGATCGCCGCCACGTCGGGCGGGCGTATGAACGTGGAGCTTCTGAGCTACGTTCAGCCGCCGGCCTCGCGCATCCCGGTCCCCACCACCATCACCGACGTGGTCGCCACCTTGCGCGGCACCCAAGCCGAGTCGCAGGGCCGAACCTATGTCGTGAGCGGCCACTACGACTCCATGTGCACCGATCCCACCAACGCCACCTGCGACGCGCCCGGCGCCGACGACGACGCCTCGGGGGTCGCCGCCGTGCTGGAAATGGCGCGGGTCATGGCCACGCGCACCTTCGACGCCACCATCGTCTTCATGGCGGTGGCCGGCGAAGAGCAGGGGCTCTACGGGTCGAATTTCTTCGCCACCACGGCCAAGGCGGCCGGCCGCGACATCGCCGGGATGTTCACGAACGACATCGTCGGCAGCTCGCGGGCCGACAACGGCGAGCGCGATCCGCGCGTGGTCCGCGTCTTCGCGGAGGGGGTGCCCACCGCCGAGACCCCGGCCGAGGCCAACGTCCGCCGCTCGGTGGGCGGCGAGAACGACTCCCCGTCGCGCCAGCTCGCGCGCTTCATCAAAGAGGCCGGCGAGAACAGCGCCACCGGCATGCGCGTCCATATCATGTACCGGCGTGATCGGTATTTGCGCGGCGGCGACCATATCCCCTTTTTGCAACAGGGATATGCGGCCGTTCGCTTCACCGAGCCGCACGAGGATTATGCGCACCAACACCAGAACGTGCGCGTCGAAGACGGCAAGCAGTTCGGCGACCTGCCCGAGTTCGTCGACTTCGCCTACACCACCCGGGTCGCGCGGGTGAACGCGGCCGCCCTCACCGCGCTGGCGCGCGCGCCGGCCGCGCCGAAGGGCGTGCAGATCGTGACCGCGCGGCTGACGAACGACACGGAGCTCCGATGGGAGCCGAACGTCGAGCCGGATCTGGCCGGCTACGAGATCGTCTTCCGCGAGACCACCGAGCCCCTCTGGACCGACACCATCGAGGTCGGAAAGGAGACCTCGTTCACCGTGAAAAACATGTCGAAGGACAACGTCTTCTTCGGCGTGCGCGCCGTCGATCGCGAAGGCCACCGCAGCCCCGTGACCTTCCCGCGTCCTTCGCAATAGCCCGCGGCGCCGCCCTCCTAGAAACCGGCGATGGGCCACGGGAAACGCCGCTCTTCCCGTGGCCTGCCGCCCACCGTACCGTTCTCCACCACGAGCACCGTCACGTCGGCGAGCGCCGTCATCTGCGCCGCGCTCGGCGAGCAGCCCGTCAGCGCCCCACCGGAAGCCCCTTCATCTCCGCGATGGCCTCCTCGAGCGGCTTCGTATCGAGCGTGGCGCCCACCTCTTGCTCCACTTCGCCCAAGGTCCCGCCGCGCGCGATGGCGCCGTAAAAAACAGCGTCCCGTAGACCGATGGCGATCTCGTCGTCCTCGCCGAGCCCCTGCGAGGCGACGGAGACGATTTGCTCGAGCATCATCTTGCGATTCGAGCTCGTCTCGTTCTTCAAGCGGTCGATCTTGGCCAAGATCACCACCCGCCGGTGCTGGCCGATTTTGCCCGTTTCGACCACCATCTTCAATTGCTCGGGTGGAATCCGTCCGCCCGCCGTGAGCTCCCGATCCACGCGGGCCGCCACCGCGCGCGCCGTCTCGTCGGCGGCCACGATGCGCTCGGAGGCATCGAGCTTGCGGTTCATTTCTTGAAATGCTGCCCGCTTCGGATCGGGCGGCGGCTCGGATTTGCGGCATCCCGCGCCCGAGGCCATGGCCATCGATGCGACGGCGGCCGCGAGAAGGACAGAGAGACTTCGGTTCACCACCTTCATGTGCGGCCGGCAGTGTACCGCGTCCCACCCTGTGGAACTACCCACCGGTTCGTGGCAAGGCGCTCGCATGGCGAAGGGGGTGAGACTGATGATACCGGTGTCATTTGCAAAATGTCAGACGAATTGGACAGATTGTGCGTACAAATTGGTAAGGCCAATTGACCAGCGCCGCCCCTTGAGCCGCCGCACACCCGACGATTGTTCGCGCGCGTCACCGGAGGTCCTTGCAGGCCCAAACCGCGCGATGTATACCGGTGTCACTATTAATTAGGAAGGTTTACTAATAAATTGGAACCTCCCTGGAAACGCATCGTGGGGTGGTTCGGGAGGAGGTGGGTCGTTACCCGGCCTCGTTGAGATCCCAGCTTCCGGTCTTCGGACCTTGCTTCCTATTCAAGGAGGAAACGAATGATGCACCGTACGTGTTTTGCCGCGCAGGCAGCGTTGTGGGTGGGGGCGATCGGCGCGCTCGGATGCTCGAGCGCGAGCACCGCCGAGGGCGATGGCAACCTTGGCAACTCGGGCTCGGAGCTCCTCGCCGGCACCGATTACGAGGCGGAGGATGGTGTCTGCCAGGGCACCGTCGACTCCAATCACACGGGATACTCGGGCCGGGGGTTCTGCAATACGAACAACGCGGTCGGCGCCTACGTCGAATGGACGGTCAGCGCGGCCGCCGCGGGCCCCTCGTCGCTCGCCATTCGCTATGCCAATGGCACGACCACCGATCGGCCCGCGACCATTTCGGTCAATGGCGCCGTGGTCGCGAACGCGCAGCCCTTCCCGGGGACGGGCGCGTGGACGACGTGGGAGCTTCAAACCATCAACGCCAACCTCGTCGCCGGCAGCAACAAGATCCGCGTGGCCTCCAATACGGCCAACGGCACGGCCAACCTCGACAAGCTCACGGTGGACGCCCCGCGTGATACCCAAGCGCCCACCACGCCTCAGAATTTGCGCGCCACCGACGTGACGAGCAACACCATCGCCCTGGCGTGGAACGCGTCGACCGACAACGTCGGCGTGGTGGCCTACGATATTTACCACGACGGCAACAAGATCAGCGAGGCGGCGGGCAACGCCACCACCAAGACCTTGACCGGCCTTCAGCCCAAAACGGAATATCGATTGACGGTCTTCGCGCGCGACGCGGCGGGCAACGTGTCGGCCACCAGCAACTCGGTGCCCGTGACCACGTCGCCCACGAGCGACACCGAGCCGCCCACGGCGCCGGGCAATTTGAAGGCGAGCGACGTCACCAACAACAGCGTCAAGCTGGCGTGGACGGCGTCGACGGACAACGTGGGTGTCACGGGCTACGACGTGTACTCGGGCGGCGGCGTCATCGTGACGAACGTGCAGGGCACCCAGGCGACCATCACCGGGCTGGCGGCCAACACCGACTACAGCTTCACGGTGAAGGCCAAGGACGCGGGGAACAACGTCTCTGGCGCGAGCAACGCGGTGAGCGTTCGCACGGGCAACGTACCGCCCGGCGGCGGGGTGCCGAAGACCATCACCCAGCTGTCCAGCGGATGGACCATCCCGTGGGGGCTCGCGTGGCTGCCGGATGGATCGGCCATCATCACGGAGCGCGAGTCGTTCAACGTCTACACGCTCACCCCGAGCGGCACCAAGAAGCAAGTCGGCAAGGTGCCGAACGCCGTGGGCACCACCGGTGAGGGCGGGCTGATGGGCATCGCCGTGGACCCGAACTGGAGCTCGAACCACCACATTTACGTGATGCACTCGGCGTCGGAGGGAAATCGCATTGCGCGAATGACCTTCGACGGCAATGCGCTCTCCGATTACAAAGTCCTCATTCAGGGGATCAAGAAGAGCAAATACCACAATGGCGGTCGCTTGAAGTTCGGCCCCGACGGGTACCTGTATGCCACCGCCGGCGACGCGCAGACCCAGAGCCTCGCGCAGGACAAGAACTCGCCCAACGGCAAGATCCTGCGCTTCAAGACCGACGGCACCCCGGCGCCGGGCAATCCCTTCGGCACCCTCGTGTACAGCTATGGGCACCGCAACCCGCAAGGCCTCGCATGGGACTCGGCGGGGCGGCTCTGGGAGTCGGAGCTCGGCGATGGTTCGCAGGACGAGCTCAATCTCATCACGGCGGGCGCCAACTACGGATGGCCCACGTGCGAGGGCAACTGCAACGTTTCGGGGATGACCAATCCGAAGAAGACCTGGTCGACGGGCGAAGCGTCGCCCAGCGGTCTGGCGATCGTCAACGATGTAGCGTACATGGCCGCGCTCAAGGGCAAGCGCCTCTGGCGCATTCCGCTGAGCGGCACCAGCGCGGGGACGCCCACGGCCTACTACGTGAACACCTATGGACGTCTGCGCACGGTGGAGAAGGTGCCCGGTCAGAGCTTGCTCTGGCTCAGCACCACCAACTCCGACTTCAACGGCAAAGAGCCGGCCGGTTCGGACAAGATTTTCAAGATCACCATCGAATGATGCCGTAAGCTGATTTGCGGATCATGCGCGTTGGCGCCCCAGGCGTCGTGGCGGTTGCTCTCTCGCTTCTCCCAGGGATAGCGACCACCACGACGCCCGGGGCGCCAACGGTGTTTCATGGCAACGCCATTTCCCGTACACGTACCCGAAGACAATTGGAAACGTGTACGGACGGATGGCCTACGCCGTCGACGAGGGAGCCGGGAACGTCGCGGCCCACGGTTCGTGCTCGATGCGGGCGGCGTTCACGATGAACGAAATGGTGTGGTAGAAGCCGACGACCGCGAGCATCTCGAGCAGCGCGTTCGCATCGAAGTGCGCGGCGAGGCTGGACCATGTGCGCTCGCTCACGGTGTGCGTATCGTGAAGCTCGTCGGCAAAGCGTTGGACCAGATCGTCGGCGCTCTCCGTTTCGGCCAGGTCGGCCGGGGAGCGCTGCGCGGTGCCGGCGACGATTTCATCCGAAAGGCCGGCCGCCGCCGCGAAGGCGCTGACGTGCACGCCCCACTCGTACTCGGCGCCGCAGCGCGCGCAGGTGCGCAAAATGAGCAGCTCGCGCACGCGCAGGGGGAGCGTGCCACGGCCGAGCAAGGCGCCGCCCAGGCCGCGCATGCGGGCGCTCAAGTGCTCGTGGCGGGCGATGGTTCGAAAGATCTTCAGCGGCTGGACGCCGCTTCCCGGTGGCATCCACTTGGCGAGCGAAGCTTGCACCTCGGCGCTGTAGGGCGGACCGAGGGGCACGATACGAGGAGCCATGGGCTCACCTCCTTTGCTACGGAATATGTAGCATGTGACCCCGCGCGCAAGGGCGTGCTATCATTTTTGTAGCATGGCACGCGCACCCACGAAGAGAGCTCTTCCCGGCCACCCCGTACGCGGCTCGCGCACCGGCCGGCCCATCATGGCCGCGCTCGATCTCCTCGGCCGGCGGTGGACCCTGCGCGTGCTGTGGGAGCTGCGCGCGGGCCCCGCCACCTTTCGCGAGCTGCGCGAGCGCTGCGACGACGTCTCGCCCACCGTGCTCAACGCCCGCCTCAAAGAGCTGCGCGAGGCGGGCGTCGTGGAGCACGCCTCGGAGTCCGAGGAGGCCGGCTACCGCACCACCGACGCGGGCAGCGCCCTTTTGCGGGCGCTCGCCCCGCTCAACCAGTGGGCCGAAGCGTGGGCCCGCGGCCTGCCTTGAAAGACCGCGGCGCGCTCACGCCATCCTGCCCTCAGGCCACGGCGGCGACCCGGGAATCGATGCGCGGAAAGTGCACGATCACGGTGCCTGCCCGCTCGTCGTGGCGCTGGATGGCCACCTCGAGGGTCGACGCGTGCACCAAGGTGCCCTCGACCGCGTCGACGCCATAATCGGTGGCGCTGACGGTCACCCGCTGACCGATCTGCGCCCGTTCGAGTTGGACCGGGGTGCCCAGGAAGGGCGGGCTCCCCTGGTTCTCGCCGCGCTCGCCGGTTTCGCTGCTCTCGCGCGCGATGGCCAGCGCGTCCGCGGACGAGAGCTCGGACGGTGTCCCGTGGCCCAGCCCCGCCATGCGCTCCATCCACGCGGCGACATGGGCGAAGGGTCGAAGACAGCCCGCGACCCCCGGGTTTCGGGCGATGAACCAAATGGGGTGATAGGTGACGAAGTCGGCCAACGTCGGCTCTTTGCCGAGGAGGAAGGGGTGTCCCGCGAGCTGGCGGTCGACCGCGCCGACCAAAGGCAGAAAGTGCGCCTCGGCAAAGTCGTGGCTCGGCCTCCGCGCCGAGCCGCCCTTGAAAAGCTCGGCCCGATCTTTGATGAACTGCTCGAACGCCTCCAGCCCGATGTGCTGAACGAGGATCTGGGCGCCCGCGGGTTGAAACGCCGTGCCCATGGCCGCAGCAAACAACGTAGGCTCCAGGAGAGCGAACGCAGCGCAGCTCGCCTCGAGCGCCGCCGGGAGGATCGCCGGAGCGGGACGCAGCCGCTCCAGCACATGGACGATGAGGCGCGAGTCGCAATAAACATCGCGACCAATCTGCAGGACCGGTGTCTTTCGATAGCCGCCCGTGAGGGGTATCAGATCGGGCTTCGGGAGGATCATCGGCGCGAGGACCGACCTCCACGCGAGCTTTTTGAAGCCGAGGATCGCGCGTACTTTCTCCGAATAGGGAGAGAGCTCGTAGTGATGCAGGATAATGTCGCTCATCGGGTGAATTCCTCGCTGAAGGGAGACATGAAAACTCGGCCGGCCGGGAGGGAATGTCGAAACACGTTTTGCCGTTTTTGCCGTTTTTGATCCTGGCGTCGAACTTTTTCGATCGACACGATCCCGGCCGCCGTCTCCGGCCCTGAAAATGCGCCCCTGTCGAGTCGAGCTCGGTGGTCCGGCTGCAGCGCGTCGGCTACACTTTTGCCGCCATGCCCAATGCGTTTCTCCATCAGGTCGAAGTGGCGCGGTCGCTCTTGGCCTCGTCGATCACCCTCGGTCGCGGTGTCTTGGCGGTGGCGCCCGGGCGACAGCCGGCGCGCTTGTTTCGACTCTACGATTTCGAAGCATGCCTCTATTGTAGAAATGTACGCGAAGCGCTCACCGCGCTTCACCTCGACGCGGAGATTTTTCCGTGTCCCAAAGGCGGAACGCGTTTTCGATCCGAGGCGCTGCGCATCGGGGGCAAAATGCTGTTTCCGCTTCTGGTCGATCCCAACAACGATACCGTTATGTACGAATCTGCCGACATCGTGGCCTATCTTTTTCGTACCTACGGCGACCGCGATGTACCATTGAGCTACCGCGCCACCCCCGTTCAACCGGCATTTGGCGCGCTCGCGAGCGGGGTGCGCGGGCTGCGCGGCGTGCGTGCTCGACCGTCGCGCGAACCGCGCGAGCAGCTGCATTTGTGGAGCTTCGAGGGGAGCCCGTATTCGCGGCTGGTGCGGGAGCGGCTGTCGGAGCTCGAGATCCCTTATGTGCTGCACAACCTCGGAAAGGAGCGGTGGGGCGAGATAGGCCCTCCCCATTTCCGCATCGAGGGCGGCCCCTACGTGCCGGAGGCGGGCGGCAAGCGCGAGGCATTTTTTCAAGCGCACGGCCGCGTGCAGGTGCCGTATCTGGAAGATCCGAACACCGACACCAAAATGTTCGAGTCGGCTCGAATCATCGAATATCTCGAGCGTACGTACGCTGCCTAAAGCGATTTCGCGCAGGCAGAGGGCGAAGGCTTACGAGGGCTTGCGCGGGCGACACGCGGGCTCGACGTGGGCCATCGGAACGATTTGTGAAAGCCCTCTTGCTTGCGCTGTTGACGTGGACGGCGCTGCTCACGTGCGCCGCGTGCAGCAGCAGCCCCAGCACGAGCGACGGCCAGGATAGCCAAACGAACGAGAACATCGGGAGCACGTCGCTCGCCTACAGCACCGCGTATCAAGTCACGTGGAGCGGCAATGCGACGATCCCCACGGGTTGCCCCGCCTCATGCTCCGGGGGTACGTGCATTTGTGGAACGCAGACCAGCGCGTGCATCGGCGGCCCGGGGTGGGGCGATCGGAACTTCACCGATACCTCCCCGCCCAACGCCGTCATCACGTCGGTTCATCTGGATATCCAGGAAATCGGCTGTGCCGCCGGCACGGTCACCGCGTTCCTCAACGGTGTGCGCATCGGCGCCTACCAGCCCACGGCGACGTGCGCGTGCAACGCGTGCGATCCGCCGCAGGCCGTGCAGTCGCAGCGCTACGAGCGCGGTTTCCCCAGCTACAACTATGGAGGCGTCAATACCCTGAGCCTCGTGGCCTCGTCGGGATCGCCCTGCCTCGCCAAGGTGGATATCCGGGTCGATGGCACCACCGCGCGCTTGGGCATCACGCCCGCCACCTACACGTTTGGGAGCCAGCGGGTCGGCACCACCAGCGCCGCGCAGACGTTCTCGGTGCAAAATCAGGGAACGGAAGACCTCTCGGTGACGTCGTTCGGCACGACCGGGAGCTTCGCCATCCAGAGCGCGCCGGGGACCCCGTTCGTCTTGGCCGCCGGACAAGCGGCCGCCGTCGCCATCGCCTTTGCGCCCACCGCATCGGGGCCCGCCAGCGGATCGCTCACGGTCACGAGCACCGATGCGCGCCCGCCCGTGGTGGTGCCGCTGGCCGGAACCGGGGTGGCGCCCGCGGTGGCGGCGTCGCCCAATCCAAAGGACTTCGGCCCGCTCCCCATTGGCTCCAATGTCAATGGGATCGTGACCATCACCAACACGGGCAACGATACGCTCAGCGTCTCCGACATCGCCGTGCGCGGGCCGGAGGCGAGCGAGTTCACCTTGGTCGCGCCGCCCATCGCGCCGCGGATCCCGGCGGGGCAATCGGTGCCGCTCACCGTGCGCTTTGCGCCCTCGGGGCACGGGTTTCGGTCGGCTGAAATCGTCATCGTGAGCGACGCCGCCAACGAGCCCACCTTGCGCTCGGCCCTCGGCGGGATCGGGCAAGGGCCGGCCATGGAGGTGGCGCCGCTCTCCGTCGACTTCGGCGGCGCCAACGTGAACACCAACGCGGCGCCGCGCGCGGTGGAGGTGCGGAACGTGGGCGAAACCCCGCTGCGCATCGCATCGGCGAGCTTCTCCAATGGCGACTTCGGTACGCAGGCGGCGTTTCCGCTCGACGTGGCGCCGGGCGGTCGCGCGGAGCTGGCGCTCACCTTCCGGCCCTCGGCGGTGGGGCAGCGAACGGCGAGGGTCACCCTCACCTCGAACGATCCGCTGAGGCCCACGGCGGAGATCGAGCTCGCGGGGGAGGGCACCTCGCCGACGGTGAGCGTCACCCCGCCCTCGGTCGACTTTGGCGACGTCCGCGTCGGCTCCCCGCCGCTCGCGAAGTCCGTCACCATCGCGAACACGGGGACGGGACCGCTGGTCATCACCCGCGCCGTGGTCAATGGCCCCAACGCGGCGCAGTTCCCTCTCTCGCCCGTGACCCTCCCGCTCACCATCGCGCCGGGCCAGGAGAGCACGCTCACCGTGACATACGGACCCACCGCCGTCGGCGCGAGCACCGCGACTCTGTCGCTGGACTCCAACGATCCGGCCAGCGCCACGGTGGCGGTGCCGCTCGCGGGCAAGGGGGTCTCGTCGGTCATCGCGCTGCAGCCCAGCATGCTCGACTTCGGAGCGCAGCTCGTCTCGCGCACCTCGGCCGCGCGCACGGCCGAGATCACGAACACGGGGACGGCGTCGCTCAACATCACGGCGCTCACCTTGGGCGGCGCGCAGCTCGACATGTTCGCGATCGCGAACGCGCCGGACTTGCCCGCGACCGTGGCGCCGGGCGCCAAGCTCGCGCTCTCGCTCACCTTCAAGCCCACGGCCATCGGCGCGGCGGCGGGCGAGCTGGCGATCGTGAGCGACGATCCCACCATGCCCCGCGCGGTGCTCACCCTCAAAGGGAGCGCCGTCTCGCAGCTGCTCTCGGTCACGCCCACGTCGCTCGACTTCGGGGTGCTCAAGGTGGGCGCCAAGGCGGCCGCCAAGCCGGTGACCATCACCAACACGGGCGGCGATCCCATCGCGCTGACCGACGGTGTGCTCGAGGGTGCGGGCGCGTCATCCTTCGAGGTGACCCGCCTCACGGGCTCGCTCGATCCCGGAAAAACGGCGACCGTCAATGTGACCTACACCGCGCGCGCGGCCGGCGACGCCGTCGCCACCTTGAAGCTCGGCGCCACCGACACCGCCATCCCCAAGGCCCAAATTGCGCTTCGCGGCCGCGGCGTCTCGTCGCTCCTGGTGGCCGACGCGACCGCGCTCGACTTCGGCCGGATCAACGTGGGCGAGAAGGCGCAGCCGAAGGAGATCACCCTCAAGAACCAATCGAGCGGCGCGCTGGAGATCGGGAGCATCGCCATCGACAACGAGCAATTCGCGGTCGATGGAAGCGTCGCGCAGCTCGCGGCCGGCGCGAGCGGCAAATTCACGGTCGTGTACCAGCCGACGAAGCCCGGCGACGCCAAAGGGACGGTGCACGTGATCCTCAAGGGCGCGAGCGCCGACGAGGTCACCGTTCCGGTCAGCGGAAACGCCGTGGGGCCCGCGAAGGACGATCCCAACAAAGACGACCCCGACGGAAGCTCGGGCAGCGGCGGCAGCTCCATCTACGGGGGTGGGTGCGGGTGCCGATCGGCGGGGGACGCACCGGCCGGCGGCGCGCCCGCCGCGTTCAGCGTCGCCGTCGGGTTGGCGCTGCTCGGTTTGCTCAGGCGCCTTCATCCCCGAGGAGGACGCGCAAGTCTTCCTCGGTCAGCCCCGAGAGCGCGCTCGCCCCGTCGTCGATCACGGCGCGCGTGAGGTCGCGCTTCTTGGCCTTCAGCGCGAGGATCTTCTCCTCGATGGTGCCGCGCGCCACCAGCCGCACCACCGTCACCGGTTTGTCCTGGCCGATGCGGTACGCGCGATCGGTGGCTTGATCCTCCACCGCGGGGTTCCACCACGGATCGCAGTGAATGACCGTATCGGCCGCCGTCAAGTTGAGCCCCGCGCCGCCGGCCTTGAGCGAAATGAGGAACAGCGGCGCCGTCCCCTGCTGAAAGCGCGCGACCACCTCGCCGCGCTTGGTGGTCGAGCCATCCAGGTACTCGTAGAGGATACCCTCCTTGTCGAGATCCCGGCGCCACAAGTCGAAGAGCTGCACGAACTGCGAAAAGACGAGCGCGCGCCGGCCCTCCGAGACGAGCTCGCGCACCAGCTCCAGGAACGTCTCGCGCTTGGCGCTGGGCTTCTCCGAGAACTGCGCGTCGATGAGCCGCGGATCGCAGGCCATCTGCCGCAGGCGCACCAGCCCGGCGAACACGGTCATGGCCACCGGGCGCTTCTCGATCTCGATCTTGCGCTTCAGGCTCAATCGCAAGGTGTGTGCAAGTGCATCATACATGCGTTTGTCCTCCGTGGTCAGCGAGACGAAGCGGTCGATCTCGGTCTTCGGCGGGAGCTCGCGCAAGACGTCGTTCTTCGTGCGGCGGAGGAGGAACGGCCGCACGATGGAGCGCAGCTCGGCGGCCACGGGGCTCTCGCGCTCGGCGGCCATCACGCTGGAGCGATTGGCCACGATGGGGCGCTCGAAGCGCTTCTCGAACGACGGCGCCGATCCGAGGATGCCGGGGTTCACCAGCGACATGATGGACCAGAGATCGCGCAGGCGGTTCTCCATGGGGGTGCCCGTGAGCGCGAGGCGCATGGCCGCGTCGATCCCGGCGGCCGCTTTGCGGGTGGCGCTGTCGGCGTTCTTGACGTTCTGCGCCTCGTCGAGGACCAGGCCGCGAAATCGAACGGCGGCCAGGGCGTCGAGATCGCGCCGCAGGAGTCCATACGTGGTAATGACGATATCCGTCTCGGCGATGATCTCGGGCGAGAGGATACGCTCTTCGCGCGAGAGGCCATGGAGCAGCCGCACCCGCAAATCGGGCGTGAAGCGCTCGCTCTCGCTCATCCAATTGGTGGCGACCGAGGTGGGGCACACGACCAACGACGGCGCGGGCCCCTCCGCCTCTTTTCGCCGTAGCAGGAACGCCAAGGTGGTAATCGTTTTTCCAAGCCCCATATCGTCGGCGAGGATCCCGCCGGCGCCCAGGGACTGGAGGAATTGCAGCCACGACAGGCCGAGCAATTGATACGGGCGCAACGTGGCTCGGAGCCCCGAGGGCAGATCGGGGTTCTCGGCCACGGCCAGCGCGCGCAGGCGCTGCCGGAGCGCCTCCACCGCCGCGTCCATTTGGCCGTCGTTCTCCTCGAGCCATCGATCGAGGCGGCCGAGCTGGTGCGGGGGAAGGGACGCCTCCGCCCGTCCGGCCATGATTTCGGCGGCTTCGTCGGCGACGGTCTCGATGGTGGCCGAGATGCGCGCGAGGGTGCCGTCGCTCAAGGAGACCCAGCGCTGCTTTCGCTCCAACGCCGATTGAATGGTCATGAGCTCGACGGGGAGATCGTCGGTGCGAAACTCGAGGCGCGTCTTGAGCCAATCGCCTTCGAGCGCGATGTGCACCCGCCCCGCGATGGGCGATCCCACGCGCACCTGCGCCAGACGTCGCGCGAGCTCCACCTCGATGGGCGGGCGGTCGCTGGCGCGGAGCGCGACCAGCCCGTGCTGCCAGAACGTCACCGCCGCCTCGCCGCGCGCGAGCAGCATCCCATCGGCGCGCCAGTCGAGGCCCTCCTCCTCGTCTTTTTCGGGATCGCGCGCGACCAGGCCGCACCGCAGTACGGCGTCGCGCGCGCGAGATTCGCTCTCGCGGTCGCGGCCCTCGTCCACCTCGCAGAGGCCGTCTTGGGAGAAGAGCGAGATCTCGCGTTTGCGGTAGACCGCCATGAGCACCCCCTCGATGGCGAGGGGCTCGCCCGACAGCCGCAGCACCAGCCGCGGGGTCTCCACGGGCGGAAGACCGAAGGCCTCGGTGGCGGGCAGCTCGATCCCGCGGCCGCGCGCGGCCCGATGAAGGCGGGAGCCCGCGTCCTTCATTTTTCCCTCGGGCACCACCAACTTCGGCGCGCGGACGAACTCCTCGGCCAGATCGAGATCGACCCCGTCCGCCACGCGAAAGATGGCGCCCGTCTTGGTCCACACGAACGGAAAAGGGCCGCTGAAGAAGGCCGCGTCCTCGGCGGGGATGCGTTTGCTGCGTTGAAAGTCGGGCGGGGCGAGCGGCGCGCCGTCGTCCTCGCGAATCCAGAACGCCTCGAGCACATTGGCCTCGCCCAGCTCGATGCGCGGCTTCACGCGCGGCGTGCGAAAGTCGAGCAAGCCCTTGTAGCCCGCGGCAAAGATCCCACCGTGCGCGCGCATCGCCTCGATGGTGAGCGACGCATCGACCCCGCGCACCTGCACCACCTTGCGCGCGAGACCGTGGTCGCGCACGTATTGAAGGACGCGGCGGTCGCGGCTCTGAAAGTTCGAGAGGGTCGCCAGCTCCCGCGGCGCCAGCAATTTCCGCTCGCCTGCGGGGCGAACGAAGATGCTGAGCGTGGCGCCGCGCTGGGGATCGCTGCGATCGCCATAGGCGCGCCCCTCGGTGCGTTTGGGGGCATCGAACGGGGTGGCCGAAATTTCGATGGCGAGCTCGCCGGCGGCCGGCGCGAGCCACGCGCGCAACCCTCGCTCGAAGGCGCGATCGCGTTCGAGCGCCCGCCGCGTGGCGAGGGCCCCTGCCGCGGCCTCGCGGGTATCGGCACCTTCGCGCAGCGCCTCGCGAAGGGCCGCCGAAGACGCAAGATCGACGGCCAGCACCGTCGCATGGATGCAGGGGCCAAATGTCGACGAGCAGCGCGAGCAGCGGGCGAGCGGTAGGTTTGCGTCCTCCTCGGACTCGGGCATGCGCAGCTCGGCGCGCGACCCATCGTCGAGGGTGGCCGTGACCGCATCGCCGGCGATGGCCGGGGGGACCGTGTAATCGAGGCTGCTGGTCAGCGCGAGATCGAGGGTACGGCGACCCGCGAACCGGGTCAGCATGTAGAGCTCGAGGCTTTCGAGCCACTGCCCGACGGGAATCACGGCCGCGGAGGTTAGCTCAAACGTCACGATTCGTCGTGCTGACTCACGCGGGCACGATGGCCGATCGCGGGGTGCGGCATGTTTTCCGCGGTCAAGTCGGGCACGGCCATGGGCTGCCGGACCGGCGAGGGCTCGCATGCCACGCATCGGCTCGCTATCTCGCCAGGCGAGCCTCTTACCTCCGCGCAATCGCAACTTCTCGAACCGCTCGATGGTCATCCAACCGGGCGACTGGCGTCACCCGATCGCGCGCCATACCGATGCCGCTAGGAGGTCTTCCTTATACCCGATTGGCGAGGAGATCGAGATTCGACGCGGAGAGCGGAAGAGGAGGTACAGGATGCCATCGCGGAACCTGCGGCAGTGGAAGTTCGTGTTTGTGGGGTTGTTGTCGTTCGCACTTGTAGCGCTATTGGAGCGGGCCGCGCGTGCGGATATCACGGTTACCAAAGCCCGTATTGGTTGCCTGGACATTCAGCTCGATGGGAACCTCACTGGGCTCGTCGCGCAAGCGTGCAATCACCGGACGGAGTGCTCCTACAAGGCACCCACCGAAGAGCAGTACCGGCGTGCGGGGGTACGAGCGGCGACGCGCTCGTTCTGTACGCAGGGGATGGAGATTATCTATAGCTGCGGCAATCAGGGTGACGCAAAGCGAGTCCAGGTCCCGGGCGACGCTTGGAATCAGCCTCCGGCGCGCCTCGCGTGCGACGGAATGACCGTTGCGACTAACATCGAGCGCGTGAGCAACCTGTCCGACGAGTCGTGCGATGCTCGGTGGCCGAGCAGCGACTACTTCTTGGCGCCTGCCGAGATGCTCGACTGGACGCCGCTCGCGGCCGATACGTTCCCTGTTCTGAACCACCCACCGCCGCCGGCGACTCGCGATATGTACCATACGACGAGCTCACGCCCCGGCTCCCCGGCCAGCACGATTGGCTCCAATGAAGGACGCCTCATCGATTATTTGCGCAAGCTCGCCGCCCGTCGTGATGCGACCACCGCGCTGTGCGAAGCGGCCAAGGCCTACGCGGGCAACAGCGCTGGCGGCATCGCGGGCAATCGGCCGACCGGTGAAAATTTCGGCAATGCCATGGCCGAGCTCGCGGTCACCGGCCGAAACGCCTTTGCGACTTTCCGCAGCGCGAACCCGACGCTCGATTCGATGAAGCGCGCGTGCGCGGGGGTGCCCGACGCACACCTGAATCGGGCGCTCGACCGTGCCTATGCGGTCGCCAACGTGCTCCGAGTGCGGAGCACGCACGCGACGCCCACCGCCGTGCGCCGCTTCCTCGGCTGGCTCGGTGTATCGGGGGAGGACGACAAGCCTTATCGCCCGGTCAACGTTCCCACGGCACCGTTTCCGCAGTTCGACGTGTCCGTCGATGTTCGCGGGCTCGCCGGTTCGCTCGGCGCCATCCAGACGCGGTACATGATCGCGCACGCCCGGCCGCCGCTGTTTCGGCAGGGGCCTTCGCTCGCGAAGGGTGGCGCACGCGAGGTCTTCGGCGATCTCGAGCCGGCGATTGCGCCCGATGCGCATGTCCTCATCTTCATCCATGGGATGGACTCGCGCGCCGAAGAGGCGTTGAAGCTCACCAAAGCGATGCACGCGCTGGCACGCGAGCCCGGCGGGAAGAATTGGACCGTCATCGCCTTCGATATGCCATCGAGCGGCTACGCCGAGAGCATCGATCACGACCTGTTCGGCAACGCGGGCGATGTAACGTGCCACCGCACGCCGATGCTCGACTTCCTCGAGAGCTACGTCGTGAAGCTCGTCGACGCGATCGATGCCCAGGTGGGCGGCCAGTTGAAGCCGCGCATCCGCGCGGTGGTCGGCGGGAGCCTCGGTGGCAACATGTCCCTTCGCCTCGGCCGCCGCGCGGCTCTCGGCACGCAGCCCGCAGCGCCTTGGTTGCGCAATATCGTGCCTTGGTCGCCGGCATCGATCTGGTCTCCCATGACGAACCGCAGCGGCGTGCTTGCCGGTTGCGACGCGGGATGGGACGCGAAGAACGACTTTGCGGTTGGCTGGCCGCGCGGCATGGCCGAGAAGCCCGAGTCGCCAAACGATCGTCGAAACCTCTTTTACGGCGTCTTCGACTTCGCCCCTCCTGGCGACCGCCCGCAGGCGCAGCACTGGTGGCGCGACGATTGGTCGTGCAAGAGCGCCGTGACCACCGCCTCGCGCGTCGAGCGCCAAGAGACGTATGACGCGCTCTTTCGCCGCTACCGTTGGCGGCTCGCGGCCGAGCAGCTCGCGTTCAGCCACCGTCAGAATCGAGGGCCCGATGCCACCCGGCCGTCGCTGGCCGATCCGCTCTTCCTCTACAATGGGACCCGCACGTTGCTCCTCGCGGGCGAGCTCGACGCGGGAGCGAGGCTTGGGTACTGGGCGAACGAAACCGCGCCGCGCATGACGAACACGCCGGGACTCTTTCGCTTTCTCGCACGCACGGGTCACTCCCTGCACGACGAGCGACCGGCGTGGCTCGCCAGAGAGATCGTGAGCTTCCTGAACGGCGATCCCAACCCGCCACGTTGAGCCCGGAGCACCCTCGTTGGCACTTGACGACGGCCCCGGTTGCCTTCATGTTGCCGCTGCCGCGTACCAGTGGCGAAAGGAGGTGCATCGTGGACGATCTTGCAAACATCCGACTCCAAGGCATCTCCGCAGAGCGTCCGTAACGTCTCCGTCTGCCGTATCCGCCGTTGCATTCGTATCGCACGGCACGGCTCGGCTCGAGGTAAAGCGCGCTTCGCGGGGCGTGATGTTTTACCTTTGGTTTTGGGGCCGAGTGGCATGCGACGCGAAGACGAAAGCACTGGATTCCGACATATTCGTTTGCAGGATTTGATTTTGGAGGAGCTCCGCGGGCTCCTTCGTGACGACATTTCCGATCCCACGCTTCAAGGCGTGTGGATTACCGCCCTGGTGTTGTCGGTCGACTACCGACACGCTCGGGTTCACTTTGCGCTGCGCACGACAGAAGAAGACGCTCGCGCGAGGCGCATCTCCGTCGAGCGCGCGCTCGCACGGGCCATCCCATTTTTGCGCGCCCGGCTCGCCGACGCCATCGACATCAAGCGCGTACCCGATCTGCGCTTCGTGTTCGATGCGGCGGCGATTCCTCCGGACGAGGAAAAAGACGGAAAAGAAGAAAAAGAAGGACGCGACGAACCGTGAGCCGCATCGTCTTCGAACCGGAACGGGGCCAACGCGTCCCGGTCCGGATCTGGGCGCGCGCGCTCGGCGAGGCCACATTGCGGCAGCTTCAGCACATCGCCTCGCAACCGTATGTGGTGGAGCACGTGGCCGCCATGGCCGACGCGCACGTGGCCGAAGGGGTGGCGGTGGGGACCGTCTTTGCGACGGAGCACACCGTCGTTCCGAGGGCGCTCGGCGGCGACTTGGGGTGCGGCATGTCCGCCGTTCGCCTGGGCGCGCGCTCCGATTCGCTCGACCGGCGCGCCCTCGAGCGGGTCATAACCCAGCTTGGAAAAGCCATTCCAACCGGCGATTCCACCCACCGCGGGCGCGGAGTTCCCGTCCCCGATCCGCTCCTCGCCGAGCCGCTCTCGACGCGCGCACTGGAGCACACCCGCGAGGCGCTCACCCGCCGCCACCTCGGCACCTTGGGCGGCGGCAATCATTTTCTCGAGCTGGAACGCGATCCGGAGGGATACCTCTGGGTGCTCGTGCACTCCGGATCGCGCGGTCTGGGTGCAGCCATCGCGGCGCACCACGCCCGCGCCGCCGAAGCCGTTCCACCTGCCACGGACGAGGCCTCCGCACGGGGCGCCCTCGCCGGTCTCGACACGCGAACGGAGCACGGCGCGGCGTACCTTCGCGATCTCACGTGGGCCCTCGCCTTTGCGCGCGCCAATCGCGCCGCGCTCCTCGCGAGGGCGCTCGACGTCCTCTCCGATACGAGCCACGCCTCGCACGGCGCCGGCGAGCCGCTCGTCGACATTCACCACAACTTCGTCGCGCGCGAGCGATGGTTCGGTCGCGAACTCCTCGTTCATCGAAAGGGCGCCGTTTCCGTTCCATCCGGCACGATGGCGCTCATCCCCGGATCGATGGGGACGGCGAGCTACATCGTGGAGGGCCTGGGGCACGAGGCCGCCTTTGGATCGTGCTCCCATGGCGCCGGGCGCGTCATGAGCCGCAAGGAAGCACGGGCGCGCATTCGTGCACCTGCGTTTGCGCGATCCATGCGGCGCGTCGTGTACCCGAAGCACCTCGAAGCTGGCTTGGTCGAGGAAGCGCCTGCGGCGTACCGCGATATCGTTGAAGTATTGGACGATCAGGGCGATTTGGTGCGCCGCGTCCTGAGGCTCGAACCGGTCGCCGTTCTCAAAGGATGAACGGCCTAGGTGGGTTGCCGAAGGAAGAATTTGGCAACCGGGCCGTACGAGGGGTCGATGTCGTCGATGTCGATGAGAAGTCAAAGGACGGCCCCCCGAGGTGCGCTTATGAGCTCATGCGTCGAATTGTTTCACCTCGTAAGCCCGTTGGTGGATTTCCCCCATGTTTTCCTGACCGAAGACTTGGGGGAGGCCCCTCGCGTGCGCGAAGCCATCGAGCGGGCTTTTCCAGATGTGCATTGGTTGGGGGAGCGCGGCCTCGTGGTCGACGATCCCACGGGAACGACGGCGGAGATTATCCTTTGGCGGGATGGTGTAGGTGCAGTGGATACGGGGGTGGTCGACCGAATCGCCGTGGCCATCCACGACGGCGGCGATCCCATGTCCATCGTCGCGCCGTTGTGCCTGATCCATGGGTGGACCGCGTGCGACAGCACCTTGCAACTCATCGACTCCGAGAGCGGCGTTCGGCGCATCTGGAGCTCGGAGCGTCTGCGCAACACCATCTAGCGCAGTCCAGCGCCATCGTTCGCCGGAGCTTCCGGTTCCTTAACGCGATTTCACGATAAGCGATTTCACGCTTCGAGGCCCGCGCTGCATCGCGCGGGCCGCGGTTCGGCAAGCGGTATGCAAGTGCTCATGGCGCGGTGCCGGCTCGTCCGAAATCGGTGGCCGCGGTGAGCTCTTTGAGACAACGTGGAGTCATTCGACCTCCCGATGGGATCCTGCATGCGACACCCAAAGGAATAGAATGACCCTCGACAGGTTGTCAGCGCCATGAAGTCCCGCAAATTCGCTTGGGGAATTTGGCTCGGGTTGATCGGCATTCTGGCCACGTTCGCGGTGCTGCGCCTCCGCCGCGGAGACACCGATCAGCGAGCTGGAGAGCAAGATGCGCCCGCGGCCACGGGCAACGAGACGCCCTCCGCGAGCGAAGCCATCGACGATAGCGTGCTGCCTCGCGCCACCCTCGCAGGTCGCGTGACCGATCCCGCGAAGCGACCCATCGCTGGCGCCTCCGTGTGCGCCTTCGCCGCGTCCGAGAGGTTGGCGACGGCCGAGACGCGCCAACCGCGATGTGTCGTGGCCGATCCCGAGGGGCGCTATCGGGTCAGCGATCTCTTTGCGGCGAAGTACCGGGTGAGCGCCTCGGCGCCGCAGCATCAACCCGCCTTTTGGTACGATGCCGCCGCGGGCAAGGGCGATTTGGAGTTGAAGCCCGGCGAGGCCCGCGAGAACGTCGATATCGTGCTCGACGCGGGCGGCGTGCAGGTGCGCGGCCGGGTCAAAGACATCAGCGGCGGCACCATCCACGCTGCGATTGTCACCGTATCCTCGTCGGGGGGCGGCAACGCGGTGGCCGAGAGCAACGCGGAGGGCGAGTGGCAGGTTTGGGTCGCGCCGGGCAATCTCCAAGCGGCCGCGATGGCCAATGGATATGCAGATGGAACGAAAGAGGGAATCGCGCCCGGGCAGTTCATCGAAATCGTGCTCACGCCGGAGTCGGTCCTTCAAGGAAAGGTCGTCGAAGCAGGGACCGAAACGCCCGTCGCCGGTGCGCGCGTTTCGGCCGGTGCTGGCGCGGGCGAGGGCTTTTTCCCGATGGCCGCCATGCCGTTTGGCGGTCCGGGCATGCAGGATGGCGCCACGGCGGTCACCGACGCCGAGGGGCGCTTTCGCATCGCGCGGCTCTCGCCCGGTCGCTACAAACCGCAAGCGACGGGCGCGCATCGCTGGGGCACCGCGCGTGAGAGCGTCCTGCTCGGCGTGGGCGAGACCTCGTCCGAGCTCGTCATCGAAGCGCACCCCGCCCTGTCGGTGAGCGGGAAGGTCGCGCTCTCGGAGAAGCAGGCGTGCTCCGAAGGCGTGGTGAGCTTGGCGGATAAAACGTCGCTCGAACGTCGGGTGGGCGCCATCGAGCGCGATGGGCAGGTGCGCATGGAGGGCGTGCTGCCCGGAAAATACGAGGTGGACGTCCGATGCTCCGAGGGCGCATCGGAGGACAAATACGAGCCGGTCGCGGTCGCCGACAAAGACGTCTCGGGGCTGGTGTGGAAGGTGGCCGCGGGTGGCGCGGTGCGCGGCGTGGTCGTCGACTCGGGCGGCCAACCCGTGGCGTCCGCGCACGTGCTCGCGCGGCCCAAAGGCGGCGATCCGCGCGCGCGCACGAACTGGGGAAGCGCCGCGACGGACAAGGACGGCACATTTCGGATGCGCGGGCTGACGGCCGGCACGTACGCCTTGGAGGTGCGCCACCCCGCGTACCCTTCGCCCAAGGAGCCCATCGAGGTGAAGGTCGACCGCGACGTGGACGGCCTGCGCATCACGTTGCCCGCCGGGGGCATCATCGAGGGCACGGTGATGGACAACGGCGGCGCGCCCGTCGCGGGGATGAACGTGCGGGCGCAGGGAAAGAGCTTCGAGTGGAACCGCACCACCACCCGCGACGACGGCACCTTCGTCCTCAAGGGTTTGTCCGCCGGGGAGTACCGCGTCTGGGCGGAGCAGGGCTTCGGCGAGCGTGTGCGCGCACCCGGAACGAGAGACGAAGACGCGCAAGGCACCCCGGCCACCGTGCGCCCCGGCGAGACCGCGCGCGTGAAGCTGGTGGTCGAGAGCCGAAAAGGCCGGATCCGAGGGCGCGTGGTGGGCGAGGCCAACGAGCCCCTGTCCGACGTGTTCGTCGACGCCGAGCGCGAGTCGGAGGACCCGAGCAGCGCCGAGGGCAGCGCGCGCCGCAAAATGCAATGGGGCCGGCGCGCTACCACGGTCCTCGCGGAGCTCGATGGGAGCTTTACCATCGACAAGCTGGCGCCGGGTACGTACACGGTCCGCGCGTACCGAAAGGGCGGCGGCGAGTCGGTGCTCGAGAAGGTGCGCGTCGGGAGCGAGGTCACCCTCACGATCCGCACGGCCGCGTCGATCGCCGGCACGGTGGTGGGCGCCGGAGGAAAATCGCCCGAGCGCTTTACGGTGTCGGCGCGGGACATCAAAACGGGATTTGCCCGTCAGGAGAGCTTCTTTCGCACCCATGGCGCCTTCGCGCTTCGCGAGCTGGCGGCCGGCAAATACCAAGTATCGGCCGAAGCCTCCGAGGGGCGCGCGCTGGCGGAGATCACCTTGGCGCAAAGTGAGAAACGGCAGGGCGTGCGCTTGGAGTTCGAATCCAACGCCCGCGTGCGCGGTCAGGTGATCTCGCTGGAGTCCGGGGAGCCTTTGGCGGGCATGTACGTCTCCGCATCGCCCACCAAGGGAGGTCCGAGCGGCATGGCCATGATGGGCGATTCGGATCGAAAGAACATCACCGACACCAATGGTCGATTCGAGATCGAGAACTGTCCGGCCGGGCGCGTCTTCATTTTTGCATCTCCGAAGGATTACCGATCGTCCGAATACGCGTTTGCCAGCGTGCCCGCGACCATCGAGGCGGGAAGAACCAACGAGATCCCACCCGTGCGCGTCCCGCGCCGCCGGACGAAGGGCTTCGAGGTGGGAGGCGATTTGGGCTTTTCGATCCAGCAGAGCGCGCCCGGCTCGGACATGGAGCAAGCGCGCGTGACGGTGAGCGTGGTGCGCCCCAATGGGCCCGCGGCCAAGGCGGGGCTGGTGGCAGGGGACGAGATCGTGTCCGTGGACGGCTACAGCGTCGCTCCGCCGAACATGGGCTTGTATCATGCTTTGAGCCGGGTCGCGGAGGGAACGCGTGTGACATTCGGGTTGGCCCGCGGCGGCTCCGTGGTCGTCCAAGCGGAGAAGCCTCTGTAGGCGCTGTCACCCGCCGCGCCCCTGCGCCCCCTGTGCCCTAGAAAAAAGCGCAAAAATTACGGCGCCGGTCCAAACCGCTTGCGATGGATACGGGGCGGTTTACTCATGGAGGGATGAACCAGGATGTGTCGACTGCGACGTTGAACCTCCGATCGGGCGGGGCCATTCCGCAGATCGGGCTCGGTGTGTGGCAGATGTCGCCACACGTCACGCGAGGTGCCGTCCTCAACGCGCTTCACGCCGGCTATCGTCACATCGACACCGCACGCATCTACGGCAATGAGGCCGAGGTCGGCGCCGCCGTGCGCGAAAGCGGAATACCCCGCGAAGAAATCTTCGTTACCACCAAGCTCTGGAACGAAGACCAGGGGTACGAGTCCGCGCGCCGCGCCTTCGATACGAGCCTTCGCAAGCTCGGCCTCGACTACGTGGATCTTTATCTCATTCACTGGCCCGTCAAAGAAAAGCGGCGCGAGTCCTGGCGCGCGCTGGAGAAGATCCACGCCGACGGCCTCGCGCGCAGCATCGGCGTCAGCAACTTCCTGGTCAACCACCTCGAAGAGCTCTTGGGCGACGCCAAAGAGCGCCCGGAGGTGAATCAGATCGAGATCCACCCCTTCTTGCAGCAGCGCGACACGCGCGCGCTCTGCGCCAAATACGGCATCGTGGTCGAAGCCTACAGCCCCCTGGTCCGCGGAAAACGCCACGACAACCCTGTGCTCCGCCGGGCCGCCAAGCGCGTTGGCAAGACGCCCGCCCAGGTCCTCCTTCGATGGGGGATCCAGCACGGGCTGGTGATCATCCCCAAATCGGCCGACCCCGGGCGTCAAAAGCAGAACGCCGAGCTATTCGACTTTTCCCTCGACGCCGAGGCCATGTCCGCCATCGACGCCCTCGAGCAAGGCCAAGCCACCGGCTGGGATCCGCGCGATCAGCCGTAGCGCGCTCTCGTTCGTTCGCCGTTATTTCTCGGCGCGACAGAGCGCGCCCTCGGCGGTGTCGAGCCAGTAAATGTATTTGTCGTCGACGGTGAGCCCTTTGGCGTATTGGTCGCGCAGGACGGTGACGGTGGGGCCGCCGGCTTTGGGGACGCGGTAGATGCCATTGTCGGGCGCGTCGCGGTCGATGAAGAACACCGACTCGTTGTCGAGCACCAAGCCGGTGGGCGATGAAAATCCGGTGGCGAGCGTCTCGGGGGCGCCGCCGCCGATCGAGACGCGGCGGATGGTCGCCAAGTTTTTCCCGCCGCCATCGGCCCAATAGAGGTAGGTCCCATCGCTGACGGCCGAGAGCGCGCTCACGGCGCGCGCGATTTCGACGGGGGCGCCGCCGCCGGCGATCGACAATTTCATCAATCTTCCCGACTCGGGGTAGTAGACGTTGCGCGCGTCGGCCGCGACGAACAGCACGCGCGCGGGATACGCCGACGCGAGCCGGGCCGGCTTGCCGCCCGCGAACGGCATACGCATCACGTCGAGCATCGCTTTGTCGTCGCTCGGCGCGAGGAACAAGAGGTTCGTCCCGTCGCTCGCGACCGCAGGCTCGGCGGAGCCGATCACCTTGGGCGCGATGGGCAGAGGCGGCGGCCAGCTGGTGGCCACGCCCTGCGGCGAACCGAGCTTCACCAGGCGATCGATCGGGCCGTCGCCCGGCGACACCAGGAAGAGATCGCCCCGCACCACCAGCGGCCCCCCGCTCATCCGCTGCTTGCTGGCGATGCGCACGCGCTCACCCGCATTCCAAAGTGGAACGCGCAGAACATCGAGCTGCTCGTCTTGCTCGCGCGAGCCCGAGACCGCATCGACCACGTACGCCGAGGTGCCATCGATGGCCAGCGCGCGCGGCTTCTTGAAGCGCGCGATCACCGTGCGCTGGGCCGGCTTCGGCGCCACCGATTCGGGCAGCGCGGCCAGCGCGCTGTTCGCACCGAGGTTGGTCGTCGCCTTGGTTCGCTCGAGGAGACGATCCAATCGCTCTTGGTCATCGCAACCGAGACCGAGGCTGCAGATCGCGCCCATCACGAACAAAACGCACACGTTCCCCGCGTGCCGAGGGATTTGCACGTCCATCACGCCGCTCCTTCTCGTTACGTTTTCGGCAGGATCGGCAGGGGGCTCGTTAGGTCGATCGCTCGCGATCCCTTGCCCGACAATTGGCTAATGGCCGCTTCGCGGCGACGCTTTCATGGAAAAAATCCGCCGGCGCACGAGCCGCGCCGGGCACGACCGCGCCGATTCATGTATGCGACATGTATTCGAAGCCCATCGCGCGCATCTCGCGCGCGCGCGCAATCACGAACACCCGAACACCCGAACACCCGTCAGCGAAGGACGCTCCCTTGCCCCTCGAAAATGCCGAGCTGCTTCGCGTCGTGATCGCCCCAGCAGCGAATGCGCTGATTCTTGAGACGCGCGCAGGTGTGCCGGGTCCCCGCGGCGATCTCCACGGCGTCGCGTGAGATGACCTCGACCGGCGGCCAGCTGTGATCGTCGCGTCGGTAGTTGCCCCAGCAATAGACCGCGCCCCGATCGGAGAGCGCGCAGGTGTGCCCTTCGCCCGCCGTCACGGCCACCATGCCCGGCGGCAACTTCTCGACCTGCTGCGGGCGCATATGGGATTTCTCGTCGACCGTCCCCAGCCCGAGCTGCCCCTGGTTGTTGCGTCCCCAGCAGCGAACCGTCCCGGAGACGATGGCGCACGTGTGGTCGCTGCCCGCGGTGACGGTGCTGACATTCGCGTCCAGCCCCGAGACCCCGACCGGCTCGCTGGAGTTGGCGTTCGTGCCGTCGCCGAGCTGCCCGTACACATTGGCCCCCCAGCATTTGAGCTCGTCGCTGGTGGTGATCGCGCACGCGAAGTACCCGCCCTGCGCCGCGGCCACCGCGCGGGCCGGCCTCGCTCTCTTTGGCGCGTCCCGCTTGCCGAAGGGGATCGTCGTGGGCTCGGCGGTCTGGCCCACCGTGTTGGAGCCCGAGCACTTGGTGTTTTGCTCCGCGGTGACGGCGCACTGAAAATACGTGCCCATCGCGATGCTGAGCGCCTCGGAGAACTCGGCCACCCTCCCGGGCTCGTAGCGGATGCCGTACGGAACGATGTTGCCGCCGGTGTTATCGAACTCGCTGTGACCCCAGCAGACCGCCGAGCGATCCTTCTTCAAGGCGCAGTGCGCAAACCCACCGCCGAAGATGGCGTCAATCCCGATGTCGAGGCCCCGGACCTGCAGGGGCTCGGCCGACGTCGCGATCTTGGCGTCCCCGATCCCGAGCTGTCCGTGACCGTTATCTCCCCAACAGAGCACCTGGCCCTTTTCGGTGAGCACGCATGTGCTGGTCGACCCCGCGGCCAGCCGGTTCGGCCCGAACCCAAACAGCGGCGTGGGGTTGGGTTCCGGGTTGGAGCCGGGACCGCCATCGGCGCCCGCGCCCGTGTCGAGCGGGATGGGCGGCGGCTCTCCGGCACCGCCTGCGCCCGGCGCGCCTTCCTTCGCATCATGGAATTTGCCCACTTCGGAGTTCGTGATGCACGCCCCGAGAGCAAATGCGAAAACGGCGAACAAAGAGGATTGCGTGTTGCTCACGGCACGAGTGAGGATCCCGCCCGAAGGAATCTTTCAGTGAAACCCCGCCTCCGTTGACACGAAGCCTAACATGGAACGGCTTCGTTACGTATTTGACGTCGAGATCCGAACGCCCATTTGTGTCCGTTTGGCCTTTTTGTTCGCTCTTTGTGCGCTGATGCACACACGGCCCGCCAGCGCGCAGGGCACACACGGGCGGACTTCGTCCCTTAGTTGGGTGCGTCTGCAAGGGGCGGAAGGTTGCATTGCCACCAACGCGCTCGCCCAGGCGGTCGAGAGCCGCCTCAGACGAAAGGTGTTCGTCTCCCCGTCGCAGGCCGACGTGTCGGTCGAGGGGCACGTTCTGCAGTCGAAGTCGGGTAATCCCCCCGAGTGGCGCGCCGTCCTCACCGTTCGCGACAACCGGGGAAACCTCATTGGAACCCGGGAGATCGAGGCGGCCGGAAGCTCCTGTTCGGCCCTCGACGACTCCCTCGTCCTCGTCGTCTCGATTTTGATCGACCCCGAGGCCCAGCTCCGTCCGGGGACCCCGCCCCCCGAGCCCGCGCCGCCGCCGCCGTCGTCTCCTCCTCCCCCTCCTCAAGTGATCGTGCGCCAGGAGAGGGTGCTGGTTCCCATCCCCCCGCCCAATCCCTGGCGATTCGGCGCCAATGTCGGTGGTGCGTTTTCGGTTGGATTGCTGCCGAGCGTGGGGGTGGGGGTCACGGGCGCGGTCTTGATCGAGCCGCCCGGTTTTTGGGGCATTCAAATCTCGGGCACCTCGTGGCGCAGTGCGTCGGTGGATATTGCAAACGGCGCGCGGGCGCAGGTGCAGCTCGCTTACGGAGGTGTTGCGCTTTGCCCGCTACGTCTGGAGGTCGGACGATTTGCATATCGGGCGTGCGTGGGGGCACAATTTGGATCACTGCAGAGCCGGGGGCAGTCCTCGGACGCGAACAAGTTCCAGCAGTTTTCCGATGAGAAATTGGCCGTCCATGCATTTTTACCGAGTCGCTTTGATTTCCGGCTGGCGGGGCCCATGGTTGCCAGCCTCGGCCTCTCCTTAATCGTGCCCATCGTGCGAACGCGACTCAGCTATGAAGACAGCCGAGGCATGGATCAGACCATTTTTCAGCCGGCTCCGGTGGCAGGTGCGACCGATTTGAGTATTGCCCTGACCTTTCCCTGATAAAAACCGATGGCGTGGCGCACCAAAACATTGGACCGACGTCATGGCTGTCTACGCAGCAACGGGAGCCCGGGTAGTTTGGTTAGTTTGGTCAGCGCCAGAGGAGTGTTTTGACCCCGCCCTCCGGTACGTCTTCGGCCGCAGCGGCCGACGTGGAGCGACTATTTCGCGAACACGGTCCATTCGTGTGGAGGTCTCTGCGTCGGTTGGGGTTGAACGACTCCGACGCGGACGATCTTTGCCAAGAGGTTTTCGTGATCGTCTTTCGCAAGATTCAAGATTTCGAACAAAAGTCGTCGCTGCGGACCTGGCTCTATGGGATCGCAGTCCGTGTGGCGCTCGCCCACCGGAGGAAGGCGCAGACGCAACGTGAGCTTCCGACCGCAACGCTCCCCGAGGTCGAGACCAACGACGGCCCCCACGATCGATTCGCCGAGCGCGAAGCCCGCAAGTGGCTCGACATGGCGCTCGACACCCTCGACGAAAAAAAACGCGCCGTCTTCGTCCTGTATGAGATCGAGCAGCTGTCCATGAACGAGGTGGCGCAAGCGCTGGAGTGTCCGCTCCAGACGGCTTATTCGCGCCTGCACGCCGCACGCGAACAGGTCGAAGCTTTCTTTCGACAGACGACGAAAGGACAAGTCGAGTGAAGTCCGATCGTGATCCGCCCCAACGCCTCGCGAACTCGACCGAGCTACCCGCGCTCCGCCGCGCGCTCGATGCTGCCCGCGCCGACGTTCCCGGCAAGGAACGCATGGGGATCATGGAGGTGGGGCTCGCCGCGAAGCTGACGGCGCTCGGCACCGGTCTTACTGGAGGAGGCCACGGTTCGCAGGGCGGAGGCGATGGCGGCGCGACCGGATCGGGCGCAGGCGCCGGAGGTGGAAGCAGCGGTGGTGGAAGCGCTGGCGGCGGGGTCGCTGGAGGCGGAATCGCTGGAGGCGGAGCCGCGACGGGTGCCGCAAGCGGCGCATCGCTCGCGGGCGGTGGCGTCACGACCACGGCGACGGCCACGGGGGGATCCCTCGCGGTGAAGGCACTCGCCATCAAGACGCTCAGCGCCGTAGTGGTTGCCACCGGTGTCGCGACGAGCGGTTGGTACGCGGCGCACCGAAGCACGCCGGCATCGCCTCCCGTCGCCATGAGCATCGCGCCTCCGCGCGCTCCCGCGCCGCCCGCAGCATCGGCGCCGCTCTCCGAAGCGCCCATCGCGGAGCCGCCCGCGATCGCCAAGCCCGTCGAGCGCGCGCCCTCCGCACCGAAAGCTTCCGCGCACGCGGTGAACGGGGCAAACGCGGCAAACGCGGCAAACGCGATAGGCGCCACGGGCCCGGCGGGCGGCGCGCACGCGGTGAACGCATCGAGCGTGACGGAGATCCCGAACGAGTCGGAGTCGGCGATGCTCGGGCGCGCGCAAGATGCGCTCGCGGGCGATCCGAAGAAGACGTTGGGCTTGTGCGATCTTCACAAGGAGCGCTTCGCCAATGGTGCATTGGCGCAAGAGCGCGAGGTGTTGGCGATCGATGCTCTGGTGCGTATGGGCCGTCGCGACGATGCCGAGGCGCGCGCGGGGCGATTCGATCGGTCGTATCCGGGATCGGCGTACCGCAGTCGCATTGCATCGATATTGACGCGATGAGTCGCTGATACGTGCGGATGCACCGTTTACATAGCGGCCTATGGTCGTCGTAGATCGCTTGGAAACGAGGAACGAAATGGGTGCATCGATATCGACCGATGAGTCGCTGATGCGTGCGGAAGCCCCGTTTACATAGCGGCCTATGATCGTCGTGGATCGCTTGGGAGCGAGAAACGAAATCGTGCATCGATATTGACGCGATGAGTCGCTGATGCGTGCGGATGCACCGGTTACATAGCGGTCTATGGCCGTCGTGGATCGCTTGGGAACGAGAAACGAAATGGGTGCATCGATATCGACCGATGAGTCGCCGATGTGTGCGGAAGCCCCGTGTACATAGCGGCCTATGATCGTCGTGGATCGCTTGGGAGCGAGAAACGAAATCGTGCATCGATATTGACGCGATGAGTCGCTGATGCGTGCGGAAGCACCGTTTACATAGTGGCCTATAGTCGTCTTGATCGCTTGGGAACGAGAAACGAAATGGGTCGATCGGTATCGACCGATGAGTCGCTGATGCGTCCTTTCGCGTTCTCGGCCGCACGGCTTGCGGATGCACCGTTACATAGCGGTCTATGATCGTCGTGGATCGCTTGGAAACGAGAAACGAAATGGGTGCATCGATATCGACGCGATGAGTCGCTGATACGTTCGGGTGCATCGGTTACATAACCGCCTATGGTCGTTGTGGGTCGCTTGGAAACGAGAAGCGAAATCGTTTCATAAAGTGTGAAAGGGAGCTGCACTCAAGGAAGCCCTCTGGACGACTTGCGTGCCCGCCGCGGTGTCCGAGGAGCGTGTCTCTCACCTCCACGTCAAGAGGTTTACCCATGCGTATCAAGCACCGTATCGTTCGCGGCATCCCCGTCCTCTCCGGCGCATTGTTGTTCGGCGTCTTCGCCGTTTCGTCCGCGGGTTGCGCAGCGGAGGGCTCGTCCGGCGACTCGGAGGCTACGGCCAGCACGGCCAGCTCGTTCGAGGCCTGGGAGAAGACCGTGTATCGCGAGGCCGATACCGGCATCTGGATCGTCAATGGCGATACACCGATCAACGACGCGGGCGAGCTGCGCGCGTTCTACGAGCAGCACGTGCAAAAAGGCGCGCTGATTGTCGACTACCGCAACGGCAAAGACTCCGCGTGGAGCGCCACGCGCAAGCTCAATCTCACCTATTGCGTGAGCAAGTCGTCCTTCGGCAACAATTACGATCGCGTCGTCAAGGCCATGGCGGCCGCGGGCGCCGCCTGGACCGCGGTGGCCAACGTGAAGTTCGTGCACGTCTCTGGGCAAGACGGCAATTGTACGTCGAGCAACAACAATGTGCTCTTCAACGTGCGCGTGGGCGGCTCGGGTTTCTCGGGGCGCGCCTTCTTCCCCAACTACGGGCGCCGCGATCGCGAGGTGCTCGTTGGACCCACGGCGGCCGGCGGTACCAACCCGGGAAGGCCGGAGACCCTGACGGGGCTCCTTCGCCACGAGCTCGGTCACACGCTCGGCTTCCGTCACGAGCAGACGCGGCCCGAGGCTGGGACCTGCTTCGAGGACAACAACTGGCGCGAGCTGACGGATTACGACTCCGCCTCGGTCATGCACTATCCGTGGTGCAACGGGACCAACCAGGGCGATCTCGATATCACCGACCTCGACGCCCAAGGCGCCGCAGCCCTCTACGGCTCCCCGCGCTGACATGGCGCGTCCCGCGCTCGGGACATCCGATGCAGTGATACCACGTGTCTTGAACATCACGCGCCGTGATAACCCCCTATGAACATCACGCGCCGTGATAAACGGCGTTCGCAACATCACGCACAGTGATAACACACGCCTGCGGCGCGTAACAAAAGCGATGAGGTGAAGGAGAGGACCTTCACCTCATCGTCGATCCGGCGCACGCGAGCGAGCTCCAAGCCTTCATCGACGCTGGGCATCACGGGCAGTGATAACGCAAGCCTGCGGCGCTTAAGAAAACGAATCCAGCGCACGCAAGCGAGCTCCAGGCCTTCATCGACGCTGGGCATCACGGGCAGTGATAACGCAGGTCTGCGGCGCTTAAGAAAACGAATCCAGCGCACGCAAGCGAGCTCCAGGCCTTCATCGACGCTGGGCATCACGGGCAGTGATAACGCAGGTCTGCGGCGCTTAAGAAAACGAATCCAGCGCATGCAAGCGAGCTCCAGGTCCTTCATCGACGCTTGGGCATCACGGGCAGTGATACGCAAGCCTTCGGTGCGTAAAAAAAAGGATCCAGCGCCCGCGAGCGAGCTCCAGGTCTTTCATCGACGCTTGGGCATCACGGGCAGTGATACGCAAGCCTTCGGTGCGTAAAAAAACGGATCCAGCGCCCGCGAGCGAGCTCCAGGCCTTCATCGACGCTTGGGCATCACGGGCAGTGATAACGCAAGCCTGCGGTGCGTAAAAAAAGCGGATCCGGCGCCCGCGAGCGAGCTCCAGTCCCTTCATCGACGCTCGATTTCATGGCTGTGTGACGAATCCGCTCGTCGTGGCCGATGTGCGGAGGGGGAACGAACGCGCTAGTGCGTCGGGTGCGGCGACGACGGTTGGGGTGTCGGGGGCGCCGGTGGCTGCTGCGGCGGTAGCGGGTTTCCTGCGTCGTCGCAGCCTGGCTCATTTCCCGTGATGGAGCCGCCACACGAGCCAACCAGCTTGGCTTGGATATCGAGGATCATCTTCAGATGGTGGCGAACGGTCGTGCGCGTCTCTTTGACGAACGCCTTGAGCTCGGCGTGCTCGTGCGTGTGCAACAGCCCCTCGAGGATCCCGAGCGCGCGAATGTGCCCCAGGACCTGCCGGTTCACGTAGTGGGATTGTATTTCGGTCGCGGAGAGCGTGGCCGACGCAGCCACGTCACGCTCCGAGTCCTTGGTGAGCTCCTTCGAAATACCGTTGGTGACGATGCTGATGTTTAGCTTGGCGACCAAAGCCTTGAGCGCGTCGCGATGCGCTCCGTGGTCTTTCACCATGAGGCGCGCGAACTCGCGGACTTTGGCGTCGATCGATGCATCCACCACGAGGGTGGACTCGTTCACCTCCCCCATGTCGAGCGCGTCCAAAATGGCGGCCGCTTGGCCCTCGGAGCAGATGGTGGGTGGGGTGACCGTTCCTCCATCCTGACCGCATCCGCTCTTCCCATCTTCATCGTGCGGACACGCGGATTCGGAGCCACCCGCGACGGGATTGTCGGCCGAAGGGTTGTCGCCTTCCAGCGGGGTTTGATCGCTGCCGCTCGCCCCCTGTGACGAGCAAGCGACGAGCGCGGCGACCAAGAGGGATGCTCCAACACCAAAGTTACGCAACGAGTGCATCATGAGTACCTCCTAGGCGCGCGCCGGGTGCAAGGTCGGTGCTCACATCGTGGTCCCGCCCGATTCATCGCGAATGGCGTGCGGTGTGCACACGATGGAATCATGAGCACGAAAGCAGAGGAGTTTGCGAGCCTCCAAGAACGAGCGAAGCCCGCCAAGAAGGCCTCACCGAAGCGCAGGGTCAACGCGCGAAACGCAAAGAAAGAAGACGGCGCGCGCGTGCACGAACGAGCGCTGCGGGTCACCAGCGGCAGGCCGGCCAACGCCAAAACGGCGCGCCGCAATGTAAAGGAGGATACGGCTCACGCGTCGGCGTACACCCTCGAAGACTCGGGCAGCGGGCGCCCCTCCCGCAAATCGACGCGTCGCGCGGCCAATCGAAGCAAGCCCGATAGCCAATTGAAACGCCGCGAGATGCGAAGGACGAGCGCGCCCAAATCGCGGGCGGCCAGGGCCGCCGTAAAGAACCCGTCCTGATGCGCCCGCGTGACCGAGCGCGGCACTCGACTTGCTACATAGATGGTTATGTCGCTTCGACGCCCGCATCTTTATACGTTGGAGTGAGCGCCGTCGCGATTGGAACGCCACGCGACATGGCGCCTGGTGCGCCACGCGAGGCTCGCCACCGCGAGCACGATGCCGAAGGCGATCGCGTCGCGGGACGAATGCTCATCGCCGGAGGCGGAACAACCGCCATCGCCCGTGGGCCCGACCTCGCCGCCCGGCGGAGGCGCTGCGTCGTAGCCCGCATCGAGGCCACCGCTCGGCGGAGGTGCGGCATCCGCGGTGGGGCCTGCGTCCGGGCCTGCGTCGCTCGGGCACGTCTTACCCGTTCGCGGAAAGTACAATTGCCCGCGGATCTCGCCATCGGGGTACGCGGCGGTGCGAACGCTGACGTGGAGGTTGCCGGTTTGCAACGCGCCGATCTCCGCCGGATCGAGCGCGGTGTCGACGGTCGTTCGTGTGGCCCCAGGTCCAGGCAGGGGCCGCGCGACGGTGCCGCGGCTTCCGCAGGCGCCGATGCCGAGATCCACGCCCGCCGGCGGGGCGCTCAGCCCGGAGTACTCGATGGTGCCGGCCAAGGTCTTCGCCTCGTCATCGAATTGCAAGACCGCCGTGCCCGTGACCGGGGTCGCGTTGGGGGGAACCGGCTGCGATCCATCGAGGGTGGCCTTGTAGGTGGTGACCGCCGCGCGCGCCGTGCCGGCGAAGAGGATTGTGCAAACGAAGAAGGCGAGTGCTCTCATGGTTGCGCTCCCGAACAAATCCAATCGCGAATGGCCGTTTTTTGCGCGGTCGACAAAGTCCCTACTTGCGGCATGCCGCCGCCCACCGTCTCGCCGTTTGGACCGGCGAACCCTTTGAGGTCGCCGCCGAGCACCTTGAGCATCATGGTGCTGGTGTGCGGCGCGCCGGGATCCACGATTTTCAGCGTTTTTGCGTAGCCGATCGACGCGACGCCGCGCGTGGACGCGAGCCCCTTTTCGGCCGTGGACATGTCCGGCGCCGTTCCGCCGGCACCGCCATGATGGCAGCCCGTGCACGCGGGGCCGATGACTTGCGCGTGAAGATCCGCGAAGGTCATCATGGCCCCGTTTTCACATTGCAGCTCGGAGGCGATACCGCTCTGTGGCGGGGGATCCGTGGCCGCCGAGCACGCGGTCAGCAGGATCCCGAGATACGCGAAGGTTCGATTCGTCATGTGTTCCCTTCAAGCCAAGGCCGATGCCACGACTTTGCCTTTGCCGATGCTCGCGTCGAGCACCTGCTGCGGTACGCCCACGGCGCGGGCCAATGTTTTTCCGAACGCGCCCAAGGTCTCGTGCACCGGCACGTCCCCGATGGGGATCGCGGTGTAGTCCTGCGACGAGCCGGGCGCGATGCCGCCGACGACGCCGGCCCGAATCGATTTGCCAATCATCACGGAGACATGGTGATCGGCCCAATGATTTCGGCCCTTGGCGCCCAATTGCTTCAAGGTTCGCCCGAACACGTTGAGGGTGGCGAAGGTGACCCGATCTTCGAGCCCGTAGCTTTGCAGTGTGCTCATCAATGTAGCGATGTGGCTGACGCCGGAGATCGTCTGCTCGCTCTCCTTCAGTAAATTGAAGTCCGCGTGGTTGTCCTCCCCGAAGGGGATGCGAATCACCACCACCGGGGTCACGTTCATGGCGATCAACACCACCGCCCCGATGATTTGACCGGCCACGTCGTTGTCCTTCACCTGCGTCAGATCGCTCACCAGCTTGTCGGAGATGGCGCGCGTCTCGTTGCGCGAGCGGGCGAGGCCGTCCACGAAGGCCCGCTGCGACGCCGACCCTTTCGCTTTGAGCCGCGCGTGCAGCTTGTCCATGCTCTTGTCGCGCAGCGCGGTCAATTGCGCGAGCGCGCCTTGGGGATGAATGAGCACGTCGCGCAACGCGACGGGGTTCATATTCGGAATGACATTGCCGTCGAAGGTGATGTACTCGGGACGGGTCGCGCCCACCAGGGACGCGGGGGCCGCTTGGATGGTGCCCAGGCAGCTCCGCAGGTACCGCGAAAGGAGCGAAGGCAGCATCTCGCCCCCTTGGGTCGCCCCCATGAGCGCGAGCACCTTGGGAATGTCCGGGTGAATCGTGGTCATGGTGGCCATGTGAAAGAAGCACGTGCGCGCGCGCACCCACTCGGGCAATGTCGACCAAGGCTGCGCGGCCGTCGTCTCGACCTGCCCCAGCTTGAACGGGGTGGGCGCCATTTTGGGAGCGAGCGCCGGATCCGGATGGATCACCCCGGGATCGAGGTACGTCCCCGGAGCATTGGCGTTGATGGGATCCCCGTCGCCGCTCACGCTGAGGACGAGGAACCGCGCTTGGCCCGCCTCGGCGCACTCGGGCTCCGCGTATTCATCCGCCCGTGCTGATTCGGCTCGAAGCAGAAAAGAGGCAGGCAGGCCCGTGGCCAGGGCACGTAAACCGAGCCAACCTGCCCCGAAGAGACCCTGGGCCAAGAGACTTCTACGGCTGGTATTCATCATGAGAACGTCTCCTAAAGGCCCATGGCGCTGCTGGAAGGGGAGGTGCACGCGAGCACGAAGGTGGATCGGAGCGCGTCCGTCGCGCTGTATCCTGCTTTCACGGCTTCGTCGTGGTGCTCGGTGAGGATGTTGCGCACGTCGTCGAATCGCGCATCCAACGGAGGAATCGCCATGACGATGCGCACGAGATCGCGGATGGCCTCTGGATCGGCGCTGGAGAAGCAGCGCTGTCCGGGGAGGCACGCGGGGGGATCCACCGCGCGCTCGGCCATGCGCTGGCAAAGATTTTCCACCGCGGAGGTGAAGAACAGATTGGGCTCCCGCGGCAAGAGCGGGGTCGCCACGCCGCGGGCGTAGCTGGCACCGGGGACGCCGAAGGCCAAGTTCTGAATCGGGGTGGGGGCGGTCGCGTTCAACTCGCACACATCGGCCAGCCCCAGGCGATTCTGCAGCGCCGCGCAGAAATGGTCGCGGCGCGCGATGGTCGCCGGCGGCTCCGGGTACGACGCGGTGGGGACGGCCGACGTTACCAGCGGTGAGCTGAATAATTCACGTACGAGGGATTTGAAATCGTAATGGGCGTCGCGGAAGACGTTCGTCACGCGAACGAACTCGGGATCCGAATCGAGGCAGGGGCTCGAGCTCGCGTAGTGGCAAAGCTTCTGCACCCACGCCGGGGCGAAGCGCGGATGCTGCGCGACGATGGCCGCCAGATCGCGCACGCCCGTCCCTCCGGCGACCGTGTCGTCGAGGACGAATTTGGCCACTTGCTGCTCGGGTTTCAGCTCCTGCGTTTGCCGATGGTACGTGACCGAGAAGCTCTGCCGAACGAAGTTTCGCATGGGATCGAGGGTCTGGTGGCACGCGAAGCAGGTGGTGCCGGGCGCGGAGTGCTGGGCGTCCGGCTTCCCCGTCTCGCTGACCGGCGTGGCCTCGGAGCTGGCGATGCTATAGCCGAGGCCCACGATCAAGGTCTGGTTGATGGTCACCCGGGCCAGGTTGCTCGCGTTGGTGGGCCAATTGGCGAAGAACGCCGGCGTGGTCATGAAGCCCACGCGCGGTACGTTCAGGACCAGCTCGCGCTTGCTGCGAAAGTCGGGGAGGCTCCAATACATGGAGGCCTCCTCGGCTGGCGACGGCGGGCGCACCTGGACCATGTGCCAGTCGTTCCAGTCGGCCTCGGTGAACTTTTGATTGAAGAGATAGGTCAATAGGGCCTGATCGACCCGCGTCGGTTGCTTCAATTCGATGACCTCGCACTTGGGTATGCCGTTCTTCCGCGGGCACGGCTCGTAGAAGTGCAAAAAGTGGGGGCTCTTCGGATCGATCGACGCTTCGAAGGGGACCGAGGTCGTGTCGTCGTAATGGAGCACGAATTGGAGCGCATTTCCGTACTTGGAGACCAGGGTGCTGGACGTCACCGCGTCGTCGTCGATGGTGACGTTGTCCAAGTACGCGAGCAAGGCCATGAGCGGCGGGTTGAGCACGAAGCGCTCGGTGGCCACGGTCTCGGTGAACGGGCGTCCCTCGTCCACGAGCTGCATGGCCGTGAAGGGAAAGCTCATTTCGGCGCTGCGAACCAGGCGCGCCGTCACGGCCGGGGTCAGGCCCGGGAGCTTGCCGCCGATTTGATCTTCGAATTGAAGAAAGCCAATTTGCGTTTGCTGGAATGCCTGTTTGAAGAACTCGAGCATCTTCTGACGAAACTCGGGTGTCTCCATCCAGGTGTCGATGAGCCCCGGAAGGGCAGAAGGGTTGGCGAGGGCCGTCTCCGCCTCCTGGTCGGTGGGCGGGAGGCCGGTGAGCAAGTTCTTCACCTTGGCGGTGTAAGCGACGGGCGAAGGAAGCTCGGCGTGCGATTCGGAGTCGCCGCTGCAGGATGCCAGAACGGAGGCGAGCGCCACCGCCGTGGCCGCCCAGCGGCACGTCGTCGTCGTGGTCATGAGGCGACTCTGGAGGCGAGATCTTAAGTTTCTCTGAAGCCGTCGATCTCGCTCTGAAATCCACCCTCGGGCGGCGCGGAGAGGCGCAGATCCCAGCCGTGCGCGCGTGCGACGCAGAAGGCGATGTGCAAGCCCAACCCGCGCCCTTGCGGCTCGCGGGAGCGCGCGGCGTCTCCTCGGACGTGCCGTTCGACGAGACGGGCGCGCTCCTCCTCGGAGATGCCGGGGCCATCGTCCGTCACCCGCAGCACGAAGCGGCCTGCGCCCCTGGCCTCGAGGAGCACCGCCACATGCCCTTCGTCGTGGTTGTAGCGGACGGCGTTGGAGACGATGTTGCTCAGCGCCTGCTCGATCATCGTGACATCGCCGCGCACCCGCAGGGGCTCCTCGGGGATCGCGTGATCGAGCTGGATGCGCCGCTGCCGCGCGATGGGCGCGTGGCGGCCCACGACGCGTTCGACCACCTCGCCGAGGCTCACCGAATCCTGCCGGAGCTCGGGCTCACCGGCCTCCAGCGCGGCGGCCAGGGCCAGGTTGTGAACGAGCGAAGCCATGTAGTGCGCCTCGTTCATCGCCGGCACGATGCTCGCCGGGTCGAGGAGCTGGCCCTGCTCGGCGCGCTGCCGAAAGGCCGCCAGATGGCCGTGCAGCACGGTGAGGGGGATCATCACGTCGTGCGTCGTGTTCTCCAGGAACGCGCGCAACGCTCGTTCGCGCCGCTGCTGCCGCGCCATCTGCGTACGGATCGCGTCGCCCGCCTCCACGAAGGCGCGCGCCAGCTCGCCTATCTCGTCGTCGCCGCGAACGGTGATGGTGTTGCGGTAGTCGTCCTTGGCCGAGTCGTTTACCTCTTTGGTGAGCCGCCGCACCCTTCGAACGATGGGGCCCGTGGCCAGCAGCACCGCGCCGAACGCCACCAAGGTGACCGGCAAAAGAACGTGCACCGGGAACACGAGCCCCAGGCGCGCCGGCCGCGGCCCGTCCTGCCGCATCATCATGGCGCGGCGCCGCAACGCCTCGCGCCCGGTGTCCTCCGCGAGCAAGGTCTCGCGCTCGTGCAGCCGCGCCCACGCGATGAGCGTCATGATGGGCACGATGGCCGCGACGGTGGCCAGCGCGACGCGGAGGCGCAGCCTCATGGCTCGGCCCGCGGTACGCGAAGGCGGTAGCCGAGGCCCCACACCGTCTCGATGAGGTTCTCCTGGCCGAGCTTCTTCCGGATGCGCGAGACGTGCACGTCCAATGTGCGCTCCGTCCCGTCGCGGTCGGGATCGAGCACGTTCTCCACCAGCCACCGGCGCGTGACGACCGCGTTGGCGCGGCGGACCAACGCGGCCAAAATGTCGAACTCGACCCGGGTGAGCTCCACGGATTTTCCGCCGGCCTTCGCCGTGCGATGCTCGGGGTCGACGCGGACCGGGCCGGCTTCGAGCGCGCCCTCGCGCTGCATCGTCGGGCGGCGAAGCCGTGCGCGCACCCGCTCCACCAGCTCCTCGGGCCAAAAGGGCTTGGTCAGGTAATCGTCGGCGCCGAGCTTCAGCGCGCGCACTTTGTCGAAGGAGTCGTTGCGCGCGCTGAGGACCAACACGGGGACCTCCGAGAAGGCGCGCAGCCCTTTGAGGATGTCCATCCCGTATTCACCCGGGAGCATCAAATCGAGGATCAGGAGACGAATGCCGGAGGCGATGGGCGGCGTGAGCGATTTGCCCTCCGTCCACCAGAGGGTCTCGAACCCCGCCTCGCGAAGGTGCTCGACCACTTGGGCGCCGAGGAGACGGTCGTCCTCCACGAGCAAGATGCGACCTTCCATGCTGGGAAGGGATAGCACCGCCGCGCCGATGCCGCGACCCGGAGGAAAATCGCGCCGCGGTGGCGTACGTTACACGTTGGCGCGGGCGCCGTCGGGTACGGCTTGGAAGAAGCCCTGGTGCTCGAGCAAATGCAGCGGCGTATCGAAGAGATCCGACAGGCGCGCGCTCGTCACCACCTCCGACTTCGGCCCATCGGCGACGACGTGACCTTTGCGCAGGAGCACCACGCGGGTGATCTCGGGCGGGATCTCGTCGACGTGGTGGGTCACCAAGACCAATGTGCGCTGCTCGTGCACGAGCTTGCGAATGAGCGCGATGAACTCGAACTTGGCCTTCATATCGAGGCTCGCGGTGGGCTCGTCCAGCACCAAGATGCGTGGATTGTGCACCAAGGCGCGCCCCAGGAGGCAGCGGCGCTGCTCCCCGGACGACATGGCGCCAATGGGCTTTTGCGAAAGCTCCGCCGCGCCCAATTCGGTCAGCACCTCCTGGGCGTGCGCGCGCTGATCGGCCGTCGGCTGCAAGTGCGAAAAGTAGCCCACGCCCACGCTGGCGAAGAACCCGGAGAGCACCACGTCGAGGCCGCGGACGCTGCGCTCGTATTGCATTTGCAATTCGTGTGAAACGAGCCCCAGCTGCTTGCGCAGGTCGAAGACGTTCCAGCGCTCCTCGCCCAGGATGCGGACCCAGGAGCCCGCGCGCGCCACCGGGTAAATCTCGCGCGAGAGGAGCCGCAGCAACGTCGATTTGCCGGCGCCGTTGGGGCCGAGGATGGCCGTGTGGCTCCCTTGCTCGATGCGCAGCGACAGGTGCTCGAAGACGCGCGTGTCGCCTCGATACACTTCCGCGTCGTGGATGTCGATGAGCGGGGGTGTCTCGTTCGTCATACGCGTCATTCGATGGGTGCGGCTTTCGTCATCGTCGTCTTACTCGTCATACGATATTTCGTTCGGGGCGCGTGGCGCCGGCGGTAAAGCGGGCGGCGGAGAGGCCGGAGACGTCGACCGCGGGCTCACGGCCCAAGTAGAGATCGCGAATCGTCTCCCCAATGGCCGGGCCTTGCAAAAAACCATGGCCCGAAAACCCCGTCGCGTAAAGGAAGCGCGACAGCGACGGCGCCTCGCCCACGATGGCGTTGTGATCGGGGGTGATCTCGTACAAGCCCGCCCAGCCGCTGGCGATGCCGGCGCTCCCCACCGCGGGCGCGCGTCTCTCCGCGGCCGCCAGCAAGGATGGAACCCACGCGTCGTTGCGATCGAGGTGAAAGCCGGGGGGCTCCTCTTGGTACGACATGCCCACGAGCAGCCCGCGCCCTTCGGCGTGGAAGTAAAACGAGGTGGCGAAATCGATGGTCATGGGCATCGGCGGCAAGCTCGCCATGGGCTCCGTAAAGAGCACCTGACGGCGGTAGGGCGTGACCGGAAGATCGACGCCCACCATGTCGCCGACCTCGCGCGACCACGCGCCGGCCGTGCAAATCACCGTGCCCGTCTCGATGGATCCCAGCGATGTGTCCACGTGCCGGATGCTCCCTCCGCGGGTCTCGATGTTCGTCACCCGACACTGCGTGGCGATATGAACCCCGCGCTGGCGTGCGCCCCGCGCGTACCCGTAGACGACGGCCTCCGGCGTGGCGAGGCCGTCGTCGGGGCTGAAGGCCGCCGCGAGGAGACCGTCCGTCTCGATGAGCGGGCTGAGTCGTTTGGCTTCTTTGGGCTCGATGAGCCGGCTGGGCACACCGTATTCGCGTTGCAGCGCGATGCTCTGCTCGAAGGCGCGAACGTCTTCGTCGCGCGAGAGGAGAAAGAGATAGCCCGCGCGGCGAAAGTCGATCTCCTGGCCGGGGCGCTCGGGGAAGCGCGCGAAGGCCTCCAAGCTGCGCTGGGCGAGCTGGATGTTGACCGGATCGGAGAACTGCGCGCGCACGCCGCCGGCGGCCTTGCACGTGGAGCCGGAGCCGAGCTCGTTCTGCTCGAGGAGCACGATGCCCTCGGCCCCAGCCTCGGCCAGGTGAAACGCGATGCTCGTTCCCATCACGCCACCGCCGATGATGACGGCCGCGGCCTTCGAAGGCAGTTCGCTCATAGTGCGATCCTGGTTCCGCGGCCCGCCTGCCGGGCGCGGTCGATGAGTGCCCAAGCGGCGGCGGCGTCCTGCACGCCGACGCCCACGCTGTTGTACACGATGATCTCGTCGCGGTGGCGGCGCCCCGGATGGCGGCCCAGCACCACGTCGGAGAGCGGAACGAGATCCTCGACGTTGCGCTCGCCGCGGCGGAGCGCCGAGACGATGAGACCTCCGTGCGCGACCTCGGTCGGCACGTGATCGACCACCAGCACGCTCGCGCGCCCGGTGGCCACGGTGTCGATCTCGGAGCGCGTCTCCGTGAACGATCCCACGGAGAGCACGGTGGCCCCGGGTGACAGCCAATCGCCGCGCAGCACCGGCTCCTCGCTCGAGGTGCACGTGACGATGACCGAAGCGCCCTCCACCGCCGACTGCGCATCGGCGTAGGCGACCACGTCGATGCCGAGCTCGGCGAGCAAGGTCTCGGCGGCGCGCTCGCGGTTGGCCCGCGTGGGGCTCCAGATGCGCACTTGATCGAAGCGATGAACCCGGCGGATCGCGCGGATGTGCGCCATGCCTTGAACACCGCTTCCGAGCACGGTGAGCACGTGCGCCGGGACGCTCTTGAGGAGGGAGATCGCGAGGGCGCTCGCTGCTGCAGTGCGGCGCGTGGTCACTTCGTTGCCGTCGATGATCGCGATCGGCCGGCCGTCGACGGGATCGAGCGCGGTCACCACCGACTGCACGCTCGGCAGACCCTTCGCGCCGTTGTGCGGGTGAACGCTGATGAACTTGCTCACCGCGCCGGTGTCATCCGACATGCGCGCGGCGTAGCAGAGCGCCATATTCTCGCCGGCCGGGAGCACGAGCTTCTCCGGCAAACAGGCCGCGCCGAGCCCGAGCTGCGCGAACGCCTGCCGCTGCGACTCGATGGCGAGGTCCCAGTCGTACAGCTCTCGAACGTCCGACGCGCTCAGCACGAGCATCTCGTACGCCACGCAACTGGTCTTACACCGAATTCTGCGGCGACGCGAGATCGGCGTGCGGGGGATGCCCTTTCCAAATATATCGTGAGACGATATATACCCCTCGTGCCGAAAGCCGTCACCCTGGCCGAGTACCGAGCGCTGGCGGAGATCCGTTATCGGATCCGTCGATTCATCAATTTCAGCGAGGCCAGCGCACGCGCCGTGGGGCTCGAGCCTCAGCAGCATCAGCTTCTGCTCGCGATCCACGGGCTGCCGCCCGAAGAGTTTCCCACCATCGGCCGCATCGCCGAGCGCCTTCAAATCCAGCACCACAGCGCCGTCGAGCTGGTGAACCGCTCGGCCGAAAACGGCTTGGTGAAGAAGCGACCGAGCGAGCGCGATCGGCGCGAGGTGCTCCTCGAGGTCACCCCGCGCGGCCGGCGCCTCCTCGAGAAGCTGGCGGTCGCACATCGCACCGAGCTTCGTTCGGTCGCGCCCACCTTGCTCGAGACGCTCGCCGCCCTGGTGACGGGCGAGGGGCCGGCGCTCGAGGACGACGATCCCGAGCTCGAAAGAGACGACGACCCCGAGAACGACGCGAGCGACGAGCAAGCCAAGCCAGCCAAGCCAGACAAGCCAGACAAGGAATTCGAGCGATGACTGCCGAGCCAAGAAACGCGACCCCGATCTCCGAGGAGCTCGGAGATTTCACCACCACGAAGCGGGTCGTTCCGCTCACGCTCCTCGCCGCGGTCATCGGAGTGCTCAGCGCGTACCTCGCGCTCGGCCTGCTCAAAGCCATTTCCCTCTTCACGAACCTCTTCTTCTTTCAGCGCGTGAGCCTGGAGAACGCATCGCCGGCGCAGCATCACCTCGGCTACGCGGTGGTGCTGGTGCCGGTGGTCGGCGCGCTGCTCATCGGGCTCTTGGCGCGCTACGGCTCGGAGAAGATCCGCGGGCACGGCATCCCGGAGGCCATCGAAGCGATCCTCGTTCGCGGCAGCCGGGTCGAGCCGCGGGTGGCGCTCCTCAAGCCGCTCTCGTCGGCGATTTCGATCGGGTCCGGCGGTCCGTTCGGCGCGGAGGGGCCGATCATCATGACCGGCGGCGCCTTTGGCTCGCTCATCGCGCAGTGCTTCGAGCTCACCAGCGCCGAGCGCAAGACGCTCTTGGTCGCAGGCGCGGCCGCGGGCATGAGCGCCACCTTCGACGCCCCGCTGGCCGCGGCGCTCTTGGCCGTGGAGCTCCTCCTCTTCGAGTGGAAGCCGCGCAGCATGATCCCGGTGAGCGTCGCGAGCGTGGTGGCGGCCAGCGTGCGCCCGTATCTTCTGGGGGTCGGGCCCATCTTTCCGGTCCCGTCCTTGGCGGCCGCCGAGGTGCACCCCACGTGGTCGCTCGTCCTCGGCAGCGTCGCGTGCGGGCTCGCGGCCGGCGCGATGTCCGGGCTGCTCACGCGCGGGGTCTACTTCTTCGAGGACGCCTTTTTGAAGCTCCCGATTCACTGGATGTGGTGGCCCGCCATCGGCGGCTTGACCATCGGCATCGGCGGCTTGATCGAGCCGCGCGCCATGGGCGTGGGGTACGACACCATCGAGGCGCTGCTCCATGGTGAGCTGCTCGGAAAGGCCCTCTTGGTGCTGATGGTTGTCAAGGCAACGATCTGGGTGGTGTCGCTCGGCTCGGGCACCTCGGGCGGTGTGCTGGCGCCGTTGCTCATCATGGGGGCGTCGCTCGGGGGGCTCGAGGCGCACGTATTGCCCGATATGGGCCGCGGTTTTTGGCCGCTGGTCAGCATGGCGGCCATCCTGGGCGGCACCATGCGCTCGCCGTTCACGGGGATCGTGTTTGCGCTGGAGCTCACGCACGCGTGGAGCATGGTGATCCCGCTGCTCCTGGCGGTGCCGATGGCCCACGCCTTTACGGTGCTGGTCTTGAAGCGCTCGATCCTGACCGAAAAAGTGAGCCGGCGCGGCTTCCATTTGAGCCGCGAGTACGCCACCGATCCGCTGGAGATCCTCTTCGTGCGCGAGGTGATGCGCACCGACTCCGATGCGCTGGCCCGCTCGGTGGCCGCCTTTGGTGAGGGCGCCGGGGCGGCGGCGGGGAAGATGCCGGTCGCGCACCCGGGCGAGCCGCTTCGAACGGCCGTTTACCGCATGGCGCAAACCGCTCGAACGCGGCTCCCGGTGGTGGCCGGCCGCGAACCCACCGGTGTGGTCGGCGAGATCACGCTGGAGGACATGCTCGCCGCGCGGGTGCGCCACCTCGAAGAGGAGCAGCGGCGCGAGCGCGTTCTCCTGCGAAAGGTGCCGTTCCCGCGCAGCTTCGCGCGCCGCGCACGCTGACGTCTTTCTCCTCGAACCGGGGCGCGGTATCGTTCCCACGAGGAGCACCGATGCCGCGTCGCAAAAACCCGACCGATGCCGTCGTCGCCGAGCTGCGCGCGTTCGGCTTGGCGTACCCCGAGACCCATACGAAGAGCCCCTGGCCGGGTCACCTCGATCTGGCGGTGAAGGACAAAACGTTCGCCTTCCTGAGCGCGGAGGGCGAGCCTCTTCGCATCTCGTGCAAGCTGCCGCACTCGCATGAGGCGGCCCTGCTATTTCCATTTGCGAAGCCGACGCCGTATGGTCTGGGAAGGAGCGGGTGGGTATCGGCGGAGTTCGAGGAGGGGGAAACGCCGCCCGTGGACTTGCTCAAGTCGTGGATTGACGAGAGCTACCGCGCCCTGGCGCCGAAAAAGTTGGTGGCGAGCCTTCCCGCGGTGGGCGGTTCGGCGCCTGTGCGAAAGGTGCCCGCGGCTGCCGCCGCAAAGCGGAAAGTGCCTGCTGCTGCTGCCGCCGCAAAACGGAAGGCGCCTGCCGCTGCTGCCGCCGCAAAACGGAAGGTGCCGCCTGCTGCTGCCGCCGCCGCAAAACGGAAGGCGCCTGCTGCTGCCGCCGCAAAACGGAAGGTGCCCGCGGCGGCTGCCGCCGCCTCTGCTGCGAAAACGAGCACGGTGAAACGAAGTGCCGTAAAACGTACACGTTAGTTCGATCCGAAATCGAACCAAGGAGGTCACGATGGCCGTCGAAGCGAGTCGCTCATGGGGAATGAATGACAACGTTGTCGCCGAATCGGGTGCGCGGCTGCCCCTCCTATCGAGGTTGCGGTGGGCCGCGCTCGTCGCGTCCGTGTTCGCAGCCTCGTGCACGGCGCCGTGTGCGAACAGCGAAGCGGGTGACGAGCAGGGTTTGCGCGAGACGTCGCCCGCGTTGCGAACGGCGCACGAGGCGCGTGCGAACGAGGCGGCCGCCGTGGCCATCATGCCGCTGGGCGACTCCATCACCCATGGTGCGGGGAGCAGCACCACGTCCAGCTACCGCGCCGAGCTGTGGCAGCGCATGGTGGGCTTGGCGGGATATCCCATCGACTTCGTCGGCTCGCAGCGGGATGGGCAGCTGCCCGACATCGATCACGAGGGGCATTCCGGCTGGCGCATCGATCAAATTGCCGCCAAGATCGACGGCTGGCTCGCCACGTCCAAGCCGCAAATCGTTCTTTTGCATATCGGCACCAACGATATGAATCAGAACTACCAAGTGGGCACCGCCCCCGACCGACTCAACGCCCTCATCGACCAGATCCTGGCCGGCGCGCCCGGCGCGACCGTGGTGGTCGCGCAAGTGGTGCCCGCGCTCGATGGCGCCATCAACGGCCGGATCGCCACCTTCAACGCGGCCATCCCCGGCATCGTGCAGAGCAAGGTGGCGCAAGGCAAACGCGTGCGCATGGTCGACATGTTCCACGCGCTCTCGAACGCGGACCTCGCCGATACCTTGCACCCGAACGACTCGGGTTACGCCAAAATGGCGAGCCTCTGGTACGCGTCCCTGGAGCGCATCTTGGCCGACGGGCGCGAGTGGCCGCACGTCGTCACCGGCTTGGAGGCGGGGCAAACGGCGCCCGCGTGGCTGGACACCGTCGAGGCGAGCACGAACGTTGGCGGCTATCCCTGTTGCGGACTGACCCGCATGGAGTCCTCGCCGCGCAACGAGCTGGCGCACGGCGGTGTGAGCGCGCTGATGTACTCCGGCAGCGACAAGAGCGCCTCGGGGCCGTCGTATTCGTACAATCGTGTCTTCGACGTGCATATCCCCATCAGCACCGATACCGTGCTCTCGTATTGGATTTATCCGCAACAGGCGAACGGCACCTTCGTGGCCCTCGATTTTGCCATGACCGACGGCTCCAACCTGCGCGACTCCGGGGTGGTCGATCAATTCGGCGCCCGCGTTCACCCGCAATTTCAAGGGGAGGGGAAGCACCTCGCGGTGAACCAATGGAACCTCGTGCGCGCCAATCTGGGGCGGCTCGCGGGCAAGACGATCGATCGAATCCACCTCGGTTACGATCAACCCGCCAACACGGGCGCGTATCGCGGTTACGTGGACGACATTCGAATCGTCGATACCCCCGCACCGTGATCGCGGCCTTCGAATCGTCGATACCCATCGCACCGTGAGGCGCGTCACCGATTGGCGCAATTGGCTCGCCATTTCGGATGAATCGGGCGTGTAAGGATGTCGTTCATCCTGGCTATTCGAACCCCCAGGAGGGATTTATGGATTCGAACGTTGGTATTTGCAACACAGTCTCGAAACTCCGAATGGAACGCCGCACGTGGGGTCAGCGTATGGCGCTCGTTCTCACCGCGGTGGCGGTGGGGGCGTGCGGCGCGGGAGAGAGCTCCTCGGATCCCGAGCCAGGGCATCGCGCAGCGAATCTCCTTGCGGCAGCGGCGGCCCCCCAGGCGGTGCTCACCGCGAGCGATGCGGTCGAGAACGATTGGTTTGGTTATCAAGTCGCCATCGACGGTGATACGGCGGTCGTGGTGGGGCAAAGCACGGTACCGGGAACCGCCGTGGTACTCTATGTGTTCACGCGGCAAGGAGGCACTTGGACCGAGCAGCAGCGGTTCGTTACCGGCGATCCACTCGAATACGGCGCGATTGCGCTGCAGGGCGATACACTCGCGGTGGCGGCCCATCAAGGCGTGTACGTCTTCATGCGCTCGGGCGGCACGTGGAGTTTGACGCAAAAGATCGCGCCGCCGGCCTCCACGCAAGGATCGCACACCTACTTTCCATCGATCGCGATGGATGGAGACGAGCTCGTGCTCGGATGGCCCATGGATCCCGCGGGGGGGTCGAACGCGGGCGCCGCCTTCGTCTACACGCGCGCGGCTGCGACCTGGTCGCTCGCGAAAAAGCTCGTTGCGAGCGATGGGGCCGCGGAAGAAGCCTTTGGCTGGGCGGTCGGCATCGAAGGCGACCGCATCGCGGTGAGCGCCCCCGGCGACGACGATCGCGGCCAGTACTCGGGCTCCGTGTACCTCTATGCGCACGCGACCCAAGGTTGGACCCAGCAGCAAAAGCTGCTTCCCAGCGCGACGACCTCCGAGGGCCTGTTCGGCTATGTCCTCTCGCTCCACGGGGGTACGCTCGCCGTGGGCGCTCCGGGGGACAACACGATCGCGGCGACCGCGGGCGCGGCCTATGCCTTCGCCGAGTCCGGCGCGGGGTGGGTGGAGCAGGCCAAACTGCTCCCCGCCGACGGCAAACCCAATCTGCAATTTGGCGGCAGCATCGCCGCATCCGGGGCGACGGTCGTAGCGGGGACACTTCACGCCGCAAAGACCTGGGGGGAGGAGTTGGGCGGGGCCTACGTGTTTGGACGGGCGGCCGACGGGGGCTGGACGCAGCGCCACAAATTCACCTCGGGCGATCCGGCGAAGCTCCACAGCTTCGGATACACCGTGGCCATGCATGGAAGCACCTGCCTCGTGGGCAGCCCGGTCCAGAAGCGGGGACCCGGTGAGGTATACGTCTTCGGGCTCCCGTGAGCGGTCCGAAATCCCCGGGGTGTGGTGCCTTTGCCGAGGCGTTGCGACGAAGCTTCACGGAAACACCTGCCTCGTGGGCAGCCCGGTCCAGAAGCGGGGACCCGGTGAGGTATACGTCTTCGGGCTCCCGTGAGCGGTCCGAAATCCCCGGGGTGTGGTGCCTTTGCCGAGGCGTTGCGACGAAGCTTCACGGAAACACCTGCCTCGTGGGCAGCCCGGTTCAGAAGTCGGGACCCGTGAGGGGGGCGTCTTCGGGCTCCCCTGAGCCCTTCGAACCGCCGTTGTGGCGCCTCATGCCCTCGTTGTGGCGCCTTATGCAGAGCCTTCACCGAGGGGTGCTTCTGCCGTTGACAACTAAGACGTTAGTACTAAGCTCTTAGTCATGTCCAAGGACGCGACCGAAAAGCCCCCGATGCTCACGCGAGCAGAGTCGGAGGTCATGCAGGTGCTTTGGAAGCGCGAGGTCGCCACCGTCCACGACGTGGTCGAGCACTTGCCGCGGCCGGTGGCGTACACCACGGCGCTGACCATGTTGCGCATCTTGGAGCAAAAGGGATACGTGCGGCACGAGCCGCATCCGGATGGGGGGCGGGCGCACGTGTACCGGGCGACCGCCCCCGTCTCCAAGGTCCAGCGCAGGCACGTTCGCGATTTGGTCGACCGGCTCTTTGGCGGGCGCGCGGAGAGCCTGGTGGTCGGGCTCCTCGAGGACGAGACCTGGACGCGCGACGAGCTGGAGGCGCTGAAGAGCGAAATCGAGTCGAGGTTGAAGACGGAAGGACAGGCCGCGGAGTCTTCACGGGAGCCGCGGGTACGTGCAAAATCGAGCAAGCAACATGGATAAGCTGACCCTCTCGACGTTTGGATTGGGCATCGTGCTCGCGTGGGGATCGCTCCTCGGGTGTGCGCTGGTTTTGCGTGTGCCGTTCGCGAAGGGCCGCAAGTGCGGATCGCTCTTGGCGTCGCCGACGTTCCGGTATCGGACCCTCGTCCTCGCGTGGATGGGCGCTGCGTCGATGCTCCTGCTTCCATCGCTTCGGGAGAGCGGCGCGGGGCTCTCGGAGCAGGGGTGGCAAGGGCCGTGGAGCCGCGAGTGGTCCGAGGCGGCGCCGGTGCGCGCGGCGGTGGACTGGGTGCGGCCGTGGGTCGGTCCGTCGGAGTGGTCCGCGTCGCCGGTGGGGCATGCGCTCGCCGTGGTCGCGTTGCTCTGGGGCGCGCTGGTCGTGGTTTCGCTCGTGCGCACGGTGGTGGGCCATGTGCGGCTCGGGCGCGTGTGCGCGCGGGCGACCGAGGCGCCGCTGCACGTGCAGGCGCGCGCGGCCGTGGTGGCCGAGCGGCTCGGGATGCGCGCGCCGGTGCTCTTGGTTTCGGACGAGACGGAGGCCCCTTTTGCGACCGGGTTCCTCTCGCCGCGCATCGTGCTGCCGCGCGCGGAGCTCGCGGCCTTCTCCGAGGAGCAGCTCGATTTCGTGCTGCACCACGAGCTGGTGCACGTCGAGCGCGGCGATCTCCGCGTGGCCTTCCTGGTGGGGCTGGCGCGCCTCGTCTTCACGGGGCACCCCTTGGGCGCGAGCTTCCTGGGCGAGATCGCGGTGGCGCGCGAGGCCAGCGTCGATGCGCGGGTCGCGCAAGATAGACCCCTGCAGTATGCACATTTTTTGCTGGAGCTGGCGCAGCGGCTGTCGATGGCCAACGGCATGAAGGGGACGGTCCCCATGGCCGACTCCACGCTCTCGCGGCGCATCGCGCTCCTTCTATCGCCCTCGCGCGCGTGCCATGCGCCGCCGCCGCGCACCCAGAGGCGCGCCGCCATGCTCCTCGGCGCCGCCGGCCTCGTCCTCGCAGCCTGCGTCTGGTTTGCGCCCACCTCGTGGGCGGCCGCGGCCGATGTGAAGCTCCCCGAGACGTGGGTGAACGACAACTCGCCCAGGCCGCACGCGTGCACGGAGCTCGGCGGCCCCAAGTAACCCGTTCGCGGTCAGCAAGCTAGGGATACCTGCGTATCGGCGCGCCGGCACATGGAGGGATCCGTGCGCCTTTCCAAAATACTTGTATCTACAACTTAACCTTATGAACGCTCGAACCGCCCATCGCGCGACGTTGGGCAAAATCACGAAAGGAACGATCATCATGTTTCAATCGAAACCGTCCCGTATCGCTCGGCGACTCGCCATCTTCCTCGCCGTCGCCGCCGCCGGCCTCGCGCTGTCGACCGGGTATGCCTCGGCGTCCCGGTCGTCGACCTCCGGTGAGGCCTCCAGCGGACACAATTGTGATGGCGGAGCGAAGTAACCTCGCCTTCGCGCTGCTCGCGTCGAGCTTCCTGCTCGGCGCGTGCGGCGGATCGCAGCCGCAGCCGCGCGCGCCCGAGGCCCGCGCGAGCTCCACGGAGACATCGGGCGAGACGATCCGCACGCCGACGGGCGATGTCCACGATTTCGATTATCTCGTCGGAAACTGGAACGTGGTGAGGCGGCGGCTCAAGGAGCGCGGCGTCGGAAGCAACGATTGGGAGACCTACTCGGGCACCACCAAATCCGTGGCTTACCTCGGCGGGATGGTCAATGTCGAGGAGAGCGAATCGCCCGGCAGAGGCTCCGGGGCGACGGTGAACGTCTTCGATCTCGCGAAACGCCAATGGTCCATTTATGAAATCAACGGCAAAGTCGGGAAGCTCGAGAACCCCAACGTGGGCGGGTTCACCGGCAATCGCGGAGAGTTCTACGGGGAGGACGAAGACAAAGGCCGGCCCATAAAGGTGCGCTACATCTGGACCAAATCCGGGCCCGATACCGCGCGCTGGGAGCAAGCGTTCTCCTACGACGGCGGCCGCACCTGGGAGACGAACCGCACGAGCGACTTCACGCGCGCGCGTTGAAGCGCGCCGGAAGGCGCCCGTATTCTGCTTCCTTGGAGTTGATTCTACGCGTTTGGAACAGGGCACCCATCGGGCCCGCAGGCGTCGCCTTCGGCGAAGGTGATGGGTTTTGCCTCGAGATCCTTCCAGGCGCGCTGGAGCGCGGCGAGGAGGTGCTCGGCGGGTTGCGCGCCGGAGACGGCGTAGCGACCCCCGAGCACGAAGAACGGCACGCCTTCGATGCCGAGATCGCGCGCTTGCTCCTCGTCGGCGCGCACCGCCTCGGCGTGGGCGTTCGTCTCGAGCTGGTGGCGGACCTCGTCCGCGTCGAGCCCGGCTTCGCTCGCCAGGCGCACGAGCACCTCGCGCTCGCCGATGGCCTCGCCCTCGGTCATGTACGCGCGTAGAAAACGCTCCTTCACGGCATCCTGCACGCCGCGCTCATGGGCAAAGTGCAGCACCCGGTGGGCATCGAACGTATTTCCGGGCTTGATGCGCTCGAATTGAAAGTCGAGCCCGTCGCCCTTGGCCACGGCGACCATGCGATCGATGCTCCGCTGCGCCTCGACCTGAGTCGTTCGGTATTTGCCGGCGAGGCGCTCGGCATAGGACACATTCGGATCGCGCACCCGCGGCGCAGCTGGATCGAGCTCGAAGGCGTGCCACACGACCTCGACCGCGTCCCGATGTGGGAAGCGCTCGAGCGCGGCCTCCAGCCGGCGCTTTCCGATGTAGCACCAGGGGCAAGCGATGTCGGACCAGATGTCGACGGCCAATCTCCTCTTCATCGTGGGTCGCAAGGTAACGCACGATGATCCCCGTGCCAGTCCTGGCAGGATCCGCGAAGAGGCCCTACGCACAACGATTGCGCAGCGCGAAAAACACGCTCGGGCGCCGCGAAGACCGCGCTCGCGTTGCGGCATTTGCCGACCCCAAGCGATGTCCTACCTGGAATCGCTCGGGACGCGGCTCTATGCGTGCGGTCATGTCCGATCCGCAAGACTCCGAGGTGTTCGAGCTGCCGAACTTCGAGTTGGAGCAAGGCGCCACCTTGCGGCCTGCGAAGCTCGTCTACAAAACCTACGGCACCCTGAACGCCGACCGATCCAACGCCATCGTCTATCCGACGGCGTACGGCGCGCGGCATTCGGACAATGAATGGCTCATCGGGCCCCGACGTGCGCTGAACCCGGAGAAGTACTTCATCATCGTGCCGAACATGTTCGGCAATGGCCTCTCGTCCTCGCCGTCGAACACGCCGCCGCCGCACGATCGCGGGAACTTTCCGCACATCACCGTGCGGGACAACGTGCGCGCGCAGCACCGCTTGGTCACCGAGCGGTTCGGGATCGAGCGGCTGGAGCTGGTCACGGGTTGGTCGATGGGGGGCTTGCAGACGTACCAGTGGGCGGTCAGCTATCCCGCTCTCGTGAAACGCGCACTACCGTTTTGCGGATCGTCGACGACGTCGCCCCACAACATCGTCTTTCTCGAAGGGCTGGAGGCTACCCTGACCGCCGATGCCGGGTGGAACGGTGGCTTTTACGAGCAGCAGCCGAGGAAGGGCCTGCGCGCGTTTTCACGCGTCTATGCGGGTTGGGGTTTCTCCCAGGCCTTCTATTGGGAAAAGCTCCACCGGCAGCTCGGGTTCGAGTCGCTCGAGGATTTTCTGGTCGGATTTTGGGAGAAGGACTTCGGGAGCCACGACGCCAACGATCTGTTGGCCATGTTGTGGACGTGGAAGCACGCGGACATCGGCACCACCCCGGGGAGCGATGGCGACGTCCGCCGGGCCCTCGGCTCCATCCGCGCGCGCACCGTCGCCGTGCCCGCGGAGAAGGACCTCTACTTCCCGCCCGAGGACGAGAAATGGGCGAGCCAATTCATCCCCAACGGCGATGTGCGCGTCATCCCCGGCGTGTGGGGGCATCTGGCGGGTCTCGGCATCAACCCGCCCGATACGGATTTCCTCGATGGTGTGCTGCGCGAGCTGCTCGCGAGCTCACTCTGACGGATCGCCGACCAGCGACTTCAGGGCGTCGTTCGAAGGCTCGTCCGCGTTTTCCGGGGCGTGCTCGGACGGCCCCAGCTCGGACGGCCCCAGCTCGGACGGTTCCAGCTCGGGCGAGCGCGCGGTGAGCGAGCTTTTGGGCATCAGGAGTTGCTTCTCGCAGCTCGGTTCCCATTTCGCGGCGTTGAAATCGGTGCAGGAGATGGTCTCGAACGACGGGATACATTTGAGTCGAAGCGCGTTTTCGTTGCGGACCCCGACGACCTTGTAGCAGCCGCTCCCGAACTCCGCGTCGAAGGCCGCGCGCACCTCTTTTTCCGCATTGCCACAACGAGCGGCTGCGGCGACGACGCTGTTCCTCAGCTGAATGCAATAGTCTCGGGCCCTCGCGACGGTTTTTGGATCGGGGCTCGGATCGGACTGCGGATTCGGATTGGGCCGCAGGGGCGGATCGTCGTTGCTGCTGCACGCCGTCCCCGCGAGGCACAAGGCGATGGAGATGGCGGAAAGAAAAGTTAAGGAAGAATAAGTCATGAGCGATAGCTCTCCTACGATGTTCGCGCAGGCGAACACCTCGATAACTTGGTAACGAATCGGTCCTCGAAAGCGTGCGGCGCCTCCGGAACCGCGCGTTCGCACCTAGTGCAAAGCAGCGGCCACACCTCGTCGGCGACCGCACGTGCACGCATGTCCGCGTTTTCCTCGACCGGCGCGCGCGCGGCGCGCAGACACCTCGTATCGCCCTGCGGTCGCAGATGGCCACATGTAACCGCACGTTCATGTAGTCCGCCGCGCGCGGGCGGCCCGCACCTCACCGAGGGCGTTCGGCGACGTAAATGTTGTAGTGGGCGGGCACCTCCTCCATGTACCGCGTCAGATACAGGCGGCATCCATCGCGGGAGATGGCGGCCGGCATATCGCGCTCCGGGGAGCTCACCGTGGGGAGGATGGTCGGCGCTTCGAACGGCTTGCTCACGTCCTCGCGCCGCGCAGTCCAAATATCGTAGTGGCCTTGTTCGGCGGGATCTCCGCGGGGACCGGAGGCGAAGTAGAGCGTCTTGGCGTCGAGGCTGAGGACGGGCGCGTTCTCGTGGCCGGCCGTGTCGATCTCCGCCACCCGCGCCGGCGCACCGAACGACGTTCCATTGAGCTTGGCCACGTAAAGGGCGAACCCCGTATCGCCGCGGTTCGAGCCGAACCAGAGCTCGTTGCTCGCGGCGGAGAAGAACGGCAAACCGTCGTATCGCGCCGTGTTGAGCCCCGGTATGGGCACCGGCTCCGAGAAGTCTCCGCCGCCGTCGCGGGTGGCCATATAGAGATCGTAGCTGGTTTGCTCGATCCGCCGGACGAAGTAGATGGTCGATGCATCGCCCGTCAAATTGGGATCGACGTCGTCCACCGAGGTCGCCAAGGCGCTCACCCGCTCGACATGGTCGAAACGCTCCGAGCGGCTCGTACGCGTGGCGCGGTAGATATCGAAATCCGTAGCGCTGCCGACCCGCGAGAAATAAATGATCGTCTCATCCTCCGAGATCCACGGCCACCCATTGATCCCGGCCGAGCCGATGCCCGGGATGGGCTGCGGCGCCCCGAACGGTTTTCGAGGATCGCACGCGCCGCCGCCCGCCTCCGGATCCGCCTGCGGGGGACCCCCTTCGACCGAGGGCCGCCGCTCGGGAAGATCGTCGATTCCAAGAATGCCGGCGCACGATGCCATGGCCCCAACCAGTCCAAGCGTGATTGCACCTGCCCATCCACGTCGCATCGGAAGGGCTCCAGTGTACGTCGTCCGCTCCACCAGGGCGCACGAAAGGCGCCGCCTTGCATTTGTTAAGAAACTTTACTAATAGATCGCGGTCGCAGCAACATCGGTCGCGGCCCCACGCGCTTGGAGGAATCCATGAAACGTCTGTGGACACGGTGGATCATGCGGCTCATGGCGGGGTCGGTCGCGTTGGCGGCCGCCTGCGATGGGCCTACCGCCCTCGAATCGAGCGCAGGGTCGTCTGCGCCGAGCCACGTGGGAGCCTTTGCGTGGAGTCTCGATGACACCATGTCGACCGACGCGGCATGGTCCTCGTACCTCGGCGGGCTCGATCCCGTATGGCGCTCGGTGCCGACGAGCTTTTACCAGGGCCCCTTTCTCGGCAATGGTGCGCTGGGCGCCTCCGTGTACCAGACCGGCGCGGCCAAGCGCATCTCGTTCAAGCTCGGTGATACGCGCGTTCGCGATCATCAAGGTACGGGCGGTTCGCTCTTTGGGAATGCGCGCCTCCCCATTGGCGAGCTCGTTCTGAACACGGCGGGCGACGTATCGGACGTGGATCTGCGGCTGTCGCTCTGGGACGCCGAGCTATCGGGCACCGTCACCACCACCAAGGGCGTGCTCTCGGTGCGCGCCTATGTGCACGCCCAGCGCGATGTGCTGGTCGTATCGACCACCGTGAAGTCCGGCGCGGAGAAGGCCGCCTGGAGCTTCGTGCCGGCGCAGGCGCGAAGCCCCCGCCTGGATTTCAAGCCTGCGCCCGATGGCTTGAAGACCAACCCCGACCCCGTTCTTCGCACGAGCGGCGACGGCGGCACCTGCACGCAAAACTTGGCGGCGGGCGGTCAGACCGTCAGCCAATGGCAGAGCGCGCCCGATGGCAAGGCGCAGACCTTGCTCCTGACCGTGGCCCACAGCTACCCGGAGAGCACGGCCGCCGCCGCGGCATCGAAGACCCTGGCGGCTGCGCGGACCAAGGGCGCGAGTGGGCTGCGCGCCGAGCACCTCGGGTGGTGGCACGCCTTTTATCCAAAGAGCTTCGTGTCGATGTCCGATACGCGGTTCGAGAGCTTCTATTGGATTCAGCTCTACAAAATGGCCAGCGCCACCCGCCGCGACCGGCCGGTGCTGAGCACCACCGGGCCCTGGCTCGAGAAGACCCCTTGGCCCGGCGTTTGGTGGAACCTCAATGTGCAGCTCGAATATTGGTTGATCGACGCCACCAACCACCGCGAGCTCGACTCGCTGACCGCTTCGCTCGATCGCTACCGCGAAAACTTGGTGTCCAACCTGCCCGAGGACTATCGGGGCGACTCGGTGGGCATGGCGCGCACCAGCCAGGAAGATCTGGTGACGGCGACGGTGGCCTTGCCGGGGAGCAGCGGCGATCCCGAGGTCGGAAACCTGATTTGGGCGCTGCACAACGCGTGGCTCGGATACCGCCACACCATGGATGACGGCGTGCTTCGCGATCTCGTGTTCCCGCTCCTGCGTAAATCGGTGAATTTCTATCTGCATTTTCTGACCAAGGACGCGGCCGGCGTTTACCACCTGCCGAGGACGTTCTCGCCCGAATATGCGTCCACGGCCGATTGCAATTACGATCTCGCGCTCCTGCGTTGGGGCGCCTCCACCCTGCTCGCAGCCGACGCCCGCCTGGGGCTCCATGATCCGCTCGCGCCCACGTGGCAGGACGTGCTCGAGCACCTCGCCCCGCCGCCGCAGGACGCGACCAACGGCTTTTGGATCGGCGCCGACGTGCAGCTCACGTCCTCGCACCGGCATTATTCGCACTTGCTCGGGTTCTATCCGCTGTACGAGCTGGACGTGACGACGAGCCGCGCGAACCGCGATGCGCTGACCAAATCGATGGCGCACTGGCTCGGTTACACGGGGGCGCTGCAGGGATATACGTTTACGGGATCCGCCTCGATGTATGCCCTCCTTCGCGAGGGCGACAAGGCGCGCGGCCAGCTCGTGACCTTGTTCGACAAGTACGTGCAGCCCAACACGATGTACAAGGAGTCGGGCCCGGTCATCGAGACGCCCTTGTCGGGCGCGCAGAGCATGCACGATATGCTACTGCAAAGTTGGGGTAACACGGTACGCGTCTTTCCTGCCGTGCCCGCCGCATGGGCTGATGTGACCTTGCACAACGTGCGGGCCGAGGGCGCCTTCGTGGTGAGCGCGGTCCGGCGCGGCGGTAAGACGCAATTCATTCGAATCAAGAGCCTTGCAGGTGAGCCTTGTCGGATCGATCCCGGCAACCTTCCGGGACCCTACGATGTGCGCGCCTTGCCCGATGGCCGCCCCGTTCCCTTTACGACGAACGGCGATGGCACCTTACAAGTGGTTTTGACGCGCAACGACGATGTCCTCCTCGTCACCCGAGGCAACACATCGAATTGGACGATTGCACCTGCGGGCAAGCCTACCAATCGATTCTGGGGCCTTCCCTAAATCGACGAAAGGGTGGAAAGAAGACTCGAGCGCGACTGCCTCGCTATGGCACAATGACACCGGTGTCTATCGCGTGTCCAACGCGCGCCCCATCGCAAAGAATCGCAAAAGGAGGATCCATGCCCCACTTCCTCGGCAACCGACGCTTCGCCCTTACCTTGGCCGCTCTGGTCACCTCGTCGCTCGGCATCATGTGCGCGCCCGCAGAGTCCGAGCCGGCGAATGGCAGGCCGAACGACTCGGAGGCGTCGACCCTGGCCCCGGACGCTTCGTGGCAGCTGAAATGGAGCCCGGAGGCCAACCGAGATGGATTGTTGAAGTCGTTCGAAGGGGTCGAGGACGACCGTGCCAACTCGCACACGGAGGGGCAGCCTCACATTTTCGTTCAGGACAACAATTTTCGGTTCAACATGCACACGGTCGATCGCGACGCCAGCACCGATCGCCAGCGGCAGGAAGTAAAGGGCATGCGCGCCTCGAACGGCGCCAACTTGGAGATTCGCGCGGGCGAGACCTGGCGGCTCTCGTGGTCGTTGTTCATTCCGAGCTCGCTCAAGGCGACCACCAGCTTCACCCATATCATGCAGCTCAAACAGCCGGGCGATGGCTCGAGCCCCATCCTGGTGATGTCGCTGCGCCGGCGCAAGACCAATACGCGGATCGAGGTCAAGGTGTTCGAGTCCGACACCATGGTGGGCGAAATCGATTTGGCGCCGCTCCAGGACAAGTGGATCAGCACGGACGTGGAGTTCAAAGCCGCCAATGGGCCCGACGGGTGGGTGCGCTGGGTCGTTCGCGATGGCGAGGCCACGGTGCTCGACAAGAAGGTCACCGGGGTCGATACGTTCCTCGCCGATCGCGTTCGGCCCAAGTGGGGTATTTATCGCTCGCTCGCCGATACGTCGGGATCGCTGCAAGACTGTTACATGCTGACCACGAACATGCGCGCGTATCAGCTTTTGTAGCCGCCTCGCGCGAGGAAGGCCGAGTAAATCGCGGGGATGAGCGCGGCGGAGACGACCGCCGCGCACGCGATGGCCACGCCGAGCGCGGGGGCCACGAGGGCGGTCGCGAAGCACGCGATGGTGGCGGCCAACATGGTGAAGGAGGCGAGGCGGTGGGTGCGCGCCCAGTTCTCGTCGGACGCCAAGGTCCATGGGGTGCGCACGCCCACGAAGGCGTTGCGGCGCACGCGCGGGAGCAAAATGGTGAGGGTGAGGCAGAGGCCACCAATGGCCAGGGGGCAAAAGCTTTGCGGCAATTGCCCGCTCTCCGCCGCGCGCAGGGTGGCCGTATGAACGGCCAATAAAAAGATGGCGAGGGCGCACGCGACCGAGGCCATCGTCCCCGCGGAGCCCGCGCCGCCCGCCGCCCGTGCGCCCACGGGCAGCCAGGCCGCGCCGAACCGCACCAGCAGCCACATGGCGACGGCCAGCGCAGGGAGAAGCCAACCGCCCACGGCGCGCGACGCAAAGCCGTTGGCGACGCCATTCACGTCGAAGTGGATGGGGATGCGCGCTGGAAGCGACGACCACAGGATCGCGGTGACCGCGAACGAGGCGCCCAGCGCGACGACGGCGAGAATATCCGTTCTTCGGATGCGCCGGCCAGGCCGGATAGGGAGAGGATCGCTCATGGCAAACGCTCCTTTCGAGCGCGTCCGAGGCCCCCGCTGCGACCGGCGGCCGATGCGGCCGACGTGACCGGCGCGACGAGCTCGAGCAGCTCGGCCGCGACCTCCTCGAGCGCGCTCGTTTGAAGGGTGTACACGATCGACGTGCCCCGCCGCTCCGCGCGCACGAGCCCCGAGCGTCGGAGCACCGCAAAATGATGCGACAGCGTGGGCTTGGCCAGGTCGAAGGCTGCCGCGATGTCGCCGGCGCTCTTCGAGCCGCGCCGCAAAAGGCGGAGGATGGCGCGGCGGGTGGGATCGGCGAGGGCGCCGAAGATGCCGCTTTCGTCGGGCTTGGAGGGCATTGTTCGATGGTTACGAAATTAGATGCTCATCGAACATTGTCAAGGCGGTCCCATGGATCCCTCGGAAAAACGTGCTCGACGACGCTGCGCCGGCATGGTCGTGGCGCCAGGGATCGCGGCAGGAGACGAGGTCGGCCGCGATCGCGAGCTCCTCGCCCGCGCGGATCGAGCGCGCGAGCTTGCATCGCTCGATGCGGCGGCACGGTATCCGCGCGGGAGACTACCGGCCCCGGTGATCCTCGTTCCCCAGATGGCGCCAGTGGCGCACGAGGGGGACGATGTACCACGTGGCCAGGATGAGCACGAGCGGGACGGCGGCGGCGGCGGGGGCTAGGCGCTCGCCCAGGAGCATGCCGGAGATGAGGAAGACGACCCCGCAAATGGCGAGCGCCAGGAAGGCGATGCCCACGATGGCAAAGCCGTTGGAGCGGTAGAGGAGCCGCTCTTTGTCGTGGGCGCGAAAGGCGATGCGGTGGTTCGACGAGGGGGCGATGAGCAAAATGGCGGCGGTGGCCGTGCACGCGAACGTGAAAAAGAATGCAATATGCAACTCTTCGGAGAGCCGCGCGAACGTCTCGTGAAAGGGGACGGTGAGGAGAAACGCAAAGAGCATTTGCACCCCCGGCAGCGCGATGCGTAGCTCGCTGAGCAGCTCGGTCATCTCCCGGTTGATGCGCGCCTGAGGCGTTTCCTTGTCCGACGTATCCGCGCTCACCCGGCGATGATACCGCGATTCACCCCAAGGGCGGTACTCCACCCCGAAGGGCGGTACCGCCACCACGCTGCCAAACGACTCGTGGGGCGGTACCGACGCGCAGGCGGGAGCTGCGATCAGGGCCAGGGCACTTGGGGCGACGCGTAGTACGTGATGTTCGCCTTCTTCCAGCGCGGGCCTTGGGCGGCGAGGCGCTGCTTGAACTGGTCCCACGTCTGGTTGGCCGACGCCCATCCGCGCTCGGCCAGGGCCGGGAGCCTGGGGAAGATCATGTACTCGATATGGGCGAGGGTGGTGAGCGTCTCGGTCCACAGGGGCGCCTCGATGCCGGCCACGCTGCTGCTGGAGACGCCGGTGAGGTAGCTCGCGGGGTTCCAGTTGTACGCGTCGCGCGCCTCGATCAAACCGGCCCAGTCCTGGCCCAGCGGCGTGTTGCGATTGTACTTCATATCCAAGTACGCCTTGTTGGCCGGCGAGAGCAGGATCTTCAGCCCGCGCTTGGCCGCCGCTTGAACGCTGCTGTCGGTGGGGGTCGTCCCCCAATATTGAGGGATGGCCGACGTCTCGGGGTTCGCCTTCAGGATCTCGTGCCAGCCGATCAGCTTTTTGCCGGCTTGCGCCACCAGGGGCATCACCCGCTGCTCGAAGGCGAGGTAATCGGGCTCCGAGGTGCTCGATGCTTCGTCGCCGCCCAGGTGAATGTACGGACCCGGCGTGAGGGCCGCGAGCTCGCGCACCACGTCGCCCACGAACTTGACCACCACGTCGCGGTGCTGCGCGTCCATACAGAACGTGGAGAACCCGACGTCCGTCCCCGTGTAGAGCGGCTTGGCCTTGTTGTCGCAATTGAGCTCCGCCACCGACGCCAGCGCCGCGTTGGTGTGGCCGGGCATGTCGATCTCGGGGACGATGGTGATGTACCGCGCCGCCGCGTAGTCGACGATATCCGTGTAAACGGCCTTGGTGTAATAGCCGCCCGGGCCTCCGCCGACCTGGGTGCTCCCGCCGTAGGTCGCCAATCGTGGATAGGCGTCGATTTGAATGCGCCAGCCCTGATCGTCGGACAAATGGAGGTGCAGATAGTTCAATTTGTAGCGCGCCAGATGGTCGATGTACCTCTTCACCGTACCTTCGGGGAAGAAATGGCGGGCCACGTCGAGCATGGCGCCCCGGTAGCCGAACTTCGGGTAGTCCAAGACGTGGCCGCCCGCGACCTGCCACGGGCCGGTTTGGGTCGATGATCCCTCGATGGTAACCGGTAGCAATTGCCGGAGGGTCTGCACGGCCGCGAAGAGTCCCGCGCCGGTGTTCGCGCGCACCAGGATGCGGCTCGGATCGACGTCGAGCTCGTAGCCGGAGGCGCCGACCTTGGGATTGGCGCCCGTGAGGAGGAGCACGATGCCAGAGCTCACGCTCGACGCGGGGCGCACGGGGAGGGGATATCCCGTGGCGGGGCGGAGCAATGTACCCAGGTATTCGCCCACGCGCGCGGCCTCGGCCGAATTGGCCTCGGTGTAGATCACGGTGCTCTGCGTGATGGTATGCGTTTGGCTCGCGCTCGATTGCACCGATACCGGCGCAGGAATGACCTTGTCGAGGGCCACGGGGGCGGCCTCCAATTGCAACTCGTCGGACGTCGAATCCGTGATGTCCGGATTGTCCTCCGTATCGATGTCCGCGCCGGAGCACGCAGCGGTGCCCGCGGACGAAAAGAACGTGAGGAACATGCAGAGAAAGGCTCGGGTGGAGAAAGATGCGGATGTGCCTCGGGTGGGATCCATTCCAGCACAGTGCCGCCGGACTACGGATTCTCGCAAGCGTGAATATCTGAAATGCGACTGGGATACGCGCCTGCGACCAAATGTGATTCGTACATCATGACCATTCGGTTGATAGCGGTTGTGTCTTCGATTTGCGATCAACGGAGTGCCGAATTGGGTGGTCTCATGACTAAGATATGGTGATGAAAAGAATTTTCGCCGGCTGCATGATCCTGGTGAACCTGGGTGTGTTTGCGAGCTGTCAGACCGCGCCCCCCGAGTCGGGAGAGCTCGGACCGACGGGTCCGGAGGGCACACGGCAACGCGCGTTTGCGGAGGCGTCACGGGAGTTCGGTGTGCCCGAGAGTGTGCTGCTCGGCGTCGCGTACATGGAATCGCGGTGGGACGCGAACGCCGGTGCGCCAAGCCGCAGCGCGGGCTACGGCCCCATGCACCTGACCGACGTGGACGCGGCTCGTTCCATGAGCTCCCGCGCGCAAGGACAAATGGACGAAGACGACGCCGATCCGCGCGGCGACGATGCGCGGCCCCTGCGCCCGAGCGCTACCCGCGCCGTCGCTGCGGAAATGGCGCCGTCGCTGCGCACCATGGATCTCGCGGCGCGGCTGGTGGGGCTCGACAGAGATACGCTCCGCCGCGATCCGGAGCAGAACATCCGCGCCGGCGCGGCGCTCCTGGCGCATTACCAGCGGGCGGCGAATCCAGGGGCGCTCAGCGCCGATCCGGCGGATTGGTATGGCGCGGTGGCGCGCTACAGCGGCGCGGCGGACGCAGGCTCGGCAAAGCGGTTTGCCGATGACGTCTTCGAGACCATGGCAGAGGGCGCGCACCGGGTGACGGACGATGGGCAGGACGTGACCTTGTTCGGGCGCGCGGAGCTCCGGCCGCGCAAGGTGGAGCAGCTCGAGCGCCTCGGGCTGCGCGCGAGCGTCGCGGCGGAGACGGATTGTCCCGCGGAGCTGGGGTGCGAGTGGATCCCGGCGCCCTATCAGGAGCTCGGCGGCGGCGATTATGGCAATCACGATTTGGCCGATCGACCGAACAGCCAGCGGATATCGTACATCATCGTTCACGACACGGAGGGGTACTATCCGCATGTCCTGGAGCAAGTGCAGGATCCCACGTACGTGAGTTGGCATTACACCTTGCGCTCCTCCGACGGCCATGTCGCGCAGCACGTGCGGACCAAGGACGTGGCGTGGCACGCGGGCAATTGGTATGTCAACGCCAAGTCGATTGGCCTGGAGCACGAGGGCTTCGCCGCCCAGGGGACATGGTACACCGAGGCCCTCTACCGCAGCTCGGCGAGGCTCGTGCGCTACCTGGCGCTGCGCTATGGGATCCCGCTCGATCGCGCGCACATTCTAGGTCACGACAACGTGCAGGGCACGGTGCCGAACACCGTCAAGAACATGCACTGGGATCCCGGCCCGTATTGGGATTGGGCGCACTACTTCGACTTGCTCGGCGCGCCCCTGCGAAAGACGGGCGGCGCGCGCGCGGGGCTGGTGACCATCAAGCCCGATTTCGCCAAGAACCAGCCGCCGTTCATCGGCTGCGACAAAAATCGTCCGGCCGATCCCTGTCCGGCGCGGCCTTCGTCGGCCGTGATCCTGCGCACGGAGCCGCGGGCGGACGCTCCGCTGCTCAAGGACGTGGGCCGCCATCCGCCGGATGGGACGAGCACCCTCCACGTCTCGGATCATGGCAGCCGCGTCTCCACCGGGCAGCAGTATGCGGTGGCCGAGCGCCGCGGCGATTGGACCGCCATTTGGTACCTGGGGCAAAAGGGGTGGTTCTACAATCCACCGAGCGCGCCCGCCGCGCTCCCTGCCTTTGGGTTCGTGGTCACGCCCAAAGAGGGAAAGGCGTCGATTCCCGTGTACGGGCGCGCGTATCCGGAGAAGGAAGCGTATCCCGCCCAGGTGCCCGTGCAGGCGATCGTGCCGCTGCAATACGCGCTGCTCGCGGGCCAGAGGTACGCCGTGGGCGAGGTGCCCGAGGCGGAGTACCTCTGGGCGACCACCTTCGACCCCGCGGGGCACGTGGTGGTGGAGGGCGGGACGCGCTATTTCCAGGTTCAGTTCGGCCACCGCGTGGCGTACGTGATGGCCGATGACGTGCAGCTCCTACCCTCTGGGGTGGGGGCGCCGTAAACGGCGCGCTCACTCGGTCGAGGGCGGAGGCGGAGGGCACGTGGTCAGCGACGTGATCCAATCGTCGATGAGCCGCGTGCCCTCGGGGTGAACGACGCGCGAGGCGAGCGGCGGCATGCGCAGGCCCGGATCGGTCGTGTGGATGCGGCGCGAGATGACCGACTTGGCGGGCTGCCCCGGCACCAGTAGCTTCGAGCCCGCCTCCCCGATTTCGCCGAAGGGCTCCACGTTGCAGAGGCCCGCGCCGCCGGCGGTCATCGCGAAGCGCAGGTCCATCGGGCCGATGCTCGGGCCCTCCGGCCGATGGCAGCCGGCGCAATTGGCATGAAGGTACGAGCGCGCCCGGACCTCCAGGGACTCCGTGCCATCGATCTTCGCATAGTGCGCGATGGCGGAGACATCGCCCAAGGGCGCGCTGAACATGCCGATGTGCTCGAGGGTCGAGAGCTGGTTGGCGACCCTGCCCGTGCCCGGGTACAGCATATCCATATTGAGCTGGGCGCTCTCCGGCCCGAGCGTTCTTCCGGCGGCCGCCGTGTGGCATTGGAGGCAGTGCGAGCGCCCCGGGTATGTCCAATCTTGCGTCCCAACCTTCTTCGTCTTGATGGCGGGCACCAAGGTGGCGTCCGTCTGCGCATCGTTCCACTCGTACGTGTAGCCCGCCCACTCACCGTCTTGGTGGCGGACGAACAAGCGCGTTTCGACCAGCTTGTCGCCGATTGAAAATTGCTTCATCAGCACGCTGCCATTGGGAAAATCCCAGTCGCCATCCTCGGCCACCTTGATGGTGGTGCCATCCGGAATGGCGAACCAACGCTTTTTGCCCGCGCCGTCCGACCACAGCGCAGCGTTGATGTCGTAAGGAATCAACCCCGCCGCGGGCTCCTTGGGGTTCTGCGGGTTCACGCAGCCGGTCGCCGACAGCGCGCGCGGAAATGCGGCCGAGCCCGGGTCCGAAAAAGGGACGGGGTCGATGCGATAGAGCCGGCCATGAATGTAGTCGATGACATACAGCTCGCCGTCCAGCCCCTCGCCGAAGGACGAAACGTTGAAGCCCGCCATGCCGAGATCTTCGATCGACGCCGCGCCGGTCTTGGGATCGCGGACCATGCGCGAGATGCGCCCCGAGGAGAGATCGCTGAAGATGTACGAGCCGACCAGGGCGGGGATGTTCTTCCCGCGGTAGACGTAGCCGCCGATGATGCCGCGGTCCCCATTGCCGTGCTCGTACGCGACCACCGGATCTTTGAGGGTGGGATCCGGGCACTTGAACTCCGGAAAACGCTTGGTGCAGTCGAACCCCTCCTTGATGCGCCACCCGTAGTTTCCGCCCTTTTCGATGAGGTTGACCTCTTCGTATTTGTCGTCGCCCACGTCCCCCGCCCAGAGCTCGCCCGTGACCTTGTCGAAGCTGAAACGCCAGGGGTTTCGAAAGCCGCGCGCCCACGTTTCCTTGAGCTCCCCGACACCCAGCGGGTGTTCGACCCATGGATTGTCGGTCGGGACTTTGTACGTGGAGCCGCCCGCCGGATCGACCTCGATGCGCAGGATTTTGGCGAAGTAGCCCTTGATGTCCTGTCCTTTCGCGCCATCTTCCTCCCCGCCGTCGCCGAAGCCGATATAGAGCTTGCCGTCGTTGCCAAAGGCGAGGGACGTGTTTTTGTGCTCGATGTCCGGCTGATCGAACTCCAGGGGCCGTTTGTCCTCGGAGATCAACGTCTCTTCCGTGCCCCGATCCAGCTCGTTCAGCACGGTCTTTCGCTTGAAGCGCTTCACCACCGACTTCATGTCGGCCCGGCTGGTGGGGCTGTGCAAGGTGTACGAGAGGTACACGGTGCGGTTGTTGGCGTAGTCCGGGTGGAACGCAAAACCCAGGAGCCCCGCCTCGTTGGACGGGACGCCGGAGGGGATTTCATTGGGCTTGAATCGAATGAAATCGCGGGTGCTGTCGACGTCTTGGCGGTTGTCGAACACGTGAATGCCCGCCGCCGGGCCATTGTCCATCCCTTGCTCCACGACGTACCACTTGCTCGGATCCCCGGGGGCCTGGACCATGTACAAGGGAGCGTCGAACGTGAGGTTCGGGAAGACCCGCGTGAGCTTGATCCCCGCGGCGCCGCGCTCGGGCGCGCGGCACGTGCCGTTCGTGGGACGTGTGTCGATGCCGAATGGGCCTTTGGGCCCCGTAGCGCCCGGCGACGGGGACGAGGACGAGCAATCGATGCTGCAGAATGCAACGAGCGCAACGGCGACCGGGGCGAACCCGTAAACGATGGAACGCATCGAGCATGTTTATACGCGACCTCGGGTTCCGATCGATCTTTACATCCTATCGAAACTACATCTAGGACCTGCGGCTACAGACGCCACGCGCGCGCATGCAGCGTGCTCATCGGGCCATAAATGGGACAAGGCGTTCGTGTTACGAGCGCGCGCGCTCCGAGCGCAATGACGTGAGGGTCGAGCCGCCGAGCAGGCAGGTGATGACGAGGAGGCTCACGCCCGCGGGCACCTCGAAGGCAAAGGAGGCCAGCATTTTGGCGCCGATGAAGAGGAGGACCAGGGAGAGCCCGATCTTGAGGTGCCGCAGGCGGGCGAGGAGCTTGGGCAGAAGGAAATAGAGGGAGCGCAGGCCCAGGACGGCAAAGAGGTTCGAGGTGAGGGCGATGAAAGGATCGGTGGTGGCGCCCAGGACCGCGGGGATGGAGTCGAGGGCGAAGACCACGTCGGTGGCCTCGATGACCAAGAGGGTGACGAGGAGCGGCGTCGCGAAAAGGACGCCGTCCTTGCGGGTGAAGAAGCGGGTGCCATCGAGGGCCGGCGCGATTCGAAACATGCGGCGCGCGGTGCGCTCGACGAGGCCCTCCGAGCGCGTCTCGTCCGAGGGCTCTTCGCGGAGCAGTTTGTAGGCGGCGACGATCAAGAGCGCGCCGAGGATGTAGATGAGAAAGTGGAAATGGGCCACGAGCGAGGTGCCGGGCAGGATCAGCACCGTGCGCAGGACGAACGCGCCGGCCACGCCGGCCACCAGGACCTTGCGCTGCGCCCAGGCGGGGATATCGAAATATCCAAATACGAGGACCATCACGAACAGATTGTCGACGGAGAGGGCCTTTTCCAGGAGATAAGCCGTGAAGAACTGAACCCCCTTCGCGGCGCCGAGCTGCAAGGTGACGCCGGCGCCGAAGGTCGCGGCCAGAGCCAGCCACACGGCGCTCCACGCGAGGGACTCGCGCGTGCTGGGGGCGTGCGGCTGGCGCTGAAACAGGCCGAGATCGAGCGCGAGCATGGATAGAACGACCAGCCCGAAGGCGAGCCAGAGTGCCGCGGTGTCCGTCGTGAGGTGGGTCATCGAGCGCTCGCTTCATGCGAGCATGTCACGCCACCTTTGGAATGGGTAGCGAATCGGCTCGGGCCTCCACCGCATCGTGTGCCAGGAAGGTGGTGTGGCGGCGCTCCTCGTCCAGCTTCTCCGCCTTGGCGATGTACTGCGTGAGCTGCTCGATCGTGATGTAGGGAATGTGAAACTGCTTGGCCATTTCGATCAGCTCGTCACGGCGGGCCATCTCCCCCGCTTCGTTGATCACCTCGACCAGCACCGCCGCCGCCTTGGTGCAGCCGGCCAAACGTGCCATATCCACACCGGCCTCGGTGTGACCTCGACGTACCTTGAGCCCACCTTCGCGCGCGACCAGTGGAAACATATGACCGGGGGAGCGAAGGGCTTCGGGCCCGTACGCGGCATCGATGAGGATGCCCACCGTGCGCGCGCGCTCGGAGGCGGAGATGCCGGTGGTGATGCCGTACTTGGGATCGGCGTCGATGCTGATGGTGAAGGCGGTCCCTTTGGGATCGCGGTTCATGGTGACCATGGGTTGCAATTGTTTCTGAGTGGCGATTTCATGGCTGATGGCCAAGCACACCAGGCCCTTGCCGTGCGTGATCATGAAGTTGATGGCGGCCGCCGTCGCGTGCTCGGCGGCGATCACCAGGTCGCCCTCGTTCTCGCGGTCCTCGTCGTCCGAGACGAGGACGGGCTCTCCGCGCGCAAAGGCGGCCAGCGCCTCGGGGATGAGGGTGTAGGGCGTCGGCGCGCACGTGACATGCGGGCGGGTGCGGGACGCCACGCCATTTCGAAGGCTGCAAAGCGCGTCGTCGAGCTCCTTGACGCATCGTGAAATTTGAAGGGTCGTGTGGGCGGCCGTGACGGTGAGGCGCAGGCCTTGCTGCTCCTTGGGGACCGCGGGGTAAACGATGGGCGCGATGTAGAAGCCGCGCCGCCGCATCTCGCGGGAGAGCGCGTGGGCCTCGGTGTCATCGTCGCAGACCACCGGCATGCACGGGGAGCCCCAGCGGAGCGAGGGGATGCGATGCGCTTCGAGCAGGCGCTCCATGAGCGCGATGTTGTCGCGCAGTCGGCCCATCACCGCGGGATCGGACTCCATGACGCGGAGCGCGGCGCGCGCCGCGGCCACGTTGGCGGGATCCATGGCGCCGCTGAAGACGTGCGGGTTGCTGCGGAAGCGAAGGTAGTGAACGATGGCGCTGCGCCCGGCGACGAAGCCGCCGTGGGCTGGAATGCCTTTGCCGAGCCCCCCCGTGAAGAGGTCGACGTGCCCCTCGAGCCCGTGGTGCTCCGCCGTGCCCCGCCCGCGGTGGCCGATGCCGCCGAGCGCGTGGGCCTCGTCGACCATGATCAGCGCACCATGGCGGTGGGCCACGTCCACCAGGGCGGGCAGGTTGGCGATCTCGCCGCGGAGCGAGTAGACCCCATCGACGATGACCAGCGCCGGGCGGCCTCTGGGGCGGCGCGCGAGCATGCGCGCGAGGGCCGCCTCGTTCTGGTGCGGAAACATTCGAACCTCCGCGCCCGAGAGGCGGCAGCCATCGAGGATCGACGTGTGGACGAGCCTATCGCAATAGATGATTCCATCCTCCTTCATCAGCCCATCGATGGCCGCCAGGTTCGCCATGTAGCCGGACGAGTAGAGGAGCGCTTCGTCGGTGTGGAAGCTCGCGGCGAGCGTTCGCTCCAGCGCTTCGTGCTCCGAGGTGTACCCGCCGAGCAGCGCCACGCCGTGCGAGCCGCTGCCAAAGCGCTGGATGGCCTCGACTTTGGCCTGCAAAACCTGCGGGTGATCGCCCAGGCCCAGGTAGCTGTAGGACGAAAAGAAGGTGAGCGTCTCGTCCCCCAGCCGGGCGTCGGTGGCATTCAGTTTTCGTTCTTGAACCAAGTTGTAATTGAGAACATCGGCCGACTCGAGCCGCCCGAAGTGCTCCGCGTGCCCGCGGAGGCGGGTGGCGAGCGGCTCGCTCTTTTTCGGGGGCCCTTGCCCTTGCGGCTCGTGCGGTTCATGGGATTTGTGCGATTCCTGGGGCTCTTGGACGCGCGACGCTCGGGCGTGCTCCTCCAGCTGCGCGGCGATGCGCTCAATGGTTGCTTCGGCAACAAAATGCGCCGGCCCGAGATCCACGCCGAATCGATCCGCGAGCTCGGCCGAGAGGTTGCACGCGCCGAGCGAGTCGAGCCCCAGATCGCCCAAGCGGGTCCTCGGGTCCGGCGAGAGGCCCGACAGCCGTGACGCGGCCTTCTGCACGGCCGACACGTAGGCGTCGAGGTCCTCACCGCGGCGCGCGACGATTTGCAAGGTGCGCTCCGCGTAGCGGGTGCGGCACGCGCTGCGCTTCGATTTGCCGCTGGTGGTCACCGGTAGATCGCCGGATTTCACGGCCAGGACCACGTGCGCATCGAGGCCATGGTCCGAGCGAATGCGGCGATGGATGGCCTCGAGCACCTGCTCTGCGCGGGCGTTCGTCTCGGCCAGGATCTTGTTGTCGCACTCCACCAGCAGAACGAGCCGCTCGGTCGAGGCCTCCTCGATCGCGATCGCCACGCACCGGTGCGGCTTGATCGCGGGGTGCGCCATGCGCATGGAGCTCTCCAGATCTTCGGCGGCGTAGTTGCGGCCGTTCGCGATCACGGTGTCCTTCGAACGCCCGACGAGATAGAGCTCATTGCCGCACAAGAAGCCGCGATCGCCCGTGCGCAGAAAGCGCGGCGATGTGTCGTCCGATCCCGCGAGCCGCGCGCGGAAGGTGCGCTCGCTCAGCTCCGGCTTGCCCCAATAGCCGGCGGCCACGCTCGGCCCATGGATCCATACTTCGCCCACCTCACCGGGCTCGCACGGCTCGTGGGTCGTTTCGTTCACGATGCGCACATCGGTGCCGATGGCGGCTTGGCCTGCGCCGACCAGGGTCCACCCCCGCTCCGGCGCATCGGGGGCCACGGCCGCGCGCGGCTCGCGGACCGCGATCGCGCGCCCGTCCTGCTCGAGCCGTTTGCGGTCGATGCGAAGGACTTCGACGCCGCCCATGCGCGGGCGCGATGCGCAGAGGAGGGTGGTCTCGGCCATGCCGTAACAAGGAAATAGGCTCTCGCGGCGGAAGCCGTTTTTGGCGAAGACCTCGCAAAACGCGTTCATGGTGTCGCTTCGAACCATCTCGGCGCCGTTGAAGGTCAGCTCGAGGCTCGACAGATCGAGGTGGCGCGCGAGCTCTGGGCGGGCGAGGGCGGCGCGAACGCAACGGTCGAAAGCAAAATTCGGCGCGCCGGTGACCGTGGCGCGAACATCGGAGATGGCCTCGAGCCACGCGAGCGGTGCGCGCATGAAGGTGGCCGGCGGCATCAAGGTGGCGGGCATGCACATCGAGAGGCTCCCGAGGATGCTGCCGACGAGCCCCATATCGTGGTAGGGCGGCAGCCAGAAAACGGCGCGATCGCGCTCGCCCGCGCGGAAGGCGTGCGCGATCATGCGCAGGTTCGCCATCAAAGCGCCGTGTGTCACCATGACGCCTTTGGGATCGCCGGTGCTGCCCGATGTGTATTGGAGAAACGCCAGCGACCGATCGGTGAGCGCGGGTGCGCGCCATCGATGGGCGGCGTGATGTTCGATGCGGTCGGTGGCGATGGTGACGATATCGTGAAGCGTTTGGAGCGCGCGCCCGAACCACGCGCCGCGGGCCTCGTCCGTGGACCAAGACGAGAGGGTGAGCACCGCTTTGGCGCCCGCGTCTTCGGCGATGCGGGGGATGACGGCGGCGCTGGCGCGCGTGAGGCCCGGCGGATAGCACGGCACCGCGGTGACCTCGGCGTAGAGGCAACCGAAGAAGGCATGGATGTACTCCAGACCCGGCGGATAAAGGAGGATCGCGCGCTGGCCGGCCAGTCCCGCTTCTCTCAATGTGGTCGCGATGGCGCGCGCGCGTTGGTGCAGCTCTCCGTAATCGAGCGTTTCAGCGCCTCCGGTCCCTTTGGTAAGGAATCGGAAGGCCAGGCGGCGCGGGTTCTCCTCGGTTCGTGCGCGCACCAGTTCGACGATGGTGGCTGGATTCATGTCTCGTAGCTCTCCTTCCCGGGGGGCGTGCGCACGGCGTGCGCGATAACGAGGACGTGTCGCGAGCGGGGCCGCGGTGTCATGGAAAGTTCGGTCGAGCGCCGGAAGCGATGGGTATCCGCACGAGCCACCTTTTTCCGTCACAGCAAAGGGCCGCCCGCCACACTTCATTCGTGACGCATCGAACGACAGGAATCCCGAATGCAACGACGAATGGAAAGGTCCGAGCCCGCGCGCGAGGACCTCGTCTCGGAGATACGGCCCGTGATCGTCGAGTCCCGGCGCGCCGTGCGCGGGCTCGAGCTGACCATGGCCCAGCTCGGCGTATCGGATCTCATCGTCGGAAAGGTCCGCGGCGATCTACCGATTACCGTCCTTCATCGCGCCGCCTTTCGCATGCAGCGGCGGCACCCGGGGCTGCGCGCGCGCATGGTCCGGCCGAAGGGCGCCGGCTCGCGGCCCGTGTTCGAGTTTTGCGAGCCCAACGTGCGCCGCGTGGTGATCGAAGAGGTGCGCTCGGGCGAGGATCTCGCGCCGGACGGCGCCCCGCTCTGGCAGCGCGTGGTCGAGCGCGAAGCGAACCGCAAGTTCGATATCGCGCGCGGATACATGTTTCGCGTGGTGTGGGTCCCGAACGAGGACGACGGAGGGCACGTGATCGTCGTCGCGCACCACGCCCTGGTCGATGGCTTGTCCCTCATGCGCCTCTTGAACGATCTCCTGCGCGAGGCGCAAAAGCTCATCGCCGATCCCTCGCAGCACTGGCACGACTCCAGCGTGCTCGATCCGCTGCCGCACACCCCCGCGGTGTTGACCGAGCTCCCCGCGCGCCTCCACGAGCAGATCCTCACGTCGCTGGTGCGCCGCAGCTTGATCCGCTCCCAGCGCCTCTACGCGACCTATAGCCCTTTTCCCATCGAAGGGGCCCTGCCGCCAGGGCAGTCGATTCGAACGCATTGCCACTTTCACACCGGCCGGGGCGAGGCCTTCCGCAAGGTGCGCGAGGCGTGCAAGAGGAACGGGGTCACCGTGGGCGGCGCGTTCGCGGCGGCGACGCAGTTCGCCTCGCTGCGGCTGATTCACGCGCGGACGGGCGCGCTCCCTTCGTCGGGCGGGAGCTTGAAGTTCCCGATGACCATGGATTTCAGCCTGCGCGGGCAGCTGGAGGACTTCGCGCGCACGGCGCCGCAAATGGGTTTGCTCATCGGGGCGTCCGATATCGGGGTACGCGTTCGCGACGATATCACCTTTTGGGAGCTGGCGCGGTCGTTGAAAAGGCGGGCCGTGCAGCAGTCGCACCGGCGTTCGCCGTTGCTCTTCCACCAGGTGCTCGACGGCCTTTCGGATCTGGAAGCGGCGCTGGCGAAGGAGGGGGTCGACTACGTCGCGAGCGGCGGTATCGCGGAGTCGGTGAACGTCAGCAGCGTCGGCGAATATCCCTATCCGGAGCGCCTGGGATCGCTGGTGCTGGAGGAGGTGTTCGGCCTCAATACGGCCATGAAGGGCGGTCCCATGTTCATCGTTTGGCTGCGCTCGATCGGGGGGCGATTCTGTTACAACGCGACGTCGGCCCACCCGGCCGCCCGCCGCACGACGGGCGATGCGCTGTTCGCATCGCTGGTGGAGTTGATGGAGACGTGCCACCAGCCCGCGGTGGAGCGCCTTCGCTTGCGCGATTATGCGAGCGCGCAATCGGACCTGTCGGGCTCGTAAAGGCAGGTGCGTATGAACGCCGAATGGACATTGAACCTCCTGGATCCCGAGTTTCGCAGAGACCCTTATCCTACGTTGGCCCGCCTTCGCGCCGAGGATCCGGTGCATCGCACGCGGTGGGGGGCGTGGGCCGTCACGCGCTACGACGATGTGATGCAGATCCTGCGCGACAAGCGAATGAGCCGGGATATGCGGAATTGGTCGGGCTTCGAGAGAAAAGGCACGTGGAAGGAGCACCCCGAGCTCGCCCACTTCGCGAGCTTGTACATGATGAACACCGATCCGCCCAACCATGGCCGGCTGCGCGGGCTCATGGCGCACGCCTTTACGCCGGCCTCGGTCCGCGCCATGCGCGGGGTGGTGGAGTCGATCGCCGACGGGCTGATCGCCGAGCTCCGCGACGGCGAGCCGTTCGAGCTCATGAGCGCCTTTGCGCTGCCGTTGCCGCTCGCGGTCATCGGCCGCCTCTTCGACTTTCCGTACGAGGATTGCCCCAAGCTGCGAAGATGGAGCGCGGCGTTTGCCCCCTTCGTGGAAATGACGGTGACGAAAGCACAAAAAGACGAAATGCGCGCCGCCGTTCAGGAGTTCTTCGGATATCTGAAATATCGGATCGCCGCGCATCGCCGGAACCCCGGCGAGGGGCTGGTCGATCGCTTGCTCGCCGTGAGCGCAGGTGCGGACGCGGGCGCAGGCGCAGAGGAAAAGCTGAGCGAGGACGAGCTGCTCATGAATGTGGCGGGGATGTTCTTCGCCGGCCACGAGACCACGGCGAACTCCATCGGCAATGGCTTGCACGCGCTGCTCCGCGCACCTTCGGAGCTCCTGCGCTTGCGGGCGCACCCCGAGTGGGTGCCCAACGCCGTGCAGGAGTTTTTGCGCTTCGATGGCTCGTCGAACATCGTGATCCGGGTGGCCATGGAGGGCTTCGAGCTCCGTGGAAAGCCCATCGCCAAAGGCGATGTGGTGATGTGCATGCTGGGGGCCGCCAACCGCGATCCGGCGCAGTTCGACGATCCGGATCGGCTCGACGTGACCCGCACGGGCGTGCAGCACGCCACCTACGGCGGCGGCCGCCACTTCTGCATCGGCGCGCAGCTGGCGAACATGGAGCTCGAGGTGGCGTTCGAGCGTCTCTTGAAACGCTTTCCCCGCCTCGAGGTGGACTCTCTCCAGGTCGAGTGGCTCGACCGCGTCAATTTGCGCGGGCTAAACCGCTTCGTCATGACGGGATGGGGTTGAGCCAGGCCGCGCTCATCACGCAAATCGCGTTAATAGAGCGAATGCGCCAAGCGGGCCCACGATTCGGGGCGGGCGATGGGAACCTTGGTGAAGTAGGCGCGCACGCGCTCTTCCAGGTCGACGACGGCCAAGGAGGCGGCGGCGCCGGGGGTGGGGGATGTCGGGGTCAAAAGGCGGGCGAGGTGCATGCAGGCCACGGCGCTGGGGCCGGACATGCCGCATTGGTCGAAGATGTCGATGGCGCGGCGAAGCTTGACGGCGCCGTAGCTGGGATCGCCTATGAGCTCGTGGGCTGCGCCCTGGAGCAGGTGCGCGAGGGCGCCGGCCCATGCGATCCGTTGTTTGGCGGCGAGCTTGGCGAGGTGCCGCAGGCGGGTGATGCGCGCCGCGTCGGAGAGCCGCGCATCGAACAAAGTACAGTCGCTCTCCATCGCGAGCACGGTCAGGCGCACCATCGGCAGCCGGTCCATGCCGAGGCGCTTGCAGTGCACCCACCGTTCGCGCAGCTCGTATTGCGCGCGCTCCACGTCGCCGCAATACAAATGGAAGCTCACCACCGACGACATGATCAGGTGATCGAGCGCGATGAACGGGTACTCGGCGCGTAGCCGGGCGAGCTCCTCCAAGGTGGAGCGCGCCATCGTCACGTCGTCGCGCGCCAGGTGCAGGGCGATGCTCCGGCGCAAGAGGTCCAGGTAGTTGCACCGCGCCTCGCTGGCGGAGAAATATTTCAGCTCGTCGGGGAGCTCCTCGGCCAGATCGCCGATGCGGCCCGTGTGCAAGAGCACCGTGTGCCGGATGGAGCGCACCAGGCACGATTCCCACGAGGCGCCGACCACCTCGTGGCGAAAGATGGAGTCGGCGCGCTCGGCGGCGGCGCTCACGTCCTTCCAGTGCCCCATCCAGTACGAGCACATGGCGCGCGCCATATGCCAGAGCCCCCGCTCGTACGGCCCCGTGCCGCTCCGCTGCAGCTCGTCGATCTGCCGGTGCACCGCGCTGGCGCGGGCCTCGCCGTCTTCGCCGTCGAGCATGGCGCTGTAGACGGACTCGCTGGCCAGGGCCACCACCAGCCGTTTCGGCTCCCCCGCGCGCAGCGCCAAGGGCAAGGTCACGGCGGCGAAGGTGGCGCCGCGAAGGTGATCGAAGGCCCCGAGCGCGGTTTGGGCCGGGTGCAGCGCGTCGAGCTTGCGTAAGAGCTCCGGCGGCACCTCCGACTCGGGCCGCACGACGTAGTGCAGCCCGCGAAGGCGGACCTTCATGCGGTTCGTGATGAGCATCCACTGCGCGCTTCGCTCGCTCTCCGGCCAGGTGAGCCCCACGTCTCGGATGGTCTCGCGCAAGAGCTCGATCCCCTCGTCGAGGTAGCCGCAGCGGATCATCTGCGACACCGCCAAGGTGCGCAGCCGCGCGCGCTCGTCCGGCAGCGCGGTGCGCGCGGCGCGAAGGTACGCGCGCACCGCCTCGGCGCCGCGGCCGGCTTTGGCGAAGGTGTCGGCGCAGCATACGTTGAGCGCCACCCAGTCTGGCTCGTGCTCGCTGCTGCACTCCAGCGCCGTGAGATACAAGCTACCCGCATGCTCGAACGCCAGCGCGGCGAGCGCGCGATCGGCCGCCAGGATCGCGTAGCGCTTGGCGCGCTGATGGTCGCCCGCGCCGCGGTAGTGCGCGAGCAGCCACTGCGGATCGACGGCCGGGAGCGTCTCCAGCGCCTTCGCCAGCGCCGCATGGCGCGCGGTCACGCGCTCGTCCGGAATGGCGCGCATGACCACGCGCCGCACCTGCTCGGTGTAGGGCTCGAAGCCCGTGCCGTTGCCCGCCAGCGCCATGGTGCGCACCAGCCGCCGCGCCAGCAATTGCCGGAGCGACGTTTGAACGTGCGGCACCCCGCAGGCGCTCGCGATGGGCAAGGTGACCGGGCGCACGGCCACCGCGATGAGCTCGAGGAGCGCGCGCGTATCGTCGGTGAGGCGCTCGATGCGCTCGAGCAAGAGCTGCCGCATCGACAAGAGCTCGGGCCGAGGCTCGCTGCCCTCGAGCTCCTGCACCAGCTCGGCGATGTAGAGCGGCATCCCCCGCGACTCGCGCACGACCCACGAGAGCACCGCGTCGCTGGGCGCGCTCTTTCGCGCCGAGAGCGCGATGGCGAGCGCCCGGCTCTCCTGGTCGGTGAAGGGCGCGAGCGGCACGGCAATCGTATTCGGAGCGCAGAGGAGCGCCGAGAGCTCCTCGGGGCGCGCGTCCTCGCTGCGCAAGCTCGCGACCAGGAGCATGCCGGGCGCGTCCGGCCCGCACAAAAACTCCGCCAAGAGGCGCATGCTGTCCGCGTCGGCCCACTGGAGATCGTCGAGCACCACCACCACCGGGTGGCGCTCGGCCAGGCGGTAGATCATGTCCTTGGTGCCCACGAACGCTTGCCGCCGGAGCAGCTGCTCGTCCACCTCGCGGCCGGCCTCCGCCGCCTCGCGAAAGGCTTCGACCCGAAGCAGCGCCGGAAAGAGGCACGCCACCGCCGACGCGTGCCGCGGCACGAACTGCACCGCTTGCTCGGCGGGCATCCGCAGGAGCACGCGCGAAAACGCGTCGACCATCCCGTCGATGCCTTTGTACGGCACGGACTCCCACTCCGAGCACCGCCCCTCGAGCACCACGGCGCCTCGCGCGCGGACGTCGGACGTGAAGCGATGGAGCAAGGTGGTCTTGCCCGTTCCACAAGGGCCATCGAGCAGCACGATGGACGCCGTGCCGGTGCGGGTGCGCTCGAACGCCTGGTGGAGCGCGGCGAGCTCCGCCTCGCGGCCGATGAAGGGCCGCTCGCCCGGCAAGGTCGTGAGGGGTGGCGCCGTCGCGAGCTCGACGCTCGGCCACCCGCTGGAGAGCGCCATCATCTCGTCCGCCGTGGGCCGCGCGCTCGGATCGGCCGCCAGGAGCCGCATGGCCAGGGCCTCCAGATCGGGCGCGATCCGATGGCGGACGACCCGCGAGGGCGGCAGGGGCCGCGGTGCAATGGCCCCATCTCGGGTGACGTCGGGCGCAGTGCGCGGCATCCGACCCGTGAGGAGCTGGTAGAGGATGGCGCCCACCGCGTACCAGTCGCCCGCGCGGGAGACGGGGCCGCCCAAGAGCTGCTCCGGCGCCATGTACCCGAGGGTGCCCGAGATGCGATCGGCCAAGGTTTGCCCCACGCCGCCCACGCGATCCTCGGTGACCAACCCGAAGTCGAGGATGACCGGCCGGCCATCGTCGCGCACCATGACGTTGTGCGGCTTGAGATCGCGGTGGACGAGCCCCGCGCCATGAATGGCGGCGATGCCCTCGATGAGCGCGCGCAGAAGGCCCCGCAGCTCGCCCTCGTCGAAGCCGATTCCGGCGCCCTTGGGGGCAGGGGTGTAGCGAAGCTCGATGTGGCGGTTGAGCGGGAGCCCGTGCACGCGCTCCATGGAGAAGAACCACTCGCCCTGCTCGCTGAACAGCTCGTAAACGCAGATCACGTTGGGGTGCATCAGCTCCGAGAGCCGGCGAAACTCCGTCTTTAGCCGGTACACGTGCGACGCTTGGACCCCGTCGAGGATCTTGAGCGCCACGGGCCTCCCTTGATCGGTGGCCTCGTACACGGTGCCCATCGAGCCTTTGCCGAGCTTGCGGCCCAGCCGGATGCGGCCGTCCACCAGCTCGCGGCCCACCGGGAACTTATCGGGATCGACGCGTACGCTGGGACGTACGGCACGCATCATCCCTTCGAGGCGCGAGAATGCATCGGAGCCCGAGCCAAGGGACTCCGGCAGCGCCTCGGGCGCGGCCAACGAATCCCGGCGAGGCTCGGGGCCGATCGTCGACTTCGGCGTCATGGCGCTAGCCTCGCCCTGCCGACATCAACGAATCGTCGAGGCCCCGCTCCTCTTCCCCATCGCCCGAGGCCACCGTGCTCGACGCATGGGCGGCGGCCGTGCGGCTGGGAACGGCGGAGAGGATCTTGAGCTGCCTTCGAACGAGCTCGCGCGCTTTCCTGACGCGGCTGTACGCGGTGTCGACGGGGACCCCGAGGACCTGCGCGAGTTCAGGACCACTCAGGTCCTCCCAGTAATGAAGCTCGAGGGCAATTTGAAAGTTCAGAGGAATGCGGCGCAGCGCACCCAAGAGCAGCTCGTGATCGCGCCGCTCGGCTGCCCGTGTGCTGGGGGAGGGGTCCAGATCGAACGCGGTGACGGTGTCGTACTCGAACAACTCCGCCGCGCGCTTGCGACGGCGCAAGTGCTCGTAAAGTTGGAAGCGAGCAATGCTCAGCAAATACGCACGGAATGTGGAGCGTGCTTCGAAGCGGTCCCGCGCGGCCAGCAGGGCCATCATCGTTTGCTGCACCAAATCGTCGGTGTCGGAGGAAATTTTGTTGGCGAAGAAACGATAAAGTACATCGAAATAGCGTTTGAGCAGCAGCTTTCCGGCCGCCTCGTCGCCACCGCTCCAACGGTCGAGGAGCGCCAAATCATCGGTCGCGGATCCGTCTCGCGATGTCACATGCACACCCTTCCCTGAAAACGACGGGACCAATGCGAAATACGGCGGAACGATAGCTCAGTCGACACGATGCCGCCAGCAGCTTCCCCGTCCATCTATTTCGATAAAGGATATGCAATTGCGATGCACGCGAATGGGATTCGCATGAGGTTGTCGCAACTTCACACAATCGACAAGACGCTCGTTACGGTCGGTCGTGGTTATTTCGCGCAGAGCGCCGGCTGATTGCTACGCGAAAGGATTGTCCGTACGCAAAATTTGCCGTGAGGGTCATGGCTGAGATGAGTCGCCGTTCGCACGCAGGATCATAGGCCGTGCGTCCGTGCAGGACGCGATGGTTGTCGATCATGAGAAGATCGCCCGCGACCCACTCGACTTTGCGCGTGTGCCGATCGGTCGCGTTCCGAATTTGCTGCATGGCGCGCGGCGCGATGGGCATACCGTCCTCGAAACGAATTTCATCTTCGATGGCCGGCTCCATATAGGAGCAGACGTGGTTCGCGAACGCCCACGTCCGGCCGTCACGTCCCAATGTGACGCCATGGCGTTTCACCTCCGCATGCAGGTTTCGGGCGTCGTCGAACCAGTGGCGAACGCCGGGGGTCCCTCGGGCCATGTGCTCCACCGCCGCGCGGATATTTCCCTCGCCATCGTCGGCGTTGATGCCATATTCGAGGAGCTCCTTCGGCACACACAGGCGATAGACCAGGCGCTTCTCGAGAAATTGCTTGCGCAATCCGGGGTCGAGCTCGTTCCACGCCAGGGCGCCGTCGCAGAGGAGCGTGTGGCCTTCGTGCTCGGGCGGGCGCTCGCAATAGAGCCAGACGATCTCGGGCCAGTATTGCTGGAAGAAGTAGCTATTCTCCGAGTGGAGCGGGATGGGCAGTCCGGGGTAGTCGGTGAGGACGCTGGTGCCCCCGGTGCCGAGGGCGTCGCGCCGTCGTGGTGCGTCCATCCGAAGGAGGGTGTGCGAATAGAGGTTCACGGCGTCGAGGACGTTCGACGGCTCGAGGGAGAAGCCGCGGAAGAGGAGCGCTCCGTGCCGCTCGAAGAGCGCGATCACTTCGTCGGGCGAGAGATCGGCGAAGTGGGCCCCCCGCCGCGCCTCGAGGAGGTAGCCGAAGTCGAAGAGGTTCCGTCCCGTGAAGGTCCTGGTATGCATGATGATTGCCTGATCATTGGGTGAGGATGCGGGCCGTGGGTCGTTCGCGACCGAGTCGTTTGAGCAGCATTTGCGCGCGGTGCCAGCGGCGAATGTGGCGCAGGCTGTCGCTCTCGGGGCCGGCGCCGAAGTGGTGATGCAAAAGATCGAGCGCCTCGTCCGTGCGCCCGTTCTTGGCGAGCGATGCTGCATAGTTCACGGCGAAGCGGCTGGGGCTGAGATTGTACGCGGCGGCGTTTTCGTACGCCGTCTCCATGGCGGAGACCGCGCGTGCTTTGTCGCCGCCGAGGATGCCCGGCACCCTCAGCATGTATTGCCCCAGGACATAATTCACGTAAGGCTGGCGCGGATCGCGCGCAAGCAGCGCGTCGATGCGGCGGCGAAACCCCGGGAGCAAGAAGATGGAGGCGAAGACCGGGAGCGACCCCACGAAGAACCCGAAGGCGCGCAGGTGCTGCACCTCCAGCCGCAGCGACCATGCCAACCGGCGCCCGAGGCGGGTGATGCGCAGCACGCGGAGGGCATCGCGCGCGGAGACGTTCTCGGCGCCTTTGTCGAGCAGGCGCTCCAGGGCGTCGCGCGCGCGGTCGGCGAGGTGCTCGGCCTCGAGGTGCAGCGCGTCGTCCCCGAGCAGCTCCGCGTCGGTGGCCGAGACCAGCTCCTCGAGGGTCCTTCGCGTGTGCTCCATCACGCGCTGCGCGCGGCGCCGTGCATCGCCGTCCGGCTCCGTGAAGTCGCTGGGGCGCACGATCTCGCCAAAGGCGACCCCCGCCATCTCGCCGCGCCGGAACCAGAGGCTCCCCTTTGGAAGAACGCGCCCGGTGCCGCGCATGGCGATCGGCAAAAGAGGCACGTCCAGCTGCACGGCCAGGTTGAAGGCGCCGTAGCGAAAGGGCAGGAGCGCGGAGCTCTCGGAGCGGTGGCCCTCGGGGTAGATGATGAGGGTCTTGCCGCTCGCGAGCTCCCTCTGGATCCGCGCATAGGTCGCGGCGGGATCGGCGGGGTCGACGGCGATGTCGCCCGCGGTCTCGTGATAGAGGCGCGCCCAGGTGCCGCGGAAGGCCTTGACATTGGTGACCGTGTAGGCGCGCCGCCCGTGGAGGGTCCACAGAAGGAAGGCGATCACGTGGCCGTCGAAGTAGCTCTGATGGTTCGGCACCAAGAGGATGGGCTGCTCGTCCGGCAGGCGGGCCACATGGAGGACGTATTTCAGGTGCTTCGCCACCTTGCGGAAGAGCACGAGCGCCGCCGCGCGAAGGAGGACCGCGCGCAGCGCCCCGAGTGGCCATGTCAGCACGCTTCCCCATGCCATCGGAGGCTCCATGTTCAAACCGAGGCCGAGACCAATCGGTGGGCGATGAGGCTCTCCCCCATGTCGATGACGGCATGGTGGATGGAGCGCGGTTTCCAGTTCAGCACGCGCGTGATCTTCTCGGTCGACACGTCGACCCTTCGTCCGAGCTTGTGGGTCACCGTTCGCAGCGACGGGTCGACGAAGGCCATGGCGCGCAGGACCAGGTCGGGCAGGGTGCGCGTCGGCACCCGGTAGCCGCGCGGCGCGAAGTGTTGGTGCAGCATGCGCGCGATGTCCGGCATCCACGCGTGACCGCTGGCGCAGCAGAATCGCTGGTTGGCCGCCTCGGGGGTGAACATGGCGGCGACGTGCGCGTCGGCCACGTCGCGCACGTCGGCGATCGCCCAGCCGATGCGGGGCGAGCCGGGGACCTCGCGCGCGAGCAGCCGCCGGACCACCTCGGCCGACGCGGAAGGATCGCCGCCGAGCAGCGGGCCGAGGACGAGCCCCGGGTTGATGGCCACCAGCTCCATGGCCCCGCGGCTGGCGAGGACGAACTCCCACGCCGCGCGCTCGGCCAAGGTCTTGCTCTTGTCGTAGGCGCCCAAGTTCTCGTCGTCGGACCAGTCTTTTTCGCTGTGGGTGCGCGCGGTGCGATCCTTGGTGAAGATCACGGCCGAGAGCGACGAGGTCAGCACCACGCGCTTGACCCCCACGGCGTGCGCCGCGCGCAGCACGCGCAAGGTGCCCTCGCGCGCCGGGACGATGAGCTCGTCCTCGTGCTTCGGCGGGCGCGCCGGCAGCGGGGACGCCAAGTGCATCACGTACCGGTACCCGCGCAGCGCGTCGGTCCAGCCATGGTCGCGATCGAGATCGGCCATGGCAAACTCGAGCCGGCTCACATCGGCGTGCTTCGCCAGCACGTCGCGCACGGATTCGACGCTCGCCGCCCTGCGCACGGTGCCGCGCACACGGTGGCCGCGCGCGAGCAAGGTCGCGATGCAGTGCTGCGCGATGAACCCGGTGGCGCCGGTCACCACCACCGGGGGGCGATCATCGAGTGCTTGCACCGCTGCACCCGCGCATCGTGAACGAGGTCGGCCCCGGAGCGCTTCGTGTGCGTCGCTCCTCGACCCACTGCGTGCAGAAGCGCCGTACGTCGTTCGCGTCGAGCGAAATGGGGGCGCCAAAGGCGCGCGCAAAGCGCTTCTTGCCGCCGTGCAAATAGCCGGCGTAGAGGTTCGTGGCCGCCTCCAGCGCCTTCTCGAGCGGCGCCCTTTCCTTCACGGGATCCGGGACGAGGGCCAAGCGGGGCACGGAGACGGCGTCGCACATGGCGTTCAAGGTCTCGACCAAGGGCGGGCATCCCTCGCTCGTCACATGGTGGATGGGGCCCTTGGGAAAGCCGGCCTCGCGCAGCGCCGCCAGGGTGTCCACCACGTGATCGACCGGCACGAGATCGAGCTCCGTGTCGGGATCGGCCGACAGGCGAAGCGGGAGCTCCTGGCGCCGCATCGCATCGCGCAGGGCATGAATGGCGCGCAAAAACCCGTACAGCCCATGGTTGGCGCCGCCCGATGCGTACGTGTCCGCGGGGCCCACGATCACCGAGGGGCGCACGATGCGCCAGTCGAGGGTGCTCCGGCTGCGCGCGGCCGCGGCGAGGACGTGCTCGCTCGCGCACTTGCTCTGCTCGTAGGCGTTGACGAAGGGGGCATCGAGCGGGTGCAGCGCCTCGTCGATGGCGCCCGAGACCTGGCCGCAACAATACGACGTGGATGTGTGAATGAACCGCGGCGCGCCGATGCGCTCGGCCAACGCGAAAGCGCGCTTCGTGCCATCGACATTGGTGCGCACGATGGCGTCGGTGTTCCCGGCATCGAAGTCCGTGGTGGCCGCGAGGTGCCAGAACTCGGTGATCCGCGCCTCGCGCAGCTGCTGCATGTCGTAGCGATCGAGCCCGCACCCCACGCTCACCATGTCGCCCGCCAGCACCTCGACCCGACGATGCGCGTCTTGGGAGAGGTACGAGCCGCGGCTCTGCGAGGCGCGCATCAGACCATCGAGCACCCGCAGCCGCGCGTGCGCCGGGTGGGTGGCGCGCACGATGGCGAACACGTGAAGATCGGGATCGCGCTCGAGGAGCTCGTGCAGCAAATGCCGCCCGAGAAAGCCCGTGGCGCCGGTGAGCACGATGTTGATGGATGACATGATGCGACAACCCTCCGAGGTGCTCCGCGAGCCTGCGCGGGTGCCTCGATCGATCAGTGTCGGGAGGGCCCTCGGTCTGTGAGGTCAATGCACATCAAAAAGGTGTGAGCGCCTCAACCGCGTACTCATTGCCGTGGAATCGAGCGCGGGCAGGTCAAAAGCGGCCCGTGTGATCCTTGTTGCTCACGGGGGCGGGCGCTAGATGGATCGATGTGTTTACGACCCGTCCCGAGCTCATTGGTACGCATGGCATGGTGGCGAGCACGCATTGGTTGGCCTCGGCCGCCGGCATGGCCATCTTGGAAGAAGGTGGCAATGCCTTCGACGCCGCCGTGGCCGCCGGCTTCGTGTTGCAGGTGGTGGAGCCGCATCTGAATGGACCGGGGGGCGAAGTCCCCGCCGTGTTCTATGCCGCGCGCGAATCGCGGCCGCGTGTGCTTTGCGGCCAAGGGGTCGCGCCCGCCGGTGCGACCATCGCGCACTACCGCCATCTCGGTCTCGATCTCATCCCGGGCAGCGGGCTCTTGGCGACCACGGTTCCTGGTGCGTGGGATGGCTGGCTGCTCCTCTTGCGCGACTACGGCACCAAGACCTTGCGCGAGGTGCTCCAGCGGGCGCTCGGTTATGCGCGCGGGGGCTTTCCCATCATCGCGCGCATTTCTGAAACAATCGGCGCCGTCTCCGATTTATTTACGGACCATTGGCCCACGTCGGCGGAGCTCTGGCTACCGCGCGGCCGGCCCCCCGCCCACGGCACGCGATTCGCCAATCCAAGGTTGGCCGATACGTGGGAGCGCCTCCTGGCCGAGGCCGAGTCTGCGGGCGGCGATCGCGAGGCCCAAATCGAGGCGGCGCGGCGCGCATGGTCCCACGGCTTCGTGGCCGAGGAGGTGGATGCCTTCTGCCGTCAGGCTTTTCGCGATGACTCCGGGCGCGATCACGCGGGCGTACTGACCGGTCAAGACATGGCCGGCTGGCAAGCTTCGTTCGAGGACGCGCTCACCGTGGAGCTCGGTGAATGGACCTTGGTGAAGTGCGGTGCATGGACGCAAGGACCGGTGCTCGCACAACAACTCCTCCTTTTAGAGGGCTTTGCCGATCGGTTGTCCTACTCCAAAGGAGCCCCCACGGCGGAGACGATTCACCTTGCTGTCGAGTGTGCCAAGTTGGCATTCGCCGATCGCGAAGCATGGTATGGCGATGATACCAGTGTTCCTCTAGATACGCTTTTATCGCGCGATTACGCAAACCAGCGCCGCGCCCTCGTCGGAGACCACGCCTCGTTGGAGCTCCGTCCCGGCTCGCCCGACGGCCGCGCGCCGCGCCTCCCCGCGTATGCGGCCGCCGATCGCTCCTTCGATCCGGCCCTGAGCGATGCGCTGGGCGATCCCACTGTGCGGCGCGATGGCACCGTGCGGGGTGACACCGTGCACGTCGATGTGGTCGACGTCCATGGCAATATGATCTCCACCACGCCCTCGGGCGGTTGGCTGCAATCGTCCCCCACGATTCCGAAGCTGGGCTTTTGCTTGGGCAGCCGCGCCCAGATGTTCTGCCTCGAGCCCGACTTGGCCAGCGGCTTGCGTCCGGGCCGTCGCCCGCGCATCACGCTCTCCCCGTCGATGGCGCTTCGCCATGGCGAGCCTCGCCTGGCGTTTGGCACCCCGGGCGGCGATCAACAGGATCAGTGGCAGCTGTGCTTTTGGCTCGCGCACACGGTCGGCGGATTGAACCTTCAAGAGTCCATCGACGCGCCGGCCTGGCACTCCGCTGCGTTTCCCAGCTCCTTCTTTCCGCGCAACTGGCGGCCGGGCGAGCTGGTGGTCGAGTCCAGGCTAGGTGCGGATGTGCTCGAAGAGCTGCGCGCACGTCATCACCGCGTGATCGATGCCGGCCCCTGGTCGCTCGGTCGACTGTCCGCTGTATCCCGCAATCCCACCGATGGTCTCTTGCGCGCAGCGGCCAATGCGCGGGGTATGCAAGGATATGCCGTAGGCCGTTAGTGTGCCGGGGGGACGCTTTTCCAATGGCCCCCTGCACCATATCGTGATGTAACCCCTCTGCGCGAGTCGCGAGCGCGCGCGTGTATCCGTGCGTCTGCACGGGTACCGGACCGTAACCAAGGGGAAGGTGCACAGTGTCCGAGGAGAAGGAAGGACGAGGAATCGTCAAGCGCCGTCAATTTCTGGCTGCGGTGGGGATCGCCGGCATCGGCGGTGCGCTATGGGCTCGTAAGGTCTGGCGAAGCGAATCCGAGAAAGGGTCGGGCGTGATCTACATTGGCGGATACAGTACACCGAGCGGCCTCACCATCGCTCGATTGGATGAAAAAACGGGCGCGCTGATCGCGCTGGGGCAAGTTCCGGACGTCCCCAAGGCATCGTGGTTTGCCTACTCGGCCGACCGCCGTTTTCTTTATCTGACCAACGAGTTCGAGACGGCCGGCCAGCTCACCGCGCTCGACGTCTCCGATCCCAAGCAGCCCAAGGTGCTCGGCACCCAGCCCAGTCGCGGGGCGGCGCCGACGCACGTGACCGTGCACCCCAGCGGGCGCCATCTGCTCACCGCCAACTACGGCGATGCCACGGTGGCGGTGCACCGCATCGAGGCCGATGGCCGCATCGGCGAGTCGACGGATCTCGTGCGCCAGACGGGAACGCAGCGCGAGGCGCACGCGCACCAGGTGCTGGTCGATCCCAGCGGCAAATGGGTGCTGGTGGTGGATTTGGGCGCCGATTCGGTGTTCGTTTATGCGTTCGATCCGGCCGCCGGCAAACTGAAGCAGCACGCGAAGGTCACCTTGCCCACGGGCACCGGCCCGCGGCACCTCGCCTTTCACCCCACGGCCAATCGCGTCTACATCCTAGGCGAGCTGGTTCCGGTGGTCACGGTGGCGACGTGGGATGACAAAAGCGGGGAGCTCACGCTCGGGCAAGTCGTCGGCACGGTGGCGCCGGGCACCACGAGCACCAACTACCCTGGCGAGATCGCCATCTCGTCCGACGGCAAATTCGTCTATGCCTCGAACCGCGGCGAGAACAGCATCGCCACGTTCGCGGTGCAGGATCAGGGCGCGCGGCTGGAGTTCCTCGGCACCACACCGACCGGCGGCAACTGGCCCCGCCACTTCGTCTTGAGCCCGGACGAACATTGGATGTACGTCTCGAACCAGCGCTCCAACAGCGTGACCTGGCTCCCGCGCGATCCAACCACCGGTCGCCTTGGTTCCAGCGCGGGCTCGCTCGAAGTGCAGACGGCCGCCATCGTATCGTTTCGCTGAACGATCGGTTTCGCGGGAGGTACAATCGTTCGTGAGCCCATGCCTTTGCCGAAGAAAGCCACGATCGCACCCCGCAAAAAACCGCAACAAGCGCGCTCCATCCAAACGGTCGCCGGCATTCTCGAGGCGGCCGTTCGCGTTTTGAAGCGGGACGGCGTCGATCAGTTCACGACCGTGCGGGTGGCCGAGGAGGCAGGGGTGAGCGTAGGCTCCCTCTATCAATATTTTCCGAACCGCGAGGCGCTGCTCTTTCGGCTTCAAGCGGCCGGCTGGCGCACCACCGTGGGCTATGTCCAAGAAATCCTGAAGAGCCCGCGCATCACGCCGCTCGAACGGGTCCGGGCCGCCGTCCTCACCGTCTTTCGCACCGACGAAGAAGAGGGCGACGTCCGCGCCGCCCTCGGCGAGGCCGGCGCACTGGCGCGCGACTCACCGCAGGCCAAAGCCCAATACGACCGCGGGCAGGTCCAGGCCGTGGCCTTCCTCAAAGAGGCGCTCCCCGATCTCGACGGCGCGGACATCGCCTTCATGGCCGATTTCATGAGCTCCGCGCTCGCCGCCATCGCACAGCGGGCGACCGAGCGAAAGCTCCTGCCCGAAGAAGGCGAACGATGGGCCAAGGCCACCGCCGATATGTTCTGTCTTTACGTCGAGGCCGCGGCCTCACGAAATAAGGCGTAACAACGGCCCGCACACTTGCGCACGCCGCACGAAACGCGCACGCCGCATGAAACGCGCGTGACGCATGCAAAAGGTGCAACGTTTTGTCTCCATGTCGGGCCGCGGCGTCACGAACCAAGGCGTAACAACGGTCCGCACGAACGCGTACGCCGCATGAATGCGCACGCCGGATGCAAAAGGTGCAACGTTTCGTTTCATGTCGGACCGCGGCGTCACGAACCAAGGCGTAACAACGGTCCGCACGAACGCGTACGCCGCGTGATGCGCACGCCGGATGCAAAAGGTGCAACGTTTCGTTTCCTGTCGGACCGCGGCGTCACGAACCAAGGCGTAACAACGGTCCGCACGCTTGCGCACGCCGCGTGATGCGCACCGCGCATACAAAAGGTTGATCACGGGAAGGCGGGAAGACGGGAAACTCGAGGGATGGACAAGCCATGCTCTTGCTTCTCGTCTTCCAGTCTTCCCGTGATCGCACCCGTCACGTCATGCGCGAAGCTTGCGCGCGCACCTTTAGACTAATTCACGCCGACCGCGCGCCAAGCTGCATCGACGGAGTCGACGACGTCGGCGGGGTAGCCAAGCTGCGTGGCGGCTTGCTTGGTCCATGTCTTCGCCTGGGCGAAGGTGGTGCTCGCCGTGAAGATCGATGTGTTGGCCCGGTAGAAGATTTGGGCCGCGCGCTCGATCCCGATTCCGGTCACTTGGACGGTCGACCGGCCGCGCGGGTGCTTGCCACCTTGCGCGAGCAGGAAGAACGCCAGGTTGGAGATACCGGAGCTGAAGTGCACGTCGATGCCGTTTCGGTAGTCGGCGAAGAAGTCGAGCGAGCGCCCGTCCTTCTTTGGATCGTTCAAATAGCGAAGGGCGTCGCCGGGGGTCCCGGGCGTAAAGATATCTTCGCCGACCTGAAAGATGCCGGGCGAAATGACCTTTCCCGCGCCAAACCATTGGGTGACTTGGCCAAAAATATCCGAGACGGACTCATTGAGCCCGCCCGATTGGTTCGAATAAATGAGGTTCGAGGTGGCCGTGGTCACGCCATGGGTCAGCTCATGGGCGGTCACGTCGAGGGAGGTCGCGAGGTTCGAGAATGTCCTCCCGTCGCCATCACCGTAAACCATCTGGGTGCCGTTCCAGAAGGCATTGTTGTAGGCGCGGCTGTAGTGCACCGAGCTAATGAGCTTGCTGCCGCGGCCATTGATGGAGTCGCGATTGAACAAGGTGCTGTACGCGTCGTACGTGGTTCCCAACAAATTGAAGTTGGTGTTCACGATGGAGTCCGACGACGCGGGCCCCGTCTCGGTGCGCGCAACCGGCCCCGGCAGCACCGTGCTGCCGTTCAAATTGTGCACCTCGCGGTTTTTGGCCGTGTGGATGCTCGGAATGCGATCCACGATGGCCCCCGAAACGGCATTGACCAGGACCGTGTCCAGAATCGGCGTGCCATCGGCCTCGGTCCCCTGCACCGTGACCTTGTACACGAGAAGAAGCGCATCGCCGTCGTAGGACGGTCGATACGCGAGCTCCGCCTTGGGTTCGGCCGTGAGCTCGGCGCCGGCGAGCGAGGCATACGCGCCGTACGCCGCACCTACGGCCGCCTGCGGCGAGAGGCTCGCCTTTGCCGGCGCGGGCAAATCGTCGCGCGCACTTCCATTGGCTCCATAAAGAACGCCCCCGCGGCTATGGACGAGCAGCTCGCCGCCGATCACCTCGAGCCCGTTCTTGAACTGCGTATAGCGGTAGTGCACATCCCCGAGCGCGTCCCGATCCGTGCTCTTCAGCACCAGATCCGCCGCATTGGCGTGAAAAACGGGGGCGATGGTCGCGAGCGCGGCCCGCACATCGTTCTCGGTGCCGGGATCCCTGAGCGAGGCGACCCCGAGATGGCCGCCGATGTACGTGGGAACTCCCGTGGCCTCGTCTGTGGCGATGACCTCGGCCTGAGGCAGTGCATCGATGGCTTTTGCAGCGGGGGACGACGTGTCGGAAACATCGGTGTTGCCGGAGCATGCGAGTGGGGCGCATGCAAGAAGCGTCAAGGACGCGGGCAAAAGCCAATTGCGACGATTTTTGTTCGATAGGACTCTGTGTGTCATGGCCGATAAACCTCCCAGCGTTGTCGAGTGCAGCGGGGTGTTCATTCGAGTCCCCGAATCGACTGGAAATGACTGCGTGTGCAGGCGCGCGCGTCGCTTGGACGCGATAACGTCGCGTCCGATCCAATAGTTCGTATACGAATCGATGGGTGTGCGTCGTAGACGCCAACCGATCGGCGGTGTCGATTCGGTATGATTCATCGTCCCAGCGCGACCCAGCCCGAGCGTCTGTCGACACCGGTCACCGAGGTCCGCACCACGAACGACCGCAATTGCCTAACATTGATTTATCGGTTCATCAATCGCGAATTTGGAAGACGATCAAAAGAGTGCATTTGATTACCTGCCCGTGCACCTGCATGTGATTATGACTCGTTCGCGTGCATGTGCATCGGATTCGTGTGCGCGCACCCGCGTTCGAGCGGTGCGCGCGTGTGCATGCGCGCGCGGGTGCATACGATCCGAGCACGTGCACGCCACCGCCCCACGGCAAACGGCCGCGATCCCGAGCGGCCCGCGCCCGCGAGCCCCACGGCCAACGGCCGCGGTCGCGAGCGGCCCGCGCCCCGTGATCCCGCGCGGCAGACGCATGCGATCCCATACGGCAGACGGTCGTGCGGCGGCCGCCCGCGCCCCGTGATCCCGCGCGGTAGACGCATGCGATCCGCGCACGGCAGACGGTCGTGCGGCGGCCGCCCGCGCCCCGTGATCCCGAGCGGCAGACGCCCGCGATCCGCGCACGGCAGCCGGCCGCGATCCCGAGCGGCCCGCGCCCGCGATCCCATACGACAGACGCCCGCGAGCCCGTGCGCGGTAGACGCACGCGATTTCGCCGTCCCGGCGGTAAGGTTGCGCTGCGAGACGGAATTTGGTCGTGGGTGGTATAGATGGTCATCGTGCACCACCCTGCTCTGGAGCTTCACGAGGTTACGAAGCGGTTCGGCGAAAAAGTTGCCGTCGATGGCCTCTCGTTGTCCCTCGAACCTGGCGCGTTTCTTGGGCTCCTCGGCCGCAATGGGGCGGGCAAGTCGACCACGCTCAAGATGGTGACCGGCCTCCTTGCACCCACCTCGGGGAGCATTCGCGTGCTCGGCCTCGATTTGGCGGCCGATCCAATGCAGGTGAAGCGCCAGATTGGGGTCATGCCCGAGGACATGGCGCTGCTCGATATGCTCACCGGGCCTCAGTACTTGCGCTTCGTCGGCCGCATGTATGGCCTCGAGGACGAGGTCATCGACGCGCGCGCCGAGGAGCTCTTCATCAAGCTCGATCTCGCGGCGGGCCCCCGCGCATTGCTTGCAGAATACAGCTTTGGAATGAAGAAGAAGATCGCCCTCTGCGCGGCGATTTTGCACGCACCCCGCCTCGTCTTTTTGGATGAGCCCTTCGAGGGGATCGATCCGGTGACCAGCCGCACCATCAAGGACATTCTCCTGGCCATGCGCGGTCGCGGCACCACCCTCGTGCTCACGTCGCACATCCTCGAGGTGGTGGAGCGTCTCTGCCCGCTCATCGCCATCCTGCACGACGGCCGCCTTCATGGGTTCGGGCCCATCGAAGAGCTCCGCGCGGGCGGTGCATCGCTGGAGTCCGTCTTCGTCGATCTGGTGGGCGGCGCACGAACCGGGGAGCTTTCTTGGCTCTAAATTCCCCTGGTCGAAAGCCGCTGGCAGCGTTTCTCGTCCTTCGCGCGGTCATCGCCAGCCATGTGCAGACGGCGACCAACCGCGTGCGCCGCGAGATGGGCCGCCGCGGTCTCATCGCGATGGTGGCGCTGGTGATCGTCTTGATGGCGACCATGGTGCTGCCGCTGGTGGCGTGGGCGGCCACCATTGGGTACCTCGCCGGAGAGTACATTACGGAGATCGACATGCAGCGCATGCTCGGGCTCTTTCTCCTCTTCGTGTCGTTCGGCGGGGGGATCCTCAGCGGCACCACCGGCGGCGGGCGGCAAATCGCGTGGGAGAGCTACCGCGCGTTCCCCATCCGCCACGCCATTCTGTTCGCGGCCGAGCTCTTGGCGAGCTTGTTCGATCTGGTGCCCCTCCTGCTCTCCACGATGATCCTGGCCAACATGATCGCGCTGGGGATCGGGCAGCCGCGGGCAGCCCCGGTGCTCGTCTTGCTCGCCGTGGAGAGCGCCGGGTTCGTGCTGATCACGCAGACCTTGGTCGCCAGCTTGGCGGCCGCTCTTTTGCGGCGGCTTCGTGTGGCGTTCGGCATGCTCATTCTGGTGGGCGCGGTCGCCACCCAGCTGCTCGTCTCCTTGGGACGGCCGACCTCGAGCGGCACGCCGCTGACGGCGGAGGGGATCGGTGCCCGGGTGACGCAGCTGCGCGCGGCGTTGGAGTCGGCGGCGGAGTGGCTGCCGGGCACGCAGGGCGTTCGCAGCGTGGCGCTCATGGCGGAGGGACGCTATGCCGATGCGTTTGCGTGCCATGCGTACCCGTTGGGGCTCTTGCTCCTGGGCGTCTTCGTGGCGTCGCGTTTCATGGCGCGCGAGGTGGCCTCGGGCGGCATCGCGCCGGCTTCGCAAGGTGCGCGGCTCTGGAGCTTTGGCTCGCCCGTGTGGGGGGTGGCGCGCCTGACGTGGTTGACCTTGATGGATAGCGCCATCGGACGATTCGGGTTGATCGCGCCGCTGCTCACCATCGCGCTGATCCGCCTGCCCTTGCTCCACTGGCTCGGCAGCGCGCTCAGCACCCCGGGCGCATATGCTTACGTGATGCTCTCTACGTCGGCCATCCAGCTCAATCAATTTGGCTTGGACGGACACGGCATCAAGTCGCTCTTTCTCCTGCCCGTCTCCACCGAGACATTGTTTCGCGGCAAGAGCCTCGGCATGGGGGCCTATTGTGCGGTGCAGGCGGTGCTGCTCGCGGCCCTCCTCGGCCTCGTGCAAGAGGCGCCGCCGGACGAGCTCCTCGCCGGATTGTTCCTCGGCGGCTCGTTCTTTCTCGCGCAGAACATGGCCGGCCGTTGGACCTCGGCCTGGCTCCCGAGGCGCTTGCCCCGGCGCGATACGCGCGGGACGAGCGCACCCATCGGGCTCGTGCTCGTCTCCCTGGCGCTCACCATCGTCACCGGCGGCTCGCTCGGCGGGCTCTATGCGGTGTGCCAGCGGACCGCATCGAGCTGGCTGGTCCCCGTCATGGGCGTGGTGTTCGCGGCGCTGCTCGCGGCGCACCGGCTCACGCTTGCATCGGCGGTGCGCTATTTCGACGCGCAGCGGGAGCGGGTGCTCCAGGCCATCGGCTGACGGGGTGAAGGAAGAGGAGGGGCCGCGCGCGCCCTCCCTACAGCGGTTTGGTCTCGCTCAGCATGCGCCGGACGCCTGGCGGGGGACGCGGCGGCTTCGTGGCCCGCCCGGTCAAGCCTCCCCGCACCTCGCCCCAGTCGAAGCAGACACCTCCGACCGCAACGTCGTCCTCGTCGCCTTCCGAGGCCTGCACTTCGTGCTGTTTTGCGCGCGCGACGAGCGTCTTGCAGCGCTGCGCCCAAGCGCGAAGGACGGCATCCACGGGTTTGCCGAGGAGCCGCTCGCAGACCGCGGACGCCAGAAGCTCGTGCGACCGAGCTCCTTCGACGGGCGGCGTTCGCGCGCACCTGGCCTTGGTCGCTCGGCGCGCGCCGTCGTCCGTCAGCGAGAAGGATCCGTCGGGCAGCGATCGCGCTACGAACGATGGCCCGATGGTCATCCATCCGGTGATGTCGCCATCCGTGTTCGACAGCTCGTAATGAAGCGGCGTGAGAAGATCGGGCCTGCCATCGTGATCGACGTCCTCGATGCCCACGAGCTGCGGCCGCGTCATGTCCCGGGCACCGGCCGGACCCAACGCGATCGGCGTGCGCGCGGCCTCCTTCGGCGGCAAAAGCTCGGAGGGCGCGTACGGTACGAGCCGCCGTTCCTTTCGTGTCCAGACCTCCGCCGTTGGAATGCGGGGGCCCGAGCAGAAGTCGCTGCTCATGGTACACGTCGACGATTCGCCGGTGACGAGCAGCTCGTTCTCCCCGTCTCCGTCGAAATCGAACACGGTTGCACCGGTCACGGTCGCCCAACGTCGAGGTTCGGATTCCGTCGCGTCGCCGTCGATGGCGTATACGACATGGTATTGGACGCGTTGCTCGAATCCAAACGCGATGGCTTCGGGGGTGGTGCACTCGTGGACGAGCAGCCCCCACGCCCCGCCGCGCGCACCGGTCAGGCACTGCGTGTAGGGAAGCGCGGCCGCGGAGGGAAAGCACGCAGCCCGGTGATCCGCGGTGGCCTCTTGCCGGCGTTCGATGACGTCGCACCCGTTCGTCGATGCCTGGGCGCGCGACGCGGAGGCACCGGCATCGGGAGCGTCCGCCCGCGATGCGTTCGGCACCATCTGGGTGCGTGCGTGACGTTTGCAGCCCCACGCTCCGATGAGCGCTCCCAACACCAACGCGGCCATCCAGCCGCGGCATCGCGACGGCGTTCGGCTCGAGGAACCGTCAACGAGCGCCAAGAACGCAACCTCGCATTCGCATCCGCGCCACGAAAATAGCACATGGCGCACCGCTTGGAACGTCGACCTCCGCGCCTCTCTGCGGAGAGGCCGGCTAAGGCCGCGCGGTCATGAATCGGTCGACGGGCAGCGCATGGTCCACGATGCGCACATCGCCGAGCGAGCCATCGAAGGCCTGCTCGATTTTGTTGTCGTAGCTGGTGGCGCCCACGAGCCACGCCCGGCCCACGGTGGAGATGCCGATGCTCTCGTTTTGAGGATTGCGAACCACCGGTGCGCCGTCGATATACATGATGGTGCGGTGCCCGTCGTTGACGAGGGCGATGTGCTGCCATGTCTGCGCGTAAACGATATGGCTCCAATTCGTTTTGATGCCATCGTAATTGAGCGGGTAAATCGCCCACTGAAAGCCGCGCCCGTCGGTGACCGACAAGGTGGCCACCGGCTCCAAGAGATCGTCGTGATCGGCCGATCCGGTCTTTCCGGCGTCGCCCCCGGTGCCGAGGCGGCCGAGGAGCCCCATCCAGGCGTGGCCATCGCAGCAGTCGTCGGGCAAGTGCACGAAGGCTTCGATCGTATAGCCCGTCTCCAGCTTCGACCCGTTGAGGGGCGCCGTGTCCACCGTTTGCAAGTACGACGGCGGCGTCGTCTTCGATCCTTTGAAGAGGAGCGAGCCATGGCCCGGCTGGGACGGGTGGTAGTCCTTGGCCCAGGCGAGGTCCTCGTCCTTGCCGCCGGCGGCCGTGACCCGCACGAGATCGTTGCCGCGGCCCGAGCGATCGCGGATCGTCCCGGTGACGGCGCCCGTGCCCGTGTCGCCGCTCTCGTTATCGAACCGCCAATAGGCGAGCGTTCCGGGAATGGTCACTTGCTCGGCCGGGAGCGAGGGCGGCGGGGCAGGGGGCTTGATCCCGCTGAAGGCGGCAAACCGCGATTTGAAGTCGATGGACTCGACGAAACGATCGTTCGGACCGGTCATCTCCACCTCCGCCTGCTGCGCCGGGAGCCGCTGCGCCGCGGGGATGGCCGCCATGTACGGCGAGTGGGTGGAGACGTCGATGGTGTTGCGGTCGAGATCGAACTCGTAGAGCCGAATCATCCCGCTGCCGCCGTAATAACGATCTTGGTAGTTCGTCAGGTGCAGGTGCACATCGTGACCCGATGCATTTTTCTTCGTGGTCCGGGCCGGCGTCCAGAAGTGACCATTGAGGGTTAGAAAGATTTGGTCGTTGTTCTGGATCAGTTCGTTCCAGATCTTCTGGCCATAGTCCCGGAGCACGGCATTGTCGGAGGGCGGATCGGTCGCCACGCCGCGGTGGTCGACCAACTCGTGCGTGGTCACGATGACGGGCAACGTCGGGTGCTGCGCGATGACATCGCGCGCCCATTGCATGGAGCTCGGCGACATGCGCCAATCGAGCGCGAGCAGCAGCCACTTCTGCCCGCCCCCTTCGAAGATGTAAAAGGTGTTGAAGCCGTTGGACGTGGCGCCCCCGAAGGTGCGGTTGCCCATCACGCGCTTCGGCGAAAAGTATTTCAGATACGGCTCGTCCGGGTTGCGCTGGTCGTCGAGCTTCGAGGAGGTCACATCGTGGTTACCGGCCGGAAGGCTGTATTGAACGCCATTCTGGTCGAAAATGTCGTACACGCGATCGATGGCCTCGAACTCCTCCGGCTGATGATTCTCCGTCATATCGCCGAGGCCGGCCGTAAAAACGATGTTGTGCTCGCGCGCGTGCTCGACAATCCACCGGACGCTCGCCTCCAGCACCCTGGGATCGCCGCGATCCTTGTCGAACAGATACTGGGTATCCGGAATCACGGCGAGGGTGAATCGATGCCCAGGCAGCGGCTCCGGCCGGCACGCCGGCACCTCCGCATCGACCGGCGAATGGCCCGCACCATCCTTCGGCGCCGCCGCACCCGAGTCGGTCACGACCCCCGGCGCGCTTCCATCGGCGCGCGGCGGCGGGGCATCGCTGCCCCCATCGTCCAGCCCACACGCGACGAACGCCATCGCCAAACCCACGAACAGAACCGAGGAGCGCCTTCGCGCTTTGTTACACAATGTCACAAGCAGCGCATCGTGGTTCAGCCGCGTCGGCTTTTGGTGACAATTGGGCACCAAGTCCGAGGCGCACTTTGCGCGCGGCGGAGCTCGGCGCCATGAGCGTGCGCTCGAGGCGTTTGCGCGCGAGCCGCGCGCTCGGGGCGACCGCTCTAGGTGCCCACCGTGGCCGCCAGCGCTTCGCCGAGATCCGTATATCGAAACGTGTAACCGCTGCGTAAGGCGGCGCGCGGCACGGCGCGGATCGAGGCGAAGAGCACTTGGCTCATTTCACCGAATGCGACTTGCAGCGCCAGTTTCGGCACGGGAAGGATCGCGGGACGGTGCACGGCATGGCCGAGGGCGCGCGCGAACTCCGCGTTGGTGACCGGATTGGGCGCAACCGCGTTGACTGCGCCCACGACAGCGTCGTTGCCTTTGGCGTGCAGCATGAGCCCAATCACATCATCGATGTGGATCCATGGCATCCACTGCTTTCCGCCGGCGAGGGGGCCGCCCACGCCCATGCGAAAGGGCAAGAGCATCGCTCCGAGGGCGCCTCCGCCCTGTGCGAGCACGATTCCGATGCGGAGACATACGACGCGCACACCGAAGGTGCGTGCCCGGAGCGCCTCGCGCTCCCACTGGACGGCCACCTCCGCCATGAAGTCGCGGCCCGGTAAAGCTTCTTCGTCGAGAACCGTATCGCCGGCATCGCCGTAGTAGCCAACGGCGGACGCCGAGACCAGCACACGCGGTCGCACCGGCGCCGTCTCCAAGGCGGCGACGAGGTTGCGCGTCCCGATGGCGCGGCTGTCTGCAATGCGGCGCTTCTTTTCCTTCGTCCAGCGGCCGGCGACAGGCTCGCCCAAAAGGTTGAATACGACATCCACGCCGCGCAGTGCTTCGCGCGGCGCGGGACCCGTCTCCGGGTCCCAGGCGTACGCTTCGACGGAGCCGAGATCACGATGCATTCGGCCGGTATCGCGCGTTAGGACGACGGCGCTATCGACCTTGGGGAGCAGCTTCCGACCGAGCAGTCCCGTGGCACCCGTGATGAGGGCTCGCATCGGTTGGGAGACTACTTCGCAAAAAAGGTCGTCGAGCGCTTCTCTCCGGTTCGGGTGATCAAATTGGCGTCGAGCGCCTTGGCTGCGGCTTGGCGGAACGGAATTTTCTCGAGCTTGAGCTGAGCGCGAAGCTGCTCGGAGCGAAGCCCCTTCGGGTTTTTGCGAAGCACTTCGACGATGCGATCGATCGACACATCGCCGCTCGCCCCGTTACGCTTTGCCGGGCGGCCGCGTTTTGCGACCGGCTCCGCGATGGCTACGGGAGCGGACGATTTGCGCGGGCGGCCGGCTGTGCGGCGGCCCGGGACAGCGCCGTCGCTCTGGAGAATCTCCTCGAGGGAGGCAGATCGTGCGGCTTGGAGGAGCCCCTCGGCGAATGTCTCGGCGAGCTGGCGAATGGTAGCTTGGAGGTTCTGAGGCATGGGTAGGGAGTAGTTCATTTCCTACTCCCGAGTCCATTCAAACTAGCCATTCGAAGCGCGTTGTGTCGCAATTAGTCGATTGGGTCAGGGGTTGGATGGGATGGGATGGTCGAGTATGGTAAAGGATTGCGCAGCGGCGCGGGTCTCCCGTTCGGACGCATTGCTCGTGGTGCTAATGGCATCTTGGAGTTGCGACGAAACGCGACCGACACGTACGAGGTCCGGACAGCTTCCGACCTCGACAGCGGATCCGAGCGGTCGCATATTCAGCTTCCTTAAGAGGTGTTAAGGTGCGGGAGAGGCCGGTGCTGGGTCACCGCATATCTCGTCGAGCTCTCGAAACACCTGTTTGAAAACTGCAATGTCGTTGCGCGGGCGCTCGAACGAAGCAGCTTGAGCGTCCGAGCATGGCCAGATCCGGCCGTCTGGCCTCCACCAAACGTGGACAATCCCGTGTCCCCCGCGGAAACGTGGACGATTCGGGGAACCCCCACGGAAACGTGGACGATTCGGAGAGCTACTCGCGAAGTGTGCACGATCTGTCGCTTTTCGCGACAGGGACGATTCACAGCTCCGCGCCGGGCCGAATCGGCGCTTCCTCGCGCGATGGGGCTGATTCGGCGCTTCGCGCGCCGGGCCGAATCGGCGCTTCCTCGCGCGATGGGGACGATTGTGTGCTTCTCGTGCGCGGGGGCGATTCGGTGCTTCTCGTGCGATGGGGCCGATTCGGAGCTTCTCGCGCCGAGGCGAATCAGCGCTTGCTCGTGCGATGGGGCCGATTCGGAGCTTTTCGCGAGGGACGGTTCGGTGCTTCTCGTACGACGGGGGCGAATCGGTGCTCCTCGCGTGCCGGGAGATTCGGCGCTCGCGTGCGATGGGGCTGATTCGGAGCTGCTTCTCGCGCCGGGCGGATTGAGCGCTTGCTCGTGCGATGGGGCCGATTCGGAGCTTCTCGCGAGGGACGGTTCGGTGCTTCTCGTACGACGGGGGCGAATCGGCGCTTCCTCGCGCGATGGGCGATTCGGCGCTCGCGTGCGATGGGGCTGATTCGGAGCTGCTTCTCGCGCCGGGCGGATTGAGCGCTTGCTCGTGCGATGGGGCCGATTCGGAGCTTTTCGCGAGGGACGGTTCGGTGCTTCTCGTACGACGGGGGCGAATCGGTGCTCCTCGCGTGCCGGGAGATTCGGCGCTCGCGTGCGATGGGGATGATTCGGTGGGGTTTCGTGAAACCGCCATCCGGAGAGTCGCCTGCAATACGTGAACGGATCGAAGTCCATGTTCGGCCGCCATCGAGGTCGCCCTTTGCGTGATCGCCGGGTGCTCGCGGAGCGAGTTGCGCCAACCTTTTGCGCGATCGCCGGGTGCTCGCGGGAGCGAGTTGCGCCTACGCTGCAACGAATGGGGCCATCGCGCACCGCACCATCGTCGCGCGTTCAAAACGCGCCTTTTTGACGGATCGAGCGCGCGAGGTGGGGTGACGATGTCAAAGCTTCACGATCGGTGAAACGAGGGTGTGCAGGCCTCGCTGGGGCTTGCGTCCCATGAGCGGACCCTGCGGATTTGGCGGGAAGCACGCTCGATGGTGGGCGCCGGCGTCAGCATCCACCGCGACCTCGTCGGCGATTCACCCGGCGCGCGCCGCGCGAAAAGCGCTCTCCGCGTGCCGCGGGCGACGGCCTCGTTCGCCGAACGAACCGGCGACTCCGGCAAATCGGGGACAATCGTTTCGATCGCCTCCTGCGGTCCAACCCGCAAAACACCGCCTCCCGAGGCCGGATCGCGCCCCCTCGGAGCCCGGACACGGGGCGTATTTGGATAATTCGAAATACTTTTTTGGAGCCTTCGAGCCTATCGAACCGCGTGTTTTTGGCCTCGCGGTCGGCTGCGGACGGTTCCCGCGTTCACCAAAAATGAGTCCGTGCGCTCCAGATGGGCGATTGTCGGAGATGGGTGGACATCATAACCGCATGAAGTGACTGCATTGCAAATCCGCCGTGCAGTGAGGAGGACGGCGTGCGTATCCGTATTCGTGGCACTAATGACCGGCCCCGAATCAGCGTGGTTTACACGGTGTTTCGTGGTTGGTGCGAGCAATACTAACCCTCTGATACGAAAACAGGACGCCCAGATTCAAGGAGCGAACTCATGAAGAAGATTTCTTCAAAGTGGAGCATGTTGGCACTGGTTCTCGGAACGACGGTAGCTGCCGGCTGCTCTTCAGGGATGGATGCAAGCCAGGGTGGGGGAGATGAAACTTCTCGAAGTGAGAGCTCTGCCCTCTCGATTGTCCAAGGACGCGTAACGAACGAAGGGAATGGAAAGCCGGAGTGGGGCCTCGCAGGTCCCGGAACCCGCGATATGACGAAGACGATCCGCATCTCGCAACTTTGCGGGGGGCGGGCGATGGGGCCATCGGCGTGCGGACCGAGCGATCCCATCGGAGCGTTGAAGTGGATCGCGGACGCCGCGCTCTCGACCGACGGGACCTTCAACTTGAAGGTGCCGAGCGACTTGAGCCTGCTCATCATCGATGCGCTCGATTATTCGGGCAAAGTAGTGGGCTCGGCCATTCTCGAATCCTCCACGCGAGGCACCGGCGAGGTCGTCATCGCGGCGCCGATATCGACCGAATCGTCGATCGAGGCGAAGGCCCTCCTCGACTGGGCGGCGACCCTCGATAGCTCGCTCGAGTTGAGCGCCTATGCAGCCGCCAGCCTGCGCGCACACATCGACGCGTCCCTCTCGGCCGCCGTCGGAGTGGCCCTCGCAGCCGGCGCCGACATCAAGCTCGTGATCCATGCCCTGGCCAAGGCGTCCTTCGTGGCCGCGCGGGCCGAGGAGATGACCGCCCGCGACAGTGGCATCACGCTCGACGCGCTCCAATTGGACCGTCTGGCATCGCAGGCCGCACAAAACCTCAATCGCGCCCTGGAGGCCAATGGTTGCGGGTGCGGCGGTGGTGGTGGCGGCGGCGGTGGTGGTGGCTCGATCCTCACGATCGACGCCGTCCTCAAGCTGACGGCGGAGTTCTCTGCCAGCCTCGACGCGGCCCTCGACGCCGCGGGCGCACTGTCGGCCGACCTGCGGGCGCGCATCCACGCGGCCGCCAGCCTGACCTTCAGCGCGGCGCTCAACGCGGCGCTGAACCTGACCCTCAACGGGGTCATCGACGCCAAGGCCTCGCTCTTCGCGAGCATCAAGGCCGCGGCGGCCGTCGAGGCGAGCCTGTCGAGCAAGGTGGTGACCGACATCATGCACACCTGCGGGTGCGGTGACTCGGGCAACTCCAGCTTCGACGCGACCCTGAAGCTGGCGCTCCACGCCTCGCTGAAGTTCGCGGCCTCGGTCGCGGCATCGACCAGCATCGAAGCCATCGCCGCGGCGCGCGCGGAGTTCGCGGCGACGCTCACCGGTAGCCTCGCGGGCCACCTCTCCGCCGACGTTAAGGGCGTGGTCGCGCTCTTGTTGAACCTGGTGGTCAATGCGCAAGCGACCCTCGACGCGGTCCTGAACCTCTCGGCCGACTTGAGCGCCAAGCTCGACGTCGATCTGAAGGCCGCCCTGGACCTGCTCGCAAAGGTGAACTTGGACGTCGCTGCCGAAGCGTCGGCCAAGGCCTACGCGGATCTCGATGCGGCGCTGCACCTGGTCATCAAGGCCTACGCCACCCTCTCGTCGAGCCTGAAGGCCGGTAGCGTCGGCAAGCTGGTGAGCGCGGGAGCGACCACCTCGCAAGCCAACGCCATCGCCGACCTGCTCTCTTATGCGAACACCACGCTCCGGGACGTGACCCTCAGCGTGAAGTAACGAGTAACAGTTACGATCTCCGTCGCGGCCCACCCCGCCGCGACGGATTTCCCCCAAAAAAGAGTAAGTCGGAAGCGAACGCCGACTTACTCTTTTTCCTTTTTGGGCAGATCATTCTCGCGCCTTTGAAGAGGCCATTCGCGTTGGAAGTCACTCCTGCCGAGCCCGCGGATGGGTTAGCATCGGAGAAATGCGCATCGCTCTCTGGCTCGGCTTGCTCGCGGTCGTGTGCGGCTGCAGTTCGAACGATGGAGGCAGCGGAGGACCCGGCGGAGCCGATGGCGGACCCGGCACGGGCGGGGGTGGAGGAGGTGGAGGCGGCGGCTCGGGTGGCGATGGCGGAGGTCAGGATCGACCCGCGCCCTTGGGCGAGATGCAAACGGGGCAGGCCACGTATTACGCGGCGAATGGGGGAGGGAACTGCTCCTTCGATCCCTCGCCCGGCGACCTCGATGTGGCGGCCATGAACACGGAGCAATATGCCGGGAGCCAGGCGTGCGGCTCCTGCGTGTCCGTTCGAGGGCCGAAGGGGAGCGTGACGGTGCGCATCGTCGATCGATGCCCGGAGTGCCAGCGCGGTCATATCGACCTCAGCGAGCAGGCGTTCGTAAAAATTGCCGAACGGAACGATGGAAAGGTGCCCATCACCTGGCAGACCGTGGCGTGCAACGTGACGGGGAACGTTGCGTATCATTACAAAGATGGAAGCTCGCGAGATTGGACTGCCATCCAAGTGCGAAACCATCGCATTCCCATTCGTTCCCTCGCGGTCCAAACGTCATCGGGTGTCTACGTCGACGCGACGCGTGAAAATTACAATTATTTCGTGGTGCAAAAGGGGACCGGCCCCGGCCCCGTGAAAGTTCGCATTACGGCCGTCGACGGGCAGGTGCTCGAGGATACGCTCCCCCCGCCCAGCTCGGACGGCGATGCCACGGGGGCCGGACAATTCAATTGATCACGGGAGCTTCGGCGCGGCGATCACGTAGATGGCCGTGCCGGCGCCCGCCGCTTCGGGATCGCCTTCGCTCGATTCGAAGGCGATGAACCGGCCATCGGGCGACCACGAAGGGGCGCCGTCGTAGCCGCGGCTATGGGTCACTCGGGTTCGTTTGCCGCCGCTCGTTTGGCCCGTTTGGTCCGCCCGACGGGCGATGACGAACAAATTGGCGTGCTCCAGCGAACCTTCGTCCGATGAATAAACGATGTGCGTTCCGTCAGGGGACCACGCGGCGTCGGTGTCCTCGGCCGGCGATTGGGTGACGTTCTCGAGGGAGCGGCCGTTGGGGTCGATGGTGTAGATATCGAAATTGCCGCGGCGGTTCGATTGAAAAAGGATGCGATCGCCCGCCGGCGACCAATTGGGCTGTCGGTCGTTGCCGCGGCCGTCGGTCAATCGAACGAGGCCGCGCCCGTCGGTCCCGACGCGCCAGAGCGAGCCGTTCGCCTCGCTGCCGACGGCGTGCGACTCGAAGACGATGAAGCGTCCATCGGGCGAGATGGAGGGCTCCCGTGCCTCCGCATGTTTCCGGCGCGTGACCTGGGTGCGCTGGCTGGTCCGGGGATCGGCCAGATAAATCTCGTCGTGCTCGGCCACGTCGGAGCTGAATGCGATGCGCCCGAGCGCCTTGTTCCAGCAGGAGCCGGGGAGGTTGACGTCTTGGGCCGTGGCCTTTTCCCAGGCGATGGGGGTCCCGTCGGCGACCGCGACCCGCGCGACGAGCGAGAGGCCTTTGTTGTACCCCTCGAGAAACCGCGTGATCACGAGCTCGCGTCCATCGGGCGACCAGCAGGGGTTCTGCAAGCTGCCGGTCCATGGAATCGGGATTCGCCGCGCGCCATCGCGGCGCACGAGACCGGCGGCGGTCAAGTCGGGAGGGGGCGAGCTCGGATCACCGACGGCGGACGAGCCCGGAGCACGGGCGGTCGACGAGGGCAGGGATGCCGTCTTGGGTTCGTCATCGCGCGCGGGGCCGGGGGAGTCCGGGCCGCGGTTTGGCTCGGGGGTCGATCCGCGATGGCACGCGGCCGCGAGCAACGCGAACGAAGCGAACGAACCGAGGAAGCTTATCGCGCGTGCGAAGGCGCTCATGGCCTCACGATAGACGGTTTTCAGGCGCATTTGGCGCCGTCGATTCGATGGCCATCGAAGTGTTCGCGTGCACGCCACGGTATACTCGGCGCATGACCCCCGAGCTCGTACTTCCCGCCAGCCGATTCGACGTCGCGAGCTTCGGTGAGCTCGTCAGTGACACCTCGCGCGCCACGATGTTGCTCGCGCTCATGGACGGCTCCGCCCGACCCGCCACCGAGCTGGCGAACATGGCGGGCGTCACCCCGCAAACGGCGAGCTTCCACTTGCAGCGCCTGGTCGCGGGCGGTCTCGTTCGGGTCGAGCCCATCGGACGCCATCGGTACTTTCGTCTCGCGAACGACCAAGTGGCGGAGGCGCTCGAGGCGGTGGCGCTCCTTCATGGCCCGCTGCGCACGCCGACGGCGTCGCAGAGCCCCACCCGCCAGGCGCTCGCGCACGCCCGCACCTGCTACAACCACCTCGCGGGCCAGCTGGGGGTGGCGTGGCTCGCGTCGCTGGAGAACGCGCGCTTTCTTCGCGTGCGCGAAGGGGCGTTGTCGCTCTCGCGGCGCGGCATCGCATGGGCCGAGGGGGTCGGGCTCTCCACCGAGCGCTGGCCCGGCGGAAAGCCGTGCCTCGATTGGACCGAGCGGCGCCACCACCTGGGCGGCCCGCTGGGCGCTCTTTTGACGGCGCACCTCTTTGCGCTCAAGTGGATCGCGCGCCGCGGCGATGGCCGCGCGGTCCGTGTGACCGCCGTCGGGCAGCGCGAGCTTTCGCAGCAGCTCCAGCTGCCCGAATCGGTTCTTTGAACCCCGTCCGACTTCGGTGAAGAAATGGCGCGCGCCGACCGGCTATTCCGGCGAGGTCCTCCTCGAGGACGACGGCGGCCCGGGGACCTGCGCCTCCTCCAGCGCCCATCGACGAAAGGCGACGACTTTGTCGCGCTCCGCCGTGGCGAAGGGGCACACCAGAAAGAAGCCGTAAGGGCCCCGAACGGAGAGATCGCCGAAGGGGCGCACCAGGCGGCCCGTGGTCCAATCGTCCCCGATGAGCGCCGAGCTCGCGAGCGCCACGCCTTGACCGGCCGCCGCAGCCTGCAGGCTCATATGCGAATAGGAGAAGCACAGATCGCGGTGCGCCTCGACGTCGTGCGCGCCCACCGCGTCCAGCCAACGCCGCCAGTCGATCTGCAGCGGGATGCGGCGCTCCGGCTCGTCGTGCAAGAGCACGTGCTTGGCCAGATCCTTCGGTTTGCGCAGCCGCGGCTTTCGCGCGAGCAACGCGGGGCTGCAAACGGGGTAAAAGTCTTCGCGGAGCAAGAGATCGCTGCGAAGGCCCTCGTACGTTCCGGGGCCCAGGCGGATGGCCACGTCGACCTCCTCGCGCGCAAAGTCGGTCTGCGGCACCGACGCGAGGACGCGCACGTCGAGATCCGGGTGGCGCTCCGTCAAGCGACCGAGCCGCGGAATGAGCCATCGCGCCACGAACGAGGGTAGCGCGCTCACCGTCAGCACCTTCGAAGCTTCCCGCCGCTGGAGCTCGGCGGTGGCGTCCGCGAGCTGATCGAGCAGCGCGCCGACGCGCTCCAGGTAATCGCGCCCCGCGTCGGTGAGCATCACGCCGCGCGCGAGGCGCCGGAAGAGCGCGACCTCGAGCCACTCCTCCAGGATCTTCACCAGCCGCCCCACGGCGTTGGCGGAGACGCGGAGCTCGGACCCCGCGGCGTGGAATCCGCCGCAGCGGGCGGCCGCCTCGAACGCGCGCAAGGCGTTCAGCGGCGGCAAGGGGCGGCGCCCGCCGAGGTTCAGTTTTTCTGAACCTTTGCTTCCGTTATCTCGATTTGTCGAAGCTGCCATGCCGATGAATAACCCTTCGTGGAGCCCGAGATGCCTCACGATCATGGAGCATTTGCACAGCGCAGCAAGGTCCTCGTTCCCTGGGCCATTCAACGCGGCCTGAACCCGCCCACGGTGGTGCGCGGGGAGGGCTGCTTTTTCATCGACCGCGAGGGCAAGCGTTACCTCGATCTGACCAGCGGCTTCGTGGCCATGCCCCTCGGCCACGGGCACCCCAAGGTGGTCGAGGCCATCCGCGCGCAAGCGGGCCGGCTTTGCTGGACGCCCTCCAGCTTCTTCAACGACGTGCGCGCCCAGTACGCCGAGGCGCTCGCGCGCATCGCCCCCTGGAGCCAGGGGAGCGACGAGGGCGCCAGGGTCCACTTTGCGTCGGGCGGCGCCGAGGCCAACGACGACATGATCAAGATCGTGCGCCTCGTCACGCGCCGCCCGAAGATCCTCTGCGCGTACCGCGCGTACCACGGCAGCACCATCGGCGCGAGCGCCCTCACCGGCGTGGATCGCTGGCGCGATCCCTTCCCGAACCTCCCCGGGATCGTCCGCTTCTTCGCGCCGTACCCGTACCGATCGCCGTTTCACGCGAGCACGCCCGAGGAGGAGACCGAGCGGGCGCTCGCGCACCTCGAGACGATCCTCTCCCACGAAGGCGCCTTGAACGTGGCCGCCATCGTGCTCGAGCCGGTGACCGGATCGAGCGGCCTCGTGGTATACCCCCCGGGGTATCTCGCCGGCCTGCGCGCGCTCTGCGACAAGCACGGAATTCTGCTCGCGTTCGACGAGGTGATGACCGGCTTTGGCCGCACCGGCAAATCGTTCGCCGCCGTCCGGCTCGGGGTGACCCCCGATCTGCTCTCCTTCGCCAAAGGCGCCAGCGGCTCGTACGTGCCGTTGGGCGGCGTGTTGGTGCGCGAGAAGGTGGCGAGCTTCTTCGACCGGGAGTACTTCGACGTGGGGCACACGCACGCGGGGCACGTCCTCGGCGTGGCCGCGGGGCTCGCCACCCTCCACGTCTTCGAGGAGGAGGGCCTCTTCGAGCGCGCCATCACCCTCGAAACATGGCTCCGCGAGGGCCTCGAAGCGCTCCGCGCGCGCCACCCGCGCATCGTGGGCGACGTGCGCGGGCTGGGGGCGCTGTTCGCGCTGGAGCTCGTGAGCGATCCGGCGCGCAAGACGCCGCTCGTCCCATGGCATCACGCGCAGGGGTCGGAGCCCATGAAGGCGTTCTACGGGGAGCTCCTACGCCAAGGTGTTCACGCGTACGGGCGCTACAACATCGTCCTGGTCGCCCCGCCGCTGACGATCGCGCGCCACGAGCTCGAGCTCGGCCTTCGCGCCCTCGACGGGGCGCTGTCGGCCGCCTCCCGCGCGTCCAGCCCGTCCAGCGCGCCCGTGGGACGCGTGGCGAACGGCGGCGCCGCATGATATCGAACGGGCATGCGAAGAGTCCCCTTGGTCCTCGTCTTCTTAATGCTTGCATCCTGCAAAGGTTGCACGGAGACCATCGTGGAGAAGGGGGTTCAGGTCTCCAAGGAGACGGCCAAGGGGATCGAAGAAGGCGTCGAGAAAGGCCGAAAGAGCGGTGAATCGGTCGATGGCGCCGTCATCGTTTCGAGCGGCGAGGAGCTGAAAGACAAAGGCTCGCTCCGCGTCTACGCGGTGAACAAGGCCGCCGGGGCGGAGGGCACGTCCGAGGTGGTGCTGGCGGCCGAAAATACGCTCGACAAGCCGCTGCGGCTCACCAAGCTCGAGTTCACCATCCTCGACCGCGAGGGCTTCGTGAAGCGGCCGGCGAGCGTGGCCCCGCGCTCCGAGGTCACCGTGCCCTCCAAGGCCAAAGAGAAAATTACGGTGACCGTCACCGAGCCGCCCGAAAGGCTCGGCAAGTTGCGGGTTTATGGCCTCGAGCTCGATCTGGTGGCGGCGGTGGGGGCGCGCGCGCGATGACCCTGCCGTTCACCGTTCATACGACCGATCCCGGCTCGCGCGCCCGCCGCGGCACCTTCATGACCGCGCACGGGCCGGTGGAGACGCCCGTCTTCATGGCCGTGGGGACGCGCGCCACCGTCACCGGCTTGACCCCCGCGGACTTGAGCGAGGTGGGCGCGCAGGTCGTCCTCGGCAACACGTACCATTTGATGTTGCGACCGGGGCCGGAGCTCTTTCGCCGGGTGGGCGGCATCCACCATTTCATGCGTTGGTCGGGCCCGGTCCTCACCGACTCCGGCGGTTATCAAATCTTCTCGCTGGCCGAAGATCGCACCTTGAGCGAGCGCGGGGCGCGGTTTCGGAGCTACACCGATCAACGGATGCACATGCTCTCGCCCGAGCGATCCATCGAGATGCAAACGGCCATTGGCTCCGACATCATGATGGTGCTCGACGTCTGCGTCGATTCGCGCTCCGATCTCCCCACCATGCGCGACGCCATGGAGCGTACGCACCGTTGGGCCGTTCGCAGCTTGGCCGCGCGCACCAACCCGGCGCAGGCGCTGTTTGCCATCGTCCAAGGCGGGGTGGTTCGCGAGCTTCGAAAGGAGTCGGCCGGTGTGCTCACGCCCATGCCCTTCGATGGCTTTGCCATCGGCGGCCTGGCGGTGGGGGACGCGCGCGCCGAACGGGAGGACATTACGCATTTCTCGGCCGAGCTCTTGCCGCCCGATCGCCCGCGTTACTTGATGGGCGTGGGGACGCCGCCCGATCTGCTCGAGGCCATCGCGGCCGGCGTGGACATGTTCGACTGCATCTTGCCGACGCACCTCGGCTGGCAGGGCACCGCGTTCACCAGCACGGGACGCGTGCGCGTCACCCGCGGCCCCAACGCGCACCTCGACGTGCCGCTCGACGCGGAGTGCCCGTGCTCCACGTGCACGAACTACAGCCGGGCGTATTTGCATCACCTCTTCAAGTGCAGCGAGCCGCTCGGTCCGCGGCTGCTCTCGCTCCATAATTTGCATCACTACCACGCGCTGGTGGCCGAGGCCCGGCGCGCGATCGAGCAGGGAACGTACGCGTCGTTCGCCCGCAAAAAGCTCGAGGCCATCGATCGGCACGAGCACAGCGAAAGGCGGCCAGGATGCCGGACGATGTCCGCTGCGAGGTGGTGACCACGCGAAGCGGCGTGCGCGCGATGCGCGATGGGGAGACCGGGGAGCTGATGCACCCGGTGGTGGGGCCGCAGGTGGAGGCCGAGCAGCTCTATGTGGCGCCGTCGCGCCTCGCGCAAAGGCTGAACGAGGGCGCGGAAGGGGCGCTGGTCTTGCTCGAGGTGGGGCTGGGCGCGGGGTCGAACGCGGCGGCGGCGTGGAAGCTCTCGGAGCGCATGCCGCAGACGGCGCGGCGCCTCACGATGGTGAGCTTCGACCGCACGTTGGCCGCGTTCGAGCTGGCGCTGGCGGAGGAGCACGCGGCGGACTTCGGGTTGCAAGGCGACGCGGCGACCGCCGCTCGAACCCTGCTCGCCTCGGGCGCGTGCGAGACGGCGCGTACGAGCTGGCGGTTGGTTCTCGGGGAGCTTCCATTCACCTTGGCCTCGATGCCGCCGAGCATGGCGGACGTCGTGTTTTGGGATCCTTTTTCGCCGCGCGCGAATCCGACCCTCTGGACCGTGGCGGCTTTTGCCGCGCTCCGGCGCCTTTGCCGGGCGGGGGCCACCGTGCACACGTACAGCAGGGCGACGGCCACGCGCTCGGCGCTACTTCTCGCGGGCTTCGCCGTCGGTCGCGGCGAGTCGACCGGTGAAAAAGCGGAGACCACGGTGGCGGCGGTCGACGCGAGCGATCTCGAGCGTCCGCTGGATGGGCGGTGGCTCGAACGGCTGGCTCGATCGTCGGCCCCGCTTCCCTCCGATGCACCGCCCGACGCGCTGGAGCGGATCCGGGCGATGCCGCAATTTGGCCCCGTCTAGCTATCCTGGAGATCCCATGCATCTCCGCGTTCCCAGGCCCCCGCTCGACGCGCACATCGAGCTCTTCTGGCACTATCCGGGCGAGCCGTTGCCCGCGCATCGCCATGAGCGGGTGCTGCCGAATGGGACGGTCACCATCCTCTTTCCCATCCCCGAGGCGCCGATTGGCATTTACGATTCGACCACCTTGGCGCCGACGGCGGCGGCGCGCGGTGCGCTGATCTCGGGCCCGCAGGTGAGCTCGTTCGCCATCGACACCACCTTGCGAACCTCGATCATCGGCGTTCATTTCAAGCCGGGCGGGGCCTCGGCCGTTCTGGGGGTGCCGCTTCATGTGCTCCTCGGGAAGCACGTCGCGCTCGAAGACGTGTGGGGCTCGTTCGCGGCCGATCTGCTCGATCAGGTGCGCAGCACGCGTGATCCGGTGGAGCGGCTGGCTCGTCTCGAGCGAGGGGTGGTCGCGCGCACGCGCGGCGCGCCGGGGCCGGGGACGATCCCTGGCGCGGTTTTGTATGGGCTGAACGCGTTTCGAGCGAACGTGGAATCGGCGCGCATCGACGATGTGGCGCGCGATATCGGATTGAGCACCCGCCGGCTGTCGCAGCTCTTTCGCGATTGGGTCGGTATGCCTCCGAAGCGCTATGCGCGCCTCCTGCGATTGCAGAGCGCGCTGGCGATGGCCGCGCCCGAGGTGGGGTGGGGCCGTGTTGCACACGCCTGCGGCTATTTCGATCAGTCGCACTTCATCAACGAATTTCATGCGATCACCGGGACCCATCCGCATCGTTATTTCGCCGAGCGGACGGCCGAGACGAATCATTTGATTCTCGCGGGGTGAGACCGTTTCCGATTTTTCCAAGACACCGGCGACGGGTATGTGCACGTTAACGCGCATGGACATTCATGACACGCTGGCCTTGGCCGCCGGCTTGCCTACATTGGATTTGGCCGTCGTTCGCGACGAGGCGGAGGCCCTCTCCGCCATGCGTATCTTGGGAAAGTTCAATCAATGCATGCCCGGTCTCACGCGATTTTGTGGTGAATCCCCGTGGGAGCGCCACCCGGACGACGAGCTGCTCTTCGTGCTCGAGGGGAGCGTCCAGCTCATCGTGCAGCGCACCGATCGCATGCTCGACATACACAACCTCGCGAAAGGGAACGTTTGCGTGGTGCCGCCGCGCCTCTGGCACAAGCAAATTGCGCACGTGCCGGTGACCCTGTTCTTCGTCACGTCCGCACATGGAAATAAAACGTCGGACGCGGTGCGCCCGGTCTAAACGTAGGACGGCTCGCGCTGGCGTGTGATACGTCCGCCGAGGACCTCATCGAAGTTCGTTGTCGGTACGGGTTAGCGAAGTACGCCATCGAGGAGCAGCTCGGCGAAGCGCTCCGGCGGTGCGGAGATGGAGTCCGGTTGGAGTGCGGCCGATACGGCGATGCCGTTGAGGAAGATCAGGATGGCGCGGGCGCGCGTGATGCCGTCGCCCAGGCGACCACCTTCGTCGATGAGGGCGCCGAGATCGCGGGTTAACGCGTCCAAAACGTCGCGCTTGTCCGAGAGGGAGCCGTGGAACTCGGGCAGGTTCGTGTCGCCCGAGAGGCTCATTTGCATGAGCGCCTGCATGGCCGGCTCCCTCTGCACGGCGCGCACGAACGCGCAGACGAAGGCGCGGATCTTGGCCTTTGGCTTTTTGGGGCCGCGTAGCTCGTCGAGCACGGGGGCCATCACCTTGGCCCAGCGCTCCCGCAGCACGGCCAAGTACAGATCGGCCTTGTTGGTGAAATGGTGATAAAAGGCACCCCGCGTGACCCCGGCGCGCTTGGCGATTTCCTCGAGCTGCGCGGCGGCGAATCCGAGCTCGGCGAAGGTCTGAAGACCGGCGTCGAGGATGGCGTCTCGGGTCTTGGCGGCTTCTTCAGCGGTCCTTCGGGCCATGGTCGGTGGGGGGATCGGTGTTCGTTGGCGTGGGAGGGAGCCGTGGCGGTTCTAGCCGCATGAACCACATTCGACAAACATCCGCGGTGGCAAAGGTGCTCGGCCGCGCAAAGCGCAGGTGGTGCCGGTCCGGATCGATGCTGTCGATCCAATTGAGATCGGCCCGGCACAGCACGGGCTGCACCTCCGTGCGGCCGCACGCCTTCAGCGCCTCGTGGAACATGCAGCGCCGGATCTCGAGCACATAGCCGAATCCATCGTCGATGGGGCGCTCGAACGCGAACGAGGGGCCGAAATAGTGGGCCTCGCGCTGCCGCGAGACGTCCGTGAGCGCCTCGAAGGGATCGGGCGACGCATCGAGCATTTGCCGGGTTCCGTCGAGCACCCACGCGCGCAAGGGATCGTTCAGGCAGGCATCCACGGTGCTCAGGGCGCGGCTCGGCGGTAGCCCCGCGGCGAGGAGCACCTCGTAGGCTGCGGCCGCGAGGACGGCGAAGCCGACATTGCCTCGATCGAGGTCGTTGTCGACGAGCGTTTGGGTTCGCTCGCAGAGCTCGGCGGCGCGCGCGCGAATGCGATCGGGGAGCCCGGCGCGCGCCTCGTCGGGCAGATTCAATGGCGCTTTCGCGAGATGTTCGAAGAACGCGGCTTCGATGAGCTCGAGGTTGGAGAGGGGTGTCATGGGTGGGATTAATGATACATCCATGTATGTATGTCAATCGAGCCCATGCAGCCGCGCCGGGCACCGACTAAGCTGGGGGTGTCATGTCCCGTCCGACGACGCGCGTGCTGGCCGTGCTCGAGCTGCTGCAAACGCATGGCCGAATGAGCGGCTCCCAGCTGGCAGAGCGGCTCGAGATCGACCGGCGCACGGTGCGCCGGTACATCGCGATGCTGGAGGAGCTCGGCATCCCCATCACGGCCGAGCGGGGTCGCGATGGCGCGTATGCGTTGGTCTCCGGCTTCAAGCTGCCGCCGCTGATGTTCACCGACGACGAGGCCCTCGCTTTGTCCATCGGGCTCATCGCGGCCCGCGGCCTGGGGCTCGCGGCGGCGGTGACGGCGGTGGCCAGCGCGCAAGCCAAGCTCGAACGCGTGCTGCCGGACAACGTCAAGCGTCGGGTGCGCGCGGTGGATGAGACGGTGTCGCTCGAGCTCTCGCGCGCGGCGACCCCCGGCGACAATGGAACCTTGGCCGCGCTCACGGCGGCGGCGCAGTCGCAAACGCGCGTGCGCCTCGAGTACCGCACCGCGCAGCGCGACGAGACGCGGCGCGATTTCGACCCTTACGGTCTCGCCTACCGCGGCGGGCGTTGGTACGTCGTGGGCATGTGCCACCTTCGCGGGAGCCTGCGCTCGTTCCGCTTGGATCGCGTGGAGGCCGTGCGCCCGCTGGACGTGCGCTTCATACGCCCGCATGGCTTCGATGCGCTGGAGCACGTGACCCTTTCGCTCGCCAAGCTGCCGCGCGCGTTCAGCATCGAGGTGCTCCTCGAGACGGACATCGAGACCGCGCGCCGCGCGCTCTTTCCTGCCGCCGGTGTGCTCGAGTGGACCGACGAGGGCACGGTGCTGCGTAGCCAGGCCGACGACATCGACTGGTTCGCGCGCGAGCTCGCGCACTTGCCGTTCGGCTTTCGGATCCGCGAGCCCGCCGCGTTGCGCGAGGCGGTGGAGGCCCACGCGGGGCGGTTGCTTCGGCAGGTGAAGGGGCAGGCGTGAACCGGCATCAGCCCATCACGTGCGAGCGGGTTCGCTCGGCGCGGCTCCACACGCAGCCGGCGGCCACGCACGTCGATCACACCGTTTTGTTTCTCGTGGACGGGCAGCTTCGCATGGAGCACGGGGGGCCGATCGTGGCCGAGCCGGGGATGGCGGTCCTGGTCCCCTCCGGTGCGCCGCATCGGCTGGTCGGGGGCTCGGGGGTCGAGGTCGTGCGGCTGACGTTCTGCGCGAGCTGCCTTGGCTTCGACGAGGGTGCGCCGCTGATGGGGCCTTTTCGCAGCGTGCGATGGGGGGCCTTGCCGCTGGTGGTGATCCCGGAAGCGCGCCGCGCGCACCTGCTTCGCGTGTGCGAGGAGCTCGTGGACGAGGTGGGGCACGATACGCTGGAGTCGCGCGAGGTGCAGCGAAGCTTGCTCGTGCTGGTTCTGGCCGAGCTGCGGCGCGCGCCCGCGTCGCCGGCGGCCTCGGATGGCTCGCGCGAGGGTTCGCTGGTGGCCAGCGCCCTGGAGTTCATCCAGGGCCACTGTTACGAGCCCATTTCGTTGAAGGACGTTGCCCGTGCGGTTCATCGCACGCCCGCGCACGTGACCACGGTCTTGCGCCGGGTCACGGGCTTCTCCGTGGGCCATTGGATCAAGGAGGCGCGGTTGCGCGAGGCGTGCATTCGACTGGCGCACACCGACGACTCCATCGTCGCCATCGCGGGGCACATCGGGTGGAAGGACGAGACGCACTTCATTCGTCAGTTTCGCAAATCCATCGGGTCGACCCCCGCCGCCTGGCGAAGGACGCACCGCGGAAAAATTCCGGACGTCGCGAACGGCGTCGTTACTCCGGGCGGAACGGGCTGACCGCTTTGCGCGCGGCGTAGACGATGGCGGGCTTCATCTTCGGCCAAAAGAACGCCGCTTGGCAGGAGTACGGCGGGAAGAAACCTCCGCACGACAATCCGTCGTTCGGCGCGTTGTCGCCGACCTCGATGGTGAAGATCGAGGTGCCGAGCTTGTCGTAGGCCCAGTTACTCCGGGCGGAACGGGCTGACCGCTTTGCGCGCGGCGTAGACGATGGCGGGCTTCATCTTCGGCCAAAAGAACGCCGCTTGGCAGGAGTACGGCGGGAAGAAACCTCCGCACGACAATCCGTCGTTCGGCGCGTTGTCGCCGACCTCGATGGTGAAGATCGAGGTGCCGAGCTTGTCGTAGGCCCAGTCGCCCGAGTTGCCGCCGGAAGCGTAGAGCACTTCGCCCGATTGGCCCGCGTCGTAGCCGGTGAGGGTGCCGAGCTTCTTGGCGATGGCGCGCTGGGTCGCGTCGTTGGCGCTGTGGACGCTGGACGAGTAATACCAGGGGAACATCACCGTGTTGGCGTCCGAGTGCAGGCTGACGATCAAGCCTTTGGCGTCCACCGGGGATGGATCCTGGCGGTTGGGGCCGCGTACGTCGGCGAACAATTGGCGCCAGAGGTTTTCGGTCGCCGAGACCTCGAGCTCCGAGTCGGGGGAGGGGCCCAAGTACGTCTGGCTGCAGGGGTTGGTCGAGGTGGAGGAGCCGCCCCACGATGAATCGAAATTGCGATTCATGTCGATTCCATGGTTCGGAACGGTGCAGGCCCTCGTTTCGTTGGACGTGTTCAGGTTTTTGCGCTGGAGGAGCGGGTTGTTTCCTCCGGATTGAACGACCTCCGTGCCATCGGGGTTGGCGAGCGGCACCACCCACATTTCCTCGCCGTCGAGCAGCTCTTTGACCGCGGCGTCGGTGGGATAATTCTCGACCAAATAATCGATCCAGCGCCACGCGACGTCGCCCGTGGTGAGCTCGCGGGAGTGCATTTGTGCGTAGAGGAAGAAGCGTGGTTTGGGCGAATTGGGGTTTAGCGCACAGTCGCCGTCCGTCCGCTTGGTGATGCAAATGGCTTTGAGATCGTAGCCGCCCAGGCCGCGCTGTTTGCGCCAGGATTGGCCGTAGGTGATCACCCTGACCAAATCGGGGTGATCGGCGGCGACTTTGTCGAGGTGCGCGTACTGGGCGCGGATCGTATGGTATCCGCCATAGTACGTTTCGGTGATGGGGTCTGCGGCGGCTGAAGAGATGGATGAGGAGATGGATGCCGAGGTATGCTCGAGGTCCGGCTTGGGTGGATCCCAGGAGGGGATCGGCAGGACTTGGTGGATGGTCGCCTCGAAGCCGAGGGCGCGTAGCTCGTTTGCGGTGTTGGCATCGCCGAGGACGAAGAGGTCGTTTCCGCTGCGTTTTTCGAGCAGATCGAGCCCGGCGCCCGCCAGATCGTCGGCGCGGGCGACGGCGTCGTGGACGCGGTACTCGAACATGGGGCCGGACGACGCGGCGGTCGTTTCGTCACCAGAAGAGCCTGCGGAGCTGCACGCGGCCGCGCCGAAAATCACCGAAAATGCCATTGCGCCCAATCCACGTCGTTTCATGGTGCCCGTCCCCTCGAGGGTGAACTGCAATGTGTCGCGGATTACGGGCTATACCATCGAAACGATTTCACCGCATCAGCGACGCTGTGGGAAATAGCTTCGGACCATCTCGAAGAAGGAGCGGCACCCGGGGCGATCGGGCTCCCCTCCGATGCTCCAATACGTGATTCCGCCGAGCTTTCCTTGTTTCGCTTCTCGCACCTTCTCTTCCAACGATTCGAGATCGTCGAAGAAGAGATGATCGCCGTTGGCCAGATAGAGATTCGGGGCGCGGCCCGGCTCGAACGGTTTGGAGGCCATCGTACAATGGCTCATGTGGTCGGTCGTGGTGGAATAGGAGCCGGAGAGCATGGCCTGACAGCGGATGAGCGGCTCGCACGCGATCGTCTGGAAATTATCGGGAGGCTGCTCGGGGCCATAGAGGCCATAGTTGGGGAGGCCGAGTATGAATTTGCCATTCCTCTGTCCGCCGGCCACATTTCCAATGTAGGCCACGGCCTCGTGGACCCAACCGAGCGGCGAGACGGGGCCGGGGTGCTCGCCTGCCTCGTAGTGGAAGTCGTAGGTCATCACATGGACTTGATCGGCGGCGGCGGAGAGCGCGTCGTAGTCGAAAATGGGATGGGGCTCGCCCGCCTCGACCGGCACCGCGAGCGATACGATTTTGCCGGCCGCGTGCATGGCGGCCGAGAGCTCGCGGATGAAGGTGGAGAAAGCTTCCCGCTCCGTGTCCCGCGTTTGCCCCGGCCCGATGCCGCGCGAAAAATGCTCGTAGTCGATGTCGAGCCCATCGTACCGATTGGAGACCGCGAGCGCGACCAGGTTCTTGACGTGCTCGCGGCGCACCGCCGGATCGTTGATCATCGTGTGCGCGTACAGATAATCGGGTTTGACGGAGGCCGCGACCAGCGGAACCAGCTTGGTGCGTTTTCCCGAATACGTGGTATGCGCGAGCACGCGCCGGTCGTGAAATCCGCCAAAGGGCGTGGCGCGATCGGCGGGGTGATTGGCAAAGGTCGTGGTCGAGTCCATGCGCCACCACTTGGGGTGGACGGCGTCGAAGGTGCGCGCGTGGCGCGCGAACGTGTCGTAGCCGAGATCCGTCATCTTCGGATCGGCGGGGAACTCGTGGAGCCAGCCGCAAAAGCGATGGTCCGCATGACCGTGACCGTGTGGCTCGGCCGCTTCGAGCGCGCCTTCGGGGGGTGGCGGCGCCGTGGAATCGGCTTCGGCGGTGGTTCCCTCGGCGCGGGGGGCTGCGCCGCAGGCCGCCATCGAGGGGAACGAAACGAGGAAAAGAACAGCGACGGCTCGTAGTTTCATGCCGACTCCTATCGAGGAAGCTGAGCGGACCCGTTACATGGCCCAGGCACTGTACCACTCGAGCGCGAGTCCGGCGAGGCCACCTCCGAGCACGAGCCATGCGGAGTTGATGCGCCATCGCAAGAGCACCGCGGCGCTGGCGAGCGCGAGGAGTACCGTCGGCACATCGACCAATGCCGTGCGCGCGAGCACGAAACCGACGACCGCCATCAGCGCGAGCGAGGCGGCGTTGACCCCGTCGAGAAAGGCGGAAAACGTAGGCGATTGACGCAGCTTGGGCAGGATCGGGCCGCTCACCGCGACGAGCGCAAACGAGGGAAGAAAGATGCCGACGGTGGCCGCGATAGCGCCCGGCATGCCCGCGAGGACGTAGCCGATGAATGTTGCGGTCGTGAAGACGGGGCCGGGGGTGAACTGTCCGATGGCGACGGCGTCGATGAGCTGGGATTCGGTGAGCCAGTGCGTTTGCTCGACCAGGTCCGTGCGCAAAAATGCGAGCAGCACGTAGCCGCTGCCGAATACGACGGCGCCAATCTTTGCAAAGATGAGAAACAGCTTCACCAAGCTGGGGGCGGCGTGGGCAATCGCCGGGGCGGCGAGGGTGGATGCGGTGAGGGCGGGGGCGATGGTGGGCGTGGCGATGGGACCCCATGCGATGGTCTTCGCGGCGGTGTTGTTGCCGTCGTTGCCATGTCTGCGCGATGCGGCGCGCGCGAGGGCGTGGAGGACGCCGGCGCCGGCGAGGATGGCGACCGGTGCGGCGCCCAGCGCGTGCGCGATGGCTGCCAGGGCTGCAAGGGCCGCGAGCCACTTCGATTTGATGGCCGTGCGCGCGAAGGCGACGAGGGCTTGCACGATGACGGCGATGATGACCGCCTTGATGCCGTGAAGCACGCCGTTCGCGGAGGGGAGCCAGCCGAATCGGACATAGGCCCACGCGATGAGGGTGACCAAGAGTGCAGCGGGGAGCACGAAGCAGGTGCCGGCGACGAGCAGGCCGCGCCAACCTGCGCGTCGATAACCGACGTAAATGGCGACCTCCGTGGAGCTGGGGCCCGGGATCAAGTTGGCGGCGCCCACGAGGTCGAGGAATTGCTCGCGCGTAAGCCATCCGCGCCGGCGGACGAACTCGTCTTCCATCATGGCGATATGGGCGGCGGGGCCGCCGAACGCCGTGGTGCCGAGGCGCAGGAAGACGAGCGCGAGCTCCTTCATCGCGTTACTCGATCACCTAGCACCCGTCACCCTGCCACCCTTTCATCCTGTCTCGTTGGCAGCGCGTTCACGAGGTCCTCGAAGCGGCGCGCGGGTGGGAATCGGCCTTCGGCGCGCTCTTTGTTTCCGCCTCCGCGTCCGCCGAGGCTCTTGGCGGTCGTCTTGAACCACGTCCCGCAGTCGAAATCGGCGTTCGCGCCGCGCTGGACGATGACGATGAGATCGCGGCTGTCGCGGTCGATGGTGCCGGTGAGGGCGATGACGTCGGCGCGCGCCGTGAGCTTGCCGGAGAGGGTGCGCAGCATCGTGAGGTCGTCGTTTTCGCGCAGGAGCGCGATGACCGTGTTCGTCCCGGTGCGCGGCGCGTGCTCGGCGAGGGCGCGCTCGGCGATGAAGCCGGCGAGCTCGCCGCGCACCTGGGTGAGCGCCTCGGTGCGCGCTTTGAGCTCCGCGCGGAGTTTGTCGACTGCGGTGGTGACGTCGAGCGGGCCGCACGTCAGGTCGCGGGCGAGGCTCGAGAGGGCGCGCTCTTTGTCGCGCATGTCGATGAGGGCGCGGCCGGCGGCGTGAAACGAGAGTCGGATCTTTCCTTTGTACCGCTCGACCGAGGTGATACGAACTACGCCAATTTGTCCGGTGCGGGTGCAGTGGGTGCCGCCGCACGGTGTGAGGTCGAAGCCCTCCACCTCGATGAGGCGGATGCCGGAGGACACTTTGGGCGCGCGGCGCAGGACCAGGGCGGCGAGCTCTTGGTCCGTCGGAAACAATTGGCGGACGATGACATCGTCGCGTATGACCGTGTTGACCCGATCTTCGGCGCGCGCAAGATCGCGCTCGTCGACGTTGGGGACGTCGATGTCGATGGTGCAGCTGGTGGCGCCGAGGCGCGCGGAGACCGTGTCGGCGTCGGCCGCCTGCACGAGGGCTTGCGACAGCATATGTTGCGCGGTGTGCTGCGCCATGTGATCGCGGCGGCGATCCCATTGGATCGCGCCGCGTACGTGGCTTGCGCGGGCGATGCGTTCGAGTGTGGCTCCGGCCGCCTGGTCGCAAAGGTGATGAATGACGCCGTCGTCATCGACTTGGACGTCGACGATGGAGAGCTCGGCGTCCCCGTCCGCCTCGCCTGAGGCGCCTGGGGTGACGACGAGGATGCCGCGATCGGCGAGCTGGCCGCCCGCCTCGGGGTAGAACAAAGTGCGGTCGAGGACGATCGACGGGCGGCCTTGAAAGGTCGATGCGCTCGGGCGCGCCTCGAAGGTGGTGGCGAAGGGATCGTCCCAATAGAGCTTCTTGGTCGGAGATGGCGCGGTCATGCTCACATGGCCGGGTGTACCACTGGGCCGCGCGGGTTACAAATCCAGCTGAATGCCGATTTCGATGACCTGGTTCACCGGGATCTGGAAGTGGAGATCGGCCGCGATGGCGTTTCGCTGCATGTAGCCGTAAATCAGCTCGGCGACCCGGCCCATCGCGCCGGTGTCCAGGCCGAGGACGCGCTCGCGGCCCAGAAAATAGGTGACCCTCTCGGGGTCGATGCGGAGCTGTTTGCGCTCGGCGGCGCGCTGCACGATGTCGGGGACGTTCGGTTGCTCCATGAAGCCATAGCGGGCGATGACTTGGTAGAAGCCGCTCGGGAGCTCGATGACCTCGACCCGGCGCTCGCGCGGGACCACCGGAATGGTCTCGGTGATCACGGTCAAGAGCAGCACCTGCTCGCTCACGGCGTGCATGCGCTCGACGACGTGGGCCAAAATGGGCGGCATGTGCTGCGTGCTCGACGCCATGAACACCCCGGTTCCGGGCGCGCGAAAGGCGGCCTTCTCGATGATGCGCGGGAGCGCGTCGTGGATGGAGCCAAAGCGCTGCGCATATTGCTCGATGACCAACGTTCGGCCTTTGCTCCAGATGAGCATCGCTCCGATGAACGCCATGCCGATGAGCACCGGGACCCAGCCGCCGTCCACGATCTTCATGGTGTTGGCGAGGAAGAACGGGACGTCGAACGATAGAAAGAGCACGAGGACGAGCAGCGCGATCGGGGTGGGCCACTTCCAGGTGTGGCGCATCACCACGTAGTACACGATCGACGTGAGCATCATGGTGCCGGTCACCGCGATGCCGTAAGCCGACGCGAGCCTTCCGGACTTCTGGAAGCCGACGACGAGGAGGAGGCAGAACGCCGCGAGGAGCCAATTGATCTGGGGGATGTAGATCTGCCCTTCGGTGTGCGCGGCCGTATGGCGGATGTTGACCCTTGGAAAATAGCCGAGCTGCTGCGCCTGGCGGGTGAGGGAGAACGCGCCGGAGATGAGCGCTTGCGATGCAATGACGGTGGCCGCGCTGGAGAGCGCGACGAGGATCAAGGTGGCGGGCCCCGTGGGGACCATGGCAAAGAAGGGGTTCTCGAAGGCCGAAGGGTCGGACAAAACGAGGGCGCCCTGCCCGAAGTAACAGAGGACGAGCGCCGGCATGACCATGGCGAGCCACGCAATGCGAATCGGGCGCACGCCGAAGTGCCCCATGTCCGCATAGAGCGCCTCACCGCCGGTGACCGCGAGCACGACCGATCCGAGCACGAGAAATCCGGGCATTCCGTGAGCGGCGAAGTACCTCACGGCGTGGTGGGGCGAGAGCGCCGCGAGCACCTCGGGTCGTTTGACGATATGGTAGACGCCGAGCGCGCCGATGGTGAAGAACCACGCCGCCATGATGGGGCCGAAGAAGGCCCCCATGGTGCCCGTTCCACGTCTCTGAACCGCGAAGAGCGCGACCAGGATCGCGCACGTGAGGGGTACCACCAAAGGCTCGAGCGACGGGTGCGCGATGGCGAGGCCTTCGATGGCGCTGAGCACCGAAATGGCGGGCGTGATGGCCCCATCGCCATAGAGCAGCGCCGCGCCGATGACGACCACGATCGCGATGGCGGAGATGCGCAGCGCGCCCGTGGACGCGCGGAGCTTTTCGGGAACGATGGCGAGCAGCGCGAAGATGCCTCCTTCGCCGTGGTTGTCGGCGCGCATGATGAAGGTCAGGTACTTCACGGTGACCACCATCGCGAGCGACCAGACGATGAGCGAGAGCAGCCCGAGCACATCCTCGGCCGCGACCCGACCTCCGTGTGCCGTCTCGTGGAGGCACTCGCGCAACGTATAAAGCGGGCTCGTTCCGATGTCCCCGAACACGACACCAAGGGCGCCCAAGGTCAGCACGGCGAGCGACGCCTTCGGCGTATGCGAAGCAACGGCGGCCGAGCTTTCTGCCGGAACCGAAGCGGGACTGTTCTCCATGCTCGCGCGAGCGTAATGGTGAAGCTTCACCTTGGCGAGATCTCGCCTGCATGGGGCGGGCCTGACGGTCGTGCTCGCGTGTGGCGGGGGCGAGGGTGTCCGGGACACCCGGATTTTGTCGCGGGACAGGGGGTGGGGCGGATCGACCGCTTCGTTTCTCGATGAAATCGTGTGATGCGGAGTTGGCGTCGAACTCGCAGTGGGGCTGGTTAGGTCAGATGCGCGGTGCGCCGGACATCGCGTGGTAAGACCGAAGACGATGGGTCGCTAATCGGTAAGAGTGGGAGGCGACAGCCCCCGCATGCCTCGTGAGCTTCTTAGCCAGAGTCTCCACAGCGGAGGGCGGAATAAGCGAGGGTTCCCATGCGACGGGTGACGGGAAGCGCAGCGGGCGCGGACCGGTGGCCGAATTCCTCGTTGGGGCAGCTGCGTCACGAACAGCTCGTATCCACCGGACCTATTCTCTCCACCTTTTTCGTCTGGTTTCGAAAAGAAAGCCAGCAGCAGAATGTGTGCGATTGCGCGGAGCGCTTCGTTCGCGCCGTCGTTTTGTCTCGCCCCGCGGCGCGCGCCCCGCGCCCCGCGCCCCGTGCAGACGCAGCCTTGACGGCTCAGGCGTTGCAGCTCCTCCCGCACGTTTGCAGCGGTGCCCCCGACGTCGATCCAAAACGACCCGAGCCGTCCGCGACCGGAGCCCCCACGCAAAAGCTAAACCCGCGTCGCGTTCGAAGACGAACGGTGCGCGAACGGTCACGGTGCCGGGTGCTCGGTGTGCATCAAACGCCTACATGGGTTTGCCTGCGCTCGACCTGATTCTCCACAATTTGGTCGCGCTCGGGGTCACCGTGGTTGCGCTCATGCTCGCGGCGCAGCTGCTCTTGACGGTGCTGCTGCGGATCTCCAACCGCGTACTCCGTTCCTCCTTATTGGGTGGTGAGGCGGGGGCACATGCGGATGCGTTTCGGCGACGCGTGAAGCGCACCACGTTGATCGTGGTTGCGGTCATGAGCGCCTTGCTCCTGATGGGCGCCGCGGCCCTGAGCTTCATAGGCCTTCGCGCCCTGGGCTTGCTCAAAGCATGGTTCGGCCACCTCCGGCACGAGGACTTTGCGGCCGCCGGCGTGCGCCTGGCGTATGCGGGGGGCATCCTCGTGGCCGCGTTCATCGCCAATGCACTCGTCCGCTCGTGCGTCGATACCCTCGAAAAGGTGACCGAACGCTCCGCGCGGCTCGAGGCGAGCCGTGCGCTCGTGACGGAGGCCTTGCTTCGCCTTCGGACCGCGCTGCGCACGGCGGTTACGGCGGGTGCGGCCATGCTGGTCAGCCTCACCTTGAGTCTACCCGCGGGCGTTCACCGCGTCGTGGTCTCCGCCGCGTACGTCCTGGTGGCGTTGTCGACGTGTCGCTGCGCCGTCGTGGTGGCGCACCTGGTGGTCGACGTGCTCTTCGAAACGTCGAATCGGTTCAGCAAGCTCGAGAGCCCTCTCAAGTACCTCGGCAGCCTCACGCATTTGTCGGGTGTCACCAAGCGAGCCATCGATTACTTCGCATATGTGGGCGCGGCCACCTGGGTCGCCGATCGGCTCACCCCCGATACGTGGATTTCCCACGCCGGTCGCGTGGGTATTCGAATCGTGGCCCTCTTTTATGCCGCGCGCGTGTTGGTCGAAATCTGCCTGCTCTTCATCCATGAAATTTTCATGAACAAGACGGCCGGACACACCAGCGCCGAGATTCGGCAGCGAAAGACGCTGGTGCCGGTGGCCGTCGGTGTCTTGCGGTACGGCATTTACTTCTCCACCATCGTCATGGTGCTGCGGGAGTTCGCCATCGATCCCACACCCCTGCTCGCCGGCGCCGGAGTGCTCGGCGTCGCGGTTGGTTTTGGCGCCCAGTCGTTCGTCGGCGATATCGTGGCCGGCTTCTTCATCTTGTTCGAAAACCTGCTCCTGGTCGGCGACGAAGTGGAGGTGAGCGGGGTACGCGGCACGGTCGAGGAGATCGGCGTGCGCATCATCAAGATTCGGGATGATGCGGGCGTGCTGCACGCCATTCCCAATGGTCAGGTTCGGAAGGTCGCAAACCACTCCAAGGTGTATGTCAAAAGCGTGGTCGACGTGTATGTCCCGTACGACGAGGACCTCGCGCGCATTCGCGCGATGCTCGAGTCGGTCGCCGAGGAGACCCTTTATGCGAAGGTGGGTGAACGCGTTCGCGTGGAGGTCCGGGTGCAGGAATTGGGGCAAGGCTGCGTCTTGCTGCGCGTGATGGGCCGCGTCCCGCCCGGTAAGGACGACGATATCTCCATTGCCTTGCGCGCGCGCATCCTGGATGCCTTGCGGGGCGCCAATATCATGACCGCACCGCGCCCCATGCAGGTCGCACTCCCCGAGAGCGCAGCGTTGAGGATTGCCCCTCCGGCCGCTCCATCCCAGGTCGAACAAGCCGAGATGACCGAGTCGGGCGAAACCATGCCAACATCCATTTTCAAACCGCCCGCAGCCTGACGTCAGCTCGAGCGAAAAGCATGGGATCGGGCCTTGACGGCCCGCGTCGGTCCAGTAGTTTTGCGGGCTAATTCGATATTTCGTACGGAGGGTCGAAATGCGCAATCCGATTGGACGTCGGTCGTTCGCTGCAGTTGCCCTTGTTCTCGCGCTCGCAGGTAGCTCGTACGGCTGTTCCGCCGATGCCCCCGCAAATCATGAAAATGAGGCCGACGCCCGACCGAGCGCGTCCACGTTATGGGAGCCGTATCTCGTGGGGAGGGGCATCGCGGACATCACCGGCGAAGCGGCCGAAGGCCACGGCGCCAATTATGGCCGCCTCGATCAGGTGACGCATGGAATCCACCTTCGCCAGCGCTCCCGCGCGTTCATCGTGGTCGATCGCAACAGCGGCAAGCGGGTCGCGCTGGTCACGACCGATGCAGGGTCGATGTACGCGAGCGTGCGGCAAGCCGTAGTGCGCAAGCTGAGCGAGCATTACGGGACACTCTACAACGATCGCAATTTGCTCCTCGGCGCCACGCACACGCACGCCACCCCGGGTGGATATGCCGATTACAATCTCTACAACATCGTAACTTTCGGCTTTCACCAAAAGACGTTCGATGCGCTGGTCGATGGAATCGTGGAATCGATCGACCGCGCCCACGCCGATTTGAGCCCCGGCGTGATCTCCCTGGGCCGCGGCGAGCTGTTCAACGCCAGCGCCAACCGCTCGCGCGGCGCCTTCGAGCACGACCCGCAGTCCGACCGGGCGCCGTTCCCCAACGGAATCGACCCGACCACCACCGTCCTTCGCTTCGACCGCGCCGGCGCGCCGGTCGGCGCCATCGATTGGTTTGCCACCCACGGCACCAGCTTGCCCGGCGAAAATGGATTGATCAGCGGCGACAACAAAGGATACGCCGCCTACCACTGGGAGCGCGAGGTCGCCGGCGTGGACTACCGGCGCGGCGTTCCCAGCTTCGTCGCGGCCTTTGCGCAGACCAACCCCGGCGATTTGAGCCCCAACCTCGCCCTCAAACCCGGAACCGGCCCGACCGACGACCCCTTCGTCAACACCCGCATCATCGGCACCCGCCAATACGAAGGCGCGCGCGCCGTCTTCGACCATCCGAGCGAGACCATCGGCGGGGATATCGATTACCGATTGTCCTATGTGGACATGAGCTCGCTCGTCGTCAAACCCGAGTTCACCGGCGATGGCCGAGAGCACACCACCTGCTCGGCGACCTTGGGGGCGAGCTTTGCGGCCGGGAGCACCGAGGACGGGCCGGGGCCGGAGATCTTCAAAGAGGGGGTCGGCAACAATCCTCTGATCGAAATCGTGACCAAGGCGCGCTATGTCGCCTCGCCCGAGCTCCGCGCGTGCCAGGCTCCGAAGGATATCCTCCTCGACACCGGGGCGCTGGGGTTTACGGCCAAGATCCTGCCGATTCAATTGCTTCGCATCGGGCAGCTCTACATCGTCTCTCTCCCGATGGAGCCCACGGTGGTCGCCGGATTGCGCCTGCGCCGAAGGGTGGCGAGCCGCCTCGGTGTGCCGCAGAAGAACGTGATCGTCGCCGGCTACTCCAACGATTATGCGGGGTATTTGACCTCGCCCGAAGAATACGATCAACAGGACTACGAAGGCGGTCACACCATGTACGGCCGCTGGCAGCTCCCCGCCTGCGAGCAGGAGCTTGCGCGCATCGCCGACGATCTCAAGGCGGGGCGCGCGAGCGAACCGGGGCCCAACCCGCCCGATCTGTCCGGCTCCCGTCAGAGCTATCAGCCCGGCGTGGTGATGGACGCGCCGCCCATCGGCTACGCTTATGGCGACGTGGTTTCCCCACCCGCCGAGCGCTATACGCGCGGGCAGCAAGTGCGCGTAGAGTTCGCCGGCGCGCACCCCAGCAACGATTTGCATCGCGGCGGCACGTACATCGAGGTGCAGCGTCAGGACGGGCAGAGCTGGCTCTCCGTCGCGGACGACGGCGACTGGTCGACCAAGTTCCATTGGGCGCGCTGGGGTGTTGCCGCCTCCTCGGTGGTGGCCACATGGGACATTCCCGACAACACCGCACCCGGCACCTACCGCATCGTGTACCGCGGGGACGCCAAGTCGCTCTTCGGATCCATCACGCCCATTGGCGGCGCCTCCCGCACCTTCGTCGTCGCTCCCTAACACTCGACACGGAGGCGCGGAGGTGTACGTGCGGCGTCATGCGTGAAGCGCCGGAGATGTGGTACGCTCGGCCATGCTGGCCAACCCGACCAACACGGTCCCCCTCGCGGTCTTCGAGAAGTTGCCAAAGACCGATCTGCACGTCCACCTCGATGGATCGCTTCGCCTGAGCACAATCCTGGACCTCGGGGAGCGCTACAAAGTGGCGCTCCCCGGCGACAATCCCGATTCGCTCCGCAAAGCGATGCACATCGGCGAAAACTGCGGCTCGCTCGTCGAGTACTTGAAGGCGTTCGACGTCACCCTCAGCGTGATGCAAACCGAGGAGTCGCTGCGGCGCATCGCCTTCGAGCTGGGCGAGGACGCGGCACGTGAGAACGTCCGCTACATGGAGGTGCGCTACGCACCCATGCTCCATACACGGCGCGGGCTGAAGCTCACCACGGTGGTGGAGGCCGTGCTCGAAGGGCTGCGCGCGGCGCGTGAGAGATACGGGGTCGAATCCAATGTGATCCTTTGCGGCATTCGCAATGTCTCGCCCGAAATCTCGCTCGAAATGGCGGAGCTCGCGGTCGCCTACAAAGGGCGAGGTGTGGTCGGCTTCGATCTGGCCGGGGCCGAGTACGATCACCCCGCCAAACACCACAAGGCCGCCTTTCAGCTGGTACGTGACAACAACATCAATGTGACCATCCACGCGGGCGAGGCGTACGGGCCCGAGTCGATTGCGCAAGCCATTCACGTTTGTGGTGCCCATCGCATCGGCCACGGCTGCCGCCTGCGCGAGAACGGCGATTTGCTCCACTATGTGAACGATCACCGCATCCCGCTGGAGTGCTGTCCTTCGTCCAACGTGCAGACTGGCGCGATCCGCGAGCTCTCGGCGCACCCGCTGAAGCTCTACAAGAATTTGGGGCTGCGGGTGACCGACACCACCGACGGCCGGCTGGTGACCGACACCACCGTCTCGCGCGAGCTATGGCTTTGCCACACGGAGATGGGTCTCAGCTTCTCCGATTTGAAGCAAATCATCCTCTCCGGCTTCAAGAGCGCGTTCCTGCCGTTCCACGAGAAGCAGCAATACCTGCGCAAGGTGAGCGAAGAGCTTGCGGCATTTTCCGATGATGTGGACGATGTCATGGCCCTTCAATCGTCACCCGCACCCGCCGAATGAATGCAACGCTCGGGGGCCTGCCTTGACAAAGCTTTCCTCACGCCTCAAACAACGCGGCTCATGATTTGTCACGAGGTGCTCTTCGAATTTGGTGAACGCGGAGCGGGGCCGTAGGGCGGAAGCATCGAGAATTCTCGAGCATCTTCGAGCCCGGCTCCGTCTCATGGCTCGTGGTTCGTGGTCCGCGATCCTGATTCGTGATTCGCAATCCCGCGAATCCTCGGTCTCGCGAACCCGCGAACGCGGGCAGCCGGCCTCGGTGCTTCGTACGCATCGAGGGACTCGTTTTCTCGTCTCGATGGTTATGTGCCGGAGCGCGCGCTCCGACGCCAGAGGATACGTCCATGCCACCCGATAACCCCCTTTCGCCCCTTCGAAAAACGCCCCCCCGGGCCGATCCCGACTCCGGACGGATCTCGGTGCGCCAGCCCGCCTACCGCGAGACGATCCTGGCCCCCGCGCAATCCGAATACCGTCACGTCGCGCGAAATCGCGCCACCGAGCACGTTGCCAGCGTGCTGCTCGCCGTCTTCCCGAGCGCGCGAGGGGCGGGGCTCACCTTCGCGGACGAAACGATCGCCGGCAGCCTTCCCCGCAAGTTCGCCTCCGCCGTGGAGGAGGGGGTTCGTGCGGCGGCTGCGTGCGGTGTCGTTACGGGGCACCCGGTCGTGGACGTGGCCGTTTCGCTCCTCGACGGCGAAGCGCGCGGCAAAGATTTGCACGCGGACGCCTTTCAGCTTGCAGGCTCCACCGCGTTCGAACGGGCATGCTTGGACGCCGGCCCGGTCATCCTCGAGCCATTCGTCGCGCTCGAGATCGTCGTGCCCCAGGCTCACGCCGGCGATGTCGTGCGGGGTCTCGAAGCCCGTCGCGGCGTCGTTGCGCGCGTGATTCCGCGCGGCCACGCCGTGATGATCGTCGCGCGTGCACCGCTGGGTATGACATTCGATTACGTGTCTCGCCTTCGGGGCCTCACCCACGGCCGCGGCACCGCCACCATGGTACCCGACGGCTACGAAATCGCCCCGCGAAGCGTGGTCGAACAGCTCCTCGCGCACGTAGATTGAAACGGGAATGCCCCCCGCGCTGGATTCAGAGGCGCGGGCGCGGGCATGAACATTTACAATTACGCGCTACACGGCATATGTCGCGTTGTCCCGAACTCGGTGTGACGATGACGCAACTGAAGGGTGTCCTCCGACCAGGCGGGTGATGCGTCGCGTTGGTGGATTTCCTTTGGCGATACAATGAACTCGCTCATGGCCACTTGACGGGAGGCATGCATTGTCATCCCTTTAGCGACCCGCGTTGGGGCTTGCCTTCCCCGCATCTCGGCGGGGTTTGTCGCGTTGCCCACCGCTTACGTGAAGGAGAGAGATGCCGTGAACAGACGACTCGTTGGTAGCAGGCCGCCCCTTCGTTTTCTTCGGTATGGTATTCACCTCATGCTGGCGCTCGTGCTGCTTTTGATCAGCGGCGAAGCGCTGGCCAATACGCTGACCCAAAATACCTCGTGGACGATCGACCGCGCGAATACGTCGACCAAGCATCGGGTCGTTGCCTACGGTGACTCGATTTATGCCGGCTACCAAGGGAGCTTGTCGAACGTCGCCCGGCGCTCGGCCACCTGGGTGCAAGGCGAGTACCTCTCCAACACCTGGAACGCGGACATCGAGGTGATCCGCCGTACCAAATCCGGCGCCAAGGCCGATGACATCTACGACAACAAAATCATCGCCGAGAAGTCGTACATGCAGGACGCCAGCACGAAGGTGGTCGCCTTCGAGATGTGCGGCAACGACTTCTTGCAGGCCCGCAGCGCCTTCGCCGGGCAGTCGGGGACGTGCGATATCGGCGTCATCGACAACGCCCTCGCGACGTGCACCAAGTACCAAGAGCTGGCGATGAAGGCCATCAACCAGTACGCCACCACCGCCAAGGTCAAGATTATCATGAACCTTTATTACCCGGGCTACGACGCCGACAATGGCCAGTCGTCCTGTACGGTGAACGGGGCCACGGTGAACAAGCAGGCGGTGTTCTTGCCCCGCCTCGCGCGCAGCAACTACCGCGCGTGCGACTTCGCGCGCCGCAATGGCTTCCAGTGCGTGGACGCGTTCGCCGAGTTCATGGGCGCCGACTATGACGCGAACGGCGATGGAACCGTCGACTCGCAGGCGCTGCGCTGGTCGTCCACCGAGAGCGAAGATCAGTACGTGAACCGCATCACCTCGGTGCTGCGCAGCACCATCCGCGACGCGAACGGGCACCTGGCCTCGCCGAACACCAGCTACGACTACATCCTCTCCGACAACACCCACCCGACCTTCTCCGGCTCGACCATTTACGTCGGCTTCTTCGGCGGCACCGGCACGGGATCGGGCGCGCCCGATTACTCCGGCGGCCAAATCGTCAATGGGAAGAATCCCATTTACAACCAGTTCGGCCACGAGCGCGCCGGCTGGGCGCACTCGCTCTTCAACCCTGCCACACCCTGAGCGCGAGTCCGTGACCGTGCGAGCCAAAGCTGCATCACCTCGGCGCACCGTCGATCGCGACGGGGTGGTCGAAATCGAGCTCCCGCGCAAAGGCGGGGCGCTCCTTTGGCTCGCGCTGCTCTTTGCCATCGCCGTCGCGGGCCTCGTTCTTTACGTTCGGGGCCGCGCGCCCTCCGCCCCTCTGCCTGCGCGGCCGATGGCCGAGAAGGAGTCGCCGGAGGAACCGCCGCGCCAGATGCCGAGCCTTCCCGGTCCAACCGCCATGAACGACGAGCCGTCTCCACCCGAGGCCCCCGCCCCCGCGGCCGAGGAGCCTTTGGCCGCACCGGCGGCATCCGCATCGTCGCTGCCCGAGGGGATCCGCGCTTTTCCGCGGCCGGGCACGAAGCGGATCAAGGTGGGGATCGTGGTGCCCGAAGATTTCGAGCTACCGCCGGGGTATGTGCGCCACTATCAAAGTACGGATAAGGGCGAGGGGCTCCGGCCCATTTTGATGTTTCACCCCGACTATGCGCCAAAAGACGATCAGGGGCATCCCTTGCCGATCCCCGCCGATCGCATCGTGCCGCCCGAAATGGCACCCCCAGGTTTGGCCCTCGAACGGCTCGAGGTGCCCCTCGATCCCTACGCGGATCCCGAGCGTTGAAGCGCGCCGCCATCTCCCTCGCGGGCGCCATTGGATCGGCGGCGCTCCTGGCGATCCTCGCGCGCGTCTCGGGGGCGTCGTTCGTCGTAGGGTTCGTGGCGCTGGTGCCGTGGTTGATCGCGCTCGCGCGGACGCGCTCGCCGCTGGAAGCCTTGGGGGCAGGGCTCGCCATGAGCATGGCCTTCGTGGTGGCGGTCTTCGATTGGCTGCCGCCCACGATCGAAAGCTATGCAGGTGGAAGGTCGCCATGGCCTTGGGTGCTGCTCGTAGCCTTGGCACCGATCCTGGAACCACAATTTCTGACCTTTGCGCTGGTGCGCCACCTCGTGGGGCGCTCGCCTGCGCCGCGGGCCATGGTGCGCGCCGTCCTCCTCGGGGCCGCGACATACGTGGCAACGGAGCTGCTTTCGGACAAGCTGCTCTTCGACACCTTGGGGCAGGGGCTCTACCCGTCGCGGGCGCTGCGGCAAGGCGCGGATCTCGTGGGCGTCCACGGGTTGACGCTCATGCTCCTCCTGGTCAACGAGGCGGTGGCCGCCACCCTCCGCAGGCACCCCAAGCCGATGTCGCGCGCCGCGTTCGCGCCGATGGCCGGCGCGCTCGCGCTGATCGCCGCCTGGTTCGGTTACGGATGGATCCGTTGCGCGCAGTTCGATGCGCAGGCCGCTCGGGAATCGCAAGGGCCCGTCGTCGGCGTGGTGCAGGCGAACCTGACCGAGTACGACAAATTGCGGGCCGAGCGCGGCGCCTACGATGCGGTGCGCCTGATCCTCGCGGAGCACGATTCGCTGTCCGACGAGCTTCGCCGCCATGCGAACCCCGATGTGATCGTGTGGCCCGAGACCGTGTACCCCACGACCTTCGGCTCCCCCAAGAGCGAAGCCGGCGCGGCCCTCGACCTCGAGCTCCTCGCCACGGCCTCCGCCTCGGGCGCGGCCCTCGTCTTTGGCGCCTACGACACCGACACGGCGGGCGAGTACAACGCCGCGTTCTTCGTTTCGCCCACGCCGACCGCGCACCCGCCCACCGTAACCACCTACCGCAAGAACCACCTCTTTCCCTTCACCGAGCACGTGCCCGCGCCCTTCGACACGACCTGGGTGCACGAACAGCTCCCGTGGGTCGGCCACTGGATCCGAGGCCCCGGCCCCGAGGTGGTACCGATGAAGCTCCGAGACGGCCGGACCCTGTCCGTCCTCCCGCTCATCTGCTACGACGCGCTCTCCTCCGAGTTCGTTGCCAAGGCAGCAAACCGCGGCGCGGAGCTGATCGTCACCCTCTCGAACGACTCCTGGTTCCCCGATGCGCGCGCGCCCCGATTGCATGGGGTATCCGCCGCCTTTCGCAGCATCGAAACGCGCCTCCCCCAGGTGCGCGCCACCAACTCCGGCATCTCCAGCGTGATCTCACCCACCGGCGACTGGCTCGCCACCGCAGGCTGGAACGAGCGCCGCGTCCTCTCGGCCAGGGTGCCGCGCGCCTTGCCCGGCTTCGTCCCGGCCGTCCACCTGGCACCGTGGCTCGGCCCCACCTTGGCGTGCGCCGCGCTGGTGGCGCTGCTCGTCCTCAGAACAAAAGGCGAAACGCGACGTACGCCGGCACCAGCCCAAAGTACGCGAGCCAACAAACCGACTCCGCGATCCGGCGAACGGGGCGCGCGCGGCCGGGCGCGATCGAAGTGACGAGCAGCGCGAGCGGCTCCACGCAAAGACGCACGACGCTGGCGTAAATCACCAGATACGCCGTCGTCCCCGCCCAATACGTGCCGAACGACCGCAGGTACGCGCCCAGCCCAAATGCGTAGTACTGCCCGAACGCACCGCCGAATACGATGTATTGGTCCAGGCGAAAAAGAATCACCGCGAGCGCCAGCGGCAGAACGAGCCACTTTGCGGCCAGGAGCCAAGCCCGCGGCCGCGCGTGCCCGCGCTTGGCATCGGCGTACGCCACCGTCGCTCCACCCGACACCGTCACCGCCTGCGCGCGCCCGTCCGCGAGCGATCCGAGCTGCCCGAGCACCGCACCGGCGTCGTCGACCGCCAGCCGAAAGCGCCGTCCCGAGCTCGTGGTGAGCACCAACCCCGGTTCGGGCAACGGCAGCGCGAACGGCCGGATCGACCCGAGCGCCGCGCGCGGGATCTCGATGCGCGCGCGCCGCAACCCGAGGACCCAATGCGCGCCGTCCACGTCGAGCGTCCCCGACACCCAACGTCGCACCAGCGCCACGGCCAACCATGGAACGCCCGAGAAGAGCGCCAACCCGAGCGCGACCGCCAGCGGCGGCGCCGTTTGCGTCCCATCGACGAAGTCGTACACGATGTGCTCGACCAGGTAGGCCAGATTGGTGACCGCCACCATCTGCAACGCCACCGCGCCCACCTGCGCGACCGACGAGTACGCGCGGACCGCGACGCGCAGGGGGCGCTCCCCCGAGATCGAAACGGACGGATCGAAATCGTCGGACATGGCAGCTCGCGCGCTCAGACCCGGTTCCGTTCGCGGTAAGCACGCGCCTTGGCCACCCCGCCGCACGTTCGCATTTCGCACCATCGCCGCAGGTGGTTGCGGCTCGTATCGACGAACAACCACCCGCACGGACTTCCCTCGCACTCCCGAAGGGCCCGCGCGCGCTCGGGCGACCGAACGAGCGAGAACGCGGACCACGTGACGCGCTCGAGGATGCCGCGGCCGGCCGCGTTCTCCGGCCAAACGAGCGCGAGCCGCTCGTCGCGCGGCTCCAGGTGGCTCGCTTGCAGCGCCCGTTTGATCTCGCGTTCGAACGCGAGCCGCGCGGCCGCCAAAGGCTCCTCCCGATGGGCGAGGGGCACCAAGATTCGGCGGAGCAGCACCCGCAGCCGGTGCGCGTCCTCCACGAGCGAGGCGGAAGGCTCAAGGTGCCCCGGGCCATCCTTGCGGACGCCGGGGATCTTCGCCTCGGAAGCCCAAGCGAAGAGCGCTTCGGCGCTCGTCAGACGATCGTTGACGGTGTTCTCACCGGTCCAAGACGACGTATTGACGAAATCGAGGCAGAGCGCCCCGCCGACGAACCGAAACATCGCCGCGCAGTCTAACGCGTTCCTCCCGCGATGGGAGCTACATCGAGCCCGAGCTCACGCATGGGAATGCGGTAGATGTCACCCTTGCGCCCGTCCGCCACGCCCGCGACCGTGCGATCGTCCCTCGGAGCGTCGAAGCGCTCGCCAAGCGGCCCGGCGTGCCGTCGCCCGGAGCTGAAATAGAGCCACTTTCCATCGGGCGAGACGCTGTGATTGAACTCGGAGGCCGCCGTGTTGACCGCGGTCAAAGGCCGGGGCTTCTCCCATCGACCCTCGATGCGACGGCTGAAGAACAGATCGTAGCTGCCCACGCAGTCCGGCCGGCGCAGCCCCGCGAAGATCAGGTAGCTCTCGTCGGGCGCGATCCACGGCTCGACCTCCAGCCCGGCACCGTTGATCGCGTCGCCGAGGTTCTCGGGCGCTTGATACACGCCGTCCTTCCAGCGGGAGACCCAGAGATCCGTCTTGCCGGGACCGCCCAGATCCGCGCCGAAATGGAGGTTCCCATTCTGCGCGACCGCGGGCGACCAGCGATCGTTCGTGCCATCGTTGACCGGCGCCGGAAGATGGCGAGCCTCGCCCCACGGGTCTCGTGCGCCCCGTGCGCCCTGCGCGTCGCGCTCGGCCACCCAAATATCGTGAATGGGGCGCGGTGCCTCGCCGGGTTTGCCGCCCTCGGGGCGATTCGAAATGAAGAACACCCGACGGCCATCCGGGGAAATATGCGGATCGGCGTTGCTGTAGTGGGCGGCAAAGCGCGGCTTGACCGGCGGGGACCAATGTCCGTCCGGGCCCAGGCGCGTCTCCAGGATATCGAAGACCTCGAAGGCATCGTCTGCCCGCCCGAACAGGACGCTCCGCTGATCGGGCGAAAAAGCCATGAAGAAGTCCCACGCCCCGGTCGTGAAGAGCCCCGCGCCGTACAACGCTGCGCCCTTCGGCCCCGCCTCGGGCTGCGCCGCGCCGGGGGACGCACGGGGCGATGCGCGGCAGCCGGAGAGGCCGATCGCGAGCGCCGCGCAACCGCCCAGCGCGTAACCTGTCAAACGCCACATATAGGTGACGTAGACGATGGGCCGCGCCTTGTCAACGCGCCGCCGGCTCCGCGAGCAGCAAGCGGTTCTTCTCCGTGATGGCGTGCGGAATGAGCTCCGTGCGAACCGTATAACCGTGCAAACGAAGCCGCATCGCGCGCTCCACGTCGATGGCGAGGACCGGATCGAGCCACCCCTCGAGGCCGCCCGTCGCGCACAGCCGCACGTCCTGGCAGCAGGGGAGTACGGCCACCCGCGCCGATGCGGCGACGGCGCGCTCGATGACCCGATCGGTGAGCGTCCCGCACGCATGCACGGAGACGACCAGATCTTCGGGCCCCACGTCCACCTCTTCGATCCGGCGCTCCACCCGCTCGATCCGGCCCTCGATCCGGGGCCACCCCCGCACCATGGCCTCGGCGATCTTGGCGGCGCTGATGGGAATTCGAATGTCGGCCGCGATGGCGCGAGGCGACGTATCGTCGAGCAACATCAGGATATGGGCGAGGAGGCCGTGCCCGCACGCCAGATCCACGATACGGCCCCCGCGAAAGCGCCGGCGCACCCGCCGCGCCACCTCCCACGCCTCGAAGAGCTCCTTGCGCGGCAAGCACTCGGCCTCGCACACCGCGCGGCCGATGGCATGAAAGAGCGAGCCATCGGGGAAGCGACCGAGATCGCGGCGCGTGAGCCGCGAGCGGCTCGATGGATCGAAGGGGAGGCGAGGGGCCGAAGGGTTCACGCGCTACCGTCGCAAAAAGGCTACCACGCCCCAAATCACCAGGCCGACCAGGGCGAGCAGCACCCCCACCGCGATGACGGTGAGCCTCGACTCCGCGCGCTGAAAGCGCTTTACCCGCGCCTCGAACTCCGCGATCGCGCGCTGCGCCTCCGGCGTATTGCCCTGGATGCGCAGGCGCATGGCGATCGCCTCCAGGCGATTGGCCGCCACCTGGGAGACCCCGTCGGCCTCGCCGTCCCGCAGGAGCGGATAACATTGGAGCCCTGCCTCGACCAAGGCCTGCCAGTGGCTGGGAAAATAGCCCGTGGTGAGCAGCTGCTTCTGCCGCGCGGGATCCGCCTGCGGCAAGAGCGCATGAAACTCGGTCAGCGCCTCCAATTGCGCGGCGACCCCGGAGGCAGGACGCGCGAGCGTGCCGCAGTACGCGCAGATACGCTCGGGTACGTGGGCTCCACATTGTACGCAGCGCGCGGGATCCATGCTGGCAGCTTATAGCTTACGCCAAGCGCCGCCGAATCCCCCCGGAGCACCACCGTAGCCTGCCGTGCACGGAATATTTGCTCGCGTAGACGCTACGATTGAAGCGGACCGCGCCGGGCCGAAAGCGCGCGGACTCGGTTTCAAAGCCACCTTCGAACCGCGAATCAGAAGTGCGCGTCGCCGGTCGCGTGCATCGTCGTGGCGGCCTCGGAGTGAGGCGCCCGGCCGATCGCGCCCTCCATCCGCTCCGTCGACCATCGCTCGCCCACCCCGCCATCGTCGTCTTGCAGAAGGTGCACCGCCGGCTCGGCGGCCAACGTTTGCGGTGGCGTGGGCACGCTCGGCTTGGGCGTGCCGAGCGCCACCAGCGCGGAGCCCGCGCGCAGCAACGCCACGGCGACGAGCGCCGAGATGGTGGCGGCCACCAAAACCCGCTGCGCGAGACGCTCGCGGACCGCGTGAACCTTGCTGCGCGCAATGTCGCTCGAGAGGCCGCGGGACGTCTGAGAGGGGTCCCAGGCCGCGGATGGCTTACGCGCCTCGTCGATCGTATCCTCGATCCGGCTATTCATGATGTCCCTCCGGGCACGGGACGAGGCGGCCATAGCGGCCTTCCTCGGTATCGGCGAGACGGCATTTTACAGTCGCGAGAACCACATATCTTAAGTACATGGTGAGAGCACGATCGGCTAAAAAAAGATGGCCGGGCCGAACATCGATCCAAGGTGCGCCTCAGGAGTATGATGTTCGCCATTCACGCGACGCGTTGCCATACCGCAATTGCCGGCAAATTCGTTGTCGCGATTCTCGACACATGGCCGAGTCGTACCATCCGATGCCCGCGCTTCGTGTTGGGACCCGCCCTCGAGCAAGCGCTTTCAGGGCGCCTCGAGGCGTGCGCGGACGCGCGCGGCGACCTCGTTCATCGCCTCGTCGCTGGCGTACTTGGTGCGGGGCCAGAAGAAGCCTTTCAAGCCGTCGCCCTTTCGCCGGGGCACCACGTGCACGTGCAAATGGGGGACGCTCTGACTGACCTTGTTGTTCATGGCCACGAAGGATCCCTCGGCCTCGAGCGCGGCCTCCACCGCCCGCGCGACCCGCTGAACCACGGGAAAAAGGGCCGATAACCCCGCCGGGGGGAGCTCCGGGAGCGTCTCGACGTGGGCGCGCGGAATCACCAAAACGTGCCCGTGAAAGAGCGGCTTCTTATCGAGAAAGGCCACGACATCCGGCTCGTCGAGCACCCGCGCCGCGGGGAGCTTGCCGCCCGCGATCTCACAAAAAATGCAACCCATACGGCGCCCCATCTTATCGGCCCCCGCGCGGGGTGGCTACGGTTTCGCGAACTGCTCCGCCACCCAATCGACGAAGACCCGCACGCGCGGCGAGAGCTGCCGGTTGTGGGGATAGAGCAATGACACCGGTGTTCTCGGCGGCGGAAATTTGATGAGCACCGGGCGAAGACGGCCTTGCGCGAGCGCCTCGGCCACGTGGTAGCGCGGCACTTGGATCAAACCGAGGCCCGCGATAGCTGCTCCAATGTAGGCCTCGGCGCCGTTGACGGAGAGCGCCCCGCGCAGGGTCTTCAGCTTCACGCTCCCGCCCACGAGGAACTCGAACGGAAACGGCTTGTTCGTCGCCGATGAGACGAAGTTGACGGCCCGGTGCTCGCCCAGCTGCTCGAGGGTGCGCGGGGTGCCGTATCGGGCCAAGTAGGCGGGGCTGGCGCAGGTGATCTCCTCCAGCAAGGTGACCTGCCGGGCGATCATCGAGCTGTCGCGGAGCTCGCCCACGCGCAGCACGCAGTCGATCCCATCGCGCACCGGATCGACTAGGCGATCGCCCTCGCTCATGTGCAGCTCGACGTCCGGATAGCGCTCGAAGAACTCCGGCAAGGCCGGGATGACGAAGTGGCGCGCCAAGGTGCCGTGCACGTCGACGCGCAAGAGCCCTTTGGGCTTGGCGTCTTTGAACGCGCTCTCCGCCTCCTCCACGTCGGCGAGGAGCCGCAGGCAGCGCTGGTAATACGCTTCGCCGTCCAAGGTCGGGCTGACATGGCGGGTGGTGCGCTGGATCAAGCGCACGCCGAGCCGCGCCTCCAGCTGCTTCAACGCGTGGGTGACCGTGGCCTTGGGCAACCGCAGATCCTCGGCCGCCAAGGTGAAGCTGCGGCGCTCCACGATTCGCGTGAACACCCGCATGGCATCGAAACGGTCCATCGAGAGGGCTCCTGGCAGTTCGCGACCCCGGCAACGTCATCTCACGGGCCGCCCGAATTGTTGGCTATTTTTGAATAGTGATAGCAAATGTTGCCCATTTATCCAACCGATGAGGCCATCCATATTCGTCGCATCGGAATCAACCGATGCACGGAGTGAGCAAGGTCATGAACAACGGAAATCGGAAGGTCGCCATCGTCACGGGAGCCTCGCGCGGGATCGGAGCCGCCATCGCCTCGCGCCTCGCGGCCGATGGAATGGCGGTGGTCGTGAACTATGTCGGCAGCGCCGAGGAGGCCGAGACGGTCATCTCCACCATTCGCGCGGCCGGCGGGGTGGCCACCGCGGTGCGAGCGGACGTCGCCGATCCGGCGGCCGCGCGGCGCTTGTTCGAGGAGGCCGAGGCCGCGTTCGGCAAGGTGAGCGTGCTCGTCAACAACGCGGGCATCATGCAACCGGGCCTCGTGCCCTTGGCCGACACGAGCGACGCGCTCTTCGATCGGCTGGTGGCCGTCAACCTCAAAGGCACGTTCAACACCTTGCGCGAGGCGGCCAGCCGCCTCGGCGAGGGCGGGCGCATCGTCAACTTCTCCTCCAGCACCGTCGGCCTCACGCCGCCGGGCTACTCGGCCTATGTGGCGACCAAGGCTGGCGTGGAGGCCATGACGAACATCTTTGCCAAGGAGCTGCGCGGAAGGTCCATCACCGTCAACGCCGTGGCGCCGGGACCCACGGCCACCGCGCTGTTCTTCAATGGCAAATCGCAGGAGCTCATCGACCACTTCACCAAGGCGGCCCCGCTGGAGCGGCTGGGAACGCCCGAGGACATCGCGGCCGCCGTCGCCTTTTTGGTGGGCCCCGACGGAGCGTGGATCAATGGCCAAACCTTGCGCGCCAACGGCGGGATCGTCTGATCGGCGCGCGCCGGTACCGATCGGGATCGAGCCGACGTGACGACGTCCCGCTTCCTCCGCGCGCAGGCTCGACCCCGGCGGCGGCGCGAGCTCAATGCGCCGCCGCCCGTCCTTCGAGAAAGAGCTTGCACCACCCCGGGTGGCCGATCCCGCGACTCTCGATTTTCCCCCGCGCGTAGAGCCTCGGAAGCAACGGCAGCACATGCTCCTCCACCCGGCATATCGCGCCGCGCGGAAGTGCACCCGTCGACAACTTGTACTTGCCGAATAGAAAATCCGTTCCTGCGATATGCCCATAGGGCCCAATGGGTTTGCTCTGCCGCGTCGTCTCCATCGGCTCGAAATGCCCGCCCCACACCGCGTCGATCCAGATCGCCCCGCTCCCATCGTCGAGCGCGAAGCGAGCGGCCTCGTGCCGGCTGTCGAGCACCCTTTGCCGGCGCATCCCCGCCTCGTGCCAGCGAACCGTCGCCCGGATCGAATAAAAGAGACAGGGCGTGCCCGTCACCGGAGAGATGACCGGCTCCGTGCACACCACATTTCCCTCGGCGCACAGAAGACCGTGCCGCGACGCGACCGCCTGCCCGCGCACCAGCGCATCGCCCGTGCGCACCAACGGCGCGAACAAGGGGCGTATTTTCGATCGCGGTGCGGGCTCGACGGAGGCGTGCACGTCGTGCGCACGCGAAGACGAAGTAGGAAGGGGAGGCGAGGGTAGAGAAGGCGCCACCGGAATGGCGGGACTCGAACGCACGACCCGATTGCGAGCCACCCATTTGGCGAGCGGCGGAAAAACTTGCCACATACACCGCGAAGATGCGGGCCGACCGCTCAGGTTGCAGGCGCCCTTCGAACTTTCGTCAAAAAGATGCAAACCGAGGCCCGCGCGCTGCAACACCGACCTTCGCCCCGCGTCTCAATGGCGATGGGAATTCGAGGTTTGCGAGGTCGCGTCCGTGCCCATGTCCGTGGGACACAGCGCATTTCGAAGCGTGATATCGACCACTCCATCCAGCGCCCGCATCGCGCTCTGGAGCTCGCTTGGCGTGGCGTTCAGCCGCTCCGCCAAGAGCCGCCGAGTCGCGAGGACCAGCGCCTCGCGCGCACGATTCAACCGCCGCGCGGCGGTCACCCGGTGGATCCGGTAGATGGCCCCGATTTCGTCGATGGAGAGCCCGTCGAGGTAATGGTGGCGCAAGAGATTGCGCTCGGCGCTCTCGAGCGAACGCGCCGCCTCCGCGAACGCGGCAGAAAATTCCGACGCAAAACGACGCCGCAAATGGGAGAGCTCGGGATCCGCTTGCGTGCACGGAGTCATGGCCATGGACCGTTCGTCCAGGCCCACCTCGCGTTTGGTGGCCCGCGCCGCGCTCAGCGCCTCGCGCGTGATCGCGACCCGAAACCAACCGCGCAAATCCCCGCGCCCGGAGTATTCGGCGATGCGCGGCGGCGCGTCGCCCACCGGCACCAGGAGACGCGTGCTCAAGGCTTGGAGCGCATCGTCGGCGTGCGAGGGAGAATGCTCGTGCGGGCTTGCCGCGCGCGGACCGGTGCCCCACATCCGACGAAGGGCGACCTCTGCCACCTTGCGCATGGCGCCGTCAAAAGCCGCCAGGGCAGCCTCGTTGCCCTTCACGCAACCGCATGCCAGATACAAGTCCGAAGCATGCAACGACTCCAGCGCACCGAGGATCGAGTCCGTTCGAGCGAGACGCTCCGCCACGTAGCGCACGAACGCGCGCTCCTCGAGGACCACGGTGGGCCACGCCGCGCGCCCCGCTGCGACCATGTCGCGAAGGCGCTGCTCGATGGTCTCCCAGCCATCGGGCGCGTCGAAGCCGCACGTCTGGAGCTCCATCGACAGAATCATGAACGACGTAGGATGTGAAGGCGATACGTCCCCCTGTCAAGCGGTACAAAACCCGAGCGCTCCGTGGTTGCCCATGCCGTCGTGCGATTCCAATACGATAGCCGCCTTCATCGAGGGCGCTCTTTCGGCCGAGGAGGAAGCTCGCTTCGAAGCGCACGTGGACACGTGCCCCGAGTGCCGCGCCCTGCTCGGCATGCTGGGGCGCTCCGCCGTCGCCCTGCGCGACGGGCAGCCGGATCCCGAGGCCTCCCCGCCCATTCGAATCGGTGAGCGCGTCGGCCGCTACGTGATCCTCGATTGGCTCGGCGAAGGGGGCATGGGCGTGGTCTACGCGGCCCACGATCCCGAGCTCGATCGGACGATCGCGTTGAAGTTCCTTCGCCCCGGTCTCTTGGATACGCGCTCGGCCGGCGGCGAGCGGCTCCTGGGGGAGGCCCGCGCCATGGCCAAGGTCGCGCACCCCAACGTGGTCAATGTGTTCGACGCCGGGGTGCACGGCGAACGAATCTTCGTCGTCATGGAGCGGGTCGACGGCTCCACCCTGCGCGAATGGCTGGCCGCCGCGCCGCGCGCACCGCGCGACGTCCTGCACATGTTCGTGGAGGCCGGGCGAGGGGTGGCGGCCGCGCACGCGGCGGGGCTGGTGCACCGCGACTTCAAACCCGACAACGTGCTCGTGGGCGCCGACGGGCGCGTGCGCGTCACCGACTTCGGCCTCGCCTTGGCCCGCGCCGCCAACGTCGAGCGGCTCGGACCGACGGACGACGCACGCGGACCGGGCACCCCCGCGTACATGGCGCCCGAGCACGGCGATCCCGATCGCATCGACGCCCGCACCGACCAATTCAGCTTTTGCGTCGCGCTCTACGAAGCGCTGCACGGCGCCCCGCCGTTTCCGCGCAAGGCCGCCCCCGAAAAGTACGCGCGCACCCCCGATCCGCCGCGCGGCGTGCCGCGCAGGGTGGCCCGCGCCATCGTACGCGGGCTGCGGGCGAACAAGGAGGAGCGCCACCCGTCGATGACCGCGCTCTTGGACGAGCTCGCGCCGCCTCGCTGGCCCTTGCGCGTGGTGCTCGCCCTGGGAATTTTGGTGCTCGCCATCGCGGGCGGCGCCTCGTTCGCCATGCACCGCCTGGCGGCGCGTCCAGCCGTCTGCCCCAGCGCCGAGCCCAAGCTCGCCGGGGTGTGGGACGGGCCCTCGCGCGAACGGGTGCACAAAGCGTTTCTCGCCACCGGGCAACCTTATGCCGAGGACACGTGGAAGAAGACGGAGCGCATCCTCGACACCTACGTGTCCCGCTGGACGGCGATGAACGTGGAGGCGTGCGAGGCCACCCAGATCCGCGCCGAACAATCGCCGCAGCTCATGGATTTGCGCATCGATTGCCTGGCCGGCGAGCTCCGCGAAATGAAGGCGCTGATCTCCGTCTACGCCGATGCAGATGCAAAGACGTTGCAAGAGTCCGTCAAATCGGCCCGCGCCCTCCGCAGCGTCGACGCGTGCTCCGACGTGCGCTCGCTGGTCACCAAGCTCGCGCCGCCCTCGGATCCCGCCCAGCGCGCGCGCATCGACGAGGTGCTGGAGCGGGTCGGCCAAGCGGCGGCCCTGGAGAGCGCCGCCAAGTACGTGCGCGCGGCCGAGGTGGCCCAGGCGGCGGCGACCGACGCCGCCACCCTCGGCTACCCGCCCGCGCTCGCCGAGGCCCTGCGCCGCCGCGCGAACATCGCATGGCGCCGCGGAGACGATGCCGCCGCCGTCCTCGATTTGTTCTCCACCATCGAGGCTGCCGAGATGGGCCGCGACGATCTGCTCAAGGCGCGCGCGCTCACCACCCTCGTCTACGTGCTCGGCGATCGGCAGCAGCGCTACGCGGACGCCGAGCGGATCGCGCAGCTGGCCCGCGGCGCCATCGAGCGCAGCGGCGGCCACGGCGAGCTCGAGGCGCGGCTCTTGGAGGGCCTGGCGGCCATCCACCAAGGGCAAGGCCGCTACGACGAGGCGCGAAAGCTCGGCGTGGAGGCGCTCGCCCTCTGGGAGAAGGCCAACGGCCCCGACGATCTCGAGGTAGCCATCTCGCTGAACAACCTCTCGCTCGCCTTGCGAAGGCTCGGCGATCTCTCCGGCACCCTGGCCAAACGCGAGCAGGCGCTGGGCATCCTCCAGCGCGTGCTCGGCCGCGGTCACCCCACCACCGCCACCATCCAGGGCAACGTCGCCGTCGCGCTCACCGATATGCACCGCCTCGACACCGCGTGGGCCATGGCCGAAGAGTCGCGCGATCTGCTCGCGCAGACCCTGGGCCCCGATCATGTTCAAGTCGCATACATCGAGGACACCCTCGCAGCGATCCGCCTGGAGCAAGATCGCTGCGCCGAGGCCTTGCCGCACGCGCAGCGCGCCACGGATATCATCGAGCGCACGCGGGGTCCGAAGAGCCCGACCCTGGCCGAGGTGCTCAACACCGTGGGCCGCATCGAGCGCTGTCTGGGGCGGGTCGAGCGCGCCATCGAGCTGCACCGCCGCGCCCTTTCCATCTGGGAGCCCGCGTCCACCGAGAGCGGGGGCTACGCCACCACCCTGCACGCCATGGGCGAGGACTGGCTCGCCGCCAAGCGGCCCTCGAGCGCCCTCGCCCCCCTCGAGCGCGCCCTCCAGCTCCGCAGCGGACCCGATCGCTTGCAAGAAGATCTGGCAGACACTCGATTCACCCTCGCCCGGGCCCTGGACGGCGCCCGGCGCGAGCCCGATCGGGCGCGCTCGCTCGCCGACGCCGCCCTCGACTTCTATGCGGCGACACCGGGTTGCGAACGCGATCGCGATACGGTTGCAATGTTCTTGCGAACGTTACGCTAGTTCATCTCCGGCTGCGCATCCGAACCCAGACCCTGCACCGGCGCCGCGGCCGCGCCGCCCAACCACAGGAGCCCGTCCACGATGAACCGGTTCTGGACCTCGCTGGCGAACGTGGACGAGAGGGGCTTGTTCGCCCCGTAATCCATGGCGTCGTGCCCGAAGTTCGCATAGAGCATGCGGTAATTCACGTTGGTCCAAAGGATCGGGTAATACCCGTTGTACCAGGTCTGATTGGGATCGGTGCCCAGCGGAAAGCTCGAAGGATCGACGGACGCCAAGATCCGAATGTTGGCGTCCTTCCTCAAATCGTTGTTCCAGCTGTACCACTCGCTGACCGCCGACCTGAACGTCGCCGGCAGCCGCGCGGTGGCCGGGTGCGTACGGTTCTCCACGCGCAGCACCGCCGTCGTCGGGCCCCACGTGTTCGATTTGAAGGCGCCCGTTCCCAGGAATTGACGGTGGTACCAGGACCACGATCCGGGATCGGTGTTGAACGCGGCGACGTGGAACCCGAACCACGCGCCCCCGTTCTGCATGTACGTTTGAAAGGCCGATTTCTGAGGGGCGGTGTGCGGCAGATCGTCGAGGAACATCACGACCTGGTACTGCCCCAGCTCGTTCGCGTTCAATCGATTCCAATCGTTGGTCGACGTATACGAAAACCCATGTTGCGCGGCCACCTGCGGGAACCAGCGGTTGGCCTCGCGCACGAAGCTGATATGGGCTGCGTCGTACGTGCCATTGTAAAAGGCGAGCACTTTGAATTTGGGAGCGGCTCGTTCCTCCCCGTATGCCAAATTCGAATCGAAACAAACACAGCCGAGTAGCAGGACGATGATTCGTGCCAAGGTGCTGGCTCCGGATTTTGCAGTCGCAGTCATGTTGCCTCCCCACGGTGAACGTCGATTCGCTGCAATAATGTCGATCAACATCATTGTATTGAAGATGAACGTCATCGTAAAGGCTCCGCGCGGGGCTCTGTGCAAGGCTCGATCGAGTCAAATTGACATCGTCAACGGGTGCAAAAAGACATCGAAAACGACGCGAAAGGGGGTAGGCTGCAAGCCATCGTCCGCACGTGCCGGGGCCGCGGCCTGCGGCCGATCGTCGCGGGTTAACAGCTTCTCTTCGCGCGACCGCCGCGATTAATTTCAATTACGAGGCGCCCACGATCGTCGTTGTGCGCTGCGCCATCGCGCAGTTGTTGCGCGCGGAGGAGCCGTGGCGCGAAAGCGCCAGACCCGTCGTTCGGGAACCCTTGGGGGCGCTTGGGACAGAACACGCACGCCCCCTTGCTCGGCACGAAAATCACCGCCGCCAGCATCGTAACGGGCACGTCAGATTCGTATCGCGCAAATCCAAGATTCATATTTGTATTGCGGGCTACGTTCACCATGCTATGAGCCATCTTGACGATAACTTGCGCGTGAGCTCCCGAATCGAACGCACGCTTGCACATCGACCCTGTGTTGGTTCGTAGCTCCTAACCGGGTCGCAAGATTTCGCTCCCTCTCATCGCACTCGCATCTCGAACCTCGGCGCGGGCCCACCTAACGGCGGCGAGGCTTGGGACACTCGGAGGGAGTGGCCACTCGGCCGTTTCCTCCATCATGACGCTCGAACGAAATGCGGAACCGTCGGCGCCGCAAACTCGCCGATGACCAAGGACGACGCTCCCATGAGATCACGATTCAAGCCCGTCATCAGAAATGTTGCCATCACCACGCTCGCCCTAGCGCCGCTCGCGGCCTGCGGTGACTCGGAGAGTCTCTCGGCTCCCGGTTCCCTGACGGGCGATGGCCCGGTTTCCGGCGCGCCGGGCAACCCGAACGTCGGCCAGCCCGGGACCAAGGAGCCGGGGAACAAGCCGGCGCCCATCGCCGAAATCGACAAGTCGGCCAAGCCCATCGAGCTGCCCGATACCGTCTGGCCGAAGAACTACAAGCTGTGGTTCCGCCCCGACGCGACCTTGAAGACCTTCGTCGGTCGGGCGGACGTCGAAATCGAGGTGCTCAAAGCGGTCGACGCGATCACCGTCGCCGCGCACAACTTGAATTTCGCCAAGGGTCGCACGACCTTGCGCAAGCTGTCGAATGCGTCCTCGGCCATTGCGTTGACCCCCGTGCCGCAAACCCTTGGCGACCTCGTGCAATTGCGCGTCAGCCACGGCCAAATCGCCCCCGGCAAGTATCAACTGCACATGGAGTGGGACGGCAAGATTCAGTTCTCCGACGCGGAGTACTGCCCGCCCGATGAAGTGGCACGCAATCCTTTCTGCTCTTCGGCCACCGGCATCTTCAAGGTCGGCCTGCAGACCCCCGACGGTGTCACCAGCGACGCCATCGTCACGCAGGGCGAAACGAACTATGCGCGCCAGTGGTTCCCGGGCTGGGACGAGCCCGCCTTCCGCCACACCTTCGAGGTGAGCGCGGAGGTCCCGGGCGAATGGAAGACCGTATCCAATGGCGCGAACCTGCCGGCGGTCAAGCTTCCGGACGGCTACCAACAGGTGTCGTTCGAGAAGACGCCCGTGATGCCGATGTATCTCCTGTTCTTCGGCGGCGGCAAATTCGACATCCTCGAAGACAACTTCAAGAACCCTCTGGACGGCAGCGACGTGCACCTGCGCTGGTTCACGCCCCCGGGCCGTTCGACTTGGGCCACATTCCAGATGCAGTGGACCAAGGAGGCGATGGACTTCTACTACAAGTACACGGGCATCCCGCTGCCGTTCAAGAAGTTCGACACGATCGCCGCCAACGACAGCTATGACAACAAGCCGCGCACCGGCTTTGGTGGCATGGAGAACTGGGGCGCCATCTTCGAGTTCGCGGATCTGGTGCTGACCAAGCCGGGCGATCGGCCCGAGCCGTACTCCGTCAGCGTCGTAACGCACGAGATTGCGCACCAGTGGTTCGGCGATTTGGTAACGCCCGACTGGTGGGACAACGTTTGGCTCAACGAGTCGTTTGCGACCTGGTTCGCGAACCGCACCGTCATCCAGTACCACCCCGAGTATTACACGTTCACGGACTTTGCGAACGGCAAGCGCGGCGTCTTCAACGCGGATGTTCGCAACACCGCGGTCCCCGTGCAGCGCAACCTGAGCGATCCCGGCTCGTTCGGCTTCATCAACCCGTCGGTGTTCGTCTACACCAAGGGCAACTACCTCCTGCAGATGTTCGAGAACTACCTCGGCGCGGAGGGCATGCAAAAAGGCCTTCAGATTTATCTGAAGAATTACGCCTTCGGCAACGCCACCCCGGCGCGCCTCTGGAAGTCGCTCGAGGAGGGCAGCGGCAAGAAGATCGCCGACATCGGCGACAGCTTCATTCGCCAGACCGGCATGCCGTTGGTCACGGTCGACGGGCAGTGCGTGAACAACACCACGTATGTCTCGATCACACAGGCGGCGTACCCCAATCAAAACGTGTACCCGGCGTCGAAGTGGAACATTCCGCTGACCCTCGCCTATGGCAATGCGCTGCAGGAGCGCAAGACCATCGTCCTTTCGGAGAGCTCCACGCAAATCGAGCTGCCCGGATGCACGGCCGTGGTCGCCAACCCCACGGGCCTCGACTACTACGTGACGAATTACAGCGGCCCGTCCTGGTCGGCGCTCCTGGCCAAGGTGCAGTCGGTCGCCAGCAACAAGCCGCTGCTGAGCAACATCGTCAACGACGCCACGCGCTTGCTGGCATCGGGCCTCATCTCGCAAGCGCAATACGATCAAATCAAGAACGTCATCAATTTGCCCACGACGTTCAAAGCTGACGCGTTGGAAGTTCAGTCGTCGGAGCCACTCAGCTCTCAAAACGCATTGCGTTATCAGGGTGAGCTGAAGCTGCGCGAAAATACGTCGCGCTAAAGTGGATTGACGGATGGCCGAATGACGCCGCCCATCACGGGCGGCGTTCTTTCGTAAGTATTCTTTCGTAAAATCGTCACAGAAGGACGGGATCCGACGTTTGTCGCAGATTTTTCGTCCTTCTGTGCTTTTATGATCGCAAATTGCGAATGTGCGATTTGGGCCTTGCGATGGTTTGGCAATGGCCGAAAGCCCCTTCGCGCCCTATCAATGCTCGTCGTTCGAACGCGATGCGGAACCGTCGGCGCCGCAAACCGCCGATGACCAAGGATGATGCCATGAAATCCATCTTCAAGCCCGTCATCAGGAATGTTGCTATTACCACACTTGCTCTGGCTCCGCTCGCTGCATGCGGTAGCGGAGAGGGGCAGTCCGGTCGCGAGTTCCTCACCGGCGATGATCCCGGCGCCCAAGGCCCGGGAAAACCGGGGGCCCAGCAGCCCGGGACGACGGAGCCGGGGAGCAAACCGGGTCCGATCGCCGAAATCGACAAGTCGGCCAAGCCCATCGAGCTGCCGGATACCGTCTGGCCGAGGAACTACAAGCTATGGTTCCGTCCCGACGCGGCCTTGAAGACCTTCGTCGGGCGCGCAGACGTCGAAATCGAGGTGCTCAAGGCGGTCGACGCCATCACGGTCGCCGCGCACAATTTGAATTTCGCCAAGGGCCGCACGACCTTGCGCAAGATCTCGGACGCGTCCAAAGCCATCGCGTTGATCCCTACGCCGCAAACCCTGGGCGATCTCGTGCAATTGCGGGTAAGCCACGGGCAGATCGCGCCAGGCAAGTACCAGCTGCACATGGAATGGGACGGCAAGATCCAATTCGCCGACGCGGACTACTGCCCGCCGGATGAAGTGGCGCGCAACCCCTTCTGCTCCTCGGCCACCGGTATCTTCAAGGTGGGTATTTCCACGCCCGACGGGGTGAGCAGCGATGCCATCGTCACGCAGGGCGAAACGAACTATGCGCGCCAGTGGTTCCCGGGCTGGGACGAGCCCGCCTTCCGCCACACGTTCGAGGTGAGCGCGGAGGTTCCCGGCAACTGGAACACCGTGTCGAACGGCGCGAACCTTCCGCCGGTCAAGCTCCCAGACGGCTACCAGCAAGTGTCGTTCGAGCAAACGCCGGTGATGCCGATGTACCTCCTGTTCTTCGGCGGCGGCAAATTCGATATCCTCGAGGACAACTTTACGAACCCGCTCGACGGCAGCAACGTGCACCTGCGCTGGTTCACGCCGCCGGGCCGCACGAGCTGGGCCACCTTCCAGATGCAGTGGACCAAGGACGTGCTGGGTTTCTACTACAAGTACACGGGCATCCCGCTGCCGTTCAAAAAGTTCGATACGATCGCGGCCAACGACAGCTACAACAACAAACCGCGCACCGGCTTTGGCGGCATGGAAAACTGGGGCGCGATCTTCGAATTTGCCGATCGCGTGCTGACCAAGCCCGGCGAGGTGCCCACGCGCGGATCGGTGAGCATCGTCACGCACGAGGTCGCGCACCAGTGGTTCGGCGACCTGGTCACCCCCGACTGGTGGGACAACGTATGGCTCAACGAGTCGTTCGCGACGTGGTTCGCGAACCGCACGATGATCGAGCTCCACCCCGAGTACTACACGTTCACGGACTTCGCGAACGGCAAGCGCGGCGTCTTCAACGCGGACGTGGCCAGCACCGCGGTTCCGGTGCAACGCAACCTGACCGACGCCGGCTCGTTCGGCTTCATCAACCCGTCGATCTTCGTGTACACGAAGGGCAATTACGTCCTACAGACGATCGAGAATTATCTGGGCGCCGAGGGGATGCGAAAGGGACTTCAGATCTTCCTGAAGAACTATGCCTTCGGCAACGGCACCCCGGCGCGTCTCTGGGCGTCCCTCGAGCAAGGCAGCGGCAAGAAGGTGGCCGACATCGGCGACAGCTTCATCCGCCAGACCGGCATGCCCTTGGTGACAATCGACGGCCAATGCGTGGGCAACAAAACCTACGTCTCCATCACACAGGCCGCCTATCCGAACCAAAACGCCTTCCCGGCCTCCAAGTGGAACATCCCGCTGACCCTCGCCTACGGCGACGCCTTGAAGGAGCGCAAGACCATCGTCCTCTCGGACAACGCCACGCAAATCGAGCTGCCGGGCTGCACCGCCGTGGTCGCCAACCCCACGGGCCTCGACTACTACGTGACGAACTACAGCGGCCCGTCCTGGTCGGCGCTCCTGGCCAAGGTGCAGTCGGTCGCCAGCAACAAGCCGCTGCTGAACAACATCGTCAACGACGCCGCGCGCTTGCTGGCATCGGGCCTCATCTCGCAAGCGCAATTCGACCAGATCAAGAACGTCATCAACCTGCCCACCACATTCCAGGCCGACGCACTCGAGGTGCAATCGTCCGAGCAACTCAGCTCGCCGAACGCCCTGCGCTACCAGGGTGAGCTCAAGCTGCGCGAGAACACCGCGCGGTAAGGTTGTCTCGACCTCGTATCCGGAAAAACGCCGCTCGGGAAACCGGGCGGCGTTTTTTTCGTCGAGGAAGGAGCGTGGGAAACCGCAAGGGCGCCAGGGGCGCTCGAACGGAAACCACCTTTGGTATTAATGAGTTTTTCAGTTTCGAATGGCGCTGGTGGCGCCATGAACCCGTTCGGCGGCCGCGTCGCAGATTGAAAATGCAGAACGCTGTAGACCCTATCGCTCCACGACGAAGCTGGGACGGGACGGGAATCGCAGGGACGTGGGGTAAGCGGGGATAAGCGGGGGTGGAGCCATGGTCCGAGCGTAGGCCGGCTGAGGCTCCGAAACCTCAAAGGGGCGGCGCGACACCGATGGCCTCGTACAGAGCCGCGGATGAGAAGACGATGCCAGCTCGCATGACGCTCACGATCCTCGTTACGTCGTCGATCCGGGTCAGCGGATCGCCATCGACGACGAACATGTCTGCGACCTTGCCGGGCGCGATCGTCCCCATCCTCTTTTCCATCTTCATGGAGCGCGCGGCCGCGATCGTGCACGCGCGGAGCGCGTCCGCAGGCGAGATCCCCGCACGCACGAAGAGGGCAAGCTCGTGATGGAGCATCAGGCCGGCCAACGAATCGGTACCGACCACGAGATTGACCTGCGAATCATGGAGTAGCTTCGTCATTTCGAGCAGCGCCCGGAAGGAAGCTTGGTATTTCGCGCGCTTGTCCCCGTCGAGCGGCAGTCCGCCCAGCAGAAATGCGCGTTGGACTTGGACGGGCAGACGGGCGACCATGGCCTCGAGGCCCGGCGTCACCTTTCCCTGTTCGGCGACGAGCAGTCCTTCGAATTCGTCGAGCGTCGGGTCGATCACGGTCTGACGCTGTTTGAGCAGCGCGACGAACTCCGAGACGGGTTTGCTCGTGAGATCCAATGACGCGGCCTTGTCCCCAACGAGCGTAAAGCGCGCCGTCGTCCGCGTCTCGGTGTCGTGGTCCGCGAGAAAATTCAAAAAGAGCATGTTGATATGCTCGACCCCGTCGTAGCCAGCGCGAACCGCCTCATTGGCCAACATATGGACCGGGATGTGGCCCGTGACCATCATCCCTCGCGCGTGCGCCGCGGTGGCGAGCACGGGTACCAGCTCGGGCTTCACCGAGTTGTATATCTTGATTCCCTCGTACCCCCGCTTCGCGAAGGTTTCCACGGCCGCCACGGCCTCGGCTGCGTTTTCCGCCGTCACCTTGCTCGGTGCCGCCTTCTCCCCGCGCCCTTCGATGAATCCGAAGCGGAGGACGTGGGGACCGACGGCGAGCCCTTTGTCGTAGCGGCTCTTCAAGTCGTCGAGGACGTCGGGATCATTGCCGACATCGCGCGCGGTGGTGACGCCTGAAGCAATGTTGAGTACACCATCCACGGGACCCAAGTGTGCATGCATGTCCCAGAGCCCTGGCAATAGCGCCTTACCCGAGAGATCGATCGTCTCGGCATGGGCAGGCACCTTCGTCGTCGCGGACGGACCAACCGATTTGATCGAGTCCCCGAGCACCACGACGGTTTGATCCTTCTTCCAGCGTCCATTCTCGACGTCGAGCACGCGGGCGTGGGTGAACGCCAGACCACCGGGCGGGGGGCGGCGCGCGACATCCTTCATGAGCTTTAGATTGCGTTCTCGCTCGAGCTGGTTCTGCTTTTCGATGAGCGGCTCGATGAGGCTCTCAGAGCCCTCTGGTACCGCCGACCATACGGGCGAGACCACACCAAACCAACTATTGTCCGGGTTCATCCAGACATACATGGGGATCGAGTCGATTCCGATAATGCTGTATCCGACGAGATCGCGGTCCTTGGCGCCTTCTTTTACCGTAATGACGCCAATCTTCTCGAGTCGGGCGGCGCCAGCCGGAAGAAGGGCCATCTCGCCGCGGGGGGATTCGAGCATCGATCGCACGAGCCAGCCGAGGGCGTCCGGAATCTCCGAGATCGGGAAGAAAAATGCCGCGCTGCCCACGTCTCGTTCACCGGATTCCATCGTGCTGCTCCAACGCACGTGATTTCCTCGACGCTCGAAGGTTTCGGCGACGGGTGTACCCATGTCGAGATGTCCACGCGCGACCAGCGACGCGATCGTGCCATCGGGCGCGAGGTGGACCGTTGCGTCCGTGTGCGGCCCGCGACCGTTCGAGTGCACGTCCAATGTGATATTCACCACGCCGTCCGGGGAAACGGTCACGACGTCGGTCCCCACCTTTTGCGACCGCGACACGATGACCCGCCTCGTCGTCTTGGCTCCCTCGGCTTTCGGGGGCCCCGCGACCACGGGTCCGGACGAGACCGTACCGTGACCAAGTTGCGACCCCCCGCCACCGCACGCCCCCGAAAGCAGGGTGATCGCGCACACGAAGGTGAGCGAGTTGCAATTCTTGCGATTCCAGGACATTGGGACTCCGTTATGCTTGCGGACGCGCGAGCGCCTTCGTCAGAAACTGGCTGATCCGTCGAGCGATCATGATTCGATTCTCGGGCCGGACGATGCGGTGTCCCTCTCCTTCGACCAACATCAGCTCGGGCTCGACGCCGGCTGCGCGTAGGCGCTCCGCGACCTGCACGGTCTCGCCGACGGGAACACGGGGGTCGTTCCGGCCGTGGACGAGCATCAAAGGCCGGGAGATTCGGTGGATGGCTTCGATCGGCGAGATACTCCTCAGGAAATCCCGATCCCGTTGCAAGCTCCCGTATTTCGCCTCTCGTGATGCGCGCCTGTATCCCGCGGTCCTCTCCAGGAATGTCAGGAAGTTGCTAATCCCGGAAATACACACCCCGGCTGCCCACAAATGGGGCTCCTGGATCATCGTGGAGAGAACGACGAACCCCCCGTAGCTCGCCCCGTGCACGACCAGCCGTGTCGGATCCACGCGCGGGTGGTCCTTTAGCCTGCGCGCGAATTCACCGACGTCTCGAACGGCATCCATTCGGAGCTCGCCATCGTCGAGATGTTCGAAATGCTTGCCGAACCCGGTCGAGCCCCGCACGTTCGGGGCGAGCACCCCGTAGCCCGCGTCGAGCCATGCTTGAATCCGCGGATCGAAGCTTGGTACGGACTGCGCCTCGGGGCCGCCATGCACGTGCACGACGACCGGAAAGCGCTCGGACCCACGTGGCTCGTAGAACCAACCCGACATCGCGAGCCCGTCGAAGCTACGGATCGAAATCAGCGTGGGCTCGATCAGCCGCGATCCCAAGTCCGGCGACGCCGCGAAGGGATCGCCGACGCGCTTCACCTCTCCGGTGTGCAGCTCGACCACGCAGGGCCCCCTGGGTCGGCGCGCGGATTCGTAGGCAAATGCCAGCCGATGGCCGTTCGCGGAGAACGCCAGCTCGGATTCGGCGCCATCGATGACTCCGACCGCGTCGAGCAAGCGCTCGGGCACCCGTTCATCCGACGATAAATCGAGTCGCTTCAGGATGGACCGCCCCGCCGCATCGACGACAAAGACGCACTCCGAACCGGCTGGGGAGACTTCGACCATGGAGATATCGAATGGTTCCTTCGCGAGCGTGCGGAGGCTCCTGGACCTCGGGTCGACTTCCGCGAGATAAACGTAGTCATCGCCCTGATCCGTAAGGACGAGAAGTGTGTCGTGGGCCGAACGCCATCGCAGAGAGAAGAAACATCCGCCCCCCGGGGGCGTCACGTCGGCAATCGCCCCCGACGTCAAATCAACGGACAAGAGCTGGTCCTTGCGCGTCCCCGCGACGCCTGAAAAGCATGCGCGCAAGACGAATAGCGTTTGCCCCGCATGTGCAAAGAGGGTCTTTAGGATGTAGCCAGGCTCGTCGTTCTCGAACACGCATCGCGCGTTCCCTTCGAGATCGCCAACGAAGACGTCGAAGAGATCCGCCGAGCGTCGATTCGATTCAAAGCTGAACGCGAGTCGCTCGGGATGCCAGCAACCCCTCTCCAAAACGGACACGGTCCGCGGCGAGGATGCCGTGAGGCAACGGCGAGCGCCCGAGTCGACGTCGAGGCACCACAGGACGGTATTCTCGTCCCCCTCCGCATCGACGGCGTACACGAGCCGCGGAGCCGCTCCCGGGGCTACGATGAAGGAGACGACCCTGCTATCCGCGACCAACGGCTCGGGGGTCGCGCCGTCGCCGCCGCCGTCGAGACGGGTCCGATACAGTGCGGCGCCAAGCGGCCCAGGGCCAATGAAATAGAGGAACCCGCCGCAGGTCGAAAACCGCGGGCTCCACGCGGTGGGCAGCGCTAGCAGTTGGGAGAACATTTGGCCAATACCATCAGGCACCCTGATCCGCCCTGATGCCCAGTGTGTCGATGCGCACCTCGAGCACCTCCGGCAGCATCCCCGGCAAGCTCTTCTCGAGCGCGCTCTTCTGCTCGGGCCCGAGCGCTTTCCACCATGAAAGGGTGCTGATCCATCCCAAAAACCACGACCTCTCCCGCAACACATCACGGCTGAACGTCGTGGATTCCACGTTGCCAAACACGTCCTCGATGGCCGAGCACCACTCTCGCTCGAAGGCGTGGAAGCGAGCACGCCCCGAGTCGGGCCATTTATCGAAATGCGGAACCACGCTCAATATCTCGTCGCGTGCACGGCGCAGGGACTCATTGCGCTCGAGATTCAATGCATTCCAACAAGATGCAAATCGGCCGCCACTTCTGAGCAGCTTTCGAATGCGCGCGAATGCCTTGTCGAAATCCAGCCAGTGAATCGCCTGCGCCGACAAGACCGCGTCGAACGGCCCCGCGGGTAGCTCGATGTCCTCGAACGCGCCCACGATGAACGCGACGTTGGGCGCGCGCAAATTGTATTTTGCTTTTTCGATCATCTCGGCGCTCAGATCGATGGCTACGATGCGCGCTGCCGATTCGACGAACAGCTTCGTCGCTTGGCCCGAGCCGCACCCTATTTCGACGATCGCGCATGGGCGTTCTCGCGGAAGACACCAGTCCACCAGCGCAGGAGGGTAATCGGGACGCAGACGATCGTAGCTGTCGACATCCGATGAAAACGTAGTCCGAAGCACCGCGGTCTCGACCATGTGAGGTTCGCCTCCTGTTGACCATCCGATATCGAAAATGTACGGGGCCATCTACTGCCGGGTCGACCCCGGTTGATCGCCCATGATGACCGGCAATTCTCGCCGCGCCGCTGGAGAAGGCCGTTCGTTCGCGACCTGCTCCTCGTGTCGCTGCGCGGCGCGAATGCGGCGAGCAGCGGACTGCGGGTTCGGGGCGACCGCCAGCGAGAGGAACTTCTCTCCTTCGCGGTACATGAGGCGCTTCTCGATCATTTCGCCGAGGAAAGCATCAATCAGCCGTATCTGGTCCGGATCCCGTTCGCCGCCTGCCGCGATGATCTGGTTGCGACTTCGAATTTGTGCGCAGAACAAGTACAGCATGCGTCCCCCACCACGGAGCACGTGGTCGACATGGTTCTTTCTTCGATCTCGGATTCGAAGGAACGTGCCGCCGTCCTCGTATTGAAGAGGGCTCTCGTCGCGACCAACCGCGGTATGAAGCTCACGCCAACGCTCGCACGCGTCCACCATCGCGGACCACTCCGGATCGGACTGCGCTCGATCGTAGGACAGATCGAGCAAATGGAGGCGCTCCCAAACATCGTCGGGTAGCCCGATTCGATAGTGATCCCCGTTGCGGACATTGGTAATCCCGAACTCGTCGCGCAAGCGGTCCGTCGTGCTGCCCACACCTAGATAAAAAACGGTGATGCCCAACGGCTGATAGCTCGACGCGTACGAATCGATGTTTTCGACGGTCTCACGGATTTCGGCCGCCGTCGTCCCTGGGAAGTTGACGATGAGATTCGCGTCGTTGACGATCTGCAGCTCGCGGCATGTCTTCATGGCCTCCAGGTTTTGGATGACCGTGGTCCCCTTGCCGATACGCTTCAGGAGCGACGACGACAGAGCTTCGATACCAAATTGCACCTGCCGTACGCCCGCTTCCCACAGAAGCAGCAGTTGATGCGGACGGACGTTGGCGCGCATCTCGTAGAAGATGTGCAGGTCCTTCTCCAGGTCGACCAGACCGCGGCCGAGCTCCTCGACGCCGCGATGACGGATGATGTTATCGAGGAAAAATAGGCGGCAGTTCGCGTAGCGCGTCGTGAGAACGTCGACCTCGCGAACGACACGCTCGACGCTTTTTTCACGATACCCGCGCCATTGTACGTTCAAATTGCAGAAATAGCAGGTGTTCTTGGGGTTATTCGTCTCCTTCACCCGATCCCACCAGCAGCCTCTCGACCCTTCGACGGGGATGGCCCACGCCACCCCGAGCTCGGCTGCGAGCTGCGCATAGTCGTCGTAGAGTGGAATGGGTAACTCATCGAGCGCGCCCACCTCGTGGAGCTCGACGCCATTGGGACGATTCGCCGCGTTCGCGCGCGACAGGACACCCGGCACTTGCTCTGCCGCACCGCCCGATTCGATGTCATGGAGGAGCCCGAGCAGCGGTAGCTCCCCCTCTCCCTGAACGATGAAATCGACGCATGGATACTCGCCGAGAATCGACGGCCCAACGCGCGCCGACACCGTGGAGCCCCCGAGGATCGTCACCGTCTTTGGCGCCAATGCCTTCACGGCCGTACATACGGCGATATTGGCAAAGAGCTGTCCGAAGCACGTCGTAAAACCAACGACATCGAACGCGCTGGCGAGATATTCCGCCTGACGTTGGACGTCGCGCGCGACGATGTCGACAATCTCGGAGACGGCATCACCGGTCAGACCGATCGCGCCCGCGATGAACGAGACGACCGCCTCGCGTTTGCGTGGGGTGAGGATCGCCAAGTAGATGAGCTCACCGAGACGATAGCAGTCCCCTGAAATACGGCTGTATACGTCCGTTGGGAGCTCCCTTGCCACGTGCATATACGCGTGGACCGTCTCCACGTCGAAGCGTGGCTCGCGCGCTTTGACGAACGCGGCGAGCGCGCCCAATGCCGCAGAAGGCCGGCTCATCGATGACCACGGCATGCTGACAAGTGCAAGTCTCACGAGAAGTCCTCCTGTGGCGCAGAGGTCAGGGAAGCACCGCCGAATAGATGGGGAGCTCATCGAGATCGGCGACATCGAGCAATCGCGTCATTTGCTGATCGGCAAAACCTCCGACCGGCGTGACACGGACGTTCAACGCGGCGGCCAAGAGGCAAATATTTTGCATCGCATGACCTGCCTCGAGCAACGAGAATCGATAACCTCGGTCGCCGTACTTCATGGTCGTGCGGTTCATCATCGCCGTAAAGACGACGATCGCTCGCGATTCAGCGATCCACTCGTGGCCGTAGATCGCACGAGCACGGGCTGAACTGTCGCATTCAGCCAAGCACGATAGCGCGTGGCGCTTCGATTCATAATGGTAGACACCGGGCATCAATGACTCGCATCGAAGCGCCAGCACGTAGCATTCGAGCGGAAATCGAGCTCCAGCCGACGGAAAGTACCGGCGCGAGCCTTCACGCGCGGGCTCCTCGGTCGGCCTGAGGCCCAGGGACCATCCGAGCAGAAACGCCAGCTCGCGAAGACGAAGCGGATCGGGCGTTGGCTCGCGGCTCGAGTGGCGGGCCTGCACGACGTGCAAGAGGTCCATACGGGACTCCATCGTCGCGATCGGGAGCGATATCGAACGTAACCTCGGGTGAGTCTTGAAGTGAATCTCCGTCCATTCAGCCGGCCAACGAGAGGCATCCGTCCAGGTCTCCCGATCCATGTGATGGCCCTCGATGCTGCTCGCCTCGTGAAAAACTTCGTATGGACGTCTCATTTTCAAGGTGCTCATCGAAGACTCATAGGAAGGGGTGTGGCACTTGGTTGAGCGCGGAGACAGGGAGCGCACGTTCAGAGGCTTCGCCGTACGCGAGCAGGCGCCGGGTCCAAGTGCGATATTGCTCGTCGAGGTGCATCGGTTGTAGTCCCGGAACGATGGTCTTCACCACGGTCGCGCCAAATGTCGCGACATCGGAGGTGGTGACGTCGACCACGATCAGATCGTGACCCGTGCGGATCACGTTCTCGATCAACGCCCGCACCTTTGCCGGTGTCGAGGCCGAACAATCCGTGAACGCGGTCGATCCTCTGGGCGACCGATCGAGATATTCGAGATACTCGATCATCTCGGGTTGAATCCAGACATAGGAGCGCGATTCCAAACTATTGATTCGAGACAAATCGCCAAATATCGTCGTTGCATGCTGGCGCGCGCGCGCTAGCCGCGTACGCATCGGCCTTCGGAAGCACGCGGCCTCGAAGATCGCGCCCTTCACGGCATCGTGAACGTCGAAGGCGGCTTTCGAAGCGACGGTCATGCTGGGGCCAACCCCGCTGCGATCGATGATCTTCGCCAGAACAGCCGGAACCGGGAGATCGAGGCGGATATCGTAGAGGCTCAAATCGAGCTGGTAGCGTCGAAGGTTTTGGATCACCCAGTCGAGCTCTCCGCCCCCGCGTCCGTCCAAATCGAGCCGCGGCGGTGATAGCGAGCGATAATGAGTGACCATGATCGCGTCGCGTTCGATGACCTCGAGAAGCCCCCTCAGCACCGCACTACCCATGAGCAGCCCGGCGGCCGCGCCGGTCGTCAACGGGTCCCTGAGCACCGGCTCGCCCTCGTTGAATACGTAGGGTAAGTACACCGATTGTGCCGGAACGAGGATGTCGCTTCGCAATCGATACGAGAAGCCGGGGGTCCAGGCCATCGGTGCGTGCCGGAGCGCGTCCGCGACGGCGGGATCCCTCGTTTTTTCGTGCGAGCTCAGGGTCACCGGGTCGAGGGCGGCGCGGCCCGCGCTCTCGAGCTGCGCATGGCTCGCGCGGACCAAGTCGCGCTGGCGATAGATCGAGAGGCAGTACCGCTCCATCGCCTCGAACAGCGCACCGACGACGGCGCGGTCGTGATGGGTCGACCGGCCGCCCTCCGCTGGAGCGTGCACGTAGCCGCCATCGGACAGCGACGCTGTCGGCGCGAGGTCGGCGCGGTAGCAGAGGAATTTCGGCTCGTCGCTGTAGTAGTCGCGCTCGCGCCGGAGGTTGCGGACGATCCCGACGGATCGATCGACGAGCTCGTCGAACGAGCGCAGGAACCTCGATGCGTCGGGCTCCGCTCTCGACATGTCGCGAACGAGAGCATCGATGTCGGCGGGGTAGGCGCGCTTTCTCATGGAACGTCCGCGGCGCCGCAGGCCTGACAGCCCGGTACCTCGAGCACTCGGTGAACCTCCAGACGAGGCGCGGCGACGTCGTGTTCCACCACACGGCCCATCGAGATGGGCACGGTTTCCCTGGTAAGGCAACGCCGAATCTCGAGCGCGATATGCGCCGCAGCTATCTGGTAAAGCGCCTCCGCGGTGGGACCCTCGGAGGTGGCGATCGGCGGCTTCGTCATCTCGGTGAACCATTTCGGCGGACCGTGCTCTTCCTCGCGGGCTTGGAGACGATGCCAGAAGCATTCGAAGCACGCCGTTTTTCCAGGTAGAACCAGCGGTCCCATCTCGAAGCTGCTGCCGAACAGGCGCATGCTGACGAACTTCGTCTTTGCAGCGATCGCCGCGGCGTTGAGCTCGCGATGTCGCCGGATATTCAGTCGATCGTCGAGGAGCGCGATGAGGTCCAGACTCGCCAGATCGCCGTTCTCCAGATTCGTCGGTGTTACGCGAACGCCGTTCGGCGTCGCGAGCAGCGGCTCCTCCAAGGCGAGATCGCGTGCGCCGAACGATGCCAGGTGGATTACGACCGGGTCGATGAGGCGCGCGCTCCCCGTGAGCGCAATACGCTTCTCGGAGAGGCTCGTCAGTTTGGGGCCCGCGCCATCATCGACGACCAGGACCTCCTTGTCGTTCAACATCGTGATGAGCTCGAGCGCCCGCTCGGCGTCCACGAGGTGCGCAAGCGCGCCCACCAGCGTCGCGCGCGCGACCGAGTCGCCTTGGAGAACAGGACGCAGCGCTCGGAAGAGCTCCGCAGCCAATCCGCGCAACGCAGTACCACGCGCTTCGGCCGGCCAATAGAAATAGACGCTCGACCCATCATCATGGCACGAGAGTCGTTGTGACATTCGATACGTGGTCACGCCAATTCCTCCATTTCAACCGTAAGAAAAGGAGCCAGATCGCTCGCCCGGGCGCCCTCGAATGCCCTCAGGAGCGCAAGAAATGCATGGCAGTCCGCCTCGACGAGGGATCCCTCTGCGAGACCGAGAAATTTCTTCTCGAGCGCCGAACGTTGGGCTCGATCCGGCAGCCGGTGGGCGAACGTCACGCGTAATTCGCTATCGTTCTTCAGGGTAACCACTATTTCCACCAGGCTGCGCGGGGCTTCGGATTCTCGAGTGGTTATCGACGCCATCACATTCTGAACCAGCGAATCCTCTAGAAGGTGGCTTTGGAAATGCTCCGGGCCGACCCTGCCGAAGCAAATAGCCAGGGCGGCATTGTATGCGAGGCTGAACCTTCCCTCATCGACGGTCCTAGGTCGAGAAAACCGGTTCGCCCCCACGACGTACGATGGCAAAACGAGCTTCACCGCGCGTACGTCGGGCGCTCGAACGCGACCTTCTTCGAGCATCGACACGAGCGCATCCAATGTTTGATGAAAGTAAGCACAGCACGGATATTGCTTGAACGCCGTCGGCACCTGGTCGAGGATCCAAGGTTTGCAGAGCGTATCGTCCGCCAATCGATCCAAATCGGCGCCGGAGAGCCGGCACAGGTTGTCGAGCCATGGCGCGCCTCGGGGCACTGAAACGTTGCCGTCGCGCGCGTAAACCGCAGCCGAGAGTCCGTCGCGTGCTGCGGCCGCGACCTGATAAGCCTTCGCGCTCGAGCCGAAGCTGCTGGTGTACCCTCCCAATGAAACGCCGGACAAGCACAGGGCGCGGGCCATTCCAACCTCGTCCAGCCTCAGCAACCATCCGACGGCGCTCGACGCCGCGAGCGTGCCCAAAACGGCCGTCGGGTGGTGGCCCCGTTCACGAAGTCGCTCTCCGAAAGCGTTCCCGAGGACGCCCATCACTTCGACGCCCACGATATATGCATTCAAAATCTCGCGCCCTGAAAGGAATGGATCGTCGAAGAACGGAAAAAGAGCCGGAAGGATGACGGTGGCCGAATGTCCAAACGTACTATAGTGAACGCTGTCGAAATCGAGCACATGGGAGGCAAAGGCGTTCATGAACGCCGCCGCGTCGATCGCCAGCGTGTGACGCGTCCACCAAACGGACGCTCGCCCGGTTCCCGAGGTGCGCCTCGCCGTTCGGCGGACGCCTTGGGCCGCCGGCGAACGCTGCCCTGCAAGCGCCACCGCGAAGGTATCCAAGACCGCCAGCTTGGCCTCTTCGTGCAGGCTCGGCGGTACGTCTCGCGGACGAATGGCGCTGATCCGAGACGCCAAATCCGTGAATGCGCCCCTCGCCGTCATGACTCCTCGTAGTCGCCGGTAGCAGAAACGAGGGAGATGGTGAGGCTATAGCGATCGCCCGCGTTGACGGGGTCGAGCGCGTGAAACGATTTTTTACCCATCACCATGCCGACCCCGGTATTGTGAAGAGGTGGAATCGTCCTGTACGGAACCGTGGAATCCGGCGACGTAAAGAGCCCGAGCGAGCCGCCAGCGGACACGTCCCAATCACGGATCAAGTAGACGAGGAATCGGTGGGTAAAGAAATAGCGCTCTTGCTTCCCCAGGGCCGCGTAGTCATTGTGGATGGAGGTTCCGTGCCCTTGGCTATGTTTATTCGCCGCGATGAAGAATCGCTCGTCGAAGCGCGTGCAAAACAAGTCTTCGAGGCGATTGCGGAGAACGGCGCCAAACGACGGCGTGAATACGTCGCGCAGATGCAGGGGAGCGCTCTCTTCCGAAGGGAAGAAGCTGAACATGCGAAAATGCTCCGCCGTCTTGAGGTGCCATTGATCCGTCTCCTCGAGCCACTCGAGCAGCGAGAGCGCCAAATCAGGGGTAAAAACATGCTCCACCGTGAAGTGGGAAAATGGCGTATCGCTCCTGGACACACCGGTCAGGAGCAGTCGGCTGGCCGCGTCCAAAGCGGCCCGCTTCAACGTGTCCTCACGGGCCGACGCTGCGAATATTTCCAGTGAACCACATGGCATTCGTATACCTCGTTCCCCGCGTCACGCGGCCGACGCCGTGTTCGAGCGTCGCACCGTCGAACGCGAGCAGAGCGCCGACCTGCGGCAAGATCCGGTGCGCGGGATCGATGAAGAAGGTCTCACCGCCTTCGAAATTTTCGTTCAAATAGAGGATCGCCGAAAAGCTCGTGTCCGGAAAGTACGTGTCCACATGCTCCGGTTGCTCCGACCCCTCCGGCCAAATGACCAGCTGACTCGCTTGTGGATAGATGAAGCGGACGCCGAAGAACTCACGTATGGCATCCATAACGTGGAACTTCACGCGATTGAGGAGCCGCAGGACATCTCGGTCCGCTTTCGCGCTCAACGCGTAGTCTCCAATCGTCCGATGACTCCACTCGTTCTGCCGATGAGCACTGCCATATTTTTCGATATTGGCATCGAAGAAATGGATCAACCTGCTGCACTCGGACGCCTCCAGCAGATCGGGACAGAAGAGTAGCTTCGAGCAAGGATGCGCATCGGAGAGCCCGTTCGTGGCACACCCTTCGCGTGCCCCCGAAGTTCCGCGATGGTCACCATTGGTGATCATGTTGCCAAGGAGATACGAGGTGTGTCGATCGCGGGGCTACGTTCCAACAGGCGGCTATGGGCTTCGTTGACGATGGGCGCCGTGTTCCTGATAGGCGTCAGATGCGCCACGGTGTCTCGAGCCAAGGCGAGCAAAAACGGGTCTTGCGGTGAAATGGTCTCGTTCTCGTCATCCGCGACCCTCGGGCTCACATCTGTCCGCACGCTGGCCATGGATTTTTCGAGATGTGAAAACGTCGAATAGAACCGCCTTCGATCGTAGAGCGCATCGACGTCCACGAACCTGCAGATCAGTGCCATGCGCGTCTTGAGCGCACCTCGCAGGAGCGGCGAGCTTCGATGGAGGACGTGTTTGTCGAATAGGAACGCGTCGCCGACCTCGAACGTGTCCTCCACGATCTGATCCGGTGGTATCACGGGATTGATCAGGCTGCTAATGACGTTTACCATGAACTGGGAGCTCGTCGCCATCTCGAGGTATTTTTCGCCGGGCGGCTGCTTCTTCAACATCTCGAAATGCCACGCCGCAAACCTGTACAGAAACGATCCATCCAGAACCGACTTCGAAATATATTGCATTCCTCCGCGCTGCTCTTTCGTTATCGGTTCCATGGGGATCCAAAGCGTACAGCCGTAATCATCTGGACGAGTATACGAGAACGAGTAGTATCCCACGTGCCAGTCCAAACCGGAGTTGCCGGTGACAATCTCATAGACGTGATTGTTCACTCGAATGAGCGACCGTCCGGTCAACGTCGTGAGGGTGCGAACGAAGCCGGGGTCGGTACAAAGGGTCGTGAAGAAGCCCTCGGCAAGGTCACTGTCATTTCGATAGTGCCTGTGGGTCGCGTCGATTGCCGTCGTCATTTTGACGTTGGCATCGTCCTCCGCCCGCGATTCGTCCCATTCGCGGTACACGGCAGAACTCATGATTTGCTTCTTGCACTCCAGCAGCGCCTCCACTGGCAGGAACCGTTCCAGCTTGACAAAACCGTCTCTCTTCAGCGCGCGCGCGACGCCTTGAATATCCATGAGTTGGTCGGTGCGAGCGTTTGCGGCCACTGTCTTTGCCGAGTTCATGAAAGCTACCTCCAAGTGCAACACGTGTCGTTCCAAAACAAAGCGTCTTCTTCGAGCCATTGAACGGTCGAGAACAAGGACGTCTCGAGCTCGAGACGCTCCCTTGTTCCCGACGTTCGATCTACTCCCGAGCAACGCTACTGGACCATGCCATCAGCGTCGGCCCGGTGCGGCGTTTCAGCGCTTCTGTTCCTGTCCTTCGCGTTCCGAGCGCGCCTTGCGCCCGTTGTCGGAAGACGGGTTGACGACAGCCTCCGCCTTGGCGCTGTCGTCCAAACCTACGCTCGTCGACGCCACGACAAAATCATTGACGCTGAATTTGGACACATTGGACATGACCAACCTCCTATGGGTAATGGGAGCCTTTGGCTCGCACACTGTTATGTTATGCTTGATTAGCATTTTCAAAATACGTGGCAAGCTTTTTTAAGTTAATTTCGCCTATTGGCATTTAACCGATGAATCCCAAATTTCGCGCGATCTACGCCACGATCGCCGCGCCCATCGTGGCGCGATTGGACGGGCTGAGATGCGATCGCGGGAAGGGTATGGGAAGGGCAGTGGCCCGAACTGCTAAGGCGGTCTCGAAAATACCGACGATTGCTCATCAAGGTCATGGCTCGAGCGTCTTCCAAACGTCGTCCACCCGTTTGCGCGAAGCCCTTTTTCGTCAACGCATGCGCATTGCCGACGCCGGCGGAGGTTGCTTGCCGATCCGCCGCTTGCCCCCGTCCTCCATGTACCGTTCCGGGGCTGCAGGGTGTACCAGTGTACCGAGCAACCAGCCGATCTTGGTACTGTGCTCCTGTTTCTCTTTGCACCATCCCTCTCTTTTTTACCGGCAATTCGTGATCAAGTAACGTGGTACGCGACTTGCTGACGCCGAGCATCTTCCGGAAAGGTATGTTCATGAAATCGAGATACGAGAAAATGGCGTTTCGAGCTCGGTATTATACTGGTTGCCGGTACGCTGCTCGTAGGGTTGGCTAGAAATGAAGTTGCTAAGGCCTTTCATCGCGAAAATTACGCACCACCGACGACTTTCTGGCGGAAATTGTGGGGCATCACGAAGAGTACTTCGGACGCCATATCGATACGTAGGAGTGCGAACACGACCTCCGTCACGGGCAGATCGCGAATGCCCAAGCGGGTGACTCCGTATGGTTTCGTCAGGACCCGGGGCACCGCGCAACGGTGCAGGTTAAATGGACCTTTCACGAACACCTATGGTCAGGTCCCCGGCACTCGCGATCCGGTGTGCAACGGAATCCGAATCATCGGAGATGAAAGACTGCGGCGACGAGAGCTCGAGCACTCCAAGAAGCATGGCCGACAAAACAGGACCGCCATCGGAGCCTCCGGGGAGCCGGACACGGAGATCGCTCGCGCGAACGAGCAGCCGACGGCCACCGCGGGCTCCGGCTCGCCGAATACGGGCGTCACGATACCGGCCGCGATGAATCCCCTCGACCCCATCGCCGCCGCGAGCGTGTGCGCAGGCGAGGCCGATACGACGGCCGAGGGCTCATACCAACCGCGATGAGCGACGACGAGACCGCAAACTTGAACATGGGAGGCCAGCGCTCGAGACCTCTTGCGCGCGCGCCTCGATGCGCCCCACCGGCGGCCCCACGCGGGCGGGCTAAGCCGACGGCGCCTGTGCCGAGCGCGGTTGCAAATCGAGAGATCGCCGGATGCTCGAGCCGAGGTGGCCGTATCGGCCCGACGAGCACGCTCGTGGCGACGGCGCGGCTTCCGATGCGATGCCGGGCCGCAATCGGACGTCAGGGAGTTGCTCGCTCACGTTCAAGCCTACCCTTGGCGAGAGCTCCCCAGGCCATGGACGCTCCGCAGGTTCCTGTCGTGATCGTCGTCGGACGGGCCGTCCTCATGGCGGGCGGCCATGCCCTCGTCGTGGGAGTCACGTTCTCACCATCTCGCGGCGAGGTGGATCCCAGATTCCGGCGAGCGCTTGGGTCGCAGCCATGTAATAGCGTTCCGCTCGCTGTTTTTGGACGGCCGGCACGCCGATGAGTCCTATGGCGACGCGAGCGGCGAGGGGCTCGGCGTCGCGAACGCCTGAACGGGGGCCGGAAGAGCAGCCGAGTCAAGCCGCTGCGTCGATGCGCATGCGCGCCTCGTAGGCGCGGACGGCGTCGTAATCCGTGTCGACGGCGTTTGCGTCTTTGCCCGCGAGGACGACTTGGCCGATCGAGGTAAAGACGTCGACCGTGCGCGGCACGTGATCGCCCGTGCCGTAGGCGAGATGGATATCGTGGAAGGTGGGGAGGCGCGCGAGGTTGCGCAGATCTTCGGCGTTGCGCCAGATGCCGTGGCGGGAGGCGGAGAGGTAGGCCACGGTGACGTGGTGGAGCAGGCGGTAGCCGCCCCCGAGAGGCTCGCCGAGGACGTGGCGCACGGAGCGATCGATTTGGCAATCGCCGGTGGCGAGCCGGGTGAGTCGCTGCTGGTGTCCGCCGGAGATGCGCGCGTTGACCTCGATGAGGCGAGGGCCGCGCGCGGTGTCCATCACCTCGACATGCGCGCTGCCGTTGCGCAGGCCCACCGCGTCGAGCACCCGGCGAACGTACGCGTAGACTTCGGCCACCCGCGGCGCGTCCGGCGGGAGAAAGTCGACGGCTTCGTAGATGCCGAGGCGATCCTCGAGCGCGCGCTTGCGGTAACGGCAGACGGAGAGGAGCCCGTGGACGCCGTCGGCCGAATAGGTGTCCACGGCGTATTCGGTGCCGCGCGCGTATTCTTGGACGAGCACGCCGTCGTTGCGCAGCCCCATCATATTGGTCGTGCCCAGGATGCGCGCGAACACGGGCTGCCAGTCGTCGCCGGCGCGCACGATGTGCACGTTGTCCGTGCCCGCGCTCTTGGGCGGCTTGAGCACCAAAGGCTGCGGCCCGTCGGATGCGGCCTCCGCCAGCCAAGCTCGAACCGCGTCGGGATCGGCCGTGCAGATCTGCCGAATACAGGGGATGCCCGCTCGGCTCAAGGCGAGCGCGGTTTGCCATTTGTCGCGGCGCGCGGCCGTGAGCTCGGGGACATTGCCGGTGTGGGGCAGCAAGCGCGCGGTCAGCGCCTCGGCGAGCTCCACCCCCGATTCATTGCCGGCCAAGATGCGAAGCGGCCCGAGCTCCCGCAGGCGGGACACCAGCTCGGCTTCCGGCTGGGTGCCGTCGAGGATGACGTCGAAGTGGGAAGGGGCCCAGCTGTCGCGCGCCATCTCGGGGAGCGAAAAGGCGGTGCGGATGGCGATGGCTCCGATGCCGCGGGCGGCGAACGCGGGGGCCATTTCATAGCCGGATGAATAAGGGTCGACGACGGCAATACGAGGTTTGCGAGATACGGTGGTCACGAGGGTTCTCCTACCGTGCAGGCGACGTCCGCCTTGCACTCATGCCCGGCGCGATCACGCCGGCAGGTTCTGTTCGCCGTGCGCGCCACGGCCGGCGCGCCGATCGGTGAGCCGGAGCCCCACCGCGGTGAGGGCCATCAGCGCCGCGGTCGCGAGCGCCGCGCGCACGAGAAAATCATGCAATCGACCTTGGGCGATGTAGTCGCCCAAAAATACGGCGACCACGGCGCACACGCCCCGGTCGACGATGGACTCCATCGAGAGCAGGGTCGCGCGCGTGGTGGAGTCGACGATGGCGTCGTTGAGCAGCTGCCGCTGAATGGGAAACGAGAGACCGCTGGCCACCGAGAATACACAGAGCGCCACCACCGTGCCGGCGGAGCCCGCGGGCACCAGCGCCGCCAGGGCCAGGGCCATGGTCCACGTGAGGACGAACACCGCGGTTCGATTGGAGAACCATCGCCGCAGCCACCCGCTGCGGAATGCTCCTGCGATTTCACACACGGTGGTGCCGGCCATGATCAGGCCGAACGTAGAGAGCGGCAATTGCTTCGAGCCTAGAATCGGCTGGAACAAGTTCACCTGAACGATCCGCACCAACGTAAAGAGCGCCACGCCTTGGAGCATGAGCATCGGCAGGTGCGGCGCCTCGCGCAATTGGTGCAGCGCGTGACGCATCAACCTGGCCATCGGCAAACGCTCGGGCGCGGCCGGCGCGGAGCTCCCGTCCGCGAGGGCGACCTCCGGCAAACGAAGCGCGATGAACGCGGCCCCGGCGGCGCTCGCCGCGGAGAGCCAATAGGGCGCGGCGGGGAGCCACTCCATAAGCCACCCCGCGACGGGGAGACAGGCTACGCGGCCGATCAAGCTGTACGCACGGCCTCGACCCTCCGCGGCTCGGTAGATGTCCTTCGCGCCGCGCGCATTCAAATAGTCGTACAGGTATGCGCTGAATGCGCCCGATACCAAAGACCGCGCCAGCGCGATGAGGACGAAGTGCGCGAGGAATCCCGTGTAGCTCGACAGGATGATGGGCATGAGGTTCGCCACCGCCAGCACCACCGCGCCGGCGCGCACCGAGCGGCGGTAGTCGAAGCGATCGGCGAAGAGGCCCGTCGGGATCTCGAGCAGACAGAAGACGACGTAATAAATGCTCTGAATGCCGAAGATCTGCGGATCCGACAAGCCGATACGGCGCTGGTAGACGTAGAAGATCGGCAGCCAGAACAGGAGCCCGAAGAGCAATTGAAACGCATTGCTCAGGGCGATCACCCGCCTCACGCCCGGGGGCGCGGCAGAGATGGAAAGCATGGGCGCGTCCGACTTGGACGGCTTGGACGGCGTAGAGCTCATTTCAGTTCGAGTAAGGGCGGACTTGCAGGATGTGCAGCGCATCTTCGCCGGCCATCCACTCGATGTCGATGGGATCGGCAAAGGTGTAATTCGATGCAAAGTGTGATTGCAAAAGCCGGCCCACGAGCGCGAGGCGGCCCAGCAAGGTCTTGTCTTTGTCATCGAGATCGCTGGTGGAATCGCCCAGCGATACGGTGCGCCCTCCGCCCTCCATGGTGTTGTACAAGTATTGCAGTGGTGCCGCATCGCCCGACACCACCGCGTTCACCGACCGGCGTGCGGCATTGATGTACACGTGGCGAAAGTCGCCAGCGCTGGTGGGATTGGTCGTCACCAGCACCCCGCCCAGATCCGCGCTGACCTCTTGTTGAATGATCACGCCCATGTAGACGGCGTCGAGCGAGATGCCCGCCTGCTGCCGCAGCCGCACGCTGCGCGGCGAGACCAGCGAGGCCCACACCTCTTGAATGCTGCGCAAGATGGTCTCCACGCTGCTCACGCGGGTGATCGACTCGTAAATCCCGGCCGCGGAGAACCCCGCCAGATCCTCGGCGTTGGAGGAGCTTCGCACCACGAACTTCTCCGCCCCCGCGAGGTGCGCCACGATGGCCGCGTCGATGCTGTGCCGCATGCTCGCCGGCATGCGGGTGCGGCGGATGAGATCCTGCAGCTGCAGGCACAGCGGCTCCACCTGATCGTCGGCCGTGAGCTCGAGGGCCATCTTCAATTTGCCAATCACCTGCTGAATGCGCCACGACGATTCGCAGAAGCGCTGCTGAAAGGCAAACGGCAGCACGATGCCGCGCGGGATGCGCACGTACTTTCGCAAAAGCTGCAGCGCCGCGCCGCTCACCCCCTCGGGGGTCGTTTCGAGCTGCCTCGCCAGGTACTCGATCAAATTGGCGCGCGGCGGGCGCGGTACTTGGTAGAAGCCGGTCAAACGGTGCGAGCCGTTCGCGATCAAATGATGCAGCTCGCCCAGATTGGCGGCCTTCGTCCCATATTGATAACGGTCCGACGCCCGCAGTGACTCGAGCCCCACGATGTTCCCGAAGAACGCCTCCGGCTCGTCGATCCACACATGGGTGCGCGGCAGCTCCGCCTGCGAGAGCTGCGGGGGCACCTCGATGCGCTGCAGGTGAATGTCCCCGGCGGAGGGATCGATTCGGTATTCCACCCAATGCCCGTCCAGCCCGTCCCGCTCGATGCGCTCGCGCGCGTCCAGCGCGATGGCGTTTGGGATCTTCCAACCGTGCGCCAAGACATTGACGTGGGACAGCGGGGTGATCTGCGCGGTGTTGATGATGCCGGAGACGCGCGGAATGTCGTCGGGCACCCGATCCATGACCACGATGTCGAACCACTCCAGCGGCGCCTTCGTGTCCCGATATTCCTTGGTGCTGCGAAAGAGCCGCAGGCGGCCGCGCGCCATGCCAGGGTTCAACGGAATGACGCGCGCTCGGGAGAACAGCTCGTGCGCCAGCACGCGCGGCATCTCCTCGGCGGAAATCTCGCGGAGGAAGGACTCCTGCATATGATTGGCCGGCTTGACGACCAGAGGAATGCTCGGATCGACGTATTGGCGGACGAAGCCATAAAGATAGCGGAGCATCTCCGCGTCCATCGTGTCGGCCTCGGTGGTCTCCAGGGAAAAGAAGGTCCCCGGCTCGCCGTTCGAGCGCGTGTGGCGCGAGAGGATCGCCAAGTAAAAGCGCCGATCGGGGTCGTCGTAGACGCTGTGGTTCACCGCGTCGAGCGACCGCTCCAGCTCTTTGCGCGGCATATCGAGGAGCTTTGCGACGTACTCGACGTGAAATCGCCATTTGGCATTGTCGAGGAAATGGATGACTCCGGCAGGCCGATCGATCACCAGCTTGACGAACGGTATTCCACTCAAGGAACCGGACAAGCGGTCGAATTCATCCATCGTTAACGACTTGCCGACCCACGCGCTCGATTCGACGTGGGCCGTCGTGTGCACATCCATTGTCATTTCGTTGTCGACTCGTGGGCTAAAAGGCAAAAGCAGAACACGGGCCCAATGCGCGACACGACGATGCGGCCCCGCCCTGCAGCTCATGTTTTTCGCGGCAGCTCGACGTTGGAACGTGTTTACCCAACTACAAGCGCTCACGAAGTGTGACTGCCGTGTGACCGCGGAGTTATGTTACTTAGGCCGCGGCTGTCAAGTCGTCATGACCCGTTTGAGCGCGCCATCGAAGGTTCAGATGCTGGCACGCGTGAGGTTCAGGGGAATACGACCTTCCCTACCGAGCGGGTGCAAGGACCGAAATTCCGCATGGGGTAAAACTGAGCCGTGATGTTTTTGCATCATGACCGTTATATCGATTAGCGCCCTTGCAATTTCCAAATTGGGAATCGGGCATTCTCGTCGCATGGACCCGTTGCTCGCGCGGCGCATGGATTGCGCGAGGCGCGTAACGCGCGAAGCACCCAAATATCGGTCTTCGCGGCCATATTCTGTCAGGAGGAACTGCGATGGAGAGCAACCCGACCGAGCGGAGCGCGATGCGCCGCAAGCTCACCGATCCGTACTGCACAGGAATCCTCAGCAAAGACTTACCTACGGAGCTCGCGCGGCTCCAAGCGTTGGAGCGATGGGCCGATCCCACGTCCAAGGCCATCATCCAGCGCCTGCCCATGCGAATCGATTGGAGCTGTCTGGAAATGGGGGCCGGCGCCGGATCCATGGCGTATTGGCTGGCCGAGCGCTGCCCCCGAGGGCACGTGGTGGCGGCCGACATCGATCCGCGCTACCTCGACGCGGGCCGCGCCCCCAACTTGGAGATCGCGACCATCGATTTGGTGCGCGAAGGCTTTCCACGCGCCTCGTTCGACTTGATCCACACGCGGCTGGTCCTCTCCCACATCCCGCAGCGGGACGAGATCTTGAAGCGCGCGGTCACGTGGCTCAAACCCGGCGGGTCGATCGTGGTCGAGGACTATTACGTCCTTCCGCTCGAGCACTTTCCTTACGAGGAGATGAAGCGCGTATTCGGCGCCTTCGTGCAAACCTTGTCCACGCAGGGGAGCGACGGACACTGGGCGCGGCGTATCCCGGCCAAGCTGGCGAGCTTCGGCATTGGGGAAATGCGCATCGTGTCCTCCCCGGTGACCATCGGCCTCGGCCAGCCTGCCGACGAGGTCTGGCACTTGGGCTTCGAGCAATTCGCACCGCACTTGGTGAAGAACGGCAGCTTGACCGCGGATCAAGTCGCCGCGTATCGGGCTCTCTCCAAGCCGGACGCCATCGACGTTCCATGGATCCAGATCTCGGTCAGCGGACGCCGCCTGAAATCGTGAACCGATAACGCAGCAAGAAACGGAGTGTGACGGGACGCGCGAAGCACCATCATCCTCGGACGAACCTCAACGAAAGTGAGTCTCGAAGATGAGTGCATTGGTCAACAAGGTTGCCATCGTCACGGGTGCAAGCTCGGGTATCGGTCATGCTGCGGCAAAGCTCTTTGCAAAAGAGGGCGCCAAGGTCGTGGTGGGGGCGCGCCGGCGCGCCGAGCTCGAGCAGCTCGTCGCGGAGATTGCAGCGGCCGGAGGCGAGGCGGTGGCGGTGGCGGGCGACGTCCGAGAAGAGTCGTTCGCCCGAGAGCTGGTCGACGTGGCCGTGCGCCGCTTCGGCGGTCTCGATATCGCCTTCAACAACGTGGGGGTCGTCGGTGAGGCGGGGCCCACCACCGGCATCTCGCTCGAGGGCTGGAAGGAGACGCTCGACACCAACCTGACCAGCGCCTTTTTGGGGGCGAAATACCAAATTCCGGCCATGCTCGAGCGCGGCGCGGGCTCGGTGATCTTTACGTCGACCTTCGTCGGCCACACGGTGGGTATGCCCGGCATTGCCGCGTACGCGGCGAGCAAGTCGGGCATGCTCGGCCTCACCCAGGCGCTGGCGGCCGAATTCGGCCCCAAAGGGATCCGCGTGAATGCCATCTTGCCGGGCGCGGTCGACACACCCGCTTACCGCGCGATGAACAGCACCGAGGAAGCGCAGAGCTTCGTGAAGGGCCTGCACGCCCTCAAGCGCGTGGCCACGCCCGAGGAGCTCGCCCGGTCGGTCCTTTACTTGGCATCGGACGCGTCGACCTTCACCACCGGCGCCTCGTTCCTCGTCGACGGCGGCCTCTCGATCAACCGAACCTGATCTCCGCCGGCCGTACGATCACGGAAGGCCGAGGCGCTCACGGACCTGTTCGGGCGACGTGAACACCTCGGCCGCCATGCCCGCCTGGCGCGCGGCCAGCACATTGCGCTCATTGTCGTCGAAGAACAGCGCCTCCGACGTGGCCACGCCCAACCGCTCCGCGCAAATTCGATATGCGCGCGGATCGGGTTTGGCCACGCCAATCCGGCACGAGTAGGTGAGGGCATGGAAATGGCGCAGCCACCCGCCGTGCTTGGCCTCGAAGATGGGCACCAGATCCAAGATGATGTTCGAGAGCAGGCCGATGGTGCGCCCGCTCGCTCCGATCTCGGCGATGAGGGCGACCATGCGCTCGTCGACGTCGCACCAGCTCGCGAGATCCGCTTCGATCAACGCGGCGACGATCTCCTTCGAGTACGTTACCCCCAGCTCGCGCGTGACCGTCGACCAATAGTCGAGGCTGGATTGCCCCGCATCGTAAGGCGGGCGGCATGCCCAATAGACGTTCCAAAATGCAGCTTCGGCCGGCGCATCACCGGCCACCCCCGCGATTCGTTCCAGCTTGCGTTTGTCGTCCTCCGTTTGATTGCGGGCGATCACTCCAAACAGGTCGAAGACGATGACGGGGCGTACATTTGCAGCAGCCACAGGAGCTCCTTTTGCGTACCCAACCTTAGCCGACGAACCGTGCACGTTCCAGCATGAACGGGTCAAAACGTGCACGTATCGGCTTAGAACTGAATCGCGGAGCCTTCGCTCAGTGAAAAATTACCGTCGTTCGTGATCTGAGGGCCCTCGACGAGCTGAGCAGTATATGTGCCATACACATCGGAGCCTTGCACCTTGGGGCGCCATGAATTGCCCGAGGCTTGGACGAGGGTCGTGCTCGAGGGTTTGCTGTCCACCACCAGCCCAATCTCTTTTCCGAAGATATGATTTCCCCCGGGCTCCTTGGCGGTGCCCAAATCGCCATGCGCGTTCTCGATGCGGATGGAATATCCCGTCTCCGACACGACCATGCTCTTTCGCAGCAGCAAGGTCGAATCCGGCGCGCTTCGAATACCGGGTGACGTGGCGATGGTCGAGCCGGCGATGATCGCGTAGCTCTTTTCACCCAGGTGAACGCCGCCCGTTCGGCACTCTTCCACCACGCTCTTCTGCAGCTCGAGCCGGCCGTTGCTGACGATGCCGATGTCGGACTGCACGATCTTCGTCGCTCGCAGCTCGAGTTTGCCGGATTCGTCGCGCACGACGGCGCCGATGCCCGTTTCGTCGCTCACCGAGCTGCCTTCCACGGTGAGCGCGGCATGGTCGGCGACGCCGATCTGCACCAACTTCGCGCAGGCGCGCGGGTATGGGGTGCGGATCAACGTGCTGTTGCTCAAGGTGGCGACGGCGTGATCGAGGGCGACGATTCCAAAGCTGCCCAAGCTCGTGACGGTGACGTCGTTCACCGTGGCCGTGGAGCTACCCCCCAGCCGCACGCCGACATTCGCACATGCATCCGTGTCCAGCGGAGGGTCGGTCGTCCCGCGGATCGTTCCATGGTTCATCTCGAGACGCGCTTGGTCGGCGAGCCGCACGCCCGCGCCGAGGATGCCGTCCAGCGTGATTTGCGACAGCGCGGCGCGCGCGCTCCCCCCGAGCGCAACGCCGCCCCCGCCGGAGATGCGAATGTTCGAAGCGTGCAGTGTGCCGGCGGACGCCGAGAGGGCGGTGCGAAAGGCGCCGAGGGTGATGCCGCGAATCGCGCCAGCTCCTTCGAAGACGAGACCATCCACATCGGGCGCCCCACGCAAAATGGCTTTGCCAGCGGTGGTGGCCTCGAGGATGACTCCATCGCCGACCTTTGCGGGCCAGCGCTCACCGTTCGCGGTATCGTAGGCGCCGTCGCCCAGCGAGATGGTCTGCCCCTTTTTCGCCATCGCCAGGGCCCGTTTCAACGTTCGAACGGGCCGCGCCGCGGTGCCGGGGCTCGCATCGCTTCCATCGGGGGACGTGACGATGGGGCACTCGGCGCGTTGGCCCGGATCGCACCCCGGATCCGATGGGCCCCCATCGGGATCACCGGGACGCGAGCCGCCCGGCGATGTGGAAGCGGTGGCGCCGCTCGATCCGCAGCCTGCGCCCGCCGCAACGAATGCAGCGAGCGCGGCAGAAATGGCGAAGGTGCCCAACGCGGCGAAGGTGCGTGACGTCATCCAAGAGGCAAGAACCGTGGGGCGTTCGAAAATGGGCTTCGTAAGATTCATAGGTAGGATACGGCGCGAGCCTCGCGCAAACTCGAATCCTACGCTATCGAACGATTCTCGCAACGCGCGGCCGTCGCCGTCGGATCCATCTCCGGGCGGCAAGACGGCGCCGTCCCACGGCGACGTGGAGCCCGTGCAGTTCTCTCATGTGGGATTCGCCTCGCCGGGACACCAGGCGATTGGGCTCGCTCGAATCGTCGCCGGCGGAAAGTGAGATATCGGTGAATCGATTTATCGTTGTCGCGTGATGCGATATCGCGGGACGTACGCGCTTGTGCTGCTCGGGCGGCCGCCATCCGGAGCGCCTCTACCGCTGGAGGGGCGATCATTCCTTTGCGCAAGATCGCCACTCTCGCCACAGATTGCCCCTCTTGCGGGTACGAAGCTCGGTCCCCACGAAGGAATCGACGGCCGGGGGGACGTCGAGAGGAAGGGTCCCGTGAAGATCGCTATGGTTTCGCCGCTATTCGAAAGCGTACCGCCAAAGCTCTATGGTGGTACGGAGCGGGTCGTCTCGTATTTAACCGAAGAACTCGTCCGCCAAGGTCACGACGTGACCCTCTTCGCCGCGGGCGACTCCGTCACCCGCGCCCGCCTCCAGCCCATGGTCGAGCGGGGTCTTCGGCTGGATCCTACGTGCGCCGATTCGTTCGCGCACCACCTGATCATGCTCGACCAGGTGATCGAGTCGGCGCCCGAGTTCGACGTCATCCACTTCCATATCGACTATTGGCACTTCCCCATCTCGCGCCGCGTGAAGCTCCCGGCGCTGACCACCTTGCACGGCCGCCTCGATCTACCGGAGACGGTGCGCGTGCACGAGCATTTTCCGGACATGCCGCTCGTCTCCATCTCCGACGCGCAGCGGGCACCGGTCGCGGCGTCCAATTGGCGGGCCACCATTTACCACGGGCTGCCGCGCGATCTGCTCCGCCCGCACCGTCGCCCGGGCTCGTACCTGGCGTTCCTCGGGCGCATCTCGCCCGAAAAACGGCCGGACCGCGCCATTCGGATCGCGCAGCGCGCGGGGGTGCCGCTCAAGATCGCGGCCAAGGTCGACAAGGTGGACGCCTGCTACTTCGAAGATAAAATTCGCCCGCTTCTAAACGGACCAGGTGTCGAATTCGTCGGCGAAATTGGCGAGTCCGACAAACGTGAGTTCCTCGGCGGCGCGATGGCGCTTCTGTTTCCCATCGACTGGCCCGAGCCCTTCGGGTTGGTGATGATCGAAGCCATGGCGTGCGGGACGCCGACCATCGCCTGGCGGTGCGGCTCGGTCCCCGAGATCATCGGCGATGGAGTGACCGGCTACCTCGTGGACGACGAAGACGGTGCCGTGGCCGCCGTGAAACGGATCCACGAGCTCGACCGCCTCCGCGTTCGCCAGGGGTTCGAACAACGATTTACGGTCCAGCGCATGGCGCAGGATTACCTCCGGGTGTACGCTAGCCTCGACGCGGTGAGCGAGCGATCGCTTCGCGTCGCCTGATCAATCCCGATTCAGCCTGATGAAGAGCGATGGAGACCATACGCATCGAAGACCGATGGTACGTGCTCGCGACCTCCTCGCGGACGGACGATCGCACCCGCGTGCTGAAGAGCGGCGAGACCTTCGCCATCTTCGACCGATTCGGTGACATTCAGCCGATTGGAACCGGCGAGCAGGGCGTCTACCACCAGGGGACGCGCTTCTTGTCGCAGCTCGAGCTGCGGCTCAACGGGCACCGGCCCATGCTCTTGGGCTCGAGCGTGCGGCAAGACAATAGCCTGCTCGGCGTGGACCTCACCACCCCGGATTGCTACGAGGAAGGCGAGCTCACGGTGCTGAAAGGGAGCGTGCACGCGTTTCGCGCGACCTTGCTGGCCGATGGCACGTGCCATACCCGCGTGCGCATCGCCAATTATGGGAACAAGCCCGTCGCGCTGCGCGTGGCGCTCGAGTTCGGCGCCGACTACGCGGATATCTTCGAGGTGCGCGGTGTTCGCCGTCCACGCAGGGGGGAGGATTTCAAGCCCGAGCTGCGCCCGGACCGCGTCCTCTTGGGCTACCGCGGCCTCGACGGGGTCACGCGCCGCACCGAGATCGAATGCGATCCCGTGCCCGCGCGGCTGGGGCCCAACCACGTCGAGTACGCCTTGGCGCTGGCGCCCAACGAACGAAGCGAGATCCATGTGGCCATCACATGCGATCCGAGGGAGCCGCGGCCTGCGCGCGCGAGCTTCGTGGCGCTGCGCGCAGAGGCCGAGAGGGCCTTGCAGGAGGCCCCTGCCGAGGGGGCCAGGGTGCTCACGTCGAACGAGCAGTTCAACGAGTGGATCCATCGCTCCAGCGCCGATCTGGCCATGCTCACCTTGCACAACCCCGAGCGCGGCTACCCGTACGCTGGGGTGCCCTGGTACAGCACACCCTTCGGGCGCGACGGCATACTCACCGCACTCGAGTACCTATGGGTGGACCCTTCGCTCGCCCGGGGCGTGCTCGCTTACCTGGCGGAGACACAAGCGCGCGACGAAAATCCGGAGCAGGACGCGGAGCCGGGCAAGATCTTGCACGAGACGCGCAAAGGCGAGCTGGCCGCCCTCGGCGAAATCCCATTTGGCCGCTACTACGGAACGGTGGACGCGACGCCGCTCTTCATCGTGCTGGCCGGCGCGTATTACCGCCGTACGGGCGATATCGAGCTGGTGCGCGCCATTTGGCCGAACATCGAGCGCGCGCTCGGCTGGATCGAGCGCTATGGGGACTCCGACCGCGACGGCTTCGTCGAATACCGACGAAAGAGCGCCAAGGGGCTCGCGCAACAAGGTTGGAAAGACTCGGAGGACTCCGTATTTCATCGAAACGGCGTCTCCGCCGAGGGCTCGATCGCGCTCGCCGAGGTGCAAGGCTATGTCTACAAAGCCAAATTGGCGGCGGCGGACTTGGCCGAGGCGCTGGGGGAGGGCCCGCGCGTCTCGGCGTTGCGCGCGAGCGCGCACGCGCTGCAAGAGCGGTTCGAGCGCGCCTTCTGGTGCGAAGATTTGGGGACGTACGCCCTCGCCCTCGACGGCGAAAAGCGCCCTTGCCGGGTGCGCGCATCGAACGCGGGCCAGGTGCTCTGGAGCGGCATCGCGAGCCAAGAGCACGCCGAGCGCACCGCCGCGACATTGCTCGAGCCGAGGTCGTTCTCCGGCTGGGGGATCCGCACCATCGCGGAGGGCGAGGCCCGCTACAACCCCATGTCGTACCACAATGGTTCGATTTGGCCGCACGACAACGCCCTCATCGCCAAAGGCTTTGCGCGCTATGGCTTGAAAGAGGGGAGCCAAGCCATCCTCGGCGCCATGCTGGACGCGAGCCTCTTCATGGATCTTCACCGCCTCCCGGAGCTCTTTTGCGGGTTCACGCGTCGCCCCGGCGAGGGGCCCACTTTGTACCCGGTCGCGTGCTCGCCGCAAGCGTGGGCCAGCGCGAGCGTGTTTTACGTGCTCCAAGCGTGCCTTGGCATGTCGTTCCGCGTATCGGCGTCGGGGATCCCGCGGATCCGCTTCGATCATCCGCAGCTCCCCGCGTCGCTCGCGCGGGTCGAGATCCGCAATTTGCGGGTCGGTGGCACCACGACGGATCTCCTCCTTCACCGGCATCCGCGGGACGTGGGGGTCAATGTGTTGCACAAAGAGGGTGACGTGGAGGTGGCGGTCGTGATTTAGAAAAACGGGCCGTTTGGGGGCTCGTGAAATTTCGTCGGGGCCCGATGCGAAGGACCCACGAGATCGCCATGAAGCCTCCCCTCTGCCGTCACGAGCCCGTTGCCTTCGTCATCTCGATTCTATCGGTGGGGGCCGCCCTCGGCTGCGCAAGCTCCGGATCGCCGCCGCCCCCAGCTTCGGCCTCGGCTTCGGCCGCGTCACCTGCCGCACCTGCGGGGCCATCCTCGCCGCTGCCGGCACCTGGAGCGCGATCCGAAATGCCCGAGTCGGCGACCTACGAGACCACCGGCGCAGCGCGCACGGAGGGTGGCGTCGAGCCGGAATTTCGGTATGAGAAAGCGCTTGCCGCGCCCAAGAAGCTAGAGATTTACGGCTTCAATGGCGCGGTTCGCGTCACGGGGGGAACGTCGCAAACGGTGGCGGTTCGCGCGTCCAAGCGGGTGCTCCGCGGCAACCCGGCGAGCCAGCGCATCGTGGTGGCCGAGCACCCCGGCGGCGTGGTGATTTGCGTTCTCCTCCAGGGTGAGCCGGATGGAAGCTGCCGCCCCCACCGGGATCCATTGGATTCGCACGAGCATGGCCCCAGGCCCCATGGCCCCGACGACGAGATCGAAATCGCATTCGAAGCGCGGGTCCCGCAAGGTGTGGGGTTCGTCGGGGTGACGATGAATGGAAAGGTCGAGGCCCGCGGCCTGCGCGCCGATTCGGAGCTCGTCACCATGAACGGGGCCATCACGGCCGAGACGGAGGGCCGCATCGCCGCGAAGACGATGAACGGAGCCATCGTCGCCAGAGCGCTCGCAAAAACGACGGCACCGGTGAACCTCGAGACGATGAACGGCTCGATCGATCTGACGGTTTTGCCCAATGCAAACTTCCAGCTCGCCGCCTCCACCATGAGCGGGCGCATCACCACCGATTTTCCGGTGACCACCCGCTCGTCCTCGTTTGGGCCGGAGTCGCTCACGGCAACCGTCGGTCGCGGGGGTGTCCCCATCGCGCTGCGCGCCATGAATGGATCGATCGCCGTGCACCAAGCGCGATAGTCGACGCGCGCGCTTGGTGGTAACGTGCGCAGGCTACGGTTGCTGCTGCTCGGAGGAGCTCATGAAATTCCTACTCCTGGTTTACAACGACGAATCCTTGTTGAACGCTCTGCCCGCCAATGAAACCGACGGGATGATGCGCACGTGCCTCACCCACGCGGACGAGCTCAAGGACAAAGGCACCTTGCTCGATTTTCAACAGCTGGAGGCGCCCTCCACGGCCAAGTCCGTTCGCATCCGCAACAACCGCCGAATGGTCGTCGATGGGCCGTTCACCGAGGCCAAGGAATACCTGGGCGGCTTCAATTTGATCGAGGCCGACAGCCTGGAGGAGGCCATCGAGCTCGCCGCGCAGTTCCCTTGGGCGCGCACCGGCTGTATCGAGGTTCGCCCCGTGCGCGATATTTCACTGGTGCGGAAAAATTTGGGTGTCTAGTGACTTGGCGATGAGGCGGACGGAATCATCGACGTCCGCCCCACGCGAACGGCCGTGGCGACCGCGAGCAAAGGGGCGGCGCCAAGGGTGATGAAGAGCGCGATGCCCGCGTGGCGCGCGCCGCTCTCGCCGTCGGGATCGGTGAAGCCGGCGAGGTTGGTGACCATCCCCGCGACGGCCGCACCGAGCGCGGTGGCAAACATTTCGATGGTCGTGATGGAAGCCGCCGCCACGTCTTGATCCTCTTTGGGCGCGCTTCGAAGAACGCTCGATAGAATATGCGGCCAGCCAAGGCCGATCCCGAGGCCGACCAGCCCGAGCGCCGCGCAAATGGGGAACAAGACGGTCCACGATCCGCCGCTCGGCGTGGGGATCAGCACCGCAAGGGCCACCATGCTGACCGTCGCGAGCACGGGTCCGGCGATGACCACGGCGCGGGCGCGAGCGCCCGTGAAGCTCGAGCTGGTGACGGAGCCGACGGTCCAACCCGCCGCGAGCAGCGCCGAGATATAGCCCGCTACCAGCGGCGACTGACCGTGGAGGTTCTGAATGAAATACGGCACGAAGATATCGCAGTTCATCAAGGCGGTGAGCAATGCCATCGTGGCGTAGCTCGCACCGAGCGGCGTGCTCGCACGCAGCGCGCCCCGCGGAAGAAGGCGCACCTCCGCGCGCGACTCGATTCGGATCAAGGCGAGCATGAGCACCGCCGCGCCAACGAGGCCGGCCGCGTTCCAGAGCGGACGGGGATCGACGCTCCCAATCGAGACCGCGAGCACCGAGGTGGCGAGCAAGACCAATTGCAACAAGGGCACGGGCGAAGGTGCGCTGGGGCCGTCCGAGGGTCGGCTGGGCATGACGAACCAGGCGAGGCACGCGAAGAGCGCGCTCACGGGCAAGAGCGACCAAAACGCCCAGCGCCACGCGTGCATTTGGGCGAACACGCCGCCGACCGCCGGCCCGATCAAGGTCGCGACGCCCCACATGCCCGAGACGAGCGCCACCGCCCGTGGCCAGAGCGCCTCCTCGAACACGATGCGGATCATGACGTACGAGAGCGACAAGAGAAAGCCGCCACCGGTTCCTTGCACGGCGCGCCCCAGGAGCATCATCGGCATGACGGTCGCCGTCGCGCAGAGGGTCGTTCCCGTCATGAAGACGATCGCGGCCGCGGCATACGCACCGCGCGGCCCCAACGTGCGCAAAAGCTTGGCCGAGGTGGCCGCGGCCACCACCGACGCGACGATGAAGACCGTCGTATTCCACGCGTAATAGCCGAGCCCCCCGATGTCCTGCACGACCGAGGGGAGAATGGTGGTGGCGATGAAGACATTGACCGCGTGCAGCGCGACCCCGCCCGCCAGCGCCACGGAGCGCACCGCGTTCGCGCCTGCAACGAGCTCGCCCCAGCCTCGTTCTTCTTGCTTCGACTCCGCCGCCTGCATGATGCCTCGCTCCCGACCCCGTTTCACCTTGCCGCCATGCCGCGGTCGCCCCGGCGGCCGCGTGCGTCCGTCCTGCTGCGCCGCGGGGGGCGCGTTTATTTTTCCAAGATAAACACTTGGTAAGGTCAGGTGGGGAATATATCAAGCTTCGACTTGGAAAATGACCGGCGCGGCGGCGCGGGCGCTTCGGGGCTTGCGATGACGCGCCTAGCCCTTTTTACGGATCTTGCGTGAGCGCGCGGCGCCGGGCGTGATTCGGTACGCGCACCGCCGCGCGCCATCGACGATGTGCTCGACGCGCTGCACATCCGCTTCGAGCACGGCGCGAAAGGTGTGCAGCTCCGAGCGGCAGAGCCCCTGGCACACGGTGGCGGCCACGCAAATCGGGCAGTGGTTTTCGACCAGGAGAAAGCTGTCGTCCTCGCGCCAGTACTCGGCCATGTAGCCCTCGCGCGCGCGCAGCTCGACGAGGCGCGCGACGCGCTCGTTCAAATCGGCCGCGCCGGCCAACGCTTGCTCGTACGTCGCGCGCATCTGGCTTTCGCGCGCGTCGATCAGGCGATCGAGCGCGCCTTTGCCGAGCACCGTGCGAACGGAGTCGAGGAGCTGCACGGTGAGCTCGGCGTGGGCGTTGGGGAATCGCTCGTGTCCGGCCGCGGTGAGCGACCATCGTTGCGTCGGACGCCCCACGCCTTGCGGCGGCTCGGTGGTCACGGTGACCAGCCCCTCTTCTTCGAGCTTGACGAGCGACTGGCGCACCGCCTCCGCGCTGATGCCGAGCGCGAGGCTGATGTCCGCGGCTCGCGCGGCCCCCCGCGTTTTGAGTCGAAGGAGCACCCGTTCGCCCGCGCCTCGGAGGGCGGGGAGGTTCTTCTTCGGGGCTCGGGCGGGCATGGCCCGAATATATCAAGATTCGTCTAGTAAAATAAGGTGTCGCGATCGGTTCGAGGAAGAAGCGGTTCTCGCGCCGCGGGATCCGGCGGGGCGGGCATCAACGCCGCAACGCCAAGGCCAGCAAGGTGGCGCGCTCGATGGGCGGCCAATCGGAGATGGGTTTGCCGATCTCGATGCGCACGCGCCGGGTGCCGCGGCCGCAGTTGCGGGAGCCATCGTAGCGCCCGCCGCTGCCGGTCAGATCGTAGCCGCAGGGGCCGACATGTCCGGTCCAGCGCGTCGGGCTCACCTCGAACTCGGAGAGCGCGCCGCCGACCAGGCCGCGGACGGTGATGCCGCCTTCGGGGGTTTCGGCTACGTCGAGGTTGAGCGGCGCGCCGCCGAAGATCCCGCGGGCGCTGGAGCCGCTGAAGGAGACGCTCACCGGGCGATCGAAGATGGTTCCTTGAAACGAGGGACCTTCGGTTGCGCCCTCTTCTTGGGTGTATTGGGCCCCCGAAGGCTGGCGGTGCAGGCTGATGGCCGAGCCGAGCATATCGTTGTTGTCGACGGTTGCAGTGAAGGCATAACCCCCTTCGCTCCAGACGTGCAGTCCGTCATAGGGCGCGAGGTTGGAGCCCGAGCGCGGTGGGCCGGACGACGACGAGGAGGAACACCCCACCCCCGAGACCGTGATCGCCAGGAGCGCGACGCCGCCCAAAATCGACCTGGTTCGACTTCTCATGGCTGCGTAATAAGTCCGTTTTCGGCTGCCGTCGAGCGCCCCGCGCTTGAACAATCGCACAGAAAGCGGACCTGGGGCGGTCGAGCGACTAGAGTTCCTACCGATGCGAAGGCGTGCGATTTCCAAATGGTACGCGAGGTGCGCGATGGCTGCGGCCATCGCCAGCGCATCGTGCCAACGCGCGCCCCCACAAGGCGATCTCGCCCCGCCGTCCCGCGATGCGCGCGATCCCGCGGGTACGAGCCTCGACATCGCCGCGCCCGATCGGTCGCGCACCTCGGCCGATGCATCCGCGCCCGAGGATGCCAGCGCGTCCGATGCGTCAGGTGCCGATGCTTCGGGCGCGGCCGAGGCGCCGGGGCTTGCGCCCTCGGATCCCATGTCGAGCCACAAGGAGACGAAGGCCGAGCTCTTGGCGCTCATCGATCTCGGCGCGCCCGGCGATCTCGGAGACGGCGCCCCGAGCGCCGCGAGCGCCGCGAGTGCTCCGCGCTCGGCGCGCGAAAAGAGCCAGCGCGCCCGCGCCGAGCGCTTCCTCGAGAAGGTCCTCGGCACCGGGGGGCCCCATCGGATGAACCAGGGGAACAAGGCCATCGCGAGCCACCTCGTCACCCGGGAAAAGTGCCTCGAGGGGCTCCGCGGCATCACCCTTCAAACCGCCGAGCAGCGCGCCACGTGCGGCGCCGAAAACATGGTCCCCGTGTGGAGCAAAGGAAAGGCGCCCGCGTTCTGCATCGATATCTTCGAGTTCCCCAACAAGGCCTGCGAGCTCCCGTTGGTCTGGACGCCGCCATCCGAGGCCAAGCAGGTTTGCGCCCAGCAAGGCAAGCGCCTCTGCTCGGACCTCGAGTGGAACACGGCCTGCCGCGGCGATCCCGAAGGCGGCGCCGATCTCCGCTACGCCTACGGGTCGCAGCTCGATCTCGCGATCTGCAACACCGCCAAAGGCCATATCCGAACCTGCATCGCGCGCGACGCCGAATCCGCCTGGAAGACATGCGCCACGGAGACCGAGCCCTCCGGCTCGTATCCGCGCTGCCGCTCACGCTTCGGCGTCTTCGATCAACACGGCAATGTCGCCGAGATCATGACCCGCCGGCAGGGCGACGACATCGTCACCCAGCTCAAAGGCAGCGCATGGTTCTACGACGAGCTCGCGAAAGAGCCAAACGCGCCGGCCCCCGACACCACGCCGAACAAGAAAGGCGCCTATCCGGATCATTGCAACTTCGACCCACGCTGGCACGTGGAGCCGCTCGATCGGGCGCACCATACGAACTATCATCTCGGATTTCGGTGCTGTAAGAGTATTCCGTAGGCGTATGTCGTGACTCGGGCATCTCACCCGACTTTCTTGCCTCTTGCTTGCGAAAGCGAGTGTTCGACGCCGACCATGAAGACTATCCATAGGAGGCTGATACCGGAATTCATCACGAGCTCGACGGCGGCACCAGCTGGTACATCGGTGAAGGCGCCCAATTGCTGGACCAGCGACGATACGAGACCGGCGGCGGAACAGACCACGCCGAGAGTTGCAGGTGCGGTACGCGGTCTTCCTTTCTTTCCGAGCATGCCATTGACGGCATCACAGAGGCCCGGGTACACGACGAACATCCAGTACACATTGTAAATAGGGATCAGATTTCGCCACGCTGCTTGGCGCCCGCTCATCGGGCGGCCTCTCACGACTTGTCGCCCCGGCGGAAGACTCTCCCAGAGCCGCTGCAGCCATCCAAGCCGGAGGAGGAAGGGCGCGAGTCGTGCGAACATCAATAGTGATGCGAGCGAGGCGCGACCGAATCCGGCGATTGCGGCGATATTGACCAGGACACCACCGATTTCTACGACGACATACACGTACAGGCGGGTCGAAAGCCCTCGTCGAACGACTCGCCGCGGCGGTGCCGGCTCCGCGACCGGCGGCCCATACGGGTTCATTTCCTGATCCGTGATCGATGCGTCTTTTGCGGTAAGGGGGTTACTCATGGATCGCTCGCCTCGTACCAGCGCAGATCGTTCAGAATGGGAGCGTGGACTTTTCGTGACCGGACGACCCTATCACGGGCTCTTCGTGAAGATAGCTTCATGAAGCAGGTGTCGATCGCACCGCTCTTGCGAATCTTTGACGATCCCCAGGCAGAGAAACGCCACCAGCTTGCTGTGACGTCAACTGTGCATCCTTTCATCGCGTTCCCGGATGACCTCTTCCGTAAACTCGATCTCGGCCACCGCTTCTGCGTCCACGCACACAGGGCCGCGGGCAACCGCCGCGCACGCTCCCGCGCCGACAACGAAGGGGACGTGATGTTACCATGTGCCCCTTACCCAGCTTCGATCACCGTCGACAACGCCGGCACTGCCCGCAGAAGCTTCTCACGTTCATCCGGCGTGATCTCGAAATAGGCGTCTCGTTCGTGCGCGATCGTGACAAGCCATGGTCCGTCCGAGGTACGCCAAAAGACGGGATCCTCGAGCCTGGCAGGCTGGCACCAGTCGTAAAGCCCCTCTGCGACTCGTCCGAGAATCGCTGCACTAGCTTCCGATAGCTCGTACTCGCGCAGAGTCGCCGTGCCGTCGAGTAGTTTCGTGCCGGGCCACTCCGAAACGGTTCGCTCTTGCCGGAGATGGGGGGATAGGTCCGACAGCAGCTTCTCGACCGACTCGTCGATCCTGCACTCGCTTCGCTGAACCAGGCTAAATCGATCGCAATGCTGGAGAGCCTCCTCGATGAGGACGCGATACAGCTCTCCTCGTGGTTCATGCATGACTGTGAAGGACCGTCTCTCCTCGTTCATTAGTTCACCGGAATGTGATCAATAGGTCCAAGGTGGATATGCGGAAATTGGCCAAACGGACGCCCAGGATGGACTTCGGGTCCGCGGAAAGGCAACCCCGTTTCGTTCGCCCACTGACGAAGAGTGCCCGCTTCTTGGGCGGTTACTCCTGTGCGCTGCGCTTGCTTCGCGAGGTCCACGAGCGCCGCTTGGTCCCCGTTGAAGCGTGCCATCATCTCGACGCCGGACTTACCTCCGTACGTCTCGTACGCCTGCGCAACGCGCTCCTCCGCTTGGGGTCAATGGTGGCCCGCTCCCCATTTGGGGCTCCAGCTTTACGACGACCCGTATCCGCATACGCATGCCGGCCACGTGACGCCGAGTTCCTCGGGGGGCCGCCTTCCAAGCGCTACGCTTCCGGGCTCGCTCCCGCGTCGCCTCGCCCCGTGGGGAACGGCGAATCGGCCGAACGCGTGCAGGCGGCGTCCATCGATTCATGGGCGGTTTGCGCGCTCTCTCATCCGCGTCGACGAAGGCGTCGAACTGCACGGCGAACGCCGAGCCCAACGCATGGTTCGTTCTGTTCGTGGGCTCAGCGAATCGCGATCGGAACACTTCGCGGATCCGGACCTCTTCGACATTGAACGCGCGGAGAGTCGGATCCGGCCCCGTGCCCGATTCCCCGCGCCGGCAGCGCGACCTTCCGATGCGAGGCTTACAGCACCTTCACCCTAGTTTGGAGGCGCAGATCTCGGGCATCGACGCCGAATCATTGGATTGTTCGAACCAGAATCGTCAAATAATCGAATTGGAGAGTCTTCGAAGCGAAGAAAAGCCAAGTAATGAATGGATCGAAATCAGCCCATCAACGAAGAAACCGATTCAAAATCGCAAAGTCGTCCGCGCCGTGGCCGGCTTGGATGGATCTCTGCAAGAGCCGGTGGAAGACCTCCGGCAGCTCGTTCGAAACGCCGCGCTCCTTGTTCGAAGCGAGGAGCGCTACGACGGCGGTAGCGTGCGAGTTGATGGGCGCGATGGGGGAGGCGAAGTTTTGGTCGCGGACCCGTTCGACGACGTCGGCGGCCCACGCGGGGACGAGGTTTGCGAACGGCTTGATGTGATCGAGGTAGGCCTGGAGGGGGAGCTTCTCCGCCTGGACGAGGGCCAGACCTTGGAGGGTCCCGAAGAGGGAGCCCCACATGACCAGGAGCAGCGCGCTGTCGAGCGCCGAGGCATGGCCCGGATCGGTGCTGACGTAAACGGCGGTGCCGAGGGAGGAGAGGGCGGCGTTGTTCGATTCGAAGAGCGCGTTGGTGCCGCCCGAATAGAGGATGACGCACTCGGGCGTTCCGACGAAGTTCGGAGTCGCCATGATGGCGCCGTCGAGGTACGCGATGCCGTGCTGCTCCGCCCACGCCGCGAGATCGCGCGCCTCACGGGTCGAGCCCGAGGCAACTTGCACGATCAATTTGCCGCGCAAGGACTTTGCGACGTTGTCCGGATGGAGCAGGCGCTCGCTCGTGGCGTAGTCGCTGACATTGACGACCACGATGTCGGCGTCGGCCACGGCTTGGTCCACCGTGTCCGCGACCTTGGCGCCTGCGGCCGCGAGGGCCTCGGCCTTGGCCTTGGTGCGATTCCAAATGCTGGTCGGGTAGCCGCGCTCGAGAAACGCCCGCACGAGCGCCGAACCCATGACCCCTGCCCCAAGAACTGCAATTCGAGATTTCATGAACGATGACTCCGGGTGGACGGGTGAAATGGCGCCCCACGTTCGGCTCGGTTGGTCCGGCCCGCGCGGCGCGTTGTTGCACCGAATACGTAAGCCCCGGGAAAACCGCGGTCGCGCACGCGTAGATGATTCGCGAGCATGTTTGGACGTTCGCGCGGTCGCGACCGGGATGACACGGGGGGGCCGCGGCTCTATCTTTTGCCCTGCATGCACGAGCAGCTACGAAGCGAGCCCAGGGCGCAGAATCTTCCAGTACGGCCGCTCGAACGCCGTCCGCGCATCGCGCTGGGGGTGGAGCTGCGCAAGACGGTGGCGGGGGAGTTCCGCCATCCGTCCATGACCGACCACTACATCAGCGTGCATGCAGGTGCGCCTGTTCGGGTGTCGTGCCATTCGAGCAGCGTTCGCTCCGTCCGCACGCGCGGCGAGATGAACCTGATGCCCGCCGGCAGCTCCGAAATATGGATGGAGGACGACGACAGCTCCTCGGTGGAGCTCCGCGTGCCGCAGTCGCTCTTGCGTCTGGTTGCCGAGGACATGGGGCTCGATCCGGCCCGCGCAGGCATCGAGCCGCGCTTCCACTTTCGCGATACGCAGATGGAGCACATCGCGTGGGCGCTGGAGGCCGACCGGCGCAAAGGTTTCCCCAACGGTCTTCTGTACAGCGAGAGCCTGGGGATGGCGCTGGCCGTGCACCTGCTCGGTCAATACCGCGCGCCCGTCGAGATCCGCGGCGGGCTCTCGCAAATGCAGGTGGCACGCGTCGCCGACTACGTCGAGGCCAACCTCGACAAAAAGCTTTCGCTCGCCACCCTCGCGCGCGTGGCGGGGGTGAGCGCGTCGCACTTCAAAACGCTGTTCAAGCGCTCCATCGGCGTGCCCGTGCACGAATACGTGATCCAGCGGCGGGTGGAGCGCGCCAAATCGCTGCTCCTTCGCGGCGATCTCCCCGCCAGCCAAATCGTGCTGGAGGCGGGCTTCTCCCACCAGAGTCATATGGCGCGCTGTATGCGACGCGTCCTTGGCGTCACCCCCACCGCGCTCGTCCGCTCGCGCGCGGTGGCGTAGTCCGTTACGCCGGCGAAGCTCGTTTCCGTTTCGGCTCGTTCGAGGCGTCGTTTCAGCTTCGAGCCCGCGGATCGTGCGCGTGAGGGTCTTTGGCCCGAGGGCGTTGCCCAGGGAACGGGCCCACGCGGCTTGCATGGCCTCGATGCGCCGTAGCGCCTTGCGTCCCTTGGCAGTAAGGGCCATGAGCTGGGCGCGGCGATCGCTCGGGTTGTCCATGTAGACGATGAGTCCATCGGCCGCCAGGCGATCGGCCGTGCGCTGCACGCTCTGGCGGGCGAGGCCCATGGTGCGGGCCACGGCGGCGACCGTCACCGCGCCGTGGTCGACCACGCCCAGGACTTGCCAGCGCGCGCTCGTTTGCCCGGCGGGGGCTGCCATGCGATCGCCGAGGTCGAGGAGGAGGCCGTTCAGGCGAAAGACGAGCAGGGTCAGTCGGGTGAGCGCGTCGGCCGCGTCCGATGCATCGGTCATGGGGCGCACCATAGCGCACGACGGAGCGACCGGACGCGGGCAACTCGCGGTGCGCCTTTCGATGCGGATGTCGACAGTATGCTGTCATTCTCGTGAAGCGCGATGGGTGTACGCGGCCACGTTAAATTGACCCACGACGGCCACCAGAAATTGACCCACCCGGCGGAGCGAAGCGCGGGGGGGAGCAGTTTCGGCCAGGGAAAATTGACCCACCCCTGAAAGGGGTGGACAGGCGAGCGGGCGATGGAGTCGTCGTCCGGGGATGGTGCCGATGGACGTGGTGGCAGTGATTCGACACAAGGTGGCGAGCGAAGGGGTTCCGATTCGAGAAGTGGCGCGGGAGCTCGGATTGTCGCGAAACACGATTCGGCGATACGTGAGGGCCAACAAGATTCCGGTTCCAAGGCCAGAAAAACAGGTCCGACCAAGCCCGGTGCGCGACGAGGTGGCCACGGCGGCCGCGGCTATCTGGCGAGCGCGCCGATCCTTTACGGCGGGCAAACAGCGGCTGACGGCCAAGCGGCTGTGGGAGCTATTGCGTGAAAACGGGCACACGGCGAGCGAGCGCACCGTGCGGCGATTGGTGGCCGAATTCCGGAGCGGTGAGCGTGAGGTGACTGTTCCCCTGGTGTACACGCCGGGCGAGCTCGCACAGGTGGATTTTTTCGAGGTGTGGGTCGAGCCCTCGGGGATTCGCCAGAAGGCGTGGATGTTCGTGATGCGCTTGATGCACTCAGGGCGCGACTTCGCCATGCTCTGCGCGCAACAAGACGCCACTTGGTTCTTAGCGGCTCACGTTGCGGCGTTTACCTACTTCGCGGGGGTGGTGGCCGCCGTGGCCTATGACAACTTGAGCGCTGCCGTGGCCAAGATCCTCGTTGGGGCGCCACGGCTGCTTCGGCCCCGATTTGCCGCGCTTTGCGCCCACTACGCCTTCGAGCCACGTTTTTGCCGCCCCGGCGAAGGCCACGACAAGGGAGGAGTCGAGCGCCGCGGAGGACACGTACGTCGCCAGCATTTGGTGCCCATTCCGCGCGGTGAATCACTTGCCGCCATGACCACGGCTTTGCAAGCACGCCTCGATGCTCAGCATTCGCGCAATCCGATGTACGTCGAGGCCTGGGCCCGCGAGCGCAGCGCGCTGCGGCCTCTCCCAGCGCCTTTTGACGGCCGCCAGGTGCGCACCGTGCAGCTTCGCCACCACGCCAGCTACCTCGTCGCGGGCGCTCACTACTCGGTGCCCAGTCGGTGGTGCGGTCAGATGGTCGACCTATTCCTAGGCATCGACACCGTCACCTTCGCCAAAGGCGACGAGACCATCTGCCATCCTCGCGTGGCCTTCGGTGGCCGAAGTATCGACTATCGGCATTTGTTACTGCCACTATCGCGCAAGCCACAAGCTCTGCGCCAGGTCGCTCACGAGTTGGTGGCACAATTCGGCTCACCATGGCCCGAGCTCTGGGAGACGCTTTGCAATCGGTATTCGCCCGACCTGATCGAAGCTGCACGAAGACTGGCTCCGTGGTTGGAGCGCGCTGACCGCGAGGGAGTCGGTCGGGTCAAGCGAGCCATCATCACCGCCCTTGCGTGCGGTACGCTGGTGCCCTTTCTGCAACGCACAAGGCGCACCGAAACCCTCGCCGCTGTCCCGCTGGCATTATCGGAATACGCGGTCGAGACGCCCGACCTATCGCGCTACGACGTGCTTCTCGAGAGGGCATCGGCATGAGCACCGACAACGTGCTCTTGGCCGCCGTACGCGCCCATACGCGCGTACTCAAGCTGCCGACCGTCGCACGAGAGTGCGAAACGCTGGGACGTCAATCGCTGGCCGAAGGCTGGTCACCGTTGCAGTACTTGCGGGCGTTGCTCGACGCCGAGCTCGCAGTCCGCGCCGAGCACGCGATTGGGCGCCGCATGCGAGCGGCTCGTCTGCCCGTGCACAAAACGATGTCGCAATTCGATTGGCGGAGGCCACACGGTCTCGAACGCGCCCGCGTCGAAGACTTGGCTCGTGGTGCCTGGATTCCGACGGCGCGCAACATCGTGATCTTGGGCCCCGTGGGCACCGGAAAAACGCACTTGGCCATCGCGCTCGCCATCGAGGCCATCAAGCGCGGCCACCACGTGCTCTTTTACCGCGCCTCCGACTTGGTCCGGGCACTGACCGAGGCCCGGGATGCACGCGCTCTTTCTCGCCTGCAAGAGCGACTGCGAAGGGTTTCACTCTTGGTGGTGGACGAACTTGGCTTTGTACCGTTTGAAAAAGCCGGCGGAGAGCTGCTCTTCGACGTCTTGTCCACCCGGCACGAACGGTGCGCAACGGTGATCACATCGAATCTGGCTTTTAGTGAATGGAACCGGGTCTTCGTCGACGACAAGCTGACGGCCGCACTCCTGGACCGTCTGGCCCAGCATGCGGAGGTCCTCGTCACTCGCGGTCCGGGAGACCGTGTCCCGGCCGCGGCCACCAAAAAGACAGATTCAAGATCTGACGAGAGCAAACCCAAAGCGACCCAGGAGGTGCCGGCGCTCACGCGGTGAGTGCCCCCCATCGCGGCGGGGTGGGTCAGTTTTTGATGGCCGAGATGGGTCAGTTTTCGGTGGCCGTTGACAATGGAAAATATGGCGCGTGATCACCGGGTCGTGAGCTGCTAGAGATCGACAGCCAGCTGTCAATTTTGCACTTTGGAGAAGCGAGGGCGCATGGCCGACGAAATGACGATCCCGGTGCTCCCCTGCGTATCGCTCGCCGATACCGTGGACTTTTATATGGTGCTGGGCTTCGAGGTCACCCACAAGCAGCGCGCGCCGTACGTGTACTTGGCCATGCGGCGCGGCGGGATTCACCTGCACTTCCACGGTCGCGAGGGGCTCGCCGCCAACGAGGCGAATGGCGGGATTTGCCTGTGGATGATCCCGGACGGTCGAAGGCTGGAGGAGCTGCATCGAAGCTTCGTCGAAGCGTTGCGGCGGCGTTACGGCAAGCTCCCCGTCGCCGGCATTCCCCGTATCAGCCGGCTGCGCAAAGGCCAACGGCGCTTTACGGTGGTCGATCCCTCCGGCAACTCGGTCATCCTCATCCAAGTCGAGGGCGCGCAAGCCTCCGCGAACGATGCGCAGGCCTCCGCAAAGGAAACGCCCCAAGCCGCGCGCGAGCCAAAGTCGCGCTTGGCGCGGGCCATCACCAGCGCCGAGCACACGCGCGTCTCCCAAAACGACGACGCCTTGGCCGCCGAGGTGCTCGACATCGCCCTCGCACGCAACGATCCCGCGCCGGCCATCGATCGCGCCCGCGCGCTCGCCATGCGCATGGAGCTCGCCGTCGCGCTCGGCGACAAAGAGCGGGTGGAGCGCCTTCGCGCGGAGCGGGATGCCGTCGTCTTGTCCGACGAGGAACGCGAACGTTTTCGCGACGAGCTCCAAGCCGCCGAGGAGCTCGAACGCCTCGTCGATTGACGGCGATCCACGCGCGTCCTCGTGCGAATCGAGCGCGCCTCGATGGCGTTTGCGCTCTACATGCTTTCGCAGGTCTCATCGATGCGCGGCGCGCCCGCCATCGCGGACGTGCCCCGGGCCGGTGCGAGGCCGAAGGTGGCGTTCAGGCGGACGCGACGAGGGATCGTATCGAGCGCGCCCCGGGAATAATGCTAGACCTCGGAGGTTGGCGAATCCGCGTCGGGGTGACGCGAGTGTGCACGAACCCGTTCATCAAGAGAGCCGCAAATCGAGAGGGGAAGCATCGTGGCGCGTGCGCACCTACGCGTCGCTGGCCGTGGCGTGCGGTGTGCACGCTGCGTTTCTTGCGGTCTCCTGGAAGCAGCGCCCCGCGCAGCCGGCGCTCGATGGAACGGAGCGACCCGCGGAGCCCACCGAGGAGTGGGATCTGGATGTGGCCGCCCTGTTCGAAAAATCCGAGGTGCGCGAGGAGGCGCCCGTCGCGGCGCCGGAGCCCGCGCGCAAAGCCGCGGAGAATGCGCCGCGCGAGCCCATGACCACGTTGGGTTCGGTAGAAAACGCCCCGCAAAATACGAACCCTGGCGCGGAAAATCCGACGCCGTCCCCTGCGTCGTCGTCGTCCTCGGCGCCGGCGGAGGGGTGGACCTTTTCGCCCACTGTGCGCAAGCCCGTCGATTTGGGTCTTGGAGCGCCGGGCGGCTCGAAGTACGTGTTGCCGGATGGGGTCGTTTCAAAGGCCGAACTGCCCGCCGATGAGCGTCCATCGACCACGGGAGGCCTCGCCGAGGCGCTCGACGCGGAAGACGTGAAGCGGGGCACGAGCCGCGGGCAACCCGTGCGGCTGGCGGTGGAGGCTGCGGCGCGCACCACCGAGGCGCCCTCGGTGGGAAGGGCCACCTTCGATATTTCGGTGGGGGCCGAAGGCGCCGTGCAAATTCAGCTCGCCGACGCCAATAACGACTACGAAGGTTGGAAACGATTGGTGGAGGCCATTCGCGGACAACTCGCGCGCAAGCGGGTGCGCATTCCCCCCGGCTCCAAAGGATTGCACGTGGTGGTCGAGGTCGAGGCCCGCGATCAGAAGCCCGACGGCACCCCCGCCAATGCATCGGCCCTTCGCCGCTTCGGCGCGAATCCGGACACGCCGGTGGGGGGCAGCTTTAGCTTGAGCCCCGAGAACATCGGCGTTTCGGCCAAACGCTTCGTATCTTCCCGCATCGTCCGCGAAACGCGGCTTTGAGCGCGGCGCGCATCGAGCCGCGCGGCCCGGCGCTCTTCAGGGCTCGAGGCCGAGCGCCCGTGTGATCTCTTTGATGGTGACGAGCTCCGTGGGGGAGAGCCTTCCGTCGACCGAGGCGGCGTCAATCAGCTCGTCCACGAGCTCGCGCTTGTCCTCTTCGGGGAGCTGCGCGATGACGGCTTCCGCCTCGTCCCAACCTTCCAGATCGAAGACGCGACGCCGCTCCTCGGGCGAGAGCGCCGCTTGGGTCATCGTCGTTTCGAGGAGGGCGCGTTCCTCGGCGGTCATCATGCCGTCCGCCACGAGAACCTTGCTCACGAGCAGGCATTTTGCGATTCGCGCATCCATGGACCTAGTGTGCGCGGGGTGCGCGCAACTTGACAGTCAAAAGAGCGCACGTGCGACGATCGTTACTTTTTTTCACGCCGGCGAATGAGCCCCTCTTGGGCTGCGCTGGCGACCAGAAGCCCTTCGCGGGTAAAGAAACGGCCGTACGAGAGGCCGCGCGCACCTTGTGCGGAGGGGCTCTCCATCACATAAAGCAGCCACTCATCCATCCGAAACGGACGGTGAAACCACATCACGTGATCCAAGCTGGCGATCTGCATACCTGGCGTCATCCACGCCACGCCATGGGGGAACAGCGCGGTGGTGACGAAGGACCGATCCGACGCATACGCGAGCAAGCAACGATGAAGCGCGGGGTTGTCGGGGAGGGTCCCTTTTGCGCGGATCCACACGCGGCGAAGCGGCGCCCTTGGTGCAGGGGCCACGGGGTTCTCCAGCGCATCGGCGGTGCGTGTTTCGAACGGCCCTTCGGCCGTAGCGAGCTCGCGGATGCGCGGCGGAAGCCCGGGGATGAGCGCCGCGCGCTCTTCGTCTGTGGGCAAGGTTTCGGGCGCCGGCACCTCGGGCATATCGGCTTGATGATCGAAGCCCTCTTCATGTTTATGAAACGAGGCTGCCAGATTGAAAATCGGCTCGCCGTCCTGAATGGCCACCACGCGCCGCGTGCTGAACGAGCTCCCATCGCGGATGCGATCCACGTCGTACACGATGGGCCGCGCCACATTGCCCGGCCGTAGAAAATACGCATTCAGCGAATGAACCTCCCGCTCCTGCGGAATCGTTCGAACAGCCGCCGTAAGCGCCTGCCCGAGCACCTGTCCACCAAACACCGTCCCCCACCCCAGGTCCCGACTCTGCCCACGATAAAGGTTCTCCTCGATGCGCTCGAGGTCGAGCAACCTCACCAATTCATCCAACGCCTTGATCGTCACGCCAAAACTCTACCCTGCCCCGCCCCCCAACGCGACCCATGCGCACGGTCAGCCCGCCAAATGATCTTCCGCTCAGTTGACGAAGGCGAGGGGCGAGGCCCCTCGTGATCAAGCGAACGGTGCGCGCGGTCAGCCGCGAACAAAGCCGCCGCATGCTCGAAGCGCGCGGGCGGCCTGCAACGGAAACAAGGGGGCGAAGCGCGGCGCGCTGAAGCAAACGTGCGCGGTGCGCCGCCAAAGCCGCCGCGTGCTCGAAGCGTCGCGCAGCTCGGGGATGCCGGCGATGGGGGCGTACTCTTGATCGTCGACGTCGACGGCCACCGACTGCACGCGTCGCGCGGCGGCGTGCAACGGAAAGGGGGGCGAAGCGCCGCGCGCTGAAGCGAACGGGCGCGGTGCGTCGTCAAAGCCGCCGTGCTCGAAGCGCGCGGCGGCGTGCAACGGAAAGGGGGGGAAGCGCGGCGCGCTGAAGCGAACGGGCGCGGTGCGCCGCCAAAAACAAAGCCGCCGCGTGCTCGAAGCGTGCGGCGGCGTGCAACGGAAACAAGGGGAAGCGCCGCGTGCTCGAGCAAACGGGCGCGGTGCGCTGCTAAAAGCAAAGCCGCCGCGTGCTCGAAGCGCGCGACGGCTTTGAACGAAAGGAGGGGCGAAGCCCCTCGAATCAGAAGGTACCGCGGATGCCGAATCGGAATTGGCGCGGCTCTTGGTACGTGGTGGCCTTGCCGAAATTGGGGTTGACCTGGCCGGGCGCGAGCGTGCTGCCGGCGCGCGTTTGGACGCTCTTCAGATCGGCGGAGGAGCCGCCGACGATGGGGAGGACGTCTTCACGCGTGTAGCGTTCGTCTTGGGTGAGGGCGCCCTGGAAGTTGAGCAAGTTGAAGATGTCCATGGTGAGCCCGAGCGACATGCCGTTCTCGAAGCGCCAGGTGTAGCCCACGTGGGTGCCGACATTGCCGTTCCACGGCAGGCGGTCGCCGGTGCCGCGCGGAAGGATGTAGGCCTCGTCGCGGCCGTAGAGGGGGTGGGCGCCGAGGAAGTTCGTGGGACCGCCGGAGCGCGCCTGGACGGAGCCGCCGAGGTTCAAGTTGGACTCCTTCGAGATCTGAATGTCCTTGGCGACGAAGACCTTGACGCTGTGTCGCTGATCGCCCGGCAGATCGCCCTGCTGGTTCGTCAGCAGCGACTTGAGGTCGAACGACGAGTTGGAGTTCGGATCGAGCTGGCCGGTCTCCGGGCGATAGAGGCCCGCGAGGTTTCCGCGCAGCCACGAGAGCGTGTAGCTGACCTGCGCGAGCCACGAGTCGGCGAACGTCTTCGTGAAGTAGACGGTGCCGCCGTCGTAGTTGCGCGTCGCCTCCGGGAAGCCTTTTGCGATGCCCTTGCCCGGGTTGCCGATGAAGAAGGTCGCGCCTTCGTCGTTGCTCATGTCCTCGACGACGTTGTTCATCCATCGACGGACGTAGCTGACGCCGAAGCGGCCGTTCTTCAGGATCTCGTACTCGCCGCCGGCGCTGAACTCGCTCGTCGACTGCACGCTGATGTCCGGGTCGACGATCTTGCCGCCGCTGTACGGGCCGAACTTGCGATCGGGGATGTCCTTCTCCGTCCAGCCGCGCTTCGCCGGGAACGTCGGGCGCGCCGCTCCTTGGCAGACGCCTTGCGCCTGGCCCGGATCGAGCGGGTTGCACTGGGCGGCGCTCTCGGAGGAGCGCACGCCGCGCTCACCCGTGCCGCGGTCGACGATGTTGAGCGGCACGCTCTCGTTGAAGCGCGCATAGCTCGCGAAGATCTTCGAGCGCCCGTTTTGCGTGGGGTCGAAGATGACGCCGACGCGCGGGGAGAACTGGTTGGGAAAGCTCATGAAGAGGTTCCCGTCGGCGCCGAGGATGAACTGATTGTCCCAGCGCACACCGGCGTTGACGGTGACCTTGTCCAAGATCGACCAGCTGTCCTGAACGAACCCGCCCACGTTGATGGAGTGCGTGCGGGTCACCAGCCGATCGAGCTGCACCGCTTGATCGGGCGCCGTGAGGTAGCCGTAACCGCGGACCTCGTCGAAGCGCGAGCCGCTGGTCGTCTCCTGCAGACCGCGCGTGCCGGAGTAACCACGGCTGTTCCACGACGAGGCCACCTCGAACTCGGCGCCCGCCTTGATGACGTGGTGTCCGAGGCCTTGCGCGAGGATGGTGAGCACGCTCTTGGCCGCGTACACGTCGAGGACGTTCTGATCGGTGAAGCCCGGGCCGCCCGCGCGGTACTCTTGCAAGGGGCAGGTCGGGATTGTCTTGGTCGGATCCTTCGGGTCCGTGATCCGGGTGCAGGAGGCGCCGCCGGTGCCCTCGAACCGCTCGAGGCCCCACAGATTGGGGCTGCGGCGGTAAACCACGTTCGGATAGGCCGAGCTTCCAAGGCCGCTTCCCACGTTGAAACCATCCGCGCCGAGCGTTCCGCCCAGCTCGTGGTGCCATCCGATGGTGGTCTCGATGTTCTTCGACTTGTTGTCGAACTCCGTGGTCCACTTGAGGATGGTGTCGTAGGAGCCCGACCGGCGCTGGTGGGCCATCGCCGTGTAGGTTCCGATGAGGTTTCCGCCTCCCACCTCGATGGCCCCCGAGTTCGGGTTGAGGGCGAAGTCACCACCGCCGCCCGACATCGTCGGCGTGGCCGAGAAGCTCAGGGCCAGCTTGTTGTTTTGATTGATGCGGTAATCGAGCTTGGCGAAGATTTGATACGACGTCGACGACGCTTGGTATTGCTGGGTCGAGCCCGGGATCTGCTCTCCCTCGATGTCCGTCCGGCCGTCGCGGCTAACGTAAATGCTGCGATCCAGGTTGTAGATGGACCGCGCCACGTCGAAGCCCACGTAATACCAAAGCTTGTCCTTGATGATGGGGCCGCTCTGGTCGAAACCGATGTCGTAGATGTTGGCGAGGGAGCGCCGTGTTTGGATGGCGGTGCCCAGGTAGTAGGGATACTTGCGCGCACCCTCCAGCGCGCCGGGGGTCCAGTTGCCCCACACCGACCCGTGGAACTCGTTGGAGCCCGACTTGGTGACGACGTTCAGGATGCCGCCCGTCGAGCGGCCGTACTCCGGGAGGTAGCCGCCGGAGAGGACGTTGACCTCTTTGACGAACTCGATGGAGAGCGGCGATCCGTTGACACCGTACCTGGCGCTGTTCGTACGCAGGCCGTCGATGACGTACGAGTTCTCGGGCGAGGTGGAGCCGTTGACCGACGTTCCGTACGTATCGGAGCTGGCGCCGGGGGTTGCCTCGGCGACCGACTCGAAGGATCGCTGGGCGCCGCCGCGCGCACCCGGGTTGGTGACGGGGATGCGCGAGGTGAAGTCGCTGTTGATGTTGGCGCCGCTCGTCGTCGACCCCACGTCGACCGTCGGCGCGTGGGCGACGACGACGACCTCTTGGGCCTGCAGACCCTCCGGCAGAAGGTCGGCGTCGAGCCGGATGGTGGAGTCCGCACGGAGCTGGATTTCGTCGCGTTGATAGGCCCTATAGCCTTCTTTATCGAGGTGCAGCGAGTAAACGCCGGGCGGCAAGGACGGAATGCGGTACGTACCGGTGTTGTCCGTGGTGACGATCTGCTCACCCTGAAGGGCCGGCGACGTCACGGTGACGACGGCGTCCATGACCCCCTTCTTGGATGCAGCGTCAACGACTTTACCCGTAAGAACCGCGGCGCCCACTTGGGCTTGTGCGGGCGCCACGTACGCGATGGCGGCGGACAGCGTGGCGGCGGAAATGATGCAATCAAGCGATCGAAGTCTCATCGTGCACTCCATGGCTCCGGACGAACGAGACGTTCCCGTTCAAGGCCGACGATTGGAATGAGCCAGCGTCGATACGCCATGCATCGGCCCCTTTGGGCAAGAGAAATCCCGGCCCGTCCGAAAAAAAACGCCTTCTGTCAGGTGGGTGACGGCCTTGGTGCGATATCCCTTTTCACCTACGGTGCTCTTCAGACCGGTATGCCGCGAACGCAACTACGCTCTTCGCGCCGGCCCTCCGCGCCACGGACGATGTCCGTACCGAACATGGTATTGCTACGAAGCATCTCCATTTCGAATTTGCAAGACTGGATTATTCGCAATAGCTCCGTTCACGTGACGCGCAGCACTGCGTCATGGCGCGCGTTGCGGATCGGCAGCAAAGAAGCTTTCACACCCTCTCTCCCCAAAGGGGAAAAGTGGGGTGGGGGAGAACGCCAACGCGCGCGGTGGGGGCGAACGCCAACGTGCGAGCGCTCGCCCGCGGTGCCAATTTCCTAACGAGCGATCCGTGCGATCTCCATCGTCGCGGGATCGACGCGATCCCGCTCGATGACGTTCGGCTCGCGGAGCACGGCTCAGTGCGCTACTTGGAGTGGTCTGCAACTGGATCGTGACTGGTCTGCAACTGGATCGTTTCGAAAGGCGCGCGATGAAGGTGCACGGTGATGAAGGTGCACGGTGATGAAGGTGCACGGTGATGAAGGTGCACGGTGATGAAGACGTGCGGCAACGAAGCTCTGCGCTCGACCCGGGCGCGCGGATCGCGCTGGAACGCCGCTCGTGGCGATGGGCGGTGCGTTAAAAACGTCGCGGCGTGCGAGGTGGATCGCACGCCGCGGGATGAATCGGCGTTGGGACGGGGGCCCGGGTTCAGGCGCGGGTGTGGATCGCCCAGGGCGCGGGGCGGGGGCCCGCTTCCCAGTTGTCGTGGCGGCCGTCCCAGTACACGACGTTCAGATCTTTGATCTCGAGATCGTCGAGGCAGTTGACATTGAAGCTCACGTAATCGCCGCCCACCTGCTCGAGGTAGCCGCGGCCGAAACACTGGACTCCGCACGTCTTGCAGAAGAACCGGCGCGCCGTTTTTCCGCCCCACTCGTACCAGCCGAGGTCCCCCTCGCTCGTGAGCAAGGTAAACGCATTGGGCTTGACGATGGCCCCCAGGATGGCGGTCTTCGTACAAATGCTGCAGTTGCAGCGGCTCGCTCCGGCGCTCGGATCGTAGGCGACCTCGAAGCGAACCGCCCCACAGTGGCAGCTTCCCTGATGCTTCGCGACGTCCGACGACTGTTTCTGGCTTTCCGACATGCTCATTTCCTCCATGGTGCAACTGAAGAGATGATAGCGGATGTCATTGACAGCCTTGTGTCAGTTTTTCATCGCGCGGCAAAAGTCGGCCGCGCGCCGGCAACGTGCGCCGGCGCGGGCAGGAGCGCTCAATTTGCCGGCTCGTAGCCGAGGTTGGGGCCGAGCCAGCGCTCGACCTCCTGCACGGAGATGGCTTTTCGTGCGTGGTAGTCGCGGACTTGGTCGCGATCGATTTTGCCCAGTGTGAAGTAGCGTGACTCGGGGTGCGCGAAATAGAGCCCGCTGACGCTGGAGCCGGGCCACATGGCGTAGGACTCGGTGAGCCGGATGCCGGTGCGCTTCTCCACGTCGAGCAGGCGCCAGAGGGTGCCTTTTTCGGTGTGGTCGGGGCAGGCGGGGTAACCGGCGGCGGGGCGGATGCCGCGGTAGCGTTCTTCGATGAGCTGCTGGGGGCTCAGATCTTCGGCGCGGCCGTAGCCCCACTCGTCGCGTACGCGCTTGTGGAGGTACTCGGCGAAGGCTTCGGCCAGGCGGTCGGCGATGGCCTCGGCCATGATGGCGTTGTAGTCGTCGTGGTCGGCGCGGAAGCGGTCGCATAGCTCTTTGAGGCCGAAGCCGGTGGAGACGGCGAAGCCTCCCAGGTGATCGCGGAGCTGTGTTCCCTTGGGGGCGATGAAGTCGGCCAGCGAGCGGTTCGGCGCGCTCTTGTCCTTCTCGGTCTTCGCGACTTGCTCGCGCAGAAAGTGGAAGCGCTCGAGCACGGATTGGCGCGATTCGTCGGTGTAGAGCTCCACGTCGTCGCCCACCGTGTTGGCGGGGAAGAAGCCATAGACGGCGCGCGCGATCAGGCGCTTGTGCGCGATGATGTCGTCGAGCAGCACGCGGGCGTCTTCGAAGATCTTGCGGGCCTGCTCGCCGTACTTCTCGTGCTCGAGGATGCGCGGGTAGACGCCGCGAAGCTCCCAGGTGTGAAAGAACGGCGTCCAGTCGATGTACTCGCGCAAGGTCGCGAGCGGGAAGTCTTCGAGGACGCGGACCCCGGTGAACTCCGGCTGGGGGATGTCCTCGGCGCGCCAGGTGATGGGGGTGCGGTTCGCGCGCGCGGCCTCGAGGGTGATCAATTTTTGCTTCGGGCCCGCGTGGATGCGGCGGAGTTTTTCGTACTCGGCCACGTGCTCGGCGACGAAGGCCGCGCGGCCATCCTCGCTCAAGAGGCTGGTGGTGACGGGCACCGCGCGGCTGGCGTCGAGCACGTGCACCACCGGCTCGCTGTAGTGCGGCGCGATCTTCACGGCGGTGTGGGCGCGGCTGGTGGTGGCGCCGCCGATGAGGAGCGGCAGCTTGAACCCCTGGCGCTCCATTTCGCGGGCCACGTGGGTCATCTCGTCGAGGGAGGGCGTAATGAGGCCGCTCAAGCCGATCACGTCGGCCTTCTCTTCTTTGGCGCGCTCCAGGATCTTTTCGCATGGGACCATCACGCCCATGTCGATGACCTCGTAGTTGTTGCACGCGAGCACCACGCCCACGATGTTCTTGCCGATGTCGTGCACGTCGCCTTTGACGGTGGCCAGCACGATCTTGCCTTGCGTCTTCACGGCCTGCCCGGCCGCCTTCATTTGCGCCTTTTCGGCCTCCATGAAGGGCGTGAGGTAGGCGACGGCCTTCTTCATCACCCGGGCCGACTTCACCACCTGCGGCAGGAACATCTTGCCGGCGCCGAACAGATCGCCGACCACGCCCATGCCATCCATGAGCGGGCCTTCGATGACGGCGAGCGGGCGTCCGAGCTTGGCCCGCGCCTCCTCGGTGTCCTTGTCGATGTACGTGTCGATGCCCTTGACCAGGGCGTGCGAGAGGCGCTCCTCCACCGAGCCCTTGCGCCACTCTTCTTCTTTCCTTTCGGTCGCGACGGCCCCCGCATTGGCCGCCTTCAGCTTCTCGCCGAAGTCGACGAGGCGCTCGGTGGCGTCGGGGCGGCGGTTGAGGAGCACGTCCTCCACCAGCTCGCGCAGCACCGGCTCGATCTCCTCGTACACCTCGAGCATGCCTGCGTTGACGATGCCCATATCCATGCCCGCCTGAATGGCGTGGTAGAGAAACGCCGAGTGCATGGCCTCGCGGACGTGGTTGTTGCCGCGGAAGCTGAAGGAGATGTTGGACACGCCGCCGCTCACCTTGGCGTGCGGGAGGTTCTCTTTGATCCAGCGCGTGGCGGCGATGAAGTCCATCGCGTAGTTGTTGTGCTCCTCCATGCCGGTGGCCACCGTGAGGATGTTCGGATCGAAGATGATGTCCTCGGGGGGAAATCCCACTTCGTCCACCAGGATGCGGTACGCGCGCTCGCAGATCCGGATTTTGTCGGCGTAGGTGGCGGCTTGGCCTTGCTCGTCGAAGGCCATGACCACCACCGCCGCGCCGTAGCGCAAGATGTGGCGGGCGCGCGCGCGGAAGGTGTCCTCGCCCTCTTTGAGCGAGATGGAGTTGACGATCCCCTTGCCTTGAAGGCACGTAAGGCCCGCCTCGATGACCTCCCACTTGGAGGAGTCGATCATGAAGGGGACCTTGGCGACCTCCGGCTCGCTGGCCAGGAGCGAGAGGAAGCGGGTCATGGCCGAGACGCCGTCGATCATGCCCTCATCCATGCAGATGTCGATCACGTTGGCGCCGTTGTCGACCTGCTGCCGGGCGATGCTCACGGCATCTTCGTATTTGCCCTCTTTGATGAGCTTTGCAAACTTCGGGGAGCCGGCGACATTGGTGCGCTCGCCGATCATCATGTAAACGCCCTGCTGCTGGGTGAAGGGCTGCGAGCCCGAGAGGCGCAGCGGCTCGGGGGCGACCGACTCCGGCACCGCGACCGAGGGTTTGCGCGCGGGCTTGGCGTGAACGGCCTTGGCGATGGCCGCGATGTGCTCGGGGGTGTTGCCGCAGCAGCCGCCCGCGATGTTGACCAGCCCGCTCTGCGCGAACTCGCCCAAGAAGCGGCCCATGTCGGCGGGCTCCAGATCGAAGCCCGTGGGCGAGAGCGGGTTGGGCAATCCGGCGTTGGGATAACACGATATCGCCGTGGAGGACTTTTCGGCCAGCTCGGCCAAAAACGGGTACATGAGATCGGGGCCAATCGAGCAGTTCAAGCCCACGGAGAGCGGCTTCACGTGTTTGACGGCGTTCCAGAACGCTTCCACCGTCTGGGCGGAGATCATGGTCTCCCCGCCGCGGCCCACGGCGGCCGAGATCATGATGGGGAGGCGCGTCCCGTCCTCTTCGAAGACCTCTTGAATGGCGACCAGCGCGGCTTTGGCGTTGAGCGAGTCGAAGATGGTCTCGACCAAGAGCACGTCCACGTTGCCCGCGATGAGGGCGCGCGCTTGCAGCATGTACGCAGCTTTGACTTGCTCGAAGGTGACCACGCGGAAGCCGGCGTCGTCCGCGTCGGGCGAGTTGGAGAGCGACACGGTGAGCGGCCCCATGGCGCCGGCCACGAAGCGGCGTTTTCCGTCGCGGTTGGCCACGCGATCGGCCCACTCCCGGCACTGGCGCGCGGACTGTTCGTTGATTTCCCACGCCAGGCCATTGAGGAACGAATCGTCGAGGATCTTTTGATAAAACTCGGGATCTTTGCGGCCGCCGTGCTCGCGCGGATCGTCGACGAAGAACTCGCTCTGGGCGATGCTGGTGGCGCTGAAGGTGTTCGTCTCCACCATGTCGGCGCCGGCCTCGAGGAAGCGACGGTGGATGTCGCCCATCATGTTCGGCTGGGTGATGGAGTAGAGATCGCCGTTGTTGAGGAGATCCTTCTTGGAGTCTTTGAATCGCTCTCCGCGGATGTCCGCCTCTTTCATTCCATAGGTGCGGATGGTGGTGCCCGTGGCGCCGTCGAGGACGACGATGCGCTCCTGGAGGAGCTTGGCGAGCGGATGAAGATCGGTGGAGGCGGTCATGGGTGAAGGACCTATTCGAGGTTTCGGGGGTGCTTGTCGAGCTTTTCGGCGATGGCCAAGATCACTTGAAAGTGGGGTTTCTTGGCCTCGCGGCAAGCGATGTCGGAGAAGGTGACGGTGAGGCCGGCACGCGTGAGGAGGCTTCGGATGGCGCGCGGTGAAAATCCCGCGTGGCGCTCGCCATAGGGCGCGGTGATATCGCGGTGCTCGTGCTCGGCGAGCGACAGCAGAACCACCCTTCCGCCCGGGCGCAGCACGCGCGCGCACTCGGCGGCCGCGCGCGCGGGCTCTTCGGCGTACGTGAGCGTGTGAAAGAGGAGGACGGCGTCGAAGGACGCATCGCGGAATGGGAGCTCGTGCACGTCGGCCAGCTGCGCGCGCGCGTGGGGGTGCTTGCCGAGGCGCACCTTCGCGGCCTCGATCATGCGCGGGCTCGAGTCGACGCAGGTGAGCGCGCGGCAGTAGGGCGCGATGTAACCGGCCGCGGCGCCGTCGCCCGAGCCCACGTCGAGCACATCGCCCAGGCGGAGCAAGGCCGCGAGGCCCACCGCCAGCGACTGCCACGTGCGGCCGGGGGAATAATGCCGGTCCATTTCGCCGGCGAACGACTCGGGCAAGCGGCCGCGCTGTTCCGCATCGAGCTCGGCCAGGCGGCGTCGATCGCCCTCCAACGTGGGATCGGTGTCCAGGATGGCGTCGTCGAGCAGCGCCTTGGCGGTGAGCGGCAGGGTGTCGACCGCCAGCGCATAGAAGGCGTGCTGTCCCTCGCGCCGATCGCGCACGAAGCCGCCCTCGCGCAGGCGCGCCAGGTGCGTGGAGACGCGGGACTGCGAGATGCCGGTGATCCGGACCAAGTCGGTGACGCTGAGCTCGCGCGCGCGCAAAAGGGCGCACAGCCGGATGCGGCTCTCGTCGCCAAGAAGGTTCAAGGTTCCGACGTACTGCGCGAGGTGCACATGGCCTCCGGGCCGGGTGGATTCATTCGTGTATCAGGATGAGCGGATTCATATTTGTGGGAGCGGACCGGCTCTGTCAAGCCCAGCGCAGGTTGGGTAAGGTCCCGGCCGATGCCCGACTGCTTGACCCTCGCGCCGACCGCCGATCCCAACGTTTTTCTCGCGCCGGATGGTACGCGTCGCTCGCCGCCCGCGGGTTGGGCGTGTCTGCCGCCGGGGGACGCGGGGCTGACCCGTCGGGTGAAGCAGGCTGGACCGTCTTGGGCGGTCATCGAGAAGCGCGGCCGCAAGGCCTTCTCCAAGGGGCTCTGGGCGCCGCGCGAGAACATCGAGGCGGCCAAGACCGCGCTGGAGGCCGAGCGCGCGACCGAGGGGTACGCCAAGAAGCGCGCCGCGGCCACCCAGCGCCGCGAGCATGCGCAGGCCGTGTACGTGGTGTCGTTCGAAGAAGAGGTGCTCGCGTTCCTTCGGTTCGCGCCGCGCTGGATGGATTTGGGGCGCGCGATCGCGCGCAAGGTGACGGAGCACGCGACCCCGGTGGGCAGCGGCACCGTGGCGCGGACGGAGCGCATTCCGGTGGCCGAGCGCGCGGAGGCGGCCGTCATCGCGTGGATGCGTCACCAAACCACGGCGTACGATTCCATGGCGATCCCGCGCATCGCCGGAAAGCGCCGCGAGGTGCGGCGCGAGCTCGCGACCATTTCGCGCGCGGTGCTCGATTTGCACCGCCGCGATGCGCCGCATGCGCCGGCGGCGTGTCCGCTCTGTGCGCACGGCTCATGAGGTTGCGTGGCTCATGAGGTCGCGCGGCTCGTGACGTTGCGTGGCTCGTGACGTTGCGCGGCTCATGAGGTCGCGCGGCGCGGGCGGATCGTGATCGATCGGATCATCCGGATCGGTGCGATCATGGTCGAAATCGCTGGATTCACGCGATAACCTCGAGGGCACGCGGCGTGCTTTGCAATGATGTTTCACGTCATCAATCTTGACCCGCCGTGACACGCACGAAGCAAGGAGGTCGACCATGCTCCCGTTCCTTCGAGGTTTCCGCTCGCTGTGCACCCTCGCGCCCCTGGCTCTTTTGGCCGGGTGTTCCGATGCTTCTTCGTTCGAAAATGACACCGGTATCATAAGCCAAAAAACGGAATCGGCGGGATCGACCGAGGCGACCGAAGCCCCGACGACGGCAGCGCCAGCCGTATTCACGCACCCCGGCGTCTTGGTCAGCCGCCCGCAGCTCGACTTCGTCCGCGGAAAGGTCAGCGCAGGCGCACAACCATGGGCCAACGCCTCTTCGAAGATGCTCGCCGACCCGCTTCTGTCGCAGTCGCGCGCGCCCAAGCCACGCGCCATCGTGGAGTGCGGACCGTATTCGAACCCCAATTACGGTTGCACCGACGAGCGCCAGGACGCGCTGGCCGCCTATGGCAATGCCCTGGCGTGGTACATCACGCAAGACAGCCGATATGCCAACAAGGCCATCGCCATCATGGACGCGTGGTCGGGCATCATTCAAAATCATACCAACAGCAACGCACCCCTGCAGACCGGGTGGGCCGGCGCCTCGTGGGCGCGTGCGGCGGAGATCATTCGGCATACGTACGGTAGCTGGCCGGCCGCGGGGGTGAATCGATTTGCGTCCATGCTGCGCGACGTTTACCTGCCGAAGTTGATCAACGGGTCCAACTCCAATGGCAACTGGGAATTGACCATGATGGAGGCCGCCGTCGGCATCTCGGTGTTCCTCGAGGATAGGGCGAGCTACGATCGCGCGGTGAGCATCTTCCGGGTGCGGGTGCCCGCATATATTTACCTGACCTCGGACGGCGCGCTGCCGAAGACGAAGCCCGGCAGCGGCGTCGATACGCGCGAGGAGATCATTCGCTATTGGCAAAACCAATCCACCTTCGTGGACGGGCTGTCCCAGGAGACGTGCCGCGATTTCACGCACACCGGATACGGGCTCGCGTCCATATCGAACTTCGCCGAGACGGCGCGGCACCAGGGGCTCGATCTCCATGCGGAGATCAAGGACCGACTGCGCTTTGCGCTGGGGTTCCACGCGAAGTACGAGCTCGGCGAGGCGCCGCCTTCGTGGCTCTGTGGGGGCAAGCTCACCCGAGGGATCGGGCCGGTGCTGGAGGTCGGGTTCAATGCGCTCGGCAACCGGTTGGGCATCACCATGCCCAATACGCAGAAGCTGGTGGAGCAGCAGCGGCCGGCAGGAACGAACGTCTTGTTCATCGGGTGGGAGACCCTGACCCACGCGGCCAACCCCTATTAGAGGCGAAGACGAGGAGAAACAGAGGTTTCCTCCTGCCCTTGGCGCCCCTCGCGGTGTATGAGTGAGGCGCATGTTCGATCCGTTGGGAGAATTGGGGAGCCTGGTTCGGGCTGCCGCCGTGACCGCGTTGGGGCCGGAGTTCAGCGATGTGGATCCGCAGGTGCGCCGCGGGCAGCATGGTGATGCACAAGCGGATCTCGCGCTGGGGCTCTCGAAGCGCGCGCGCAAGGCTCCCCGCGCCATCGCCGAGAGCATCGTGGCCGCGCTCCCGCCCAACGATTTGATCGAGCGGGCCGAGATCGCCGGGCCGGGCTTCATCAACTTTACGTTCGCCTCGCCGTGGCTGGCGAAGGCGGCGACCCGCTTGCTGGACGATCCCCGCCTGGGGGTTCCGCAAGCGGCGACGCCCGAGCGGGTGGTCATCGACTACTCGGCGCCCAATGTGGCGAAGGAGATGCACGTCGGGCACCTTCGGAGCACCGTCCTGGGCGATGCGCTGGCGCGGCTCTTCGAGTTTCGCGGCCATACGGTCATCCGCCAGAATCACATCGGGGACTGGGGAACGCCCTTTGGGATGCTCATCGAGCACCTGATCGATCTCGATGTGAAGGTGGGGGACGCGAGCAGCGAGCTCGCGCTGGCGGATCTGTCGTCCTTCTACAAGGCGGCGCGAAAGAAGTTCGACGAGGATCCCGCCTTCGCCGACCGCTCGCGGCGGCGCGTGGTCGCGCTCCAGGGCGGCGATGCGGAGACCTTGGCGCGGTGGCGCACGTTGGTCGACATTTCGACGCGCTACTTCGAGACGGTGTACGAGGCGCTCGACGTCACCTTGCAGCGCAAGGACGTGGCGGGCGAGAGCCTCTACAACGACAAGCTCGCGCCCCTGGTGGCGGAGCTCGAAGCGAGCGGCCACGCGCGCGAAAACGACGGCGCCTTGTGCGTCTTCCCCGCGGGCTTCACCAACAAAGAAGGCGAGCCGCTCCCGCTCATCGTCCGAAAGTCGGACGGGGGATTCGGCTACGCGACCACCGATCTCGCGGCCATCCGCTACCGCCTCTTCGATCTCGGCGCGACCCGGCTCCTCTATGTGGTCGGCGCGCCGCAGGCACAGCACTTCAGCATGATCTTTACGGCCGCGCGCGAGCTGGGCTGGCTCAAGCCTTCCGCGCGCGCCGAGCACGTGGCCTTTGGCTCCGTCCTCGGGCCCGATCGACGCATGCTCCGCAGCCGCGAGGGCGACGCGGTGCGCTTGGTCGATCTCGTCTCGGAGGCCATCGCGCGCGCCGAGTCGGTCCTCGCGACCAAGGCCCCCGATCTGGACGCGGAGACCCGCGCCAAGGTCGGCAAAATGGTGGGCGTAGGCTCGCTCAAATACGCCGATCTCTCCAGCGATCGCGTGAAAGACTATGTCTTCGACGTGGACCGCATGGTCTCCTTCGACGGAAACACCTCCGGATATTTGCAGTATGCCTATGCCCGGGTGCGCGCCATCTTTCGAAAGGTGGAGGGCTCGGTCCCTGTTTCCGGTTCGTTGGGGCCCGTGGTGCTCGCCCCCGCCGCCGACAACGATGCTGCCGCCCGTGCCGAGCGCGCGCTGGTTCTGAACCTGCTCGCGCTCGCCCCCGCGGTGCAGATCGTCGAGGACCTGCTGGAGCCGCACCGCCTGGCCGGGTACCTGTACGAGCTCGCCACCTCGTTCACCTCGTTCTACGAGAAGTGCCCCATCCTCTCGAGCACCGGTGAGCTGCGCGCCTCGCGCCTGGCCTTGGCCGAGCTCACCGCGCGCACCCTGTCGCTGGCGCTCGGGTTGTTGGGCATCTCCGTTCCCGAGCGGATGTAGCGTTCGTTCCATGAGCCCGAGCCCGGTGCACGGACACCTGGCGCATGTTCAGGTGCGATAGTCCGTTTGCGCCAAAGCTCGTCGCGAATGGGCTGTGCTCGTATTTCGATCGTTTGGTCCGCAATCTCCGTTTGGGCGCGGTCGACGGGATCCTCGTGCAAGCACGAACCCATTTCCGTTGGCCGCTCCTTTTGGCCATCTCCGGATGCAATGCGGCAGTGCCTCAGGCTCCTCAAGTGCCAACGGGGCCGCGCGCGGCGCAGCCGGCCGAGGCATCACGACCGGTGGTGGTCGAGAGCAAGCCGATCGTGATCGTGGTGGTCATTCCGCACGGCGATGACCATCGGGTACCGCGTCACGCGTTCGCGTGCGATCCCGAGGAGGACCGCGCGCCGCCCATCAAGGAGAAGCGCGGCCTGCCGGGGTCGGGACTGTAGGCGTCATCGAGCGATCGGAATCTGCAGCTCGACGGTGTTGAGCTCCGGATCGTTGTTGCAGCTCATCTCGAGGTAAAGCTCGCGGCCGTAGCCGGCCAGCTTGTAACCGCTGTCCTCGATCCATCGAAGCAGCGATTCGTATACGGGGCCCACGTCGTTCATGCTGCCGTGGTGCACCACCGATGCGACCTCGATGACCGGCAGCTCGAGGCTCTGGACCCGCGCGGTCGAGGGCACGTCTTGCGCGCCAATGTCGAAGCCCGCGTGCACGGTGACCGTCCCGTCCTCCGCCGGCTCATCGTAGTAAGCCACCATGATCCCCGGGCGCGCCTGCGAGCGCCCCACGTGTTCGAGCACCTCGGGCACGAGCTGCATGAACACCGGGCGAAGGTTCTCCGGGGTGAGGCCCGACGCGCTGCCCGCGGCCTTGGCGATGCGCAGGGGCTGCGTCTTCTTGAGGACGATATTCGGTTCGGACATGGCATTTTTCCCTTCCAGCGATCGCAAATAGGCTTCCACCCGCCGCAAACGGTCCTGATCCTCGGCCACGGCTCGTTCGATCTGTGCCCGCCGCAGCTCGAGCATCCCCCGCAGCTGCTCGATCGAGGGCGCCTTCTCCAAGAGCGGTCCAATCTGCTCGAGGCCAAAGCCGAGATCGCGGAGGGCCATGAGCCGCTGCAAGCGCCCCAGCTGCCGTACGCTGTACGAGCGGTATCCGGTGGACGCATCCACGTGCTCGGGGCGAAGCAGCCCGAGCTGGTCGTAATGCCGCAGCATGCGGGGTGAAACATGCGCGAGTCGGGCGAATTCTCCGATGTTCAACATGATGCAGAGGGATAAGGCTTCACACAGTGTCAAGGTCAATGCCGAAAATGGGGCGGCGACGGGGCCGCTGCGCATCGGTCTTGCATTGGGCGGCGGAGATGCTCTGATCAGACGGTGCAGATTGCCAACGAGACACATCGTGCGATCAACGCGGTCTGGAGAATCGAGTCGGCTCGGCTCATCGCCGGCCTGACCCGGATCGTGCGCGACGTCGGCGTCGCCGAGGAGCTCGCCCAAGATGCGCTGGTGGCCGCGCTGCAGCAGTGGCCGCAGTCGGGGGTGCCGGACAATCCGGGCGCTTGGCTCATGGGCACCGCCAAGCACCGCGCCATCGATCACCTGCGGCGCGGCAAGCGGCTGGAGCGAAAGCACGAGGAGCTCGGCCACGAGCTCGAATCCGATCGCGATGCCACGCCCGATCTCGAGTCGGCCATCGACGATGACATGGGCGACGATCTTCTGCGCCTGGTGTTCATCTCGTGCCACCCGGTTCTCTCGACCGAGGCGCGGGTCGCGCTCACATTGCGTCTGCTCGGCGGCCTGACCACCGAGGAGATCGCGCGCGCGTTTCTCGTCCCCGAGCCCACCATCGCCCAGCGAATCGTTCGCGCCAAGCGCACCTTGGCCGATGAGCGTGTCCCCTTCGAGGTGCCGCGCGGCCCGGAGCTCGAGGCGCGTTTGTCCTCGGTCCTCGAGGTGCTCTACCTCATTTTCAACGAGGGCTACTCGGCCACCGCCGGCGACGATTGGATGCGGCCCGCCCTGTGCGAAGACGCGCTCCGCCTCGGGCGCATCCTCGCCGAGCTCACCCCGAACGAGTCGGAGGTGCACGGTCTGGTGGCGCTCATGGAGATCCAAGCGTCGCGATCCGCGGCGCGGGTGGGGCCCTCGGGCGAGCCGATTTTGCTGTTCGAACAAAATCGCGCGCGCTGGGATCAAGTCCTCATCCGCCGCGGTCTTGCGGCGCTCGAGCGCGCCGAGAAGCTCGGCACCCTCGGTCCGTACGCGCTGCAAGGTTCGATCGCCGCGTGCCATGCGCGCGCCCGCACCCCGGGGGAGACGGACTGGGTGCGCATCGCGGGCCTCTATGCCTCGCTGGCGGAGCTCACGCCCTCGCCGGTGGTGGAGTTGAACCGCGCGGTGGCGCTCTCCATGGCGTATGGGCCGGCCGCGGGCCTGGCGCTGGTCGATACGTTGGTGTCGGATCCATCCCTGGCGCGCTACCACCTGTTGCCGAGCGTGCGGGGGGATCTGCTCGTCAAGCTGGGTCGCACCGAGGAGGCGCGGATCGAGTTCGAACGCGCGGCGTCCCTCACGCGAAATGCCCGCGAGCGCGACTTTCTCCTGGAGCGCGCGGCGTCTTGCGCACGATCTGCGCAATCGTAGCCTTGTCTGGGTATACGTAGGCGATTGTCGTGCGTGGAATTTTGCAGTCGTGTCACGCAGGCGACTTTTCCGGTCGACCTCGGATGACTAAGAACGTCCACGTGACCTTCGACGAAGCCATGAGTGAGCTTGGAGTTCCAAGAGGCTCCACCCCCGCGACCGTGCGCCGCGCGTACCTACGACTCTGCAAAACACGCACCCCCGACATCGATCCCGAAGGCTTCGACCGCCTTCGCCAAGCCTACGAGATCTGCCGCGCGCTCGCCTCGCATGTCGAGACACCACCTTCGAGCGTGAGCCCTCTGTCCTCGGGCATGTTTGGAGCGCTCGCGCACATCGAGCGGCCCGATGTGCCGGCGCCCGAGATCACTCCGCCGCCGCCGGATTCGTTGCACGCGCTCACCCCGGGCATGCCCTCGCGGTTTGCGCAGACCCTTCGAGGCGCGCCCGAGCCCGAGGCCCCTCCGGTCAGCGACTTCCGTTGGTTTTATGTGCCCATCGCCGCCACGGTCCTATGGGTCGTGTTTCAGCTTTTGACGAATTAGCGCGCGCAATCGAGGCTCACGGGGCGGCGGGGCGGCCATCCTCGGCGATGACGACGACCGGATCGTCTTGCTCGGCGATGTGCGGCTTGCCGTCCAGATCGATGAAGTGGCCCGAGCGGTTCGCTTTGGTCTCCAGGTAGAAGCGATTGTGCTCGTTGGCGGGGATCACGTGCGGGATGCGCGCGGCCACCGTGACGCCATGGTGTTCGAGCTCGGCGAGCTTCTTGGGGTTGTTGGTGAGCAACCGCACGGAGCGGATGGTGAGGCTCTGCAGCATGTGCGCGGCGATGGCGTAATCGCGTTCATCGTCGCGGAAGCCCAGCGCCACGTTCGCATCGACGGTGTCGAAGCCGCGATCTTGCAGCTGGTACGCGCGGATCTTGTTGAGCAGCCCGATGCCGCGCCCTTCCTGGCGCAAGTACAGGAGCACGCCGCAGGGCTCCCTTGCGATGCGCTGCAGCGCGAAACCGAGCTGATCGCGGCAGTCGCATCGGAGTGAGCCCAGCGCATCGCCGGTGAGGCACTCGGAGTGAAGGCGGGTCATCACATTGGCCGCGCCGAGCACATCGCCATGAACGAGCGCCACATGCTCCTTGCCGTCGCGGTTGTTCCAGAACGCGACGATGCGAAAGCGCCCGAACCGGGTCGGCAGATCGGCGACGGCTTCGATTTTGACGCAAACTCTGTGCGGGCCGAACCCCGCGCAGTCGTGATCGCGATCGCGGGCGACGAGATCGTCCAGGCGGGTGATGGGGGGCGGCGGCGTCTTGGTAGATGGCGTAGGCATCGTCGGTGTCCGGGCAGTCTTACGAGAATGGTGCGAGCATTCGGGTGCGCTCGCAACCAGTGTGAGCATCCATTGCCCACCGCGACAACGAGGAACGTCCCGGCGAGCTTGCTTCGGGATGTGCGAGCGGCCTGCGGGCGGCCCGGATGGATGCTCGATGGCGCGGCGTGACAGAATGTGCGCGCATGCCTCGCCTCCGACTTTCGCGCGCCCCGCTTCTTTTTGCGCTCGCCGTGGCCCTCGTCCTCGCGTCGTTTTCGGAGCGCGTGCGCGCGCAAAACGAGCGAAGCGCGCGAAACGAGCGAAGCGGGAGAACGAAGTTGCGCGTGCTCGTGCCCGACGGCGACAACTTGCAGTACATGGCCTTCTGGCTCGCCAAGGGAGCCGGTTACTTCGAGGAGGAGGGGCTCGACGTCACGCTCGTCATCCCGCCCTCCCCGCGGGGCACGCGCACGTACTTCGACGAGCATCGCGCGGACGCGGCGGTGCTCCCGCCGCCCATGTACCTCGAGATGATCGCCTCGCGCATGCCGGTCGTCCTCGTGGCCAACCTGCTCAAGAACGATCCCATCGAGCTGGTCGTGCGCCGTTCCATTCTCGAGGAGCGAAGGCTGTCCGATGCGCTTCCCTTGCGCGATCGGCTCGCGGGGTTGCGCGGCCTGCGCTTGGGGATCGCGCCGCATCCGCCCACCCGCCTTCGCGCGCTCTTTGCCTCGCAAGGGCTCGACCCCGAGGACGTGCTCTCCATCGTGACCCTCCACGGCAACGAGCAAAACGAAGCCTTTCGTGCGGGCAAGGTGGACGCGCTCTACGCGCACACGCCTTATGTGGAGCAAGCCATCGTGCGCGACGACGCCGTGGTGTTGGTCAATCAATCGGCGGGCGAGGTGCCGGTCTTGAAGGATCGCCAGATCCACGCCTTTGCCGTGGAGCGAAGCTTCCTCGCATCGCACCGCGACGCGGTCATCGCGGCGGTGCGCGCGATCGGCCGCGCCGAGAGGCTCCTGCATGGCGCGCCGCGCGAAGCGGTGGACGTTCTCGCCCGCACCTTCCCATCGCGCGATCGCCGCGAGCTTACGACGATCGTGGCACTCTACGTGCCCGCCATTCCCGAGGCACCGGAGGTCAAGGTCGAGCGGATTCCTCTGGCGCTGACATTTTTCCCTGCCGGTATGAAGGCACCCGAGCTGTCGGGCATCGATATCGGCGAATATGTCGATACGACAATCGCGGAGCGCGCGCGCCTTCGGAACCCATACCGCGGGTGGATGATTTTCGGAGGGGTCTCGATCGCGCTCCTTGGCATGGTTGCCATTCTCCGCGTCCGCGCGCGCCGGCGCTTGCCGGGCGCCGGCTGGACAGGTTAAGAAACTTTACTAACTATTCGAGCTGAAGTTCGGACGTTCACCCAGCGGTTCCAAACGAAGGGGTTCGAGCATGGACAGGTCCAGAATCGGCAGGTTGGCACCGTACGCCGTGACCCTCGGCGCGTTCGTGGCGTGTTCGACGCAAACGCCATCGTCATCGGGCGGTCTTTCGTCCGAGGAGAGCTTCTTGCTCCAGGATCTCGAGGATGACCATGACGCGCTCGCGCACGAGGACGGGCGCGACGATGATGCGGTGCGCGGGTTTTTGCCCGTGACCCTCGGGCTGCGCGGCTGGCATGTGCAGAGCAGCGCGGTCGCCTCGCAGCCCGCCGAGCAGATTTCGCGCCCGGGGTTCTCCACCGCCGGCTGGCTGCCCGTTCGGCCAGATGACGCAGGCGCGCCCGGCACCGAGATCAACGCGCTGGTGCAGAACGGCGAGTGCCCCGAGGTGTTCTTCTCCGACAATATGCGCAAGTGCTTTGGCTACATGCCGGTGCGCGGTCCGGTGACGGTGGCGAGGTTCGCGGTGCCCTGGTGGTTCCGCACCGATTTTACGGTGCACGTCGAGCGCGGCCAGCGCGCCAAGTTGATCGTCCCCGGCGTGGTGGGCGAGGGCGATGTTTGGGTCAACGGCGAGCTGGTGGCGAGCCGCGAGATCGTGACCGGGGCCTTTGCCGGGCACACCTTCGACATTTCGCGGCTGGTTCGCCCGGGCAAGAACACCTTGGCGATCAAGATGTACCCCAACGATCCCAACTCCATGTTCACGCTCGACAACGTGGACTGGACGCAGATCCCGCCCGACAATCAAACGGGTATTCAGTTCCCCATCCAGCTCCAGGTCACCTCCAAGCTCTCGGGCACCAACGCCCACGTGGTGCAGCACAACGCACCGGATCTGAGCAGCTCCGCGTTGACGGTGAAGGTCGATGTCACCAACGACTCCCACCGCGAGCAAGAAGCCGTGGTGGGCGCCGCGGTGATCGCACCCTCGGGCGGCGGGGCTCCGATCCTGGTGCGGCAGAAGGTCACCGTGCCGGCGCGCTCGACCAAGACCGTGTCCTTTACGCCGGACCATTACCCGGGCTTGAACATCGCGCGGCCGCGCGCCTGGTGGCCGTATTTGCTGGGCGATCAGCCGCTCTACACGTTGCGCACGGCGGTCTTTCACGATGGAGAGCCGGTGAGCCGCACCCGCGACACCTTCGGCATCCGCACCGTCAACTCGCGGCTCATCGGCGCATCGCCCCAGGCGCCGCAGGGCGCGCGCATCTTCGGCATCAACGGCAAAGAGTTCGTCTTCCGCGGCGCCGGCTATGCGCCGGATCTGCTCTTGCGCTACTCCAAGGCCGATATCGCCCGCCAGATCACGTTGATCAAGAACCTCGGCTTGAGCGGCATCCGGCTCGAGGGCCACGATATGCCGCGCGACTTTTACGATCAATTCGACCGGGCCGGCATTCCGATCATCGGCGGCTTCACCTGCTGCAACCGATGGGAGCTGCCCGCCGACGGGGCAGGGGTGACCGAGCGCGATTACCGCGTCATTCACGACTCGTCGTACAGCATCGGGCAGCTCGAACGAAACCACCCCAGCGTCATCAACTACGGCTGGAGCGACAACGAGCCCATTCCGCGGCAGGAGGCCGAGTCGCTGCGCGGCTTTGCCGAGGCGGACTTCGATGTCCCCATCGTGGCGTCGGCCGAATACAAGAGCACCCCGACCCTGGGCCCGTCGGGCGAAAAAGAGGGCCCCTACGATTGGGTGCCCCCCAGCTACTGGTACGATACGACGCACTTCAGTCCGGGGGATCCGAGCCGCACCAACGCGGGCGGTTCGTGGGGCTTCGGGAGCGAGCAGAGCGCGGGGCACACGGTGCCGACCTTGGACTCCATCCGGCGGTTCCTCTCGCAGAACGAGCAGGACAAGCTATGGCGGCAGCCAGACTACAATCAGTACCACGCCAACTTCGAGCCCGGGTACTGGGGTTACCAGTTCGGCACCTTGTTCGTCTTCGACAAGGCGCTCGCCGCCCGCTACGGCCAATGGTCGGACTTGGAGTCGTACGTCAAAGAGGCGCACGTCGCCAACTACGAGAACGTGCGCGCGGAGTTCGAGTCGTTCATCGAGCACTCCACCGATCCGAACAACCCTTCGACGGGCGTCATCTATTGGCAATTGAACAAGGGCTGGCCGACGTTGCTCTGGTCGCTCTACAACTACGATGGCGATCAGCCGGGCAGCTATTTCGGCGCAAAGGAAGCCAATCGCCCGCTGCACGCGCTGTACGCGTACGACAAAAACACGGTGACCGTGGCCAACCTCGGCGCGCGGATCGAGCGGGATCTGTCGGTGCAAGCGCGGGTGTACGATCGCGATGGGAACGTGCTGGACGATCAAACGGCGCGCGGGATCGCGCTGGACAGCCAGCAGGTGAAGAACAAAGTGCTCACCTTGAAGGTCCCAGCGGCCACCACGCCGCCGGCGCCCGCGCGTGTCTTCTTCGTGCAGCTGTTGCTGCGCCAGGGCGGGAAGGTCGTGGACCGAAATGTCTATTGGCGCTCGACGCAAGAGGACGTGGTGGATTGGGAGAAGAGCCTCGGCAAGCCGCAGGCGACCCTTTCGCAATATGGGAATTTGCAGGATTTGAAGGGCCTGCCAAAGTCGGCGTTGAGCGTGGTGGCCGATACGCGGCGCGGGCACGGGCCCAATGGCGCGAACACCGTGACCTCGGTGACCGTGACGAATACGTCGAGCAAGCCGGTGGTCGGCTTCTTTCTGCGCGCGGACGTGCGCCGGGGAACGCCGGGCGGCGCGGAGCTTCCGGGCGACAATCAGGTGCAAAATGCGCTCTGGGACGATAACGACATTACGTTGTGGCCCGGGGAGTCGCAGGTGCTCCACGCCGTCTACGACGCCGGCGATTTGAAGGGCGCGGCGCCGGTGGTGAGCGTGACGGGGTGGAACACGGACCGGATCGTGGTGCGGGCGCCCTGACGGAAGACGGCCGGACCGCGGTTTTCGGAGTCGGACCTGCGCGCGCTCGTGCGCGTGCAGGTCATGCCGCGGCGGCGGATGGAGTAACCGGTGGGGCGTCGCACCCGCGGAATCCGCGCCGCGAACCGTGGGGGCGCGCTAGCGTGGCGCGCGTTTGACGATGGCTGCTTCGGCGCGGCGCGCGGCCTCGAGTCGGTCTTTGGCCTCGCTCAAGTTGGCGGCTGCCGCGTCGTTTGCGCGGCGGGCTTCGTCGGCGGAGGTGCGGGCGCTCTCCGCGCGATCGATGGCCGCGCTGGCGTCCTTTGCCGCCTCGCTCGCCTCGTGTTTCGCCCGCGCAAGGGCGGTTTCGGCCGCCTTGGCGACCTCCGCCAGCCTTCGCGCGCGCGTCTCGGCGTCTTTTGCTTTTTGCCCCGATTCGTCGGCCGCGCGGTGCGTCGCGCGCACCCGCGCCTCGGCGCGCTCGGCGTCTCGTTGCGCTTCGGTGACGCGGGCCTCCGCCTCGCGGCGAGCGTCGGCTGCGGCCTTGCGCCGTTCTTCGAGCGCCTCCTCGCTGCGCTTTGGCGGAGGGGCGGGGGCCTTCGCCTCGGGCGCTTTTTCGGGGGGCGCCTTGACGGCTCGGAGCGGACGGGCCGGCGCCGGGGGCCCGGCCTCGCCGAGCACCTCCAGCAACGCATCGAAGCCGGGTGGCGGAAGCTCGCGTGAGAGGCGCCCCGGCACCGCGCCGTCCCAGCGATTCAAGGTCGAGATGGACGTGAGCGTGTCGCCGACGCGCGCCAGCGTCGTTTCGGAGGCCGGCACCCCGGCTCTCTCCAGGAGCCCCCGCGCGGTGCGGGTCATCGCATCGATGGCCGCGCGCTGCGCTTGCTGCGCCGCGAACAAATCGCGCACCCCGCCCGGTCCTTTGCGGTGCGCATCGCGCAAGGTCGCGCCGATGGCGAGCAGCGCGTCGAGCTCGCGCTTCGCCGTTCGGTGCAGCTGATTGACGGCCCACGCGGCGGGGGTCGGCTTGGGGATCTTGGCGACGAGCGCCGCGCCGTCTTTGTCGCCGGCCTTCTTCGCGCGCACGGCGAGCGCCTTGCGGGCCTCGAGAAATTCGGCCGGGGCGACCGCGTACAATGCGTCGATTTCGTCGTCGAGGATCAACTCGGCCCTAGGCGTGCCGCTCCGCGAAGGTGAAGATAGCGGACACCACTTGATCGGGATCGGTGTCGATGGCCATATGGCTCTGCCCGTGCAGTGGAATGACCTCCGCGTCCGGGATTCGTTTGGCCACGGCCTCGGCGGCGGGCCGGAAATACGGCGGGCTCACCGTTCCCAGGAGGATGCGCACGGGCACGGCGATCCTGGAGAGGCGGTCCGTGATGGCGAAGCGCTCCACGGAGTCCAGCTCGCGGACGAGCGTGTGCGCGGCGGCGAGGCGCGCTTGCCAGATGGGCGTGCGCTTCATGGCGGCGAGATCGGCCGGGGACGAGTGGATGACCTCGCGAAAGAACGTCTCCAGGAGCCCCTCGGGATCGCCCGTGGCGCTCACGGAGCGAAGGCGCTCCAAGATCTCCGGCGGGGTGACCGCATGGCCGGGGGTCGATGCGGGCGGCTCGTAAAGGACGATGGCCCGAATGGAGTCCGTGAGCAAGGCGGCGCCGAGGGAGCACAGGGCGCCATAGGAATGTCCAACGAGGTACACGTTGGGGCCGACGGCGTTCACGATGGCGGCGATGTCCTCCGCCTCGCGGTCGATATGGTATGCGCCGCCCTCTTTGGTGCTCAGACCTCGCCCCCGGCGATCCACGGCATGAACCGTGAACCGCTCCGCGAGCCGCGCGCGAATCGGGAGCCAGCGGCTTCGATCCGCGGTCGTCCCGTGCACCAGCACCATCGGCGGGCCTTGGCCAAGCGTCTCGAAGCCGACGACGGTCCCGTCCTGTGATTCGACCGAATTGAATGCGCCCATGGGCGCATGCTAAATCAACGCGGGCGAACGCGCACCCTTCGTGCGAGATACGCCATCGCGGCGAGCGATACCAGCGCGAGGCCCACGCCGAGCGGAAAGAGCAGCGGGGCCACCATGCCTGCGGTCGCCGTGCCCAGCCCGATGAGCGACAGGTACGCGGCGACGCACAAGGGGCATTTCGGCATCAAGGTCGCCGCGAGGCCGAGCACGAATCCGACCCCCGAGCCGGCCATCGCGTGCGTCCCTTTGCGCGCCGCGCCTTGCCCATGGCGCGCGTCGCTCGCCGCGTTTCGGCCGTCGCCCGCGTTGCTCGCGGCGTTTCGGCCGTCGCCCGCGTCGCTCGCGGCGTTTCGGCCGTCGCCCGCGTCGCTCGCCGCGTGCCGGCCGTCGCCCGCGTCGCTCGCCGCGTCCCGGCCGTCGCTCGCCGCGTCCCGGCCGTCGCCCGCGTTGCTCGCCGCGCCTTGCCCGTGGCGCGCGTCGCTCGCCGCGTTTCGCGCGTCGCGCGCCGGTGTGTCAGCCCCCGTGCACGCCGGGCACCCATTATCCGACGGCATATTGATCCCGCAGCTTCACCCAGCTCATCGGCCCGTTCGACGTTTCGTCGCGTCCTTTGGGCACCAAGTCCAGGTAGTGGTAGGCGGTATTCATCATTTCGATGCCCCGCGCGTAACACGAATAGGTGTGGAATACGGAGTCGCCGTCTTTGGCAAAGACGCTGATCCCCGGCATATCGGGACCGTGTGCGTCGAACGTGCCATAATTGTACTGGATGGACCCCGTGCCCAGATCGTCGGACGAGAACGACACGCCGTAGTCGTAATTGAAGCGGCCCTGCCCGGAGGACACCCAATCGAAGCTCCAGCCCATACGCTCGGCGAACGCCCGCAGCTTGGCGAGCGGCGCGCGCGAGATGGCCGTAAAGGTCACGTCGCGCTGGTTCAAATGCGCGACGATGCCATTGAAGTTGTCGGCCCAATACGAGCAGTTTTTGCACGCCGCTTGCGACTCCGGCGCGAACATGATGTGGTAGACGACCAGCTGGCTCCGCCCTCGAAAGAGATCGGCCAACGTCTCTCGGCCGTTCGGCCCCTCGAAGACGTAGGGCTCCTCGACCCGCACCCACGGCATCTTTTGCCGCTCGGCGCTCAGCCGATCGCCGAGGCGTGTGAACTCTTTCTCTTGGTCGAGGAGCCGTTTGCGCTGCTCGAGCCACTCGGCCCGCGAGACGATCCGTTTGTTCTTCATCATGCGAAACAGGTAGCGCGCGGCCCCCCGGCGCGGGAGTGACAAGGGTGGCGGGATTTCCTGGGCTCCCGCGCCACCCCGCTCGGAAGCGATGGACATCGCCCGCGATCGGCGGCAAAACCGCCCACATGGACTCCCTGATCAACGCCGCGGCGCGCTCCCTCGCCCAAGGCGACGCGCTCTCGGCGCTGAAGCGCGTATCGCTTCGCGACGACGCGCCCGCGCTCGCGCTGCGGGGGATTGCCATGGCGCAGCTCGGCGAGTTCGACCGGGCCAAGGTCCTCTTGCGAAGGGCGTCGCGCGCGTTCGGCGCCAAGGAGCCGGTGGCGCGGGCGCGCTGCGCCATCGCCGAGGCGGAGATTGCCTTGGCCGCGCGCGATCTGAGCGGCTCCGAAAAGGCGCTCGCCGCGGCCGCCGACGTGCTCGAAGCGCACGGCGACCGCGCCAATGTCCTCCATGCCCGCCTGGTGTCGATCCGAAGGCTCCTGCTCATCGGCCGCCTGGCCGACGCCGAGCAGGCCGTAGGTCACCTCGATCTGCGCGACGCTCCGCCCATGCTGGCGGCCGTGGCCGAGCTCTTGAGCGTCGACATCTCCGTGCGAACCTTGCGCACGCGCCCTGCGCGCGCCGCGCTCGCTCGCGCCGAAAAGGCGGCGCTGCGCGCGCGCATTCCCTCGCTGCTGGCGGAGGTGGAGACGGCGCGGCGGGCCCTCGAAAAGCCGGCCGCGCGCCGGGTGGCGCGGGGCGAGGAGAGCGTGCTCCTTCTGCACGACGTCGAGGCGCTGCTCGCATCGAGCGCCTTCGTGGTGGACGCCTGCCGGCACATGGTGCAGGAGGCCGAGCGCAGCGTTCCGCTGGCGCGCCGGCCCGTTTTGTTCGCCTTGGTGCGCACCTTGGCCGAAGCATGGCCCGACGATGCGCCGCGCGACACCTTGATCGCGCGGGCCTTCGGCGCGGTCCGCTTCAACGACTCGCACCGCGCGCGCTTGCGGGTGGAGATGGGCCGGCTGCGCCGGAGCCTTCGCGCGCTGGCCGAGCTCGAGGCCACCCCGCGCGGCTTCGTGCTCCGCCCGCGCCGCGCCACGAAGGTCGTCGTTCTTTTACGGCCCGTGGAGGACGAGCACGCGGACGTGCTCGCCTTGCTGGCCGACGGGCAATCCTGGTCCAGCTCCGCCATCGCCCGCGCCCTCGGCGCCAGCCAGAGGACGGTGCAGCGCGCGCTCTTCTCCCTCGAGCTCCGCGAAAAGGTGCGCTCTTTCGGCCGAGCCCGCGCCCGCCGCTGGCTCGCCCCGCCCATCACCGGATTCACGACGGCCTTGTTACTCCCGGCCCCTCTGCCCGTCGATTAAGCTTTGCACATGATTGAATCCAACGCTGCCATCGAACGCGAATACGGTCCATTTCCCGAAGCCGAAATGGTGAACGGCGTCACCTTCGACGGGGAGCAGGTCTGGTTCGCCGCCGGCGCCAAGCTCCAAGCCTTCGACCCCAAGAGCGGAGCGCCGACCCGATCCCTCGACGTCCCCTGTGACGCCGGCACCGCCTTCGACGGCCAGCACCTCTTTCAGCTGGCCGACGACCGCATTCAGAAGATCGATCCTCGGACGGGGCACGTGCTCGGCACCATCCCAGCGCCCGGCCAGGGGCGCGACTCCGGTTTGACGTGGGCCGAAGGGATGCTCTGGGTCGGCCAATACCGCGACCGAAAGATCCACTGCATCGATCCCGAGACGGGCAAGATCCTGCGCACCATCGAGTCCAACCGCTTCGTCACCGGCGTAACGTGGCTCGAGGGCGAGCTTTGGCACGCCACCTGGGAAGGCGACGAGAGCGACCTTCGCCGCATCGACGCGCAAACGGGGGAGGTGCAGGAGCGCATCGTGATGCCGCCCGGCTCGATGGTCTCCGGCCTCGAGTCCGACGGGCGCGATCGCTTTTATTGCGGCGGGGGCAAGAGCGGCAAGGTGCGGATGGTGCGGCGCCCCAAGCGTGGATCACGGTGACTTCGAGCGTCGAAGGGCGCGCTCGACGCTGTCCTTTCGCGCCTCGTGCTGGGCGATGCAGAGCGCCTCGCGCTCGAGCAGCTCCCGCAGGCGTTGCGCGCCGCCGTACATCTTCTTCACGCGCTCCGTGAAGAACGCGGTCGCGTCGGCGCGGTGCGATGCCTCGCAGAAATGCTCGTTGGTGACCATCAAGAGGCCCGTCGCCTCGTCGGGGCGCATGCCTCGGATGAGCGCATCGAAGTGCTCTTTGACGAACGCGTAGGCGCGATCGCGCGCCGCGGGCTCGGCCAGCGCGGACTGGAGGATGCCGATGGTCTCCCGTCGATCGAGGCTCGGATCGAGGACCAACGCGAGCGCCCGCTCCACCAAAGGCGGCGACGAAAAGGCGCCGAGCGCGGTCAGGATCTCTTTGCGCTCGCGCCGATCCTGCGCCTCCGCGGCCGCCTTTCGCAGGCGATCCCAGAGCTCCGCCGCGCCCTCGTCCTCGCCGCGCGCCGCGATGGCCAAGGTGACGGGGACCAGATCCGGATCGATGGCTTTGCGGTTGGCGAGCCACTTGACGGCGAGCTCGCGCGCTTCCCGCTGAAGGGCAGGATCGTTCGCGCGCCACCCGACCATGTGGAGGAGCTGCTTGCGGAGCTCGCGCGCGGGCGTGTCCTCGTTTGGCTTGGACCTCCAGCCCAACGCCCGCACCCGCTCGCCGTACAGGGCCCGGACGAGCTTATCGTACTGTGCGGCCAGCTCCTTCGTCAAGAGCTCCCTTCGAACCTTTCGAACGGTCTCGAACGAGCCGCGGTACACGTACGTGCTTCCGTCCTTGAGCACCGTCGGGAGCATGCCCAGCGCATCGCCCAGGGGCACGGCGCCGCTGTCGGTGAGCGCCGCCATGTCCGAGAGGAGCACGATGCGTTCGCCCGCGGTGAGGGACGGCCACGCCTTGGTGAACAGCGTCTTCAGCGCGCCCGCGGAGTACGACGAGCGATAATAGCCCGACGCGTTGGCGTTGGGCATCACCCAATCGGGGCACGCTCCGGCGGGCAGGTCGAGCGTGAGGGTCTCCGAGGCCTCCTTCAGCAGGGCGCACTTCGCCCCGGCGCCCGCGGGCGAACCGTATTTCACGCAAATGGGGATTTGCCACGCGCCGCCCGAAGCATCCGAGCCGATGGGGGTGAATCGCTCTTGCGAAATCGCAAACTTCGGAGGAGCGCCCTTGGCGCACACCGGCTCGGCGCGCACTAGCGGCACCCCCGGCTGATCGATGAACGTCTCGAGCGCGGAGCCCAGCTCGGGCCCCAGCTCCGCGTCGACGGTGGCGATGAAATCTCGGGAACGCGCGCTCTTCCAGGCGTTGTCCTTCATGTAGCGAAGGATCGCCTTTCGGAACTTCTCCTTGCCCACGAAGCTCTCGACCATGCCGATGACCAGCGCGCCCTTCGAATAGATGATCGCGTTGTCGAGCCCACCGGCGATATCGTCTTTGGACTCCACCGGCTGGCGCACCCTCCGCGCGCTGGCCAGCGAATCGGCGTTCATGGCGAACGACCTTCGCTCGATCCGCTGCCGGTCGATCTGCCACGCGGGCTCGAATTGGTCGGTGATCTTCAGATCGAGCCATTGGCCGAAGCCTTCGTTCAGCCAAACATCGTCCCACCACGCCATGGTGACGTAGTCGCCGAACCAGTAGTGTCCGAGCTCGTGGATGGCGATGCCCGCATACGCCATTTTGCGCGCCGGCGTCTCCTCGTCCGGGCGGATCAAGGTGAGCGGCTGCCCCAAGGCGACCAGGCCCGGGTGCTCCATCGTACCCCAGAAGCGCGGCACCACCGCCACGTCGAGCTTTCCGTAGGGGTACGGCATATCGAAATAGTCTTCGAGCAACCCCACGATGCGCGGCGTGGCCTCCACCGCGTAGCGCGTCTCGCCGCCGCGCCCTCGGGGCACCACGAAGCGCAGCGGTGTGCCATGGTGCCCGGCGGGCGGCGCATTCACCAGATCGAAGGGACCGACCACCAGCGCCACCAAGTAGCTGGGCAGCGGCTTGCTCTCCTCGAAGACCACCGTCTTGGTGCCGTCGGGCTCGAGCTTCTCCGTTTCGATTTTGGCGTTGGCCAGCGCGACGTGATCCTTCTTGACGTGCAGCGTGATCTTCCACGGGACTTTGTACGCGGGCTCGTCGAAGCAGGGGAACGCGCGGCGCGCGTCCATCGCCTCGAAGAAGGTGTAGGCGTACCAGTCGTCGGGGGTCGGGCCTTCGCTCACCCGATAGAGACCTTGGCTGCGCTCTTTGTCGAACGTGCCCTGGTACGTCACGAGGAGGCGCGCCGTTCCTTTTTCGAGCGGCCGATCGAAGACGAAGCCCACCAGATCCCGCTCGCGGGCGGGCACGATGCGCGCTTCGAGCGTCTGCCCCGACGCGAGGACGTGCGCCTCTCGGATCGGGAGGTCCACCGCGTGGAGCCACACCACCTTGGTCGCTTTTTGCACGACCAGGTCGATGCCGACCTTGCCCGTGAACGTGTCTCTGGAGGGGTCGAGCGCGAGCTCCAGATCGTAGCGCGCAGGCCGCACCGCGTCCGGAAGCCGAAACGCGGGGACCTCGGGATCGCCCGAAGGTGCGCGGGCGCCCGCCGCCGTCTGCGGGGCCGGAGGCGAACCGCGCGAGCCGCACGAAGCCACGCCGAGCGCAGCGAGCGCGGCGAACGCCGCAAATACGGACGCCGGCCGAACCCGGCGCGCCATCGAGGAAGGGCTGCTCACGACGCTCATCTTCGTGACAATGGCCTATACAACGTCTGCCGCGCGCATCGAAACGAAAGCGCGACGTCGTTTGCGCCCCGGCCGCGTCGGGCCATGGCCCACCGCGCCAATCCGACGCACGACGGCAACGGCTCCGCACCGTGAGGGACCAACGGCCGCGCACCGTGAGACACCAACGGGCGCACGTGCCGACGCCAACGGCGGTGTCCGCGCGCACCGTGACGCGGTAGTCTCCGCGCCTCATTCGAGGAGGTTCGAACGATGACGAGTCATGGCTGGAAGCATATGGTCCTCTCGGGACTCCTGCTCGCGAGCTGCTCGGCGGAGGGGCCCAACGATGTTGCCTCGCCAGGCGCGGTGGGCGCCGGAACATCGCCGCTCACGTACACCCCGCCCGCGGTGCGCCAGCAGGTCGACCTCGGCGCGGGCTGGCGTTTTCTTCGCAGCGACGCGGCCCAGGCGCAGCTGCCCGCGTTCGACGACTCCACGTGGTCCGCGGTGAGCATCCCGCACACGTGGAACGCTCGCGATGGCCAAGATGGCGGCAACGATTACTACCGAGGGATAGGCTGGTACCGGCGTCATTACGTGGCACCGGCCGGGTTCGCTGGAAAGAAGGTATGGATCCAGTTCGACGGCGCGAGCACGGTGGCCGACGTTTGGGTCAATGGCACGTACGTGGGCCAGCACAAAGGTGGATTCGCCCGTTTCCGCTTCGACGTGACATCGCTGCTGAAGCTGGGCGCCGACAATGTGATTGCCGTAAAAGTCGACAACGCGCGAAATGCGAATATCCCACCGCTCACCGCCGACTTTACGTTCTTCGGCGGCATTTACCGCAATGTGAGCCTTCATGTGACGGACGAGCTCTCCATCCGCATGCTCGATTTGGCCGGCCCCGGAGTGTACCTGCGTCAACGCCAGGTAAGCGCCGCCTCCGCCACCGTGGATGTCACGACGAAGACCTGGAACAACAGCGCCCGCACCCGCCGGTTTCGCAGCCGCGTGGTCGTCGCCGACCCAACCGGCGCGGTTGTCGCGGATACCCTCTCCGCCCCCCGGACCCTCGCCAGCAAGACCGGCGATGCGTCGACCCAAACCATCACCCTCGCCAACCCCCACCTCTGGAACGGTGCCGCCGATCCGTACCAATACCGCGCCAGCGTGGAAATCGTGGACGATGATACCGGTGTCATAGCCGATAGCGTCACTGAGCCCCTGGGCTTGCGCTCGTTTCGGCTCGATCCCAACGCGGGCTTCGTGCTCAATGGGAGCCGCCTCCCGCTCCACGGCGTGAACCGGCACCAAGACCGCCTGGACAAGGGCTGGGCGATTGGCCAGGCGGAGCACGCGCGCGATTTCGATTTGATGGCCGAAATGGGGGTGAACGCGCTTCGCACCGCGCATTATCAGCAGGACCAAGCCGTCTACGATCTCGCGGACCGGCACGGGTTCGTGGTGTGGGCGGAGATCCCGCTGGTCGACGCCATCACGGCCAGCGCCGAGTTTCGTGCCAACGCCGAGCAGCAGCTGCGCGAAATGATTCGACAGGACTACAATCACCCCTCGATCGTCTTTTGGGGCATTGGCAACGAGCAGCGGGTCGACGATTCGGGGACGAATTCGCTCTTGGAGTCCCTCGCCCGCGCGGTCGATAGTGAAGATCCCGACCGCCTATCCGTGTATGCGCACAACGGCGGTACCGGCAGCGCTCTGATCACGCACTCCGAAACGGCGGGCTTCAACAAATACTTCGGCTGGTACTCGGGCGCCTCGTCCGATTTCGGTCCTTGGGCCGACAACCTGCACCGCGCTCAGCCGGCCCGCGCCATTTCCATCAGCGAATACGGTGCGGGGGCGAGCACCCGCCAGCACGCGGAGAATCCGCCCAAACCGACGCCCGACTCCGATTGGCACCCGGAGGAATACCAAGCGCTGTACCATGAATCGCACTGGGCGCAGATGGCGGCGCGCCCGTACCTCTGGGGTACGTTCGTCTGGAATATGTTCGACTTCGCCGCCGACCAGCGCAGCGAGGGAGACACGTACGGCCGCAACGACAAGGGGCTGGTCACCTATGACCGGATCACCCGCAAAGATGCCTTCTATTGGTACAAAGCCAATTGGACGGATGTCCCCTTCGTCTACATCACCAGCCGCCGCTGGACCGAGCGCACCAGCCCCACCACCACGATTAAAGCGTACGGCACGGTGGACAGCGCCAGGCTCACGGTGAATGGCACCCCGGTGGGCGGCGCAGTGGTATCGAACCATCACGCCTACACCTGGCCGGACGTTACGTTGGCACCGGGTGCCAACACGGTGACGATCTCGGGGACCCGCGCCGGAGCGACGTACACCGACACGGTGATCTGGAACGTCGTCAGGTAGGTCCATCTCACGAACAGCGCGCGCGGTGGACCGGTCGAATGCGACCAATTGGCCGCGCGTGCCTCGCAAAGTTGGAATGCACGATCGCATCTCTGAAAGACTTGGAAGCGAGCGCAATCGGAATTCCCCGAGGAAAACGGTATCGTGTCTTTGGCACGAGGCTCGCTAATACGTTGGTCGGCATCACGTAGACGGCTCTCCCCCCCCGGGCCTTGCGTGGTGCCTTTTTTCTTTTGTGCGTTCCGCGGCGGCGTGGGGGCCTCGCTGGACGAAAGCGCCCACCGCCCTGGGCGGCGACGACGCAGCGCGCGAGGCATCCGGCGAGAGGTCGGAAAAAGAGCCACGCGCGCGCGGGCGAACGTGGGTCACGCCGATTCGCGCGATGACGACGCGCGCTGCGTCGAAGCCTTTGGTGCGCACGCCGTTGTCGGGTTTGCACGGCCGAGCTCCAATGCCGAGCATCGTTTGGCGCGGATGTCGAATTGCGACTATCGGGATTGCCATCCGAGAGGTCCGATCCGAAGATCCTTGTGGATACAGGCGTGATTATGTGCCGCCTGAACCAATACAATATATGATCCCATTATACAATATAATGAAATTGATAGGTATTGTCCCGCGCGCATGGCTGTCGTTCACTGCGTCGTCCCGACGGACCAGGAAAGGGAGCGATACAAATGAAGAAGCAACTCTCGCAGGAAGACGTTTCGAAAGAACGAGCCGACGAAGAGCTGATTGGTCGGCGCACGACCCTCGCCCTGCTCGGTGGTGCGGGCGCCCTCGTAGCCACGGGTTGCGCGACCGCGGCGGGCGCGGAGGAAGCCGCCGAGCAGAATCCAGAGCAGAGCGCCGAAGCTCTCGAAGAGGAATCGGGACTTCTCGTCCCGGATTGCACGTTGACGCCCGCCATCATGCAGGGGCCGTACTTCGTGGACGAGAGGTTGAATCGATCCGATATTCGCCAGGATCCGGTCACCGGACAGGTGCACGATGGCGCGCGCCTCGCGCTCACGCTCAACACGGGTGCCGTGAGGAATGGCGTCTGCCAAGCCGTTCCCAACGTTCAACTCGACATCTGGCAAGCCGACGCCATCGGCGAGTACTCGGATGTGCTGGATATCGTCAACCAGCCGCCGCTCTTCGATAATCGCGGAAAGAAGTTCCTCCGCGGCTACCAGAAGACCGACGCGAACGGCAGCGTGCAGTTCGTCACCATCTTCCCCGGGTGGTATCCGGGCCGCACGGCCCACATCCACGTGGAGGCCCGCATCTTCGGTTCGACGGGGCGCCCCACCTTCACGTTCATTACGCAGCTTTACTTTACCGATGCGCTCGGGGATCGCGTTTACGCGCGGCAGGACTACAAGAACCCCGCGCGCGACACGCGCTACCGCCGGGTGCGCAACTCGGGCGACAGCGCGTATAGCTCGCGCACCTTGCTCACGCTCGTCGCCGATAGCCAGGGCAACTACACGTCGACCTACAACATCGGTCTTCGGATACCCTGAGGTTCAGAGCAACCCGAGCTCGCGCGCAAGAGCCTCGGGAACGAAGAAGTGGTTCGTGCTGATGGACGGGTTGTAACCGCCCTTCGGCGTGGATGGATACACGGTGCGGGTTCGCGTGCAGTAAGCGTCGGCTCGCACGTAACCTGCGCGGCGGGCGCATTCGCTCCAGGCGGCTCGGAGCGGGCGGCCCAGCCGCGCGGGACGGGGGTTCGGCTCGGCGGGCCGCAGCCCCTGGCCGCTCTTCTCGTGAACGTACTTGAAGCCCGCGTGGTACGTGTTCCACGCGGTGGCGCGCAGATCGTCGATGCTGAGCGCGTTCTCCTCGGTGAAGAGAAGGAGGATGCCGGCGCGCTCGTAGCCGCGGAAGACCTCGACCATGCCGAGGTCGGTCTGCCCGCGCACCTCGTGGAAGCCATTGCCCACGAGCATGGCGGCGCCGCGCGGGTCGATGCCCTTTTCGCGCAGGACCGCCAAGAGGACCTCGGGTTTGCCGATGTCCGCGTTGCGCACGAAGAGCATGCGCGCCGGAAGCGCGCCCCGTGCCTGCTCCGCCACGGCCGCGTCGATGGCCGCGTCTTCCAGATCGGCGCCCACGTACGTGAGCGCATCGCCGGAGCGCGCAAAGCGCTGGCGCGTGGCCTCGCCACGGCCGATCGCGTGCTCGATGAAGACGCGGTAGGAGAACCCGTTGTCGCGCGCGAAGCGATCGAGCGCGTCGTTGGCTTGCTCGAACGTCGCGCGGTTCGCGTCTTGGCTCGCGCCGACGTTCTCGCCCCGCTGTACCCAAACCTCGCCGCGGCCGTGGAGAAGAATCTCGCACCCGCGCTCCATGTACGGGTGATACGCCTCGATGATGCCGAAGGGGCCAGGGCCGCGCGCGAACCCACGCGCGCCGGTGACGGTGACCCGGTAGCGGTCGCCCTCGCGCACGAGCCACCCGGCGGCCGTCAGCACGGAGAACGCGGCGCCGGCGCACGACGTTCGTCGCGGATCCCACGCGGAGGGATCGATCGCGGCGCCGGCCGTGAGCTCGGCGGCGCGGTGGCTCGCGCGAAGGCCGAGCACGATGGGCAGGAGCCGCCGTCCGAGATCCATCTCCTCGTAGGTGGGGATCCAGTGGTTCTGCGCCGGATCCCGTCGCTCCGGGATCGCCGCGCCCACCTCGCGCAGCACGGCCACCTCGAGCGGCTCGAGCGCCTCGCCGGCGAACGCGCGGCGCCAGAGCGGGGCTGGGCTGGGCGGCATCTGGGCCGTCCTCTTCGCGGTGCGCGTGAAGACGGCGCGCACGCGCGGGTGCCCTGCGATGCGAAAGCCGTCCTCGTAAGGCTCGACGAACCCGCGCGAGAGGAGAAAGTGCAAGTCCGTGTCGAGCTCCTCTGGGACCAGCGCGTGTGCGCGTCCGTCCCACGTCACCTTGCACGCTTCGGGGTAAAGGGCTTCGCCGGCGACGAGCCGTTCGAGCAGGCCGAGCTCCGAGAAGAACCCGAGCACGTGATAAAGGAGCCAGAGATCCGGTGGTGCGGTGATGGTTGCGGTGAGAACGACCTGGCGTACGACGGACGCGCTTGCGTCGACGTGCCGCCGCTCCTCCTCCGAAACCGCCGCGCCCTGAACCGCGTCGACGAGGCGCGCGGTGGCCGCGAGCACCTGCTCCCCGAACCCGAGCAAGTGCGGCACCCCGTCCCGAAGACGCTCCCACGCGCGCGGCGCGAGGTAGGCGTGCCCCTTGCTGCTCATCGCCGTCGGCTCCGCCAGCACCGCGGCGAGCGCTGTGTCGAGGGGATCCCCGGCGGCCTCTTCGAGCACCTCGCGAGCGGACGTCCTCGTGTCGTTGGGCATTCCTCATTCTACCGATGACCGGACCCGGGCGCGGTTTCTCCTCGTGTCGATCGTGTGAACCGCGTACGGATCCAGCTCTGCGCTCACGCGCACCCTGCGGTCATCCGCACGGACATCCACGGTGCAGCCAACCATCGAGCCGAACCCGTCGAAGCGCCCTTGGCGCGAGCTGGTGCTCCGTCATGGCGATCGGCCGCTGCACGTCCGGGCTGGGACGCAGGCATCTGCATCGAGCCGCATGTTCGATTGGCGCGACGAATACCTTTGATCCGGCGTTCGCCCGCGCCGGGTGAACCGCCGGGAGGCTACGGGCTTTGGGCGATCCGAAGTCCGTAGCCCCTGCCCGGGAGACCCTCCGCCTCCCGGGCGAACGTCCGATCAGAAATAGCCGAGGAGGCCGGCGTTGATTCCAAAATAGAACTGGGTGCTGTCGACCGAGCTGCTGTCCGTTCGGCCGTTCGCCTTCCGCTCGTTCTTGGCGGTGCCCGTGAGCGGGATATCGATGTTCGGGCCGATGGTGATGCCGAAGTGCTGCGCGGGCGAGATCACGAACATGGGCTCGATATCGAGCGCGAACTGGTTGGCCGACGTCGTCTCCTCCGCGTCGTTTTGGCCCTTTATCGTCGTCGACCTGCGGATGTACGAGAGACCGCCGCGCGGCCAGAATGCGATGTTGTGGGTCAGGTTGAGGACGTAGCCCACGCGCGGCGCGAAGCCGAAGAAGTTGGTCTTGGCGCCGTCGGTGCTGGTGCTGGTTCCGTTCCTCTTCTGCGTCACGTCGCTGCCGACGTCGAAGCCCACGAAGACCGAGCCGCCGACGGTGAGGCTGTCGATGACCGCATAATCGAGCGCGAGCCGCGGCACGTCGAAGACCGTGCGGTGGGTGAGGTTGGACGTCACGAACGAGATGTTCGAGCTCGAGGTCGAGTCCGAGTTGTTGTCGTCTCCCGTCTTGAAGCTTTGATAAGAGAACAACGGCATCAGCCGATCGGCGCTCAGAATGAACTGTCCTTTCTCCCCCAGATCCAACTTGCCTTGCGCGCTTGCGGGGCTTGCGGCGAGAAGAGCTGCACCGAGAACACCGACAGTCAAAATCATTCGACGCATGAAAAGGCTCCTAGTGAGAATACTTCGCTGCGGCTGCATTCTGACGATTCCGAAGATGCCCACGTACCACGGCCGCGTCGTACACAGTCAAGAGAACAGTCGGTCGTAGCGCACGGCGGAGCTGTGCGACAAATGCGCCATCTGCGTAAGTGAGTACACACCTACCGAGCTTCATACGGCAAAATAAGCTGAAGAATCGCGAATTTCCGTCGGTTGCGCGCGCGTCACGCAAGCCGCGGTGACGCGCGCGCAGGAGCCCAATGAACTACATTGGTTCGTGGGCGCCGATGCTGGGAGGCGATGGGCGCGCGGCGCCAAAGTAGTCGGTCGTGAGATCCGAGCGGGCCGCGCCCGCGCGCCGGAGCGGGGAGGCGGGCGCGATCTTCAATCCTTCGGGGGTGGCCGCGGCAGGATTGACGAACCTCGGATCGCCGGTCAGCGCGTTCGACCCTTGGGCGTTGCCCCTCGGCCACGCGTTGTGGTGGATGGACCAGGCGGCCATGTCGACCAAATGGAAGTTGCCATCGAGGACGTTGTCCACGAACTCGTTGCCGCGCGCGCCGCCCTCGTCGGCCCGGTCGACGTAGAAGTCCGTATTGTAGAACGTATTGCCGATGAAACGAAGGTTGTAATACGTCTTGCGGCCGTCGCGGATGAACGCGATGAAATCACAGTTGCGTGTGACGTTGTTTCGCCAGGTGATGTCGTGCGGCGGGTCGCGGAGGGTGGTGTAGCCGTAGGGCTCGGAGGAGAAGGCGAGGGCACGGCCCTTCCCGTCGTGAATCCAATTGCGCTCGATGACGCCGTTGGCCGCGTTGTCCGCGTAAATGCCGACGGCGGTCTTCGGGGAAATGTCGTTATCGGCGATGGTGAATCCTTCGCACTGAAACGCCGAGATGTTCTCGCCCCAGTTGTCGCGGATCTTGTTCCGCCTCGCGGTGAACCTGCGCACGCGCCGTTTCTCGGTCCAGTTCCAGCCGGTGCCGATCCCGCTGCCCCATACGCCCTCCAGGCGCGTGTTGTCGTAGTTCGAGAGCTCGGTGTCGTAGACGTCGTTGTCTTCGAAGAGCGTATCGTCGGCCGACGTGCTCAAGGGTTGCATGTAGATATTGTGGACCTTCGTGCGGCGCACCACCCCCCGCGCGCCGGTGTCGTCGAAGCCGAGCCCATTCCAAGGGCTGTTGACGATCTCGATCCCGTCCCACACGATGTCGTGGCCGTAAATGCGAATCAAATTGTCTTCACGCCAGGTGCCCGCGGGCTTCGATTGACCGCCGTCGACGTAGCCGCGATTGGCCGGGTCGGGCTTCAACGTGACCGGGCGCCCCTCGGAGCCGGAAGCATGAATGACGATTCGCTGATTGAAGTAACGTCCCGAGAGGTACACCGTTCCGCCGGGGCCGGCCGCTCGGATCGCCGCGTCCCATGTGCCCTTCGGCAGCGAGGGCGAGTGGCCGTCGTTTTGGTCGCTGCCACCCTGCGCGAGGTAAACGACGGACTCCGCAGCCCGAGCGTCCTTGGCGATGCTCGAATCGTCCGCGCTCGTATCCGTGGCAGGGGCCGGGGAGGAACCACATCCAAGTAGCGCGGTGAGCGCGAGCAGTGAGACGCGCGCGCGCTGCGAAACCTGGCCGACCTGGCAAACCTGGATGGGTGTGGGGGGATGAACTGGGAGGTGCCGCCGAGGGCTCTCGAGTCGATGTGTCATGGGTGCGGGCTGCTCATCAAGCGCGATGCCAAGCGGGCTCTGGTCGTTTCCGCGCGAAAACGCCGAGGCCTTGCCGTGTGCGGTGTACCAATCGAGCCGGGCGCCCGGTACACCTCCGCGGGCCTGGTACTCGGTTTGGTACACCCTCGAAATGAAACGAGAAAAGCGCGAAAGGAAAGATCCCGCGTCCCTGCAAGACCTGCGTGCGCGCGCGGCGGGCCGAATTCGTCATAGTGACGTGTTTCATTATATCGAAATTATGTTTCGTTACCGCGGAATCATATCCATTATTCTGAAATGAACTTCGTTACTCTGGAATGGCCGGCAAAAGGTGTCGTGGAGACGACGATACTGCGATGCGTCGTGCGCTCGAACGCTTTCGTTGCGTACGCGTAACAAATGAAATTTGATGATTCGACATAAGGTGCATCGCAATAATGGATTTTAAATCGGGACCGTGTCAGAAGGAGAAACAACGGAGGCCACGTGATTTCCGATTTCACATCGCCCGCCCAACGACTCATCGGAGCGCTTCGCGGCGTCGTCGATTCCGTGCCGTCCCTCGGCGCCGCGGAAAAAGCGCGCCGGGTCGCCCAGGTGCTCGAGCCGTTCTTGGCGCAGCCGGATCTGCTCAGCGCAAAGCAGCTGGAGGCGGATTCGCAGCAGTACCGCCAACACGTGCTTTACGTGGACCCGAACGGCGCGTTCTCGGTGGTTGCCTTGGTCTGGCTCCCCGGGCAGCAAACGCCCATTCATGACCATGTCTCATGGTGCGTCGTCGGCACCTTTCGCGGCCAAGAGGAAGAGATCCGCTACGAGCTCGTCAAAAATGGCGACGGCGAATCTTACCTCGTCCCGGTCGGCGGTGCGCTGAGCCGCACCGGCACCACGGCCTACCTCACTCCGCCCGGCGACATCCATGCTGTGCGCAACTCCACCGACGGCAAGGTCGTTTCCATCCACGTCTATGGCGCCGACGTGACCGCGCTCGGCTCCAGCATCCGCCGCCGCTACGATTTGCCGGTGCACGCGTAGATGACGCCCGACGTAGGTCGGGCTTTATGGACCGTAAGCGCGACGGGGTCGGGCTTTACTTAGGACGGGATTCGTGGGGATTTGCCGGTGCACGCGTAGATGACGCCCGACGTAGGTCGGACTTTATGGACCGTAAGCGCGACGGCGTCGGGCTTTACTTAGGACGGGGCTCGTGGGGCTGTGCCCTTCGCGCCTTTGAGAGTCCACGACGGGTCAGGGCGCAGGAGTGCGCCTCACCCGAAAAGCGTCGCACGTGCCGAGCGCTCGAGCCGTGCCGGAGCGCGCATGAACGCCGCGAGGAGCGGCGCGTACTCCTTCACGAGGATTTACTCGTCGCTGGCGAAGACCACGCGGCCGAGTCGTGCTTCACGTTCGCTCGCGCGGGCGCGGTCTTCTTCGAGCGCCTCGGCTTCGGCCTCGAGATCGGCGAAGCGATAGCGGACCTCTCCTTGCGGTCCCACGTCGACGTCGCCGCCCAGCTCCACGACCCGTGCGGTGATCTGCTGCGAGGTCGGCTCTTCGCCGGTGGCCACGCGGTAGGCGGTGCGGAGCGCTTCGTCCGGTACGGGTACCTTCGAGGGCGCTCGGGCGAGGATTTCACGCAGGATGGCGAGGCGCGCGTTCTCGCGGGCCACGCTTTTTTCTTTTCGTGTGCGAAGGAATGCGCGAACCGCCGGCAGGGCGAAGAGCACCAGCGAGAACATCAGCGGGACCAGCCCGAATGCGATGGGGAGGCCATCGTTCGGCAGAACGAGCGGCACGTGCCGCAGGCGATCGGGGTCCATTTGCCGCGAGAGCACCAGGCCGATGTTCGACAGGGTGAGCCCGTGGGCGATCACCCAGCTGCTGGCGAGCAGGTTGAACGCGTTGAGCGCGGCGATCGCGATATTCGCGCCCTCGGAGTTGCCCGTGAGCGGCGGGAGCTCGTTCGGCATCTCCCACGCCGGACGAGGGCGCCTCGGCGCAGGTGCCCAAAGCTGGTCGGCCGCGGCGGGACCGCCTTCGGCCGTGCGCCGCAGTGCCTCGAAACGATACAGGATGCCGCCCTGTTCGCCGACCTCGACGGTGCCTTCGTAGTCGAGCATCAGCCGCGCCATCAACGGATCGGCGTGCTCGCGCGGAAGGCCGGTGACGCGCATGACGTCGGCCAGGCCGATGCGGCCCTTCTGCGCGCGAATTTCTTCGAGGAGGCGCCCGCGCATGGCGTGGGGATCGGGCGCCGGCACCGGGGGTCCGAAGACGAAGCGGTTGATCTTTTCGTAGAACGGGACATCGTGTTCACCGCGATGGCGGCTCCACGACGCGGGGGCAGCGAAGGACGGCGCGTCGTAGGTGCCGGCGATGTACACCGGTGAGAAGGGGTGAAACGTCCAGAAGAGCGCGTCGGCCATGGCGCGAACGAGCACCGCAAAGAGGTTCACACCCCAGCCCGTGTCCCGGTTGTCGCTCGAGCCGGAGCGCGCAAACATGAGGGCGACGATGAGCCCCACGAACAGAAGCGCGTACGACGCCATGGCGATGAGCAGCCACGCGCGCACCACGAACCGGCCAGCGCCCGCGAGCGCGCGCCCGGCGCGCTCGATGAAGAGCGAGAGGGCCTCGCGCGACTCCCACGGTTTGGTGAACCCATGGGGAAAGACGTGGACGAGGTCTCCGTCCTCGGTCACGCGCAGGTGCCCGCGGTATTCCTGGGTGAGCCACGTGAGACCGGCCTCCGCGTCGCGAAGCGCCAAGCCGCTCGCGACCGAGGCATCCGCCACCGTCATCGGCTTGTCGGGCTGCGTGAGTTTTTGCCGCAGCACCTCGGCCGCGGCCGCCGGGTCCATGTTTTTCGGAGCCTGATTCACAGGACCAAGTTAGGTCCTCCTCATGCCGGTTGCCAAAACCGTTTGCAGAGAGCGATCTGAGCGTTTTCGGGACCTTACGGTGGTAGGGAAATCGCCGCGTCCATCCATCGACCGATGTGGGAGAGCAAATGCCCGCCAAGAAGTCGACCAGCTGCGCGGTCTTGGCCGTGGCGGGCCTTACGCCGGCGCGCGTCTTCGTCTCGTATTGCCTGAAGATGTTGGTCACACGCGATCTTTTTTCGAAGTTGCGGGGCCCGATCCCAATGTCGCGAGCAGCTCGCGCGCCCGGCGCACGTCGACGGTGTCGCCACCCTCGGTGAAGGTGGCGGCGATGGGAGCGAGCAAGTCCCTCGCCTCGGCGGGGCGCGATTGGTTTGCCAAGAAGCGCGCGTAGCCGTGCGCGAGCCGGAGCTCCAGGGCGCGCGCGTGCTGGCTTTGGGCGATGGCGAGGCCGCGCTCGAAGGCGTCGTGCACGAGGGAGGGATCGGCCTCCGTCGCCACCAGGACCTCGCCGCGCAAGCGGTGCATCTCCGCTTCGATCCGGCGTTCGCCGGTGGCGGCGATGAACGAGGCCATTTCGTCCAAGGTGCGCAGCGCGCCGTCCAGGGCCCCCATGCGCCATTGGGCCCACGTGAGCGTGCCGAGGATGTGCGAGAACCCCACGCGGACGCTGCCCTTGTGGTAGACCGTCACGCTCTCCTCGAGATCCGCGAGGCCGCCGCGCTCCCCCACACCGACGCGCCCCCATCCGCGCGCCAGCAGCGGCGGGATGCCGAGTCCATGTTTCTCCGAAATGCGAATACCTTCTTCGGATATACGAAGGAGCTCTTCGTACTCTCCGCGGTTGCCGTAGCAATTGGCCAGGTGGTTCAATGCGATGAGCAGGCTGAAGGGGTGCTCCACCTCGCGCGCGAGCGCCACCGCCGCGAGCGCTCGTTCCAGGGCGCGATCGGGGCTGCCGAGGAACCAGAGCGTCTCGCCGAGAAACATCAAAAGAACGACGCCGGGATCGAAGCCGATGCGCATGCACAATTTCCGATGCTTCTCGGCGTCGTAAAGCGCGAAGCCCGCCGCGTCGCAGCCGCGTGCTTCCTCGAAGCGCCCCAAAAACGAGAGGCACGGGCCCAGCGCGGCGTGGGCGAGCAGCGACAGGGTGTCGTCGCCGGATTGGCCCGCCAGGGTGACCAGATCGCGCGCGATGCCGGTGGCGGCCTCGATATGGCCCGAGACCAAATAAAATTGGCTCAATCCAAACATCGATTGGAACGACTTCACGTCGCCCGCCCACGCCGTGGGCGCGAGCTCCCGCACCCGCGCATAGGGCGCGTGGGCCTCCGCCGAGACGGCCCCTTTGGCCGCGATGAGGGCCATGCCGCGCGCGAGCTGCAGCGCGAGCTCGCGTCGATTCCGTGCTTCGCTCTCCGGGAGCATATGCAATTGCGCGATGGCGCGCGCGTAGTGCGCGGCCGCGTCGGTGTTGGCCAAACGCGCCGCGGCGTGCACCCCGGCCTTTTCGAAGTAGGCGCTGGCCTGCTCGTGGGAGCCGGCCTCCATGAAGTGCGTGGCCACGATTTCGGGGTTTCGCCCGGCGACGTCGGGGACGTGCTCCACCAAGGTGTCGGCCGCGCGCTGGTGGAGCTCCCGGCGCTCGTTTTTGACGAGCGATTGATACGCCGCCTCGCGGAGCAGCCCGTGGTTGAACGTGTACGCGGCGCCCGCGCCCTGCGACTGCCTTTGCAGGATGCCCATTTCGACCAGCTGCATGAGACCGATGCGCAAGGCTCCGCCGCCCTGCCTCGAGACCCTCTCCATGGTCTCGTAGGTGGCGTCCCGGCCGAGGACCGCGGCCACGCGGGCCACCTCGCGTCCCTCACGCGGCAGCGCCTCCAGGCGGGCGCGCAAGAGCCCTTCGAGGGTCGCGGGGATGGTCCCGGACGCGAACGCGTCGAGGGGCATGAGCCGACCTCGCTGCTTGGCTTCGTCGAAGGTGGTGGCGATATGGCGGGTGAGCTCCTCGACGAAGAGGGGGATGCCGTCGGTGCGCTGCACCAGCTGCTCCACGATGGCGGGGGGCAAACTGCGGCCCTGGCTCGCGAAGGCGATCATGGCGCTGGTCTGCTCGGACGAGAGCCGCGAAAGGGTGATGCGATGCAGCGGAGGCGAGTGCGGCCACGGCGGATCGAACTCGGGCCGGGCGGTGACGATGACCATGAGGCGCGCTTTGGGCATGCGCTGGAGGAGCAGCTCCAAGAGCTCCAGGGTCGAGGTGTCGCTCCAGTGTGCGTCCTCCACCACCACCACCACGGGCTGCGTGGCGGCCATGTTCGCGAGGAGGGCCACGAGCATGCCCTGCAGGCGCTGTTTGAGCAGCGCGGGGCTGGCGAACGAAGGCGCATCGCGATCCGAGGTCGGCACCCCCAAAAAGCGCGCGAGGAGCGGGAGGTGGTCCGCGATGGAGAGCGAGGCCCTGGTGAGCGCGGCCTCGAGCAAGGCAATTTTCGTTTCGGTCGCCGTGTCGCGGCGCACGCCCAAGGTGCGTAGGAGCCCCTCGAGGATGGGTTCGAGCGCGCTGTGCTGGAAATGCGGCCAGCACTGGCATCGTACGACACCTGGAGCGGGCGCCCCGGCCGGACGGCCATCGTCGCCGGGCGCCTCGGCCGCCGTTCGTTCGAGGTGCTGCGCTTCGAGGTGCTGGGCGAGGATGCGCGATTTGCCGATCCCGGCTTCGCCCGCGATCAAAACGAATTGCCCTTGTCCCGCCTCGACCCGGCTGGAGAGCTCCCGGAGCTGCGCGAGCTCCCGATCGCGGCCGACCAGCGGGCCCTTCGGCACGTGGCCCACCCAATCGAAGCGGGCGCTCTTCGGGCCGAGGACCCGATGGTACCGCACGGGCTGGGTTCGTCCGTCCGGCACGGCCTCGCCGCGGGGCTCGAGCTCGAAGGTGCGCTGCACCAGGGCCTCGGTGACGGGCCCGATCACGATCTCGCCGCGCCCCGCGCGGCGCTCGAGCCAAGTTGCGAGATCGAGCGCATCGGCCTGGAGCACCACGGAGGCGGTGGTGCGCTCGGTGCGCCGGGCGATGGAGAGGCTCGTGGCCACGCCCACGCGCACGGCGCGCCGGGTGCGCATGGCGTCGACGATGAGCAGGGCGGCGCGGAGCGCGCGGGGGGCGTTGTCCTCGTGGGCGGTGGGGTAGCCGAAGCACGCGAGAAAACGCGGACCCAAAAGGGACAAGCTCGTCCCCTCGAGCTCCCGCACGATGGTGGTGCAAACGTCGAAGAAGTCGTCGAGCGACGCGGTGAGCTCGTCGAGGCCCCGCTCGCCCGGGAGCGCCGGAAAGTCGTCGAGCGCGCACGACACGACGGTGACTTGGCGCATCTCGGGCTTGGGCCGCGCGCCGCGCTCCGCCTCGTCATGGCGCGTGCGCATCACATGGTCGAGGGCGACCTCCAATTTGACCAGCGCGTCGAGCAGCTCGTCGGCGTTGGCGAAGCGCTCGGCCGCGCACTTCTTCATGGCCCGCTGCGCGATGGGCTCGGCCTCCTCGGGCAGCTCGGGGCGCACGCGGCGCAGCGAGGGCGCAGGCGCGCGCGATCCCACGGCCTCGCGGAGCTCCGCGAGGCTCGCGCCTTCGAACGGTGATGAACCGGTCAACAGCTCGAAGAACATGACGCCGGCCGCCCAGATATCGGTGCGCCCGTCCTGCGCTTCGCCCCGCCATTGTTCGGGGGACATGTAGCGCGGGGTCCCCCAGAGCTCCTCGGCGAGCGCGCCGGGATCGTGCGCCATGGCGGCCACGCCGAAGTCGAGGATCTTCGCGGTGCCGTCCTTGGTGATGAAGACGTTGCTGGGCTTGAGATCGCGGTGCAGGATGCCGGCGCGGTGCGCTTGGGCGAGGCCCTTCGCCACGTCGATCATCACGCGCACCACCCGGCGCGCGTCGATGCTTCCATCGCGCACGATGGCGTCGAGCGGCCGCCCTTCGAGGTGCTCCATCACCAGAAAGGGGAGCCCTCGGTCCGTGCCCATATCGAACAGGCGCACGATGTTCTCGTGATTGAGCCGGGCGCACGCGCGCGCCTCGAGCTGCAGGCGCGCCAGCGCGTCGCTGGTGTTGCGCATCTCGCGGATGAGGAACTTGATGGCGACCTTGCGATCCAGCACGGTATCGCGCGCCAGGAACACCACGGACATTCCGCCGCCGCCCAAGCGCTCGAGCAGCACGAACCGCCTGCCGTCGTCGCCGCCCAGGTGCCAGCCGGGGATGGGTTCCAACTTGCCGCACGAGGGGGGCGCGGCCGACGTGAGCGTGGAGTCATCGACGACGTCGCGCGATCGATCGAGCTTGGGGACCACGGACGATGAGTCTTGCATGAATCGCGCGGAGGAGCATGGTCACTCGCCCGGGCGACATGCTTCGAGGAGGAGCTCCTCGGGCGCTCAAAGCGTCGCGAGGAGCTCGCGCGCCAGTCGAAGGTCGAGCGTATCGAGTCCCTCGGTGAACGAATCGACAACGGAGGTGAGCCTCTCCTTCGCGACGTCGCGACGTGATGCATCCATCGGAAGGCGCGCCTGGCCGTAGGCGAGCCGGAGCTCCAGCGCACGCGCGCCTTGCTGGCGGGCGATGATCCGGCCGCGCTCGAAGCAGTCCGCGGCGAGGGAGGGCTCGGATCCCGACGCCAGCAGCACCTCGCCGCGCAAGCGGAGCATCTCGGCCTCGAGCTCGCGCTCCCCGGTGGAGGCGATGAACTCCGCCATTTCGTCGAGGGTGCGCAGGGCGTCGTCGAGCTCGCCCGCGCGCCATTGGGCCCACGCGAGCACGGAGAGCGGATACGCAAAGCGCACGCGGATCCTCCCCGCGCGGTAGATGCTCACGCCCTCTTCCAGCTCCGCGATGGCGGTGTGGTCGCCCGCGCCGACCCGGGCCCATGCCCGGCTGACCTTCGCCACGGCCAGGGACGCATCGAGCCCGTGCTTCTCGGAGATGGCGTGGACCTCGTCGGCCACGCGTCGCAGTGCGCCGTAGTCTCCGCGATTGCCGTAACAATTGCCCAAGGAGCTCATACTGCCCGCGATGCTGAAGGGGTGCTCCACCGCCCGCGCGATGGTCACCGCCGCGCGCGCCTGCTCGAGGGCGCGATCGGGGTGGCCCAGGTACCAAAGCACCTCGGAGAGGAGCATTCCCGTGGAGACGCCCGAGTCGAACCCCAGGCGCATGGCCAGCTTTCCATGCTTGCGGAGGTCGTACAGGGCGTGCCCCGCCGCGAGGCAGTCGCGGGCCTCCACGAAGTGCCCGAAGAACGTCAGGCATGGTCCGAGGGCGGTGCGCGCGATCATCGCCATATCGTCGTTGCCGGCCTCGTCGGCCAGCGCGACGATGTGGCGCGCGACCTCGGTGGCGGAGGCGATATCGCCCGCGACCAGGTAAAATTGATTGAGCCCGAACATCGATTGAAACGATCCGGCGTCGCGCATCGGCACCCTGGGCGCGAGCTCGCGGACGCGCGCGTAAGGCGCTTGCGCCTCCGGAGATTCGGACCCCTTGGCCGCCATGAGCGCCATGCCGCGCGCGAGCTGCAAGCCGAGCTCGCGCCGGTCGCGCGCCTCGCCCTCGGCGAGCATGCGCAGCTGCGCGATGGCGTGCGCGTAGTGCGCGGCGGCGTCGATGTTGGCCAAGCGCTCGGACGCGTGCTCGCCGGCCTTTTCGAAGTAGGTCACCGCCTGCTCGTGGCGGCCGGCCTCCATGAAATGCGAGGCCACCACCTCCGGATTCCGTGCGACGATCTCGGGGAAGCGCGCGACGAGGGTGTCGGCCGCGCGCAGGTGAACGTTGCGGCGCTCGTTTTTGACCAGCGATTGATACGCGGCCTCGCGGACCAGGGCGTGCTTGAACGCGTACGACGTGACGGTGCCCTGCGCTTGCCGTTGGAGGATCCCCGTCTCGACCAGCTGCATGAGACCGACGCGCACCGACTCTTCGCCCAGCTCGGAGATGGCGCGGATCACCTCGTAGGTGGCGTCGCGGCCCAGCACGGCGGCGACGCACGCGACGTCGCGACCCTCCCTCGGCAGGGCGCCCAGGCGAGCGCGGAGCAGGCCCTCGAGGGTGCGCGGGATGGTCCCGGACGCGAACGCATCGGGGGAGAGGACCTCGCCGCGCTGCTCGGCCTCGTGGAAGGCATCGGCCACGCTGCGCGTGAGCTCCTCGACGAAGAGCGGCACGCCGTCGGTCCGCTGCACCAGCTGTTCGACGATGGGGGTGGGCAGGCTGCGCCCTTGGCTGGCCCACGCGACCATGGTGCTGGTCTGCTCGGACGAGAGCCTGCCGAGGGCGATGCGATGCAGGTGCGATGCGCGAGGCCACGGCGGATCGAGCTCGGGCCGGGCGGTGACGATCACCATGGTGCGGGTGGCGCTCATGCGGCCGAGGAGCACGTCGAGCAGATCGAGGGTCGAGGTGTCGCTCCAGTGCGCGTCCTCCACCACCAGGACCAGGGGCTTTTGCGCGGACGCGCGCTCGAGGAGGGTCACCAGCACGTTGCGCATGCGCCGCTCGAGCAGCGCGGGGCTGGTGAACGAGATCGCGTCGCGCTCGGCGGTCGAGACGCCCAAGAAGCGCGCGAGCAGCGGGACGTGATCCGGCAGCGAGAGCGAGGCCTCGGCGAGGATGCGCTCGAGGAGCTGGATCTTCTCCTCGGCGGAGGCGTCGCGGCGCAGGCCCATCGTCCGCAAGAGGCCATCGAGGATGGGCTCGAGCGCGCTGTTCTGGAAATGCGGCCAGCACTGGCATCGCACGATGGATCGCGATTGGGGCGCGAGCCCCTCGAGGTGCTGGGCGATGATGCGCGATTTGCCGATGCCCGCTTCGCCCGCGATCCATACGAATTGACCTTTGCCCGCCTCCGCGCGGCCCGAGAGCTCGCGCAGCTGCTCGAGCTCGTGCTCGCGCCCCACGAGGGGGGTGGAGGTGGTGCCGGTGACCCACTGGAACCGGGTCGCTTTGGGCCGGAGGACGCGGTAGGTGCGCTGGGGCCGCGCGCGGCCGTCGGTCCGCGTCTCCCCGCTCGGCTCGAGCTCGAAGGTGCTCCGCACCAACGCTTCGGTGACCTCCCCGATCAGGATCTCGTTGCGCCCTGCGCGGCGTTCGAGCGACTGCGCCATGTGGAGCGCGTCGGCCTGGAGCGCCACCGGCGCCGTGATGCTCTCCGTGTGCCGCACGATGGAGAGGCTGGTGGCGATCCCGATGCGCACGCCGCGCTCCGCCTGCAAGGCATCGACGATGAGGGAGGCGGCGCGCAGCGCGCGGGGGGCGTTGTCCTCGTGGGCCGTGGGATAGCCGAAGCACGCTAGAAAATGCGGTCCGATGAGGGACAGCACCGTCCCCTCGAGCTCGCGAACGACGGTCGAGCAAATGTCGAAGAAGTCGTCGAGCGAGGCGGCCAGCTCGTCGAGGCCCGGCTCACCGGGGAGCTCGGGGAGGCCGTCGAGGGTGCACGACACCACGGTCACCTGCCGCATCTCCGGCTTCGGCCGCGCGCGGCCCCCGACCTCTTCGTCGCGAACGCGCATGGCCTGCGCGAGGGCGACCTCCAGCTTCACCAGCGCGTCGAGCAGCTCGTCGGCGGTGCCGAAGCGCTCGGCGGGGCTCTTCGTCATGGCCCGCTGCGCCACATGGTCGGCTTCCTCCAGCATCTCCGGCCGCAGGGCGCGCAGGGAGGGCGCGGGATCGGGGGAGATCACCACGCCGCGGATCTCGGAGATGTTGGCGCCGTCGAAGGGGGCGATGCCCGTCAAGAGCTCGAAGAACATGACGCCGGCGGCCCAGATGTCCGTGCGGCAATCCTGCACCTCGGCCCTCCATTGTTCGGGGGACATGTAGCGCGGGGTTCCCCACACGCCGTTGGCCATGGCGCCGGGGCCGTGGGTCATCATCGCCACGCCGAAGTCGAGGATCTTCGCCACCCCGTCCTTTCCAATGAAGACATTGCTCGGCTTGAGATCGCGGTGCAGGATGCCCGCGCGGTGCGCTTGCGCGAGCCCTTTCGCGACGTCGATCATGATGCGAACGGCGCGCCGCGCGTCGACGCCGTCATCGCGGACGATGGCGTCGAGGGGGCGGCCCTCGAGGTGCTCCATGACGAGAAAGGGGAGCCCTCGATCCATGCCCATGTCGAACAGGCGCACGATGTTCTCGTGATTGAGCCGGGCGCACGCGCGCGCCTCGAGCTGCAGGCGCTCGAAGCCCTCGTCGTTGCCGAGCGCGTCGTTGGTGAGAAACTTGATGGCGACCATGCGATCGAGCACCACGTCGCGCGCGAGGAAGACGACGGACATTCCGCCGCCGCCCAAGCGCTCGAGGAGCTCGAACCTCTTTCCGTCGACTCCCCCGAGGCGCCAGCCCGGCTCGGGCTCCAGCGCGGGGAGCATGGCCGACGAGAGCGTCGTGTCGTGGCTCACCGCGCGGTGGCCATCCGTGACCGTATAGGTTCCGGCGCGACGCTCTTTGTCTCCGTTCGAATCGAGCTCGGAGCTCCGACGTACATCGGACGCAAGGCGTCGAATCTTCGGTTCCATGCGCCGAGAGTCTTGCATAGATCGCGATGGCAGCTGCGTCGATCGGACGAGGTGCCGCGAGCGTGGTCCTCGGCGAAGCTCGGCGAGCCTCCGCGAAGCTCGTCGAAGCGCCGCGAAGCTCGGCGAGGTGTTTGAACAACATCTGCGACCGATACGTCTTCGCAGACGTCGCGCTTTACGTGGTGGACGAGTCTCCGCCTCGGATCGAGGCATCGAGGAGCTCGATGGGGTGCGCCGTTCGGATCGTAGCTCCTAGGCCGCGCTCCTCCAGCAGCATGCGGATTTGCAACGTGCAGCCGGGGTTGGCGCTCACCAAGAGCTCCGGCGCGGCGGCGAGGACATTGTCGACCTTGCGCTGGCCGATTTCGCGTGCGCTCTCCGGCTGCACCAAGTTGTAAATTCCGGCGCTGCCGCAGCACTGATCGGCGTCGGCGATCTCCGTGAGCTCCAGGCCGGGGATGGCGCGCAAGAGTGCCCGCGGCTGGGCGCGAATCCGCTGCGCGTGCGCCAGGTGGCAGGCGTCGTGGTAAGCGATTTTGAGCGCGAGTGGGTGACGCGGCGCGACGGGTCCCAGCTCGGCGAGCCACTCGCTCACGTCTTTGACCTTGGCGGCCATGGCCTCGGCGCGCTCGGCCCACTCGGGATCGCCCGCCAAGAGCCGGCCCCACTCTTTCATCGACGAGCCGCAGCCGGCGGCGTTCACCACGATGACCGAGACCCCCGTGCGCTCCAGGGCCGCGATGGCGGCGCGCGCAAAGCGGCGTGCCTCCTCGTCGCGGCCGGAGTGCACGGACAGGGCGCCGCAGCAGCCGAGATCGGGCGGTACGATCACGTCGCACCCCTCGGCCGTGAGGACGCGCACCGTCGCTTCGTTGACGGCCGGGAAATAGACGCGCTGCACGCAGCCCGCGAGGAGCGCCACCTTGGCGCGCGCGGGGCCCTTGGCGGGGGACGCGGCCGGCAGCTTGGCGACCAACTGACGCGCCGAGACCGGCGGCATCAGCGCCTCGAGGTTTCGCAGCCGGGGCGGGAGCAGGCGAGGGATGCCGAGCGCGTGGACGAGCCAGCGCAGGCCCATCTTGACGTAAATGAGTTGCAAGAGCACCACGATGGCGAGCCTTCGCGGATGGGGAAAGAGGGCGAAGATCATCGCGCGCAGCCATCGATCGCCGGGCGAGCGCGGGTGCGATCGCTCGATCTCGGCGCGCGTCTGCTCGATCAAGGCGTCGTACTTGACGCCCGAGGGGCACGCGGTAACGCACGCCATGCACCCGAGGCACTGGTCGAAGTGACCTACGACCGTGGACGACAGCGGGGCTCTCTCTTCGGCCAGCGCCTTCATGAGGTAGATGCGGCCGCGCGGGGAGTCCATCTCCTCGCCCCACGACTGGTACGTCGGGCACGTGGGGAGACAGAACCCGCAGTGGACGCACTCGTTGATGAGTTTGCGATCCGGCATCTACAAGCCTCCGAGGAAGCGGCCCGGGTTGAGCCTTCGCTCCGGGTCGAAGCGCTGTTTGAGCTCCGCCATGACGGGGAACGAGCCCGGCTTCGGCCCCCAGGGATCCACGTGGGCACGCACCGCCGAGGGCGCGTCGATCACCACCAGCGAGCCCCCCTCGGCGGTGAGCGCCTCGCGCGCGCGCTGCATGGCCGCGGCGGCGGCTTCGGGATCGGCCACCGTGCCCCCAACGAAGCCGAGGCCCAAGGTCGCGTACCACGCGAACGTACCGCCGTGCAGCGCGTCCATGAGCGGCGCCACCCGCGCGGCGACCGCGGGCAGCTGCGAGGGGAGCGCCGCGAGCTTGATCCGAAGCGCGCCGTCGCGCGCGCGGTCGTGGCGCGTCCAAAAGGAGGCGGCGTCGTCGTCGGAGAGCGGGTGCGCCGCGTCCAGCTCGGCGACGCGCTTCATTTGATGCGCGACGCCCTGGTCGAAGCCCTCGAAGCGAACGCCCAGATCGAAAGAGCCCGCGGCGCCTTCGGCGATGGCCACCACGCTGCTCGGCTCGAGCTGCGCTTGGCGCATGCGCCCCACGAGCGCGACGATGGCGTCCGGCGGCAGTCCGGCGAAGAGGGCGGTCGCGGTGGCATCCGGCAAAGGATGAAGGCGGAACGTCGCCGTGGCCACGAGCCCCAGGGTGCCCAGCGCGCCGCACGCCACCTTGGGGAGGTCGAAGCCGGCCACGTTCTTGACGACCTTTCCGCCGCCGCGCGCCACCACGCCGTCGGCGCGCACCAAGGTGACGCCGATGATCACGTCGCGCACGGCGCCGTAACGCGCGCGTCGCGGGCCGAAGGCGCCGGTCGCGACCAATCCGCCCAGGGTGGCGCGCTCCGGAAAGGGCGCATCGAGGGCGAGCATCTGCCGCTCGGCGCGGGTCACCGCTTGCAGCTCGGCGAGCGTCACGCCCGCTTCGACGGCGATCACCATGTCGGCCGGCGCATACTCCAGCACGCGGCGCATGGCGCCCGTGCGGATCACGGCGTCGAGGCCCTCGGGCGGGTACCCCAGCGACAGCTCGGTGCCGCCGCCGATGAACCCCACGCGCAGACGTTCGCGGGCGCACTCGGCCATCACACCGGCGCACGCCTCGGCGCTCTCTGGCGCATACGTCATGCGCGGGGCGACGCCCAGGATGGCGTCGCGCGCGTGCGCGGGGTGCGCGACCACGGCGGTGGCGCGGGTCCCTTCGGCTCCTTCCGCCGCGTCGGCGTTGGTCGCGTCGGTCACGTTGGCCACGCGATCAGCCTCGCCCCGCGAGACCGGCCGTCTCGGTGGCGTGGGGGACGTATTTTCCGGGCCGGTCGCCGCAAAGGCGCGGGGTCGGGAAGACTTTGCCGGGGTTCATGCGCGACTCGGGATCGAAGGCGCAGCGCACCATGTTCATGGTGGCCAGATCGGCGTCGGAGAACATATCGGCCATGTAGGGCGCCTTGTCCGCGCCCACGCCGTGCTCGCCGGTGATGGAGCCGCCGGTGCGCACGCACACTTTGAGGATCTCACCCGCCGTGCGCTCCGCCAATTCTTCTTGGCCCGGCACGGCCGCGTCGTAGAGCACCAGCGGGTGCAGGTTTCCATCGCCCGCGTGGAACACGTTGGCGATGCGCAGCCCCGCGTCGCTGGCGAGCCGCTCGATCTCGCGCAGCACCGGCGCGATCTCCGAGCGGGGGATGACGCCGTCTTGCACGACGTAATTGGGGCTGATGCGCCCCATGGCTGCGAACGCGCTCTTTCGTCCGCGCCACATGGTTTCGCGCTCGGCCGCGTCGCGCGGGAGGCGAACCTCCAAGGCGCCGGCTTGCTTGGCAAAGCGCGTGGCCTCGGCCGCGGTGTGCTCGACCTCGGCGATCGTTCCATCGACGTCCATGAGCAGCGCGGCGCCCACATCGGGCCAGTCGACACCGGTGGCAGCCTTGATGGCGACGATGGCCAGCCGGTCCATCATTTCGATGGCCGCGGGCACGATCCCGGCGGCGATGATGAGCGACACCGCCGCTCCGGCCTCGTCGGTCGAGGGAAAGGTGGCAAAGAAGGTGCGGGTCGCCTCGGGTTTGCGGAGGATTCGAAGCACCACCTCCACGACCACGCCGAGCGTACCCTCGCTGCCCACCAGCGCGCCGCGCAGGTCGTAGCCGAGGGGATCGAGCACCGGGCCCCCGAGCTCGACCACGTTGCCATCGGCGAGGACCACCTTGGCGCCCAGCACGTGGTTGGTGGTGAATCCGTATTTCAAACAGTGCGCTCCACCGGAGTTCTCGGCCACATTGCCGCCGATGGTGCAGACCTGCTGCGACGAAGGATCGGGTGCGTAATAGTAACCGTGGGACGCGAGGCGCTTGGAGATCTCCAGGTTGACCACGCCCGGCTCCACGCGCATCCACTGGTTGTCGAAGTCGATCGCGAGGATGCGCCGCATGCGCGAGAGCCCGAGGAGGATGCCCGCAGGGTGGGGCAGGGCACCGCCGGAGAGGCCGGTCCCCGCGCCGCGCGGAACGATGGGCAGGCCCGCATCGCGCGCGAGCCGGACGACGTCGACGACCTCCGCAGCGCTTCCGGGCAGCACGACCAAGCCGGGCCGTGCGCGGAAGCTGGTGAGCGCGTCGCACTCGTAGGTGCGCAGCTGCTCGGGATCGAAAATGCAGTTCGCCTTTCCGACGATGGCGGCAAAGCGAGCGATGAGGTCAGGTGCTAGCGGGGATGAATGCGACGAATGAGACAAATGAGACAAATGAGATAAAGGTGCCGCAATGTTGGCTTCCATGGCTCGCCTTGGTGCGGAGCACATGGTGACCTCAACGAAGCGCGACGGCAACCGCGGAGCGACGGCGCGGCCGACGGAAAGCGACAGCCTCGGCCATGCCATGGTAAAGGGTAGAAGGCAAACGAGCACGCGAACGAAACGGGAACGAAGGCAAGGGACGAGAGGATGCGCGCACTTCGGCAGATGGTTCGAGCATGGGCGGGCGGCGCTGCAATGGCGGGCGCCATCGTAGGTATCGCGTGTGCGCTCGGCGCCTGCGCCACCGAGTCCGTGGCTCGAAATACGACGGGCGTATCGTCGGGCGCCGACGCAGGAGCTCCACCGCCCCTCGATCCGGTCCCTGCGCCCCAGCCGGGTGGCGAGCCGTCGCCCGCGGCTGCCTGTGCCCCCGGCGCGCCCACCGGAAAGGGTGCACCCATCGCCAAGTACGACGCGTCGGCCTGCGGTAGCGTCCCGACGGTGGGGGCGGGCACATGCCCCACGGAAAAGATTGCGTTCGCGCAGTGCAAGGCATGCGAGAACGACGGCTATGTCGAGCTATGCGTGGAGTCGAACGACACGGCCACCCGCTGCGCCATCAAAGCCATCGCGCCCCAGGCCGAGTTTCATCCCGGCTCCGCGGGCCGCGCGCAATGCGACTCCGCGCACCAGACGCTCACCATGATCCCCCTCGACAAGTCGCGCGATTGCCCAAGCGCTCGCCACGAGGCCACCACCGATTCGTCATGGTCGCGCATCTGCGCGCTCGCTTCCCTCGCGAAGGTGAAGAAAATCGTCCCCACGTTCTTCGAGTAATCGCGCGCGACGCCGAGGCCGGTCGGTCGCTCGTTCGTTCGCCATGTCCCCGCGAAAATCGAAAATCGCGGTGTCGATCCTGGCGCGGGCCGATCGACGTGACGATAGAAGGAGCGACGGCCCCCCCGGTCGATGCGGATCGGGAGCCCTTGCTTCACGCGATGAGGAGATAAAGACGATGCGATTCATGATTTTGGTTCCGGGCGACAAAGACTCGGAGGCCGGCATTCTCCCGGACGAGAAATTCCTCACCGAGATGGGCAAGTTCAACGAGGAGATGGTGAAGGCCGGCGTGGTGCTCGCCGGCGAGGGGCTCCACCCGACCTCCAAAGGCGCGCGCGTCCGTTTCAACGCGGGGAAGAAGGCCACCGTCACCGACGGGCCCTTCACGGAGTCGAAGGAGCTGGTCGCCGGCTTCTGGTTGATTCAGACGAAGTCGAAGGAAGAAGCCATCGAATGGATCACACGCGCGCCCTTCCCCGAGGGCACCGTGCTCGAAATCCGCCAGGTGTTCGATCCCGAAGACTTCGCGCCGAGCGATCCCTCCGGGGAGCTCCGCGAAAAGGAGCAGGAGCTGCGCGCGCAGGTGACGGCGACGAAGTAAGGCTCCGACCCGCGCGCTCGCCTCGTTCAGGTATTCGTTCGTCGAGTTCGGTATCGACGAAGGATGATATGCCGATTATCGAAGTAGGATCGAGTCCGTCCTATTTGGCGAATACGGTGTCCACCTCGCGGACACGATGATCCCGCGAGGAAGGACCCCACGATGATTGGCGAAGACGACACGGCGCTGCTACCTCGCTATGTCGTTCCGGCGTTTCGATTGGGTTTCCCCGATTCGCCCGTCATCGAGCTCCCCGATGCCGGGCACTTTACGGCGGAAGATGCGCTCGAGACGTTGCTCGCCCTGCTCGAGCTCTTTCTAAACGGGATGACGGCCTGACTCGATGCAAGGGCCGCGCGCGCTCAGCGGCGCCGGCGACGCGCGAACGCGAGGGCGAAGCCGAGACCGACGAGCGCTGAAACGGCGCCCGATGCGGGTGCGCCCGATGCCGTGCACCCGCCCGACTCTCCCTGGCCGTTGGCGGCGCCGTTGCTGCCCCCCGTCGTGCCTGCATCGGTCCGAGGGACGTTGCCGCCCCCGGCGTCTGGGACGATGCTGCCATCGGCGCCCGCGTCGACCTCGGGAGGTTTGATGTCGAGCTCGAGCAAATCCGAACGGCTCGTGTCGAAGTTTGCATTGCCTTCGTAGACGGCGACGATCGCGTGGGTCGCAGGGGTGAGATTCGTGGCCTTCAGGGTCGCCGTTCCATCGCTGGCAACCGCGATGTGGCCTAGGCTCGTCTCGCCATCCAAAAAGGCGACGGTGCCATCGAGGGTTCCTCGCGTCACGTCCGAGGCGACCCTGGCCTTCAGCGTGACGTGCACCCCAGGGCCTGCGTATTCCCAGCTCGGTGTCAACGACGTCCGGGTTGGTGCCTTGGCAACCATCAACCCCATCGACGTGCGTGCCGAACCGTATTTGTCGTCCGCTCCGAAGTCCACCGAAATGGAATGCATCCCGGCCTCCAGAGGCTTGTCCGGCGAGGTCGTGAACGTTGCCCTCCCGCTCGCGTCGATTCGGACTCCATCCCCTAGCGGGACGCGTGTGCCGCTGAAGGCGTCGTAGACGAAGAATCCGCCGGAGGTGGGGATCCCTTCGTCGTCGCCCACCACGCGGAGGTCGAACGTGACCGGGGTCCCGAAAGTCGGCGCGCTCGGGGAGGGATTCACGGTCAAGGTGGCCGGGTAGAATTCGACCCTCTGCACGAGCGATTCCTTCGTCGAGCTCGCGAAGAAGTTCGTGTCGCCGACGTAGTAGGCGCTGTAAGAATTGAACCCATAAGGGGACAAGGCCGAGAAGGTGAATGTCGCCTGACCGTGCTCGTCGAGCTGCTTCGACGTATAACCCGATAAGCTCCACCGGAGGTGGATCTCGCCACTTGGGGCTTTGGGCGTAGGTTCGGCGCCCGCCACGGTCACGGTGAGGGTTACGGGGGTGCCGACCTTCGAGGGATTGGCCGAGGAGATCAGCACCGTCGTCGTTTGGGCCCTCTCGATGCGGAAGTTCGTGCCCCATGCGTCCCAGGTATAAACGGCGTCGCCGTCGTACACGGCCACGGGACTGTCGTCCCACGTGGTCGGCGGAATATAGGATGCGATGGCATCACCATTCGCATCGAGGGGCGCGGATGCATATTCGGTGCGCCCCACGAAGTGGACCAGGCCCGTTGGCAAGGTGGGACCGGTCGCGGAGCGCGTGACGTGCGCTTTGAGCGTCACACGCTGTCCGTAACGTGCTGGATTCGGGGTCACCTCGTAGCGGACGATGACGGGGATGCGATCGTCGTAGCGATACGCCATCAAATAGGTGCTGCTCTCTTCGTTGGAATTCGAGACGGTGATGGGCACCCAGCGCGGTACGGGATCGCTGCCGGCATACGCAGGGGCCGACACCACCAGATCCCTCGTCTGCTCGTCGAATGTCGAGGCGATGGCGACGCCTCCGAAGGTGACACGGGAGCTTCGATTGAGCTCATAGCCACGGATCCGGACGGAGGTGCCACCCTTCGACGGGCCGAAGTTCGGTTCGATTCTCGAAATACGGACCGACGCCAGTGCAATCGAAGCCACCAGCCATAGGGCGAGAAAGGTCGCCATACCCATAAGCCACTTGAACATGGTGCCTCGCCCTTGGTGCGCACACGCATCGCCGCGTGTGTCGTTCGATCGCGCATCGTCTTCTAGCGCGGCTCGAGTTGCTGCACACCTTGAAATTTGGCGTCGACCGACTTGCCACAAGGTTGCGCGAAATCAGCGACCGACAATCCGCTCCCACACCTCGAGCTGCAGCGCATCGCTCCATCGCGTAGGGCGCACCTTGGCGCGCAGCCCTTCCACGATGGTTGCGGGCGCCGGTGCGCTGCGCCATGAAGCTTCGTGCCGCGCGGAGGCGGCGGTGGCGCGTCCGCGGCGGTCGATCTCGTAGTCGACGGCGGCGACGGCGTCCTCCATGCGCGAGAAGCGGTCGACGACCTTGCCGTCGACCGACACCTCCCATTTTTTGCCGCGGGCGCCGCGAACCAGCACCAGGGCTTCGCTGGGGCGCCCCGCCTTTTTTTCGAAGTGCAGCCCCACGCCATGGCGGCCGAGCGAGAACCACGCGTTGGCCGAGATGGCGCGCACCTCGTCGTTGGTCTTCAAGGTGAGCGGATCGAACCCCTTCGCGCGATCTTGGATCTCGGGCAAGGTCAGGGCGCCGGCCTCCAGCTCGAACCCCGGGCGGTCGAACTGGATCTGCTCCCAAATGCGGCGCGCTTCGTTGACGTCGCCGCCGCGCAGATCGAGATCGCGGGGCGCGCCGAAGAGCGAGGGCAATGTCGTGAGGCTCAGATCGGAGAGATCCACGAAGTCGAGGATCAGGCAGTCTTTCTTCTCCGGGGACAGCCGCGTGCCGCGCCCCACGCACTGCGCGTAGAGGCCCTCGGAGCGGGTCGGACGGGCCATGGCGATGCAGGAGACGCCGGGATCGTCGAAGCCCTCGATGAGCACCGCCACATTGGTCAGCACCTGGGTGTGCCCCCGGCGAAAGTCTGCCAGCGCGCGCGCACGATCCTCGCTTCGCATGGCGCCGTGGACGATGCCCGCGGGGACGCCGAGCGCGTTGAGGGAGCGCGCCAGGTTGCGCGCGTGGCCCACGGTGACGCAGAAGGCGATGGTCCGTCGATCGCGCGCGAGCTCCTGAATCGAGCGGGCGACGACGGCGTTGCGCTCTTCGATGTCCACGGCCTCCGCCAGCTCCTCCTCCGGAAAGTCCGCGCCGCCGCCGCGGATCTTTCGAAGATCGGCGTCGGTGGCCACGCGGAAGCCGCGCAAGGTGCAGAGGTAGCCGTCCTCGATCATCTGGGGCAAGGTGCGCGAGTACACGATGCGCTCGAACACCTCGTCGAGGCCTTTGCCGTCGCCGCGTTCGGTGGTGGCGGTGAAGCCCAAGAGGGTCCCCGTCCACCCTTCGTCGAAGACGCCGAGCTGGCGGAGCACCCGCAGGTTGTCGTCGGCTGCCGCGTGGTGGCACTCGTCGTAGATGACGAGGCCCACGTCGCGCCCGCGAATCACCCGCGCCAAGCGCTCCTCGTGGAGCGAGCGAACGGAGCACACGAGCACCTTGGCGCCGCTCGATGCGCGCTCGGCGCCGCGCTCGATGGCCACCACGGCTTGGCCTTGCATCGCGCGTTCGATCTTGTCGCGCGCTTGTCCGAGCAGCTCCTCGCGGTGCGCGATGACCAGCACTTGCCGGCGCGCCACCCGCGCGAGGTGCGAAAAGATGACGGTCTTTCCCGCGCCCGTCGGCAAGCTCACCACCATGCGCCGCACGCCTTGGCGGCGCGCGGAGAGCACCGCGTCGATGGCCTCGCGCTGGTACGGGCGGAGGGTCGGTGCCGCGGCGGCAGGCGGTGAAGGTTCGGTGGCGGACATCGTGTGGTATCGTCTCGAGAAGGATCTCGGAGCGGCGCGGCGCCGCGTTGCGCACAATCGTAGGTCAACCTGGGCCGAGACATCCATGGCGCTTCCGCGGGCGCCCGAGCGAACGCCATGGAACAAACGCCGAAGGCCCCGAAGACCGGCGAAGGTCTACGGGGCCTCGTTGCGAGTGGGACCGGCGCCCTCGGGCGCGCAGCCCGTGAATCAGGCGATGAGCGGGGCGATCAGGAGCGAGACGACGCCCATGACCTTGATGAGGATCGAGATGCCGGGGCCGGACGTGTCCTTGAAGGGATCGCCGACCGTGTCGCCCACGACCGCGGCCTTGTGCGCGTCCGAGCCCTTGGCGTGACCATCGAGGCCGCCCTTTTCGATGTGCTTCTTCGCGTTGTCCCAAGCGCCGCCGCCGTTGGCCATCAAGAGCGACAGCACGGCGCCGACCACCAGCGCGCCCGCGAGCATGCCCGCGAGCACCTCGGGACCAGCGAGGAAGCCGACGATGACGGGCGCCAGCACCGCGATGGCGCCGGGGAGGATCATCTCGCGGATCGCGGCGGAGGTCGCGATGTCGACGATCACCTTCGGCTGCGGGTCGACGCCGGCCTTGCCCTCGAGCAGCCCCGGGATCTCCCGGAACTGACGGCGAATCTCTTCGACGATGGCGCCGGCCGCGCGGCCCACGGCCGTCATGGTGAGGGCGCCGACGAGGCACGGGAGCATGGCGCCGAAGAGCATGCCCATGAGCACCTTGGCGTCGGTGAGGTAGAGCACCAGGTCCGCGCCGCCCTTGGCCTGGCGGACCGCGTTGACCTCCATGTTGAAGGCCGCGAAGAGCGCGACGACCGTGAGCACCGCGGAGCCGATGGCGAAGCCCTTGCCGACGGCGGCGGTGGTGTTGCCGACGGCGTCGAGCTCGTCGGTGATGGCGCGCACGTCTTTGCCGAGGCCCGCCATCTCCGAGATGCCGCCGCCGTTGTCGGCGATGGGGCCGTACGCGTCGACCGTCATGACGATGGCGGTGCCGGCGAGCATGCCCACGGCCGCGAGCGCGATGCCGTAGAGGCCAAGCTGATCGTTCGAGACCCAACCCACCGCGCACAGCGTGGCGAGCGGGATGGCGACACTCTCGAGACCGACCGCGAGGCCGCGAATGACGTTGGTGCCCGGACCCGTGAGGGAGCTCTCGGCCACCTTGTGAATGGGGCCCATCGACGTGTAGTAGTCGGTCACCAGGCCCACGATGGCGCCACCCGCGGCGCCCGCCGCCAAGGTGATGATGGCGCCGGTGCTGAAGCCCGCCGTCGGAAGGAACACGGCGGCGACGGCCACGACCAAGAACGGGGGAAGGATCAGCGCGAGGCGCAGGACGCGCGCGGGCGGCAGGTTCTTCATCATGCGCGTGATGAAGATGCCCACCACCGACATGCCCAGACCGATGGTCGCGAGCAGGATGGGGAGCGAGACCGCCATCGAGCGCAAGGTCTTCTCGTCCGTGATTTGCGGGGCGAGCTTCTGGAGGGTCGCGACGGGCATCGTGAGCCCGAGCGCGATCGCGGCCACGACGGCGGCCACGTAGCTCTCGTAGATGTCGGCGCCCATGCCGGCGATGTCGCCGACGTTGTCGCCCACGTTGTCCGCGATGACGCCCGGGTTGCGCGGATCGTCTTCGGGGATGTTCGCTTCGACCTTGCCCACGATGTCGGCGCCGACGTCGGCGGCCTTCGTGTAGATGCCGCCGCCGATGCGCGCGAAGAGCGCGATCGAGCTCGCGCCGGCCGCGAACGAGTGCACGATGGTCGCGAGGTGCTCGTCGCTGCGGAAGATGGCGTAGATGCCGCCCAGGCCGAGCAGGCCCAGACCGGCCACGCACAGGCCCATCACGGCGCCGCCATCGAGCGCGGTGACCAGCGCGGTGGGCTTACCGTGGACGCGCGCGGCTTCGGCGGTGCGCACGTTGGCGTAGGTCGCGGCCTTCATACCGAAGAAGCCCGCGATCAAGGACAGGAACGCCCCCGCCACGAACGCGCCACCGGCCAGCAAGCCGAGTGTTGCCGCGAGCAGCACGAACACCGCGGTCGCGTACACCGCGAGCACTTTGTACTCGCGCGCAAGGAAGGCCATGGCCCCCTCGCGGACGTAACGCGCGATGCGCGCCATCGTCTCGTTGCCCTCCGGCGCCTTCTTGACGCGTACGTAAAAAGCTCGAGCAACGATGAGCGCGACGGCGCCCGTTCCGATCGACTGATACGACAATGCATCCAACACGGGTGAACATCCTCTCGATGTTGTTCGCCCCCCGGCAAAGCAGCGCGTCTGTCGCAGAGATCCGGCCGGAAATCAAGATCAACGGTGACTTGACAAGAAGCCTCGGATCTTTCTCGCTGGGATTTCGGCGGCGGCTTGACTTCTTCGCATGCGTATCTTTTTTGTGTCGTAGCGAGCTCGAGCGGGCTTCGGGGTACAGACCGTTCGAAAGGGTGGGCTCGCTGTGTTTTCTCAAAAAAAGATCGCGGAGCTGTCGATCCGAGACGCGGTCGTTCGACGCCTGAATGAGGCCCACCCGAACCCAAACCTGATGCGGGAGCCTCCTCTCAAGACCCTCCACGACTCTCTCTAAAGAGGAGCAATCACATGGCGATCAAGAACCTGAACCCGTACGTCTTCTTCAGCGGCAACGCGGCCGAGGCCCTCAAGTTTTACGAGAAGACCCTTGGCGCAAAGGTCGATGGCCTCATGCAATTCGGCGACGTGAAGGATGCGCCAGGCGGGCCCGAGGACAAGCACCGGGTGATGCATGCGCTGGTCAAGCTGGGCGATGCGGCGATCATGGTGAGCGACGTGATGCCGGGGCAGAACGCGTCCACCGTCTCCAACGTGGAGATCTGTCTCGACTTCGATACGGTCGAAGACCTGCTCCAAAAGTTCGATGCGCTCTCGGCGGGCGGCAAGGTGATCATGGCGCCGCACGACACGTTCTGGGGCGCGAAGTTCGGAACCCTCAAGGACAAGTTCAACATTCACTGGATGTTCAATTGCCAGGTCACCGACCCCAACCTCCGGAAGTGAGGGCCGGCGAGCTGGCTCGCTGCGAAGCTTCGGGGGGGTTCTTGCTTTTACCTTAAGTCGACCAACATCTTACCGAGGTTGTCCCCGGAGAAGAGGCCCAGAAACGCCTTGGGCGCGAGCTCGAGTCCCTTGACGACCGTCTCGGGGGACTGGATTTTCCCGTCCGCGATCCACTGGGCCATCTCGCGCGTGAACTCGGGCATGCGTTTCAGGTAATCGGTGACGAGGAACCCCTGCAGGGTGAGGCGCTTGAGGACGGCTTGGAACATGTTCCGCGGTCCGGGCGGGGGAGCCTCGTCGTTGTATTGCTCGATCATCCCGCATAGCGCGAAGCGCGCGAAGTCGTTGGCGACGCCCAGGGCCGCATCGAGCTGGGCGCCGCCGACATTGTCGAAGTAGACGTCGATCCCGTTCGGGGACACCTTGGCCAGCGCCTCCTCGAAGTTGCCCGCGGTGCGGTAGTTGATGGTGCCGTCCACCCCGGCCTTGTCGCGCAGCCACGCGATCTTCTCGTCCGAGCCGGCCGAGGCGATGACCTTGCATCCCTTGATGCGCGCGATCTGGCAAGCGATCACGCCGACGGCGCCGGCCGCGCCCGAAACGAACACGGTGTTGCCGGCTTGGGCCTTCGCGAGCTCCAGCCCGATGTAGGCCGTAAAGCCCGGCACGCCCAGGGGGCCAAGGAAGGCTTGCAAGGGCGCCACCTTCTCGTCGATCCTCGTCGCGCCCTTCGCGTCGACCAAGGCATAGTCGCGCCAGCCGGTGAAGTGGCTGACCCGATCGCCGGGCGCGAAGCCGGGGACGGTCGACGCCTCGACGATGCCCACGGCGTTGCCGTCCAACGGTTGCCCGATCTGAAAGGGCGGGATGTAGCTCTTTCGGTCCCGCATGCGGCCGCGCATGTACGGGTCGACCGACATCCATAGGTTGCGAACCAGCAGCTGACCCTCACGAGGCTCTTCGAGGCGGCGCTCCACGAGCTCGAAGTTGTCTTGCGTGGGAAGCCCCTCGGGGCGGCTCTTCAAGTGAATCTCGCGTGCGGTGACTGTCATGGGCACTCCAACGTGCAAAGGTGAACCTGTTACGAATTGTAGGTTACCGACCGTAGGCTCAGATCCTCGGCCGTCAACCCGGAGCTCCGCCGCATGCTGCGGCGACTCGTGACATGCTCTCTTCTACTTATAGGCGCTCGTCTGCTCGCATCTGCCTGGTGCTCCATGAGGAGGACGCCGTCAAGCTGGTGAGTGGACACCGTTGACACGGCGGGTGGCGGTCCCACCATGAGGTGGGAAGGGGGGCCGAAATGAATCAGGCGGGTGCGCGGGATCGTGATGGGGACGGACCGGTGGCGATGGCGTATTGGGCGGGATGGGCGAACGATCCGATCCCGGATCTCTACTTTCGTCTAGGCCTGGCGTTTGCGCTGCTGGAGGGCAATGGCACCTCCGAACCGTATTGGACGAACTACGAGAAGAGCGGCAACTTCGAGAATTGGGGGCCGGAGGGAACCACGTACTACACGTGGAACCACTGGCTGAGAACGCACGGAAATGGTGAGCAAGGAGCCATCACCCAGGTCTGCTACGGCGGCGCGACCGACGAAAATTCGCGTCGCGTGATCACCGATGGGACCGCGCTGGACAATCTGGCGGGCGAGATCAAAGCCAACATCGAAAAGTACTTCTTCGGCGGGCTCGACCTCGACATCGAGGGTTGGTGGCTTTACGACCGCGCCTCGAACGAACGATTCGCAAAAAATTTGGTGCAGGTGGTCGACGTCGTCGCCAACGGTATCCCATCGTGGAAGCCCATCACCGTTGCCGTGGGTGCATCGGCTGCAGGACCAATTCCGAGCGTCGGGCCCGACAACTACACCGGTACGATGGCGCCGTTTCTCACCGATCCGGTGATGGCGAAGGTCAGCCGTATCAACATCATGTCGTACAATCTCGACATCGAAAACCTCTACGGCAATCTCGACGACATCGGGGCCATCCTGCGCACGTTCACGGATCTCGGGGTGGACGCTCGCAAGCTCTCCATCGGCATTCAGCCGATTCAGCAGAGTGGGCAGCCCTCCGCGTCGCTCGACACGGTGGAGCAACTCGGCGCGTACCTGCGTGAGAACGGTTACGGGGGTGCTTTTCTCTGGGGGATCGGCGCGCCGGAAAATCCGTCGTACCCAACGTCGGCCGAGTACATGACCCGTATGATGAAGGGGCTTGGGTTGATCTGACTGTCGGCGGATCGGACGGGCCGACCCCCGGAAGCGGCGGGGTATGCCGGGCATCGATCTGGAAGCGGCGGGTGTGCCGAGGATCGATGGGGCGTTGGGAGACATGCACCGGTACGATCTGGAAGCGGCGGGTATGCCCGGTATTGCTCGCGTACCGGTGGGCGCCGGCTCGGGGCAGACGCCGGTTGCTCGGCGGCCCGGACGGAGGGGGCCCGAAGGTTCTGCGCGTGGGGGCGTAGGGGCCAGGGGTGCAGCGGATGGACCCCCATGGACGAGTGCACCATGCCGGTGCACTCGTCCGGCTCCGGGAGAAGGATTCGAACCTTCATTCCACGGCGAAAACGCCGTGCGTCCTACCGTGGACGAACCCGGATCGATGGGATGCGTTGCGTGCGATGCCGGAGAGACGACGTTGGTTGCGGTGGTCGCGCGCGGGTATCTCGAAACCAAGGACGCGCCGGGCCTGAATCGAGCCGTAACGCGACGTGTTGGTGGTGCGCGTGCGAAAACAACAACGATTGAAAAGTTGCGAACAAGCGCATTTGATTGTGGTGTTTGTTTTCGCTCCTTTCGGTCGGAGGCGCCGTACCGCTCCCGCTGTTCGGCAGGGTGGGGGGCGCCATTGCAGGGCGTAAGCTCGGGGTCTTGGGTCGGCGTTTCAGGCTCGGCGTTTTGTGCTTGGTGCTTTCAGGCTCGGCGTTTCGTCGGAAGACGTCCTCCCGCATCCATTCGGGCTTTGGCGTTTCAGGCTCGGCATCCCGGCCTCGGGACGTGCTGCTCGGGATGCCGATGGTGCGCTCGGTACGCTTGGAGGCCTCGAGTGGCTCCAAGATGCGATGGAGGCCACAGGGCTACAAACGCTGAAGGCCGCCTGGGTTTCCCTAGGCGGCCTTCCGAGAGCGGTGATCGTGCTCGGGTAATCCGCCTAGGACGCTCCCTTCGGCTTGGAGCTCCAAATGGTCGTACGCTTCTTGCTGTTTACGATCGTCGGAAGCACCTTGTTCCCTACACGCGAAACAAGAAGCACGCGTGAACGCCTAAGCAACGAACATGAGGAAACGCACCCATGCCCAACCATCGGTCGCGCCTGATACGACGAACGCGACGAACGCGATGAAGTGGCAATTGGGGAGGTACGTTTACGTTGGGGCGTCATCGTAAAAGGTCCGAAACGGTGTGCTTGCTTCCCAAGACGAACAACTCGACCTCGAGCGGCACGTCCAACATGCACACTGATACAGTCTCGATGCCCGGTCAAGAAAAAAGTCGCTCTCTCAATCCATCAATCGACCCGGTGCCGAGCGCCCTTCAAACCCGCATCTCGCGCGACACGATCCTCGTGACAGGAGCCGCACACCAGGAGCCGCACACCCCGAGCCGCGCGACCCGATGCTACGCCATGGCCCGCACGACCGATCCCGCGCACCACCTTTGGAAAGGAAACGCCCGGACAGCGCATGTGATTTCAACATCTCCGCGCCACAGCTGAAATCAACCGGAACCCCCACCAACCGAGGTGGACCCGCGGGTGTCCCTGGACGATTGCAGTGATACCGTCGTCCTCATGAGGATCAAGCTGCTCCACTACGGCGAAGAATGGCTGCAAGGCGACTTCGAGGAGCCGCCGAGCGATCGCAAACGGGTTCGGAGGTTCCTTTCGGCTTGGCACCATGCCGTCGATGCGCGCCGCGGGCTCCAGCTCGTGGTCCTCGAGGGCGAAGGAGCGGGCATTTGGGACTTGAATGGCAAGTTGCTCCATTACGCAAAGGCGATCGCCGACGCTGCCTTCGTCGACGACGGTCTCCTTTGCCTCGAGAACCGCGTTACGAAGGCCGCGGCCGGGGAGGGCATCCGTCATGCGATCACCGCGCGCTCCCTCGATACGTTCGAGGTTCGGCGCACCGGTGAGGTGCGCGTGCCGCATGGCTGCGTGGAGCGGCTGGTGAACGATGGGCCGAGCGGCCTCGCCCTCGCGACATGGCTCGATCGCGAGCTGGACCAGGAGAAGTGGGGCTACGTTGGATTGGACGCGCGCACCTTGCAACAACTCCCTTGGTCGCTCGCGTGGTCGACGGCGACGCCGAGCCCGCCCGCGTTCGTTCCAGGTGGTACGCAGGTCGTCGCGTGCCATACGCAGAGCACCTACTGGTGGACGGACGATCCCGACGCGGCGTCGCCCGGAGGGCTCCGCAAGGTGGGCGATATCACCGTGCACGATCTGGCTACGAACGCCCTTGCGACCTACGAGGCGCTCATCGACCTTCCGCAGGGCTGGCGACCGAATCGCCCGGACGAGCCGGAGGCATGGATGAGCATCTGGGGACCGGAGTTCGTGGATTCGCAGCGATTTCGCATTTGGTGGCCCGACGAATCGAGCGATGTGCTCTCGTTGCCACTTCCGCCCACCATCGTTCTATCGCGCCCTCTTGGCACGACGCGTAACACGTTGCCGGATCCCTAGGCGTCCGCCGTGCGCCGCGGTACCTTCGATGGACCATGGCGCTTGCTTCGAAGCTGGGCTCGGTGATGGTGGTGGCCGTGTTGTCGTTTGCGATGCCCGCATGCAACAAGGCCACGAGCGATCCGCCGCGCGCTACGAGCGAACCTCTCGACAAGCCGGCGGGCAAAGGAGACAAGTGTACCCGCTCCCGTGTCGCGCTCGAGCCATCGGCGAATGTCGCCCTCACCGGCAGCAAGACCTTCGACAAGATCAAGGCGGCGGGCAAAGCGGTGGTGGGGGTCAAAGTCGACGAGCCGAACCTCGGCTACAAAGACGCCGACGGAAAGCGCTGCGGTTTCGACATCGAGATTGCGCAGCTCATCGCCGCGCGCCTCGGTGTCGATCCGTCGAAGATTGAATACAGGGAAATACCAACCACGAACCGCGAGACGGCCATCAAAGGTCACGAAATCGATTACTACGTGGGTACGTATTCCATTACGGATAAGCGCAAGAACGAGGTCGGCTTTGCCGGGCCCTATTTCATCGCAGGACAGGATCTCCTGGTTCGTAAGGACGAGACGGGCATCACCGGCAAGGATTCGCTCAAAGGAAGGAGGGTCTGCGCCTCCACCGGATCGACACCGCTGCAGCGCGTCCGCGATCAAAAACTCACCGAGGAGGCGAACATCAGCGAGTTCAAAGCCCCCGCCGAGTGCGTGTCCCAGCTGCTCGACAACAAAACGGACGCGGTCACCACCGACGACGCCATCCTCAAGGGCTTTGCCGCACAAATGCCCTCCCGGATGAAGGTGGTGGGCAATCCCTTCAGCCGTGAGAAGTACGGTGTCGGCGTGGATCGCGAAGACGTGACCTTTCGCAATGCCGTCAACGACATCCTCGAGGCGGCCGTCAAAGACGGCACGTGGCAAACGATCTACGACGCGACGCTCGGCCGCTCCGGCTCCACCGCCACCCCGCCCATCATGGACCGATATTAGGCTGCACCGTTCCTCCCTGCACCAATCCCGTATTCCCCCTCATTAAGCCGCGCGCAGCCGTTTGCCTCGCTCGCGGCGGCAGTCGGGGCAGTTGTTGCCGGCCATGGCGCGCGCCCGGACGGGCGTGGACCATACATGATTGAAGGCGCAGCGCCACCAGACGCGCCGGCCCGAGCCAATCGAGACGTCGCTCGGGGTGAGCTTTCCATTGCGCTCGGGATGCCACTGACGCGCGAGGGTGGGGACGCGGTGCGCGAGCGATTTCTCGAAGGGCGGAGGTTTGATGGTGGTGCGCTGCCGCTGCCTCCAGCAATGGGGACAACCCGAGGGCAGGTTCTCGCGACTGCGGTTCGAGATGGCAATTTGCCACTCGTGCTTTGGATCGCGGCTGCAGCGCCACCATACGCGCTCGCGCGATCCCCAGGAGACGTCGCGCGGGGTCATGGGGGCGTTCTTCTCCGTGTGCCACTCGCGCACGAGATGCGGGGCCACGTGCGCGAGCGACTCCTTGGCGCGCGGTCGGCTTTGGATGGCCACGCGCCGGCGGGTGGAGCAAGGAGGACAGCCGCTGTTTCGTCCGGTGCGGTTGCCCACCGTGGCCTTCCACGATCCCTGGCACCCCGAGCACTTCCACCACACCGAGCGCGATGCGGCCGAGGTGATGTCATGGGGCGTGAGCGCACCATTTTTGGTGGGGTGCCACTCCCGCGCGACGTTGGGGGCCAAGGTGGCGAGCGAATTGGTCACGCTCACCTTCTTGTGCTGGCAAAAGGGGCATTGGTTGCCGAGCCGGGTGCGATTGCCCACGCTGGCTTGCCATTCGTGATCGGGGCCTTTGGCACATTTCCACCAAAAACGGCGTTTCGATCCAAATGCCACATCCAATGGAACGACGTGACCGTTCTTTGGACCATCCCACTCGGCCACGAGCTTGGGATATCCCGACAACCACCGCTTCGATGTGCGTATGACTAGGATACGCTCTTTCGATTCGGCGATCTGACGGGGCGAAAGGCGCATGCGTACCGCTCGCCATTCATAGAGATGACGGCGGTACGTGATGCGCGCCAATTCGAATCGTTTGCGAACCTCGTCGCGCGGCCAGTCCAAAACATAGGCTAGCTGCTCGTCCGAAAGCCTCGGTCCGGCGACGGTGGTCCAGCGCTTGGTGCGCACGGTTTCTTTTCGAAGCGGCACTCTCGATGATGATGATGCGGCCATCTCGAGACATTGAGACTAGCAAGAGCACCAACTCGGACGCCAGTCGATCACGCACCTTGGTACGTAAAAAATAAACCGGATATTGTTTGCACATCCAAGGAGTGCAGCTGCGATGTGCATCACCGATACATCGGTGCCGTCCATTCGATTGCGTGTATTCTGCATTGTTCGAGGGCGGTACACAAAGCCGCTCATGGGCGCGGGTTTGGAGCCATCGTGCACCCGCGCGCCGCGGACCGCACCCGCGCACGGGTTAGCGCGTTGCGAAAAAAAGGCATTGAGCTCGATGGTGTGCATCGAGCCCATGTCCATTCGATGATTTGCATTCGCCGTGCCGGGTTAAGGGGCGGGGGCGGTGAGGCGCTCGACCCACTCGGACGCCTCTTGCACCGCTTGGGTCGCGAGCGACTCGTCGACCGGCACGCCATGGGCTTCGAGCGCCGTCAAATCGTGGAGTTTGGCCAGGGTCAGGTGCGCCGAGGGCGGCAGGCGGCCGCGCGGCAAGAGATCGCGGTAGATCGCTGCGACCAGCGCGGTGTGCTCCAGCGCGGCCGGGCTCTCCGCGTCGAGGAGCCCGCGAACGGCGGCCGCGAGCCCTTCGTAGGCCGCGCGAACGGCGTCGCTCGCAAAGCCGGCTTGGAGCACCACGTGCGCGAGCCTGAGCCGGTCGTGCGCGCGTCCTTTTCGTGCGGCGGGCGGCGGAGCACCCGGCGGCGTGCCCGGCGTACCGGGAGGAGGCGGCACGAGCGTGGGGGTCAGCACCGCCGGGGCCGCCGCATGATCGCTCTTGGCCGGCGGCAGCTCCGCCGAGGCCAAGGTGTTCGGCGCGATTTCCATGGTCGCGGCCTGCGCCGGATCCTGAACGTTCTCCAGGATATCGCGCACCTGCTTCAAGAAGAGGCCGAAGGTGGGCGCGTCCAGCTCCTCGATATCGCTCGAGACGTCGAGCGCGGCCGCTTGCACGTTGCGCTTGCCCGCGAGCATCTTTTCGATGCCCAGCTCGATGCCGCTCTCCGCGCACAGATAAATGACGGACACACCGCGCGTCTGCCCCATGCGGTGCGCGCGGGCCGTGCGCTGATCGAGCCGCGCAGGGCTCCACGGCAAATCGAGGTGGATCACATAGGTCGCCACCTGCAGATTGAGCCCCACGCCGCCCGCGTCGGTCGAAAGCAGCACGCGCGCCTCCGACGATTCGCGGAATCGATCGAGCAGCGCGGGGCGCTTCTCCGCCGGGATGCCCCCGTGCAAGATCACGTGCCCGATGCCTTGCGCGTCGAGCCGCTGGGCGGCCAGCTTGAGCATCTCGGTCCACTCGGAGAAGACGAGGACCTTGCTCGTCCCCTGCGCCGCGATCTCCCCGATGAGCGCCTCGAACTCATCCAGCTTCGGCGAGCCTTTTCGCATGGGATCGCAGAGCTCGAGCGCGGAGCACGCCTGGCGCGCCTTGACCAGGCACGCGCCGAGCTTCTTCTGCTCGTCGGCCTTGAGCGGCCGCCGCTCGGCGATGGCCAGCCAGCGCGCGGCCTCGGTGCGGTACTCCTCTTCGAGCTCCAGCTGCTCCGGCAGCATCGCGGTGTAGCGCGCTTGCTGCGTGAGCGCGGGGAGCTGCGTCAGCACGTCTTCTTTGCGCCGCCGCACCACCGCCGGGGCGATGCGACGGCGCAAGGCCGCGAGGTTTTTGTACCCCACCACGCGCCCCTTCGAGTCCTGCTCGTGGAAGTCCAAGTTGAACTTCCACAGAGGGCCGAGCAGGTCGGGGTCGAGGAGCTGCACGAGCGAATAGAGATCGTCGAGCCGGTTCTCCACGGGCGTGCCCGTGAGGACGAACGCGAAGCGCGAAGGGATCGCGCGCAAGGTGGCCGCCGTCTTGGTGCGGAAGTTCTTGGCGCGCTGCGCTTCGTCGTAGATGACGACGTCGGCGTCGAGGGCCTGCAGCCGGGAGAGCTCGCGCCACGTGAGCTCGTAGTTGAGGATTTTGTACGGCGCGTCGGACGCGAGCCGCTCGCGGCGCTCGTCGGGGCCGCCGCCGATGACCACCGCGCGCTGCCCGGTGAAGCGCTCGATCTCGCGCTGCCACTGGTGCTTCAGCGAGGCGACGGTCACGATGAGCACGCGCGAGGCCTCACCCCGCTGGCGCAGCACCTCGCACGCCGCGATGGCCTGCGCCGTCTTGCCCAGGCCCATGTCGTCGGCGAGCATCGCGCGGGTGGCCGACACGAGGTGCAGCGCGCCATCGCATTGGTACGGAAAGAGCGGGAAGCGGAGCACGTCGACCCCGAGCCGCCCTTGCGCGTGCGCCTCGCGCACCTCGGCGCCGCGGGTCTCCTGCCAGATGCGGGTGCGCAGCCGGTCGAGCGCCGGGACGACCGCCCGCACGACCCGCAGCTCGCCCGAGGCCTCCGTTTCGAAGAGCTCGCGGTGGGCGCGCGCGTCCACTTTGGGGATGGGGACTAGCTTGCTTCCGCCCTCCCGCTCGCGCGCCCATCCCAGGGCGGCGAGGCTCTTGTCCGTCATTTTTCCGAGGAGCTGCAAGGACAAGCCGCCCACCGCGTGCACGGTCACCGTCGGGCGCGAGGGGGTGCGTGTGAGCTGGATGAACTCCGTGCGCAAGGCGCGGTTGTTCCAAACGGCGCGCCGCACCGCCTCCAGGTGCTTGCACGTGCCGAGATCGTTGCCGAGAAAGTCCGCGCACGTGCAGGTGTCGTCGGTGGCCGTGCCGGTCACGATGTCCACGTCGTAGCTGGTGCCGCTGGCGCCCGTGACGCGGTACGTCCCCTCGACGGCCTCCCCTAGCTGCGCGATCTCGAACGCCTCCACATGGGCCCGGTGGATGCGGGTCGCCACCTCGAATTGCCGGACTGTGGCCGCGTGCCCGTAGTTGTCGCAAGTCGGTGCTTGGTGGCGGACGGGTTCGAGCTGGATCTTTCGCATGCGCGAAGCCCTTTTTTGCCGTTGATCGCGGCCGCTCGCAAGGAAAGTCGCACGGGGACGTGCGGGACGACCCCGTTCACGCGGGAATGCCGAAGGTCGTGTTCGCGCCCGCGTGCCCTCCGGCGAGTCGGGCCAGCATGGACGCGATGCCCGGCACCATGTGCGCGAGCTTCGGCAGGTTCACCTTTTCGAGGGTGTCCGAAGGCCGATGGTCATGTCGGTAGACGAGCGGCCCCCCGTCGGTCACCATCAGCGCCGGAGCCCCCATTTTCCAGAACGCCCAATGGTCGGACGCGCGAACACCGGGCAAAAACCCCGGCGCCGCGATCTTGCGCGCCCGCAGATCGCACCCGGCTTCGAAGGCGGCGTGTGCGCGATCGAGCCAGAGCCTCGAGGCGAGGTTCGACACGAAGTAGAGGCCACCGAACCGGCGTCCCAGCCATCGCGCATCCTCGGGCCGGGTCTCCGGGTCGAACCCGAGGCTCTCCAGGCTCACCATGCCGGCGATCGCGGCGCCCTCCCGGCGCAATCGGCGCACGTAATCCAGGCTCCCCATCGATCGCCGTCGCGTATGCGGCGGCTCCTCGTTCACGAAGACCACCAGATGGACCGTGCGCTCGAAGCTTTGCCCGGGGGTCAAAATTCGCGCCAGGGCCAGCAGCACCGCCACCCCCGACGCATTGTCGTCCGCGCCCGGCGCCCCGCGCGCCGTATCGATGTGCGCGCCCACCACCACGTGCCGATGCGCCTCCTTCGCGCCGCGCAATGTCACCTCGATGTTGTGGATGCCCTCGTGCTCCCCAACGGGATAATACGTGAGCGCATGGTTCGAGCCCGCGCGCCGCAAGGTCGCGCGCACGTGCTCGAGGGCGCCGCGAAGGCGGGCGCGCCCGTCCTCGGAGCGATCGTTTCGCTCGCCCAAGTCGACCGCGAGCTTGCGCACATCGGCCTCGATCCACGCGGCAATTTCGCGCTCCGGGACCAATCCAGGGCCCACCGGCGCCGGTGTCCCCGTGTGCATGGCCGTCCAAGCAGGCGGATCGCTGGCGGGGAACGATTCGGAGATGGCTTCGTCGATTTCGTCCATGGTCGATGCTTCTCCTTCTTCTTTTGGTCTTCGCCGTTCGCGTGGGTCATGGTGCGAGCTCCACCAGAACGCCCTCGTTTGCGCGAAGGCGGAGCTCGCCCTGCACCACGTCGCCGCGGTGGTCGAGGTAGGTCGATAGAAGAACCACGCCGCTCTTGCCTGCAAGATCCGCGGCCCTCTCCTCGGCGCTGAAATTGAGCGCGACCAAGAGCCGGCTCGCTTGCTCGGTGCGCTCGTAGACGAGCACGTCGTCCGAGCTCGCGAGGAGCCGCTTGGAGCCGACCGCGAGGGCAGGGTCCGAGCTTGCTGGCGATGCGCTTTTTGTCCTGGCCGCCGATGGCCCAGAGCGGCCAACCGTGATGGGGGACACGCTCCAGGTAATCGCCAATGGCCTTGGCCAGGGCGCCGGCCTCCCAGGGCTCGTCCAGAAGCAGATAGTTCAGCGGGGCATGCAGCCGGGGCTCCTCGGGCGTGCCGTAGAATTGCTTCAGCTTGTCGCGCGACGTATCGACCTCGCCCAAAAGGACGCGATCGGAGAGCTCGTCGGCGACGCGGCGCATCTCGGCGAGCCAGCCGAGGGTCTCGGGCTGTCCTTCACTGAAGATGTGTTTCAGCTTTTGGGGCGGGGGAGCGCCCGCGCCGGCCTCGGGGTTCGGGGGCTCGTCGCGCAAGCGCGCGTCCTTGGCCAAGATGGCCGCGGCGTCGATGCGAAATCCGTCCACCCCGCGCCGGAGCCAAAAGCGCATGGCGTCGTGGATGGCCGCGCGAACATCGGGCTGGCGCAGGTTCAAGTCGGGCTGGCAGCTCAAAAAGGTGTGGTAGAAAAACTGCTCGCGCCGCGGCTCCCACTGCCACGCGCCCCCGCCGAACCGGCTTATCCAATTGTTGGGCGGGCTGCCATCGGGCCTCGCGTCCGCCCAGATGTACCAATCGTGCCGCGCGTTCGCGCGCGACGCTCGGCTCTCGACGAACCAAGGGTGCGTATCGGACGTGTGGTTCGGTACGAAGTCGAGGACGAGCCGAATCCTGCGGCGGTGGAGCTCTTCGAGCACCCGGTCGAAGTCGCCGAGCGAGCCGAAGATGGGGTCGACATTCGTGTAATCTGCAACATCGTACCCGAAGTCGACCATCGGCGATGGGTAGATGGGCCCGAGCCAAACGGCGTCGACCCCGAGCCACGTCAGGTGATCGAGCCGCGTCAGCAGGCCCGATAAATCGCCGCGCCCATCGCCGTCGCCGTCCTGAAACGAGAGCGGGTAAATCTGATAGAGCACGGCGCGCCGGTGCCACATCCGCACCTGCTCTCGCAAGCTCCGTTCCCCTGGTTTCGTGCGCTCCACCGCGCGTGCGAGCGCGCGCCGCTCGCGGGCATCTCGGGGCGCGTATCCAACACACCGGGGCAGAATGGCCCGAACCCGTAGGCCGGGCGGAGGCTTGCGCGCCTAGCTGACTGCGCAGTAGCTGTCAATCCAAATGACCGCGCGATCGATGTGCTGCAACGCGCAGGGGGCGCGGGCTCCATGATTTGGAATCCGAGCGCCCGAGGCGAGGGCCTCGTCGCATGTTGTCAGCTGATCCCTTGACCGCGCTGGACGGCAGAAAGTAGCCTGTCGCGCCGCTGTGTCTTGGGCGTTCGTTCGCCGAGGCCCACCGGCGACGCGTCTTACCGTTTTCAAAGACAACGTAGCTGGGAGCAACGAGCCATGGCGGAGAAGCATTCGTGAGCGCGCGACCCTCGTCGGACGCCGAGTCGCGCACGGAATTGACCTGGCGCGGCGTCGTCATTGGCGTCGTCATCACCGTGGTCTTCACGGCCGCCAACGTGTTCTTCGGTCTGAAAGCCGGACTGACGTTCGCCACATCGATCCCGGCCGCGGTGATCTCGATGGCGATCCTCCGGTATTTCAAGACGTCGACCATCCAGGAAAACAACATCGTGCAGACGATCGCCTCGGCGGCCGGCACGCTGTCCTCCATCATCTTCGTGCTGCCGGGCATGGTGATGATCGGGTGGTGGACCGGCTTTCCGTTCGGGCTCTCGTTCGCGGTCTGCGCGCTGGGCGGCATCCTGGGCGTCATGTATTCGATCCCGCTGCGCCGCGCGTTGGTGACCAACTCCGATCTGCCGTACCCCGAGGGCCTGGCGTGCGCCGAGGTGCTGAAGGTCGGCAGTGGGGACAGTGGCACGGGCGACGAGAGCGGTCGCGCGGGGCTCTTGGCGGTGGTATGGGGGGCCATCACCTCCTCGGTGTTCGCGGTGATCACCGCCACCCAAGTGTTCGCCAGCGACGTGGTGAGCTACTTCCGGGTCAGCGCCAAAGGGGTGACGGGCTTCGACTTCAACCTGTCCTTCGCGCTGTTCGCCATCGGGCACCTCTGCGGCATCTCGGTCGGCATCGCCATGCTGGCGGGCGTCGTGATCGGGTGGGGCTGGGGCGTGCCGCACTATTCGGAGCTCTCGGACGCGACGGGCGCCATCGCCGAGCTGGCGCAATCCACCTGGAGCCACAAAGTCCGCTTCGTGGGCGCGGGCGCCATCGGCGTCTCCGCCATCTGGACCCTCGCCAAGCTGGTGAAGCCGGTCATCAGCGGTCTGACCTCGGCCATGGCCGCCTCGCGCGTGCGCAAAGCCGGCAACGCGGCCACCCTGCCGCGCACCGAGCAGGACATCCCCATCGGCATCGTGAGCCTCATCACCTTGGCGTGCTTCGTTCCGGTGGCCTGGCTCTTGGGGTACTTCGGCATCAGCAGCGGCCTCGGTGACCACGTGGCCATCCTGGCCATCGGCGGCGTGACCTACGTGGTGCTCATGGGGTTCTTCGTCTCCACCATCTGCGGCTACATGGCGGGCCTGATCGGCTCGTCGAACAGCCCCCTTTCGGGCGTGGGCATCCTGGTGGTGATCGGCGCGGCGCTGCTCTTGGTCCTGGGGGTCAAGCCGCACGTCGCCCCCGAGGCGGGCAAGGCGCTGGTCGCCTTCGCGCTGTTCACGACCTCCGTCATCTTCACGGTCGCGGCCATCGCCAACAACAACCTGCAGGACCTGAAGACGGGGCAGCTGGTGGACGGCACCCCATGGAAGCAGCAGGTGGCCTTGATCATCGGGGTCGTTGCCGGGGCAGCGGTCATCCCGCCGGTGCTGGACTTGCTCAATCACGCCTACGGCTTCACCGGCGCGCCCGGCGCCGATCCTTCGCGCGCGCTGCCCGCACCGCAGGCGGGTCTCATCTCCGCCCTGGCGCGGGGCGTGATTCAGGGCGACATCGATTGGAGCTTGATCCAAGTCGGTATCTCGATCGGCGTGCCCATCATCGTACTGGACGAAATCCTGGCGCGCACGACCAAGGACATGCGCCTGCCGCCGCTCGCGGTGGGCCTCGGCATCTACCTTCCGACGCAGGCCACCTTGATGGTCGTGGTGGGGACCCTCGTGGGCTGGTACTTCGACAAGCGCGCCGAGCGCACCAAGAACCCCGAGCCGACGAAGCAGCTCGGCGTGCTGCTCGCCTCGGGCTTGATCGTGGGCGAGAGCGTCATCGGCGTGATCATCGCGGCCATCGTGGCGTTCTCGGGCAAGGGCGCGCCGCTCGCGGTGGTGGGCCCTGGCTTTGCCGATGCGGCCATTTGGCTCGGAGGGATCGCGTTCGCGGCCATCGCCTTCGCGCTGTATCGCTGGGTGGGCAAGCTGGCCAACGCGTAGCCGTATCCGCGGAACGAACCGTTCCGGCTCCGGAAGTAGCATTTCCGCGCCTGCGGGCGGAATTCTGCGTCCGGAGCGGTTTACGCGGAGCATTGGTTACATTCGGGCACTGGTTCGGCGCTTGCTGGTTCGCGCCTTACGATGAAACCGTGTAATTACGTTATTGCTGTATCGGTTCTTATCCCTCTTTTTGGCATCGTGGCCGCCGGTTGCAGCAGCAGCAGCGATCCGGCGCCCGCGCCCCCGCGGCCCATCGAGCTTCGCGGAACGTACGATGCCAGCGGCGCGGGGCCGATTGGCTCCATCACGTTCACGCGCGACAAGCACTACGAGCTGATGGCGCCGGGGTGCGCGCACTCTGGCTGCGCCGAGAAGGGGAGCTATGCGCTCGACGAGTGGCAAACGGTGCTCACCCTGAGCAGCTCCGCGGGGGGCGCGCGCACGATGGCGTTCCACGTTTTGCGGGCGACGGAGCCCGAGGGATCGGGCGGCATCGTCAAAGCGAACGACCTTGGCCTGACCGATCTTTCGCAAACCGACGGCGGCTCGCTGGTTCGACCGGGGCAGTCGCTGAACAACGCGCAAGTGCAGAGCGCGACCCTCGACGGGCAGCCCGTCCAGCTCACCACGCGCAATGGGACGTGCCTCCTCGCATCGCACCGAACGGGCATTCCGCTCGGCCCCGATGGGCAGCCCATCACCGGTGGCGAGTGCGGCTACTATCAAAAGAAGCAATGCGATCCGATGCAGCCCGTTCGCTACTACCGCAATGACCTTCTCCGCTTTTTCTCGGACACCGCCAGTTGCGTGGCCTGCGGCGGCACGTTGACCGGCGCGGCCATCGTGGCGGCAGGCGGCACGGTCGGATCCGATGGGCTGCTCACCGTACCCGCCGGCGCGCTGGCGACCACCATGGCCACCGCCGGGTGCATCGGCTGTTGGAAGGCCGCGGAGGACGCGGGCATCCCGCAAGCCATCGACTGCACCCTCGCACCGTGCCAGTACTCGACCGAGGCGCGCCAGCGCGAGTGCCAAATGATCTGCCAGACGGCCTACGCGTACGTTCCGCAAGTGGGTTACGCCTGCCAGTGCACGAACAATCCGCTGGAGGCATGCTGCCGTCTTTCGTGCGGTGAAGGCGCCCACATCACCGATCAGTGCCGATGCGAGCGCAACGCCCCGGCAACCTCCGGCACGCGGTGACGACCGTCGGCAGGCGGTGACGAGCTTTGACACGTGGTGACGACCGTCGGCATGCGGTGACGACCGTTGGCACGGTGACGAGCTTTGACACGTGGTGACGACCGTCGGCATGCGGGGCGACCGCTGGCACGCGGTGACGACCGTTGGCACGGTGACGAACTTTGCAGCGGAGCAATTGCATATCTATGTAGTGGGGCGCACATCCGCCAAGTTCGATACTATCGTACGCTCGATTCACGCTTCCGGTGGCCGCACCAGCGTGCGCCGTCATCGGCGGTGAGCACCCTGCGGGCAGCATCGCGGCCGCGCTGGCCGCGCGATGTGCAAACGAAGGACCGCACGTGGACCACGCGCCCGATGGCACGGCCGCCGCCGCTGCTCCGTCTTCTCTAGCTTCTCTGGCTTCTCTGGCTTCTTTTTTCGCTCTTTTACGCGCATCGACTCGGAAGGTCGCCAACCGGTATTCGTACGCTACCTCGTTGCGCATCGAGCCCGAACATGCGGCCTTGGCCGCCGCCAGCGCGGGCCTGCGCTCCTTTGCACAATCCATGGCCCGCGAGCTTGATCGAAGGGCATTCCCATCGCCCACATCGTGCTGGACGACCGAGCAGGCGAGCCCGATCCCGATGTTCGGGCGTTATCCCGCCCGTCTCCATTGATGACGTGATGGCGGTGCGCGCTCTGCGCTTCTGCTCGTATAATGCGTGCAGCGACGTGCAACTGGTTGCACAGTGGTCACTCCGACTTCACAAGAGCACGCGAGAGTTCGTGCCCTTTCCGGGAGGCGATCATGGATGGAATGACGCGTCGGCAGATTCTTCAGATTCTCGGCGCCGGGGCCGTAGGAATTGGCTGCACCTCGGGCGACGATGCACCTTCGACGGATTCATCGCAGAGCGATGCGGAGCAGAGCGCGCTGGGCCCCCAGCCCACGGGCGCCGAGATGCTCGGCGAGATTGACACCATCGTCGTGGTGATGATGGAAAATCGTACGTTCGACCACTATTTGGGCTCCCTCAAGCGGGACTCCGCCTATGTGAACGCAAATCGGGTTTCGGGCACCACAGGCGACGAGACGAACCCGGCGCCGGATGGGTCGTTGGTTCGGATTTACAAGACCGACGATTTTACCTTGGAGGATCCGCCGCACGGCTTCGACGCGAGCCACTCGCAGTTCAACGACGGCAAGAACGACCGATTCGTCATCGCGCACCAAGGGCCGAATCAAAAAGAGGTGATGGCCTATTACGACCGCAGCCAATTGCCATTTTATTACTGGCTGGCGGACAACTTTGCCGTCTGTGATCACTGGTTTGCGTCCGTCATGGGCCCCACGTGGCCCAACCGCTTTTACCTCCACGCCGGTACGTCGGTTGGAAAGAAGGACAACACGCCCCTCTGGTTCAATGCGCCGCGGACCATCTGGGAGCAGATGCGGGCGGCGGGCCGCTCGTCCGCCAACTACTACGCGGGCCTGGCACCCTTCTGTTGGGGGTTGATGCCGCTGAAGCTCGGCGTCACGCGCTTCACCGACATCGACGACTTCTTCGCCGATGCCAAGGCGGGCACCTTGCCCAACCTCTCGTACATCGATCCGGACTGGCTCGTATCCGACGATCACCCGGCGCACGATATCCGGCTCGGGCAAGCTTTCGTCTCCAGCGTGTACAATGCGCTCGCCGCCAGCCCGCAGTGGGGCCGGTCCCTCTTGGTCATCATCTACGACGAGCACGGTGGATTCTGGGACCATGTGCCGCCGCCCGTGGCGCCCGACGATCACCCGGACTTTCGCCAGTTTGGTTTTCGCATCCCGGCCATGATCGCCGGGCCCACCGTGAAAAAGGGCTACCTGAGCACCGTGCAGTACGACCACACCTCCGTGCTCGCCACCGTGGCCGCGCGCTTCGGTCTCCCGGCCCTGACCACCCGCTCGTCCAAGGCCAATCTGCTGACCGACGTCCTCGACCCCAACAAATACAAGAGACCCGCCGCACCCCCGCGCAACCCGCCCGTGACCCACGTCGACGTTCGCGCGCTCGCCACCATCGGCACCAGCGGCCAGCCGGAGCTCGACGCCATGATCGCCAAAGGCGTCATTCCGCGCGACCGCATCGATCGCCGCCCGCACGACGCGCGCGTTCAGAGCTGGCTCGAGCACGCCGAAGGGCTCCGCGCCATCACCCTCGCGCGCTAGCATCGACGCCGCCTCCGTCCAGAAGCCCGCCCCTCGAAGACGAGGGGCGGCGCGCGCGACGCGAAGAAAATACCGATGACCAGGTTGCCTTTATCGCGCAACACGGTAATGTACGATTGCAACGTTGCCACCATCGGCAAACGAAGAACGAACCTCGGACGGGCGAAAAAGACCGCGCGGGTGAACGGCTCCTTGCGATGTTCACGGTCCGGATGTCCGTGAATGAATGGATCCCCGATGGAAACTGCGCGCAAATGACCGCGGGTCGTCTTGCGTTTTCGGCGAGTTTCGGTGATGGAGTGCACGTCGTACGATGTCGGGCGAGAACGCGGCACGCGTCTCGCACCGGCGTCGTGCGAAAAGGAGCTCACCGATTTGAAATCGCCCTGGTTCATTCGACCGAACTTCGGTCTCGTTGGTCTCTTCGTCGCAAGTGCATTGAGCGTGTCCGCGTGCTCCTCCTCGTCCTCCTCGGAGTTGGAATCGGCGGAGCCGGGAGCAACACCCGGTGCAGACTCGGAGTCGCCGGAGCTCGGCGGCGAAACGTTGCCCTTCGACATGCCCGCTCGGACCGAGCTCGCCAAAAGCGAATACAAGGTGTTCGCCCACTGGCACGATTATCCGCTGCGCTATTACGATAACCTGGGCGGCGGCCAATACACCGACCATTACGGCAAATGGCTCCAGCCCGCGGGCGATTTTGCGTCCGTCGGCGGGCGGCTGCGCGACCGGCCCGTCCCCCTCCTGCCGGTGCCGGCGACGGAGCCCGACTACGGCAAGCGCGATATGAAGACGGACATCACCACGGCGGCGGCCGCGGGCATCGATGGGTTCTTGTTCAACTATTGGTTCCCACCCAGCGATCGCCGCTGGAAGAAGCTCGCCGACCTCTTCGACGCCGCCGACGAGTTCGACCTCGCCAACCCCAGCGCGCCGTTTTACGTCATTCCCAACATCGATAGCCATATCCTCGCGAGCAACAGCGGCAAGAACGAGCCGCGCCTGCGGGCGGACCAGCTCGCGGCGTTCAAGGATCGCGCGTCGTGGAGAAAGCTGAATGGCAAATACGTCGTCGGCAGCTACCGGCCGGAGGCGCTCCCCGCGTCGTGGTACCAGCAGTTCTTCGATCAGCTGGAGAAGGTCCACGGGATCCGCGCCGTGCTGTGGGGTACCTTGCTCGATCCCTCGGCCGCCAACTGCAACGCGCTGAAGCCTTTCATGGCCGGCGCCACCTTCTCCCGATGGGACAACCTGCCGTACACCAACGACGGGCGCGCGGGGCTCGCGCAATTGAAGTCGTGGGGCGACGCGAACGGCGTTCCCTATTCTCCACCGGTCAGCCACACCGACAATCGCCCCGCGGACTCCATCAGCACCGAGACGGCGGGCTTCAAGAGCCAATACAACAGCTGGACCGCGGCCATCGACTCCGGCGTGAAGATGGTTCAAATCCTCACGTGGAACGATCACGGCGAGGGCCATGCGCTGCGCCCCAACACGGCGACGCAATATGCCTTCTACGATCTGACCGCCTATTACGCGACCTGGTTCAAGACCCGCCGCAAGCCGGCCATCGTGCGCGACGTGCTCTATTACGCGCACCGCATGCACAAGAGCACCGAGCGCCCCGATCCGCAGAAGCAACCCGCCATCACCGCCTCGAAGAACAACGTCCCGTTCGTGGATCGCGTGTTCGTGCTGGGCATGCTGAAGTCGGCCGGGCGCATCCAGATCACCTCGGGCGGCGTCGCCTCGAAGGCCGATGTCGCCGCCGGCCTGCAGTTCGTCGAGGCGCCGCTCGCGGCCAACGACCGCCCGCAGTTTCAGCTGTCGCGGAGCGGTGCCGTGGTGACGTCGTTCTCGAGCGCGTTCTCCACGCGCGCGCCCATCGTATGGCAGGATCTGCTCTATCGCGCGGGTAGCTCGGCCCGCCCCGCCGTAGCCGGGGTCGGCAACAGCTTGCCGCAAGATCGCGCTCCGTAAGGGCGGCCCGCCGTCTCGCGCGGTCGCGCGCGGGCGATCGGCACCCGCCTCGCGAGGGTCGCGCGCGGGCCGTCGCCACCGAGCACGTCTCCGATCCTTTGGGGCGCGACAAAATGTCGCGTCTCGTCGACGGCAACGCATTTGTAATCGAGTTGCATTTGATACGAGCTTGTGCCAAGCGTGTACCCGTCCCCCACAGACGAGGTACACGGATGGCGCACGTCGATTCAACGAGGAGCGAAAAGGACAGTCGCGGGAAGCGCGAGAAGAACGGCGGTGCCGAGCTCACCCCGCCCGCCATCGCCGCGGAGCGCCTCTCGAAGCGGTTCGGCGAGCTCGTGGCGCTCGACGGCGTGTCGTTCGAGGTGCCCCGCGGCCAGATTCTCGCGCTCCTCGGGGCGAACGGCGCCGGCAAGAGCACCACCGTGCACCTGCTCTTGGGGCTCCTCGCGGCGAGCTCCGGCAGCGCGGCCATCGATGGCCGCGACGTTCGAACGGATCTCGAGGGCGCGCGCCGCGCGGCCGCGTACGTGCCCGACCGGCTCTCCTTGTACCCACATCTATCGGGGCTGGAGAACCTGGAGTACTTCCACCGCGCCACCGGACACGGCGCGCTCGGCACCTCGGAGCTCCTCGACGTTTTGCAGCGCGTGGGCCTCGGCGCGGCGGAAGCGCACCGGCGCACGGGGACGTATTCGAAGGGCATGTGCCAGAAGGTCGGCCTCGCCATTGCGCTCGCGAAGGGCGCGCGCGCGCTGCTCCTCGACGAGCCGCTCTCGGGGCTGGACCCCAAGGCGGCCAACGAGTTTTGCGCGGTCCTGCGCGACTTCGCCGCGAAGGGGATCGCCGTGCTCATGGCGACCCACGATCTCTTTCGCGCGCACGACTTGGCCCACGACATCGGCATCATGCGGGGCGGCCGCCTGGTCTCCAAGCTGCGGGCCCGCGACGTGGCCGCCGATCGGCTCGAGGCCATCTACCTGGAGCAAATGCAATGAGCACCCTGCGCGTGCCGTGGATCGCGTGGCACGAGCTCCGCGCTTCGTACCGCGACGGGCGCGTCTCCGGCGCCGCGGCCATCTTCGTCCTGCTCGCGGGGCTCGCCGTCTTCGCCTCTGCCGCGAACGCGCGCGAGTACGAGCGCGTTCAGGCGAGCGCACAATCCCAGTCGTACGAACAGTGGCTCTCGCAAGGCGCCAAGAACCCCCACTCGGCCGCGCACTTCGGCGTCTATGCGTTCCGGCCGCTGGGCGCCCTGTCCCTGTTCGACCCCGGTGTGCACGCCTTTCAAGGCACCTCGGTCTACCTGGAGGCGCACAAGGCGAACGATCTTCGCGACGCCCCCGCCGACGATGCCCCGAGCTTGACCCGCCTGGGGCGCTCCTCCGCGGCCGCGCTCCTGCAGACGCTCCTTCCGCTCATCGTCTTCGTCCTCGTCGCGCCATCCATCGCCGGGGAGCGCGAGCGCGGCACCTTGGCGCTCCTCTTGGCGCAAGGGGTCTCGCTCCGCGCCGTCTTCTGGGGAAAAGCGATGGCGCTGGGCGTGCTCTTTACCTTGGTGCTTTTTTGCACCGGCGCCGCGAGCCTCGCCGGCGCGCGGGTGGCGCACATCCCGGTATCGGCCGAGCGCGCGATGGGGCTGCTGATCGGATATGGTCTTTACACGTTCATCCTCGTGGGCATTGCGCTCACCGTGTCGGCCGCCGCCCGAACGTCGCGGAGCGCATTGGTTTCGCTCCTTGCCATTTGGAGCTTCGTGTTCCTCGCGGGACCTCGCATCGCCGCCTACGTGGCCCGCATCGAAGCCCCGCTTCCGCTCGCGTCGGCGGAGGCCGCCGCGCTCGAGCGCGATCTGGACGCGGAGGGCGAAGATCGGCGCGACGAGGAGCTGCTCGCCGCGACCTTCCGCCGGTACGGCGTCCGCACCGAGGAGGAGCTCCCCATCGACTTTCGCGGATTGAGCCTTCAAACGAGCGAAGAGCACGACCAAGCCATTTACGAACAGCACCGCCAAGCGCTCCGCGCCCGCTTCGCCGCCCAAGAGGCGTGGCTCGATGGCGCCAGCCTCGGGCTCGTCGGCCTCGCCATGGCGCGGTGGTCCGAAGCCGTGTCGGGCACCGATCGCCGGCACGTCGACGACTTCGTCGATGCCGCGGAACGGCACCGTCGCGAGCTCGTGCGGCGCATGAATACGTACCTGATCGATCACAAGCCTGCGAAGGACGGGGCGACCTCCGCCGACGAGGCGCTCTGGTCCCAAGTTGCTCCGTTTCAATATGTGCCGCCGGCCCCGAAGTTCGCGTTCGCGTATGCGTGGTCGTCCCTGGCCGTGCTGTTCGTTTGGTGCCTCGGCGTCCTCGCCGCGTCCGAGTGGGTGCTGCGCCGTCACGGCCGGCTGGAGGTGGCGACATGAAGACCGCGGCCATCCTGCGGGCCGAGTGGCTCTTCGTGCGGCGCGATCGCGCGGCCGGCGTCGCGTATCTTCTCTTTGCCGTCGTGTGCGCGGTGGCGCTCGCGCAAGGCGTATCCAGCGTACTTCGCGCGAGCACCTTTCGCGCCGAGCTCGAAGGCGAGGAGACCGCGCGCATCGCCGCGCTTCACGGCGATCTCACGAGCGCGCCCAAGCCGGTCGAGCCCTGGCGCGATCCACGAAACGCCGGCTCCGTCGGCCGGAACCGCGCGGCGACCTACGCCTTTCTCCCCGCCGAGCCGCTGGCCGCGCTGCGCACGACGGGCGCCAAGGTCGTCTCGGTATCGACCCTCGGCGGGGCGCTCGATCGCTCCATGAACGACATCGACAATCCCCGTCTGGCGGGCATTGGCTCGTTCGATCTGGCGTTCGTGGTCGTGGTGCTGCTGCCGCTGTTCATCTTGGCGCTGACCTTCGACGTCGTGACCCGCGATCGCGAGAGCGGCGCGCTTCGGCTGCTGCTCGCGCAGGGAACCCACGCCGTCCGCATCTATGTGCGCCGCGCGCTGGTGCGCACCTTGCCGTTGATCCTCATCGCCGTCGCGACCCTGGTGCTGTCGGCCGCGGCGGCGTCCGCGTCTCCGTCCGGCTTTGCGGCGCCCGTCGATCTCGCGCTCGCCGCGTTCGCTATTGGCGTGTACGCGCTCTTCTGGATCGGCGTCGCCTTCGCCGTTCAGGGCCTGGTGCGCACGTCGGCGGCCGGCGGTCTCGCGGCCCTGGCGGCGTGGTTGGTCCTGGTCGTGATCGCGCCCGTCGCCCTCGCGGCGCTCGTGGACGCGCGGGTGCCCATTCCATCGCGCATCGAGCGCACCATCCTCGTGCGCGAGGCCACGCGCCGCGCCTCCCTCGAAGGAAGCGGGCTGCTCGCGCGCTATTACGAAGACCATCCCGAGCTGTCCCACGATGGCGTTCGCGCCGATCCCAACGACTTTTACGCGCGCCAAGTCGCCGTGTCGGAGCGCGTTCGCGCGGCGCGCGCGCCGGTCGAAGCGCGCTATCGTACCGCGCTGGCCGAGCAACGCCGTTTGGTGGGGTGCTTGTCGGCTGCATCTCCGGTGGTGGTGCTCGACCGCCTGCTCGACGATCTCGCGGGGACGAGCCGCGAGCGAAGCGATGCCTTCGTCGAGCAGGTCACCGAATTTCAAAGCCGTTTTGCCGCGTACTTCGACACCAAGGTCGCTCGCCGCGAAGCGCTGACCGCCGAATCGCTCGCCCAACGCCCCACGTTCACCTTTCGGGACGTCGACGTCTCCGATCGCCTTTGGACCTCGTGCACGCTCGCCTTATGGCTGGCGGTGGCCCTGCTCGCGGCCTTTCGCGGTGTCACCGCGGCCGTTCACTTCGAGCGCCACGCGCGGTCGTAGCTTCGCGGGTTTATCCGATCAACGTACCGTCCACGCAGGTGACACACTGTCCGGCGAGGTGGATGCTCCCATCGGGCTGAATGGATATGCGGATCCGCCCATCGCGGCCGACCTTGGAGCCTTGCGACGCGCGATACCCCCCACCGTATGCGCCGAGCGCGCCCGTCTCGCGCAGAAAAACCGCCACGCTGGCGTTGCCGCTCCCGCATACCGGATCTTCGGCGACGCCATGGGTCGGCGTGAAGGCGCGCACCTCGATGGCCGGATCGCTCCCGGCCGGATACGGTCCGAAGGCGATGACCCCGGCCGCGCCAAAGGCGCGGTCGAACGGGGCCATGCGCACGAGATCGGGGCGCAATTGCAACACCGTTGCGGCATCTGCGAGCCGCGCCACCGTCCAGCGGATGCCCATGTCCACCAAGCGGGGCTCGGCCGTGCGATCGAGCGGCGCGCCGAGGATGGCTTCCAGCTCCGCGATCTCGCGCGCATCCAAGGTGCGCACCCGGGAAGCCGGCACCTCGAACGACACGAGCCGCTCGTTTCGTTCGCCGGTCACCGCGATGGGCACCAGCCCAAAGGCGCATTCTTGGACCAGCGTGCCCTCTCTCGGCGTGACGATGCCCGCTTCGATGGCGGCATGGGCGCTGCCCAAGGTCGGGTGGCCGGCGAAGGGGACCTCCTCGCGCGGCGTGAAGATGCGAAGCCGGTAATCGGCCTCGGGCCGGGTGGGGCGGAGGAGGAACGTGGTCTCGGACAAGTTCGTCCAATTGGCGATGCGCTGCATCTGCGCCCCGTCGAGCTCGTCGGCGCCGAGCACCACGGCGACGGGGTTCCCCGCGAACGGCCTATCGGTAAAAACATCGACCCATTTGCAACGAAACGACATGGCAGCTCCTTTTTCGCGATCCCGCGTGCCGCCGAATCGCCCGCGAGACGAACATGGAGCGTCGCGCGCTCGAATTGAAGGCACAGATCCGAACGATTCCGAGCAGTACAGCCGAAGTTTCTCCGGAAAGCGCTCCGGCGGTCACCGCCGAATCGCCCGCGAGACGAACATGGAGCGTCGCGCGCTCGAATTGAAGGCACAGATCCGAACGATTCCGAGCAGTACAGCCGAAGTTTCTCCGGAAAGCGCTCCGGCGGTCACCGCCGAATCGCCCGCGAGACGAACATGGAGCGTCGCGCGCTCGAATTGAAGGCACAGATCCGAACGATTCCGAGCAGTACAGCCGAAGTTTCTCCGGAAAGCGCTCCGGCGGTCACCTTCGTTCGCCGCGCTTCGTCAGAGCAGTGACGAATCGCTCCATCCCGGCGGCGACCGCAACGAAGAAGGAGAATCGCTCATGTCGAGCCCCCGCATCATCATCGTGTATCACAGCGGCAACGGCCATACCGCGCGGCAAGCCGAGGCGGTGAAGGCCGGCATCGAGCAAGTACCGGGCGCCGAGGCCCTGCTTTTGAGCGTCGAGGACGCGCAAACGCGTTGGCACGATCTCGCTGCGGCCGACGCCATCGTCTTTGGCACGCCGACGTACGTGGGCAGCGTATCGGCGCGGTTCAAGGCCTTTCAAGAGGCGAGCTCGCACACCGTCATGGCCAAAGGCTTTGGATGGAAGGACAAGATCGCCGCCGGCTTCACCAACTCGGGCGCCCGCTCCGGCGACAAGCTCGCGACCTTGATTCAGATCGCCCTCTTCGCCGCCCAGCATGGGATGCACTGGGTGAACCTCGGCCTTCCCCCCGCCAACAACTCCAGCGTGGGATCGGAGGACGATCTGAATCGGCTCGGCTTCTGGCTGGGTGCGGGCGCACAATCGAACGTCGATCAGGGGCCCGACGTGGCGCCGCCCGGGGCCGATCTGCGTACGGCGGAGCATTTGGGCCGCCGGGTCGCGGAGACCACGGTTCAATTCGTGCGTGGGCGGCGCGCTGCCTCGGGCAGGGAGTCGTAGCCATAGGCACCGAGGAGATCCAAAGGCTGCGGCGCGGGGGCTTCCCCGACGACCCACTTTGCCACCGTGGCTTGGAGCTCGCGCGCGGCCGCGATCCCGAAGAGCGGGTTCTCGGCGCCGTCCAGCTCCAGGGTGGCAACGAGCTCGGTGCTTCCGGTGCGCCGGTAATAGGCATATCGGATGCCCTCGGGCCGCTTGGCGCGGACAGCCTCGAACACCGCCTCGACCGCGCGGATCACCTCCGCGACACCCTCTTCGGCCACCTGGTAACGAATCATCCATACCGTCATAGGCATCTCCTGGTGCGTAAGGCACGCTATCGAGCGGGCGAGCAGGTGCCGTCCGCCCTCGTCAGGGGTATGACGAACCCCGACCACGAAAGGTGACCGATGGAGAATCAAGCCGCGTTGGCCGCGCATTTCGAAGGGTCCCGCAGCCATCTGCGGGCGGTGGCGTTTCGCATGCTCGGCACGACCCACGAGGCGGATGATGCGCTGCAGGAAGCCTGGTTGCGGGCCAGCCACGCCGATTCGACCGGGATCGCCAATGTCGCCGGGTGGCTGACCACCATCGTCGGCCGCGTTTGTCTCGATATGTTGCGTTCACGCAAACGCGCGCGCGAAGAGCTCACCGAGGCGACCGAGCTCGAACGCGTGGCGCCGCAGGAGCCGGCCCTGGGCCCCGAGGACGAAGCGGCTTTGGCGAACTCCGTCGGCCTCGCGCTCCTGGTCGTCCTCGACACCTTGGGGCCCGCCGAGCGCGTGGCGTTCGTGCTTCACGATCTCTTCGCGGTGCCCTTCGACGACATCGCCGCGATCGTCCAACGCTCGGCCGTCGCCGCGAAGAAGCTCGCGAGCCGAGCGCGCCACAGGGTGCACGGCATACCCGCGGCCCCCGCCGCCGACATCGCGCGACATCGGGCGATCGTGCACGCGTTCCTCACCGCGTCGCGCTCCGGCGATCTGGATGGCCTCCTCGCCGTGCTGGCACCCGACGTGGTGCGCCGCGCCGATGCCAGTGCCTTGCGCGGCGATGCGCACGCGCTCGAGGTCCGCGGCGCCCGCGAGGTGGCCGAGGAGACGCGCACCAACGCCGACCGAGCGCGCTTTGCCCGTCCCATCCTGGTGAACGGCCAGGTCGGCGCCGTGATCGCGCCGCACGGGCGGCTCTTGCTGGTCCTGGCGCTCACCATCGAGGGCGATCGCATCGCGGTCATCGACGTCATTCACGATCCCGCGCGCCTTCGCCAGCTGCGGCTGAACGTGGTGGACGCGAAGGCTGCATGAACCGCGGTGGCATCGATAGTCGATCAGCTATGCGGGATACGCCACGCCAGCCCCGTGCGGAAAATGAACATGTTCGGCAAGTCCTGCTCGCCCTCCTCGAGGGTATCGTTGTCTTTGTTCTGCCGCTCGAACCTCCGGAAGAAGGTGTGGCCGGCGAAGGCCGTCACCCAGAGCGAGCTCACGATGCGCACGCCGAGGATGCCGCCCGCGGCCCCGACCGAATAGGCGACGTGATCGACGCATTGCTTCGGGTTCGCCTGGGCCTCGTTCATGGGGGTGGCCGGATCGTCGGCGCCGGCGCGGCATGGCCATGCGTTGCGGACCCGATCGTCGCGCACGCCGTAGAAGGCGCCCGAGAAGTCCGCGCGTGCGCCGATCTCCACGCGATCGCCGAACGTGTATTTGAGGTTGACGAAGGCGGGCGCGAACGCCTCGAGCCGCAGGCCGTCCACCGGCTTCCAATCGATGCGCACGGCCGGCAACGGCAAGAGCGATCCGAACATGTACGTCCCCATCGCGCCCACGCCCATCGCGAACCGGTCCGAGAAGGTGTGGCTCACGACCGCGCTCCCGCTCAAACGCAGCAAGTCGGTGTCGAAGAAATGCGAATCTCCCGCGACGCCGGGCGAAGCGCGGAGCGAGAAAGACCACCCGTTCGGCAAGAGTTGAACGAACAAGAGCGGCACCTCGAGCGAATGAAACGCCCGAAGGTCGACGAAGCCCGGCGGCCTGTCCGAATAGGAGATGGCGTCGGAGCGGTAGGCGAGGCCCGGAAAGAGGAACGTCTTTTCGCCGAGGCGCAGCGGCACATTGAGGTTCGCCGTGTAGGTGGCGATCTGCGCCTTGAGGGGCTTCGGATGATCGAGCGTCGTGCTCGGCACGTACTGCGCGCTCACGTCGACCAGATTGGGCATTTGTCCCCACGCCGAGGACGGGGCAAGCAGGCTCACGAGGGCGGCTACCGAGAGCGCGCACGCCGTCCTGCGGCGTAGGTTGGGCGTTCGTTTGTGGGTGGAAATGCCCTGCGGAGGGTGCCTGCGGGCGGCGAAGTTCGTGAGCGCGATGGTCATCTCGAGAGTGAGTGCCCGGAGTCAAACATTCGTTTCAAATTTTTGTTCGATACCGCAACCCGTGCCAAAAATAGCGTCCTCGAGGGGAGGCGGCCTTGCTCCTGCCGAGCGGCGCTGTTCAACTCAACGCGTGAGCCAAAACGGCGTGAACGCGAACGGCGCCAACGGCGCAATTGGGAACGACTCGAACGGGAACGACTTCCGCGACGTGCTCCAACCGTGCGGCGACGGTATCTGGACCGCGACGCGTCCCATGCGGTTCTTTTTGCTCGAGACGGGTACCCGCATGACGGTGGTGCGCCTCTCGTGCGGCGGACTTTTCGTCCACTCGCCGGTGGCCCTCGACGCACGGATGCGCGAGGCCATCGATTCGCTCGGCCCCGTGCGCGCCATCGTGGCGCCGAGCCGCTTTCATCACTTGTTCGTGCCGCAGTGGATCGCGGCCTACCCGGACGCGCGCTCCTTTGCGTGCCCCGGCCTTTCGGACAAGCGGCCCGACGTGGCTTGGAACCACGTGCTCGGCGACGAACCCGACGCACTCTGGCGCGCCGATCTCGCGCAGGTCTTCTTCGGCGCGCGCCCGCTGGAGAACGAGGTCGTCTTTTTTCACGCGCCGAGCCGCTCCATGATCTGCGTGGACGCGGTCTTCAACCTTTCGACGCACCCGTCGTGGCTCACGCGCGCGGTCGCCTGGGTGATTGGAAACCGAAAGCCCGGCGCCACGTTCCTCGAGCCGCTCTTGATCCGCGACCGCGCCGGCGCGCGCGCTCAAATCGAGCGGATGCTCGCCTGGGACTTCGATCGCATTCTCCTCGCGCACGGCCAGCCGGTCACCTCGGACGGCCGCAAGGTGCTCCAGCGCGCCTTCGAGTGGCTCTGAGCGCTCGATTCGGAAGATTCGGAACGGCTCAAGCCTCGAGGGAGGCGACGGCGTTCCGGAGGGCAGAGACGGAGGCGGTTCGTAAGTAGACGACGGGGGCGTCGTTGGGGACGAGGGACTTTGCCTGATCGCGAAGCGCGTGCGACACCATGCTCACCATGATGATCACGGCGGCGACGCGACCAATGGTCCCGCGCGTTCCATTGGGAACTCGTTTCTCGAAGTGGCGCAGCTCGAGCCCGCGCTCTTCGACGATTTCACGGTAGCGATCGGACATTCCACCGCTCCCGCCGACGACGATCACGGCGCCTTTCGCCGCCGTGGCCGTTTTGTTCCCCCGGCTTCGTTCGTATTTATCAGCGGAGTTGCGTGCCATGTTTCAATGAACAGCAAGAGCAAGGCCAAACTTCCGGGATGCGCTTCTCGTCGAAGATCCTGCGCGTAAACCTCGTATTCCCGCAAATTTGGCAAAGGCCGAGAGGGGCTGGGGAATGCTTGCTGTCAAAGTGTCCTCGGGTTTTTGGCTGACCCTGTTCCGACGCGACCCGCCGCAAATGGCTGCGCCCGAAAAGGGAACGAGGAGTGACCCTCATCCCTTTCGGGCGCTTGTAGCTACATGGAGTGAGGCCGACGGGATCAGCCAGCCCGAACTTCGATGCGGCGCGGCTTGAGCGATTCGGATTTGGGCAGCCGGACGCACAGAACACCGTCTGCGAACTGCGCCGCGATCTTCGCCCCGTCGATGCCTTGAGGGATGGCGAAGATGCGATGGTAGTCTCGGGCCTGGTATTCGGAGGCGACCGGCGTTCCGGGCGGCTGCGTCTCCGCGCGCGTTGCCTCGATGGTGAGCTGTCCTTTGTCGAGGTGCACATGGATGCTGTCCTTTGCTGCGCCGGGGAGATCGGCGACGAGCAGCACCTCGTCACGGTTCTCGTAGACATCGACCAGCGGCGCGACGGTCGCGCGCTGCTGCACACGCTCCGGTGCGTGGGTGCCTTGTCGGGTCAGGCCTTGATTCGTGCTCATGGGTTCCTCCTTTCGCGTCTCTTCTCGTAGATCTTCGTCGGGTATCGACGGCTCATCATTGGGACTGAACGGTGATTTGGCGCGACTGCGCCTGGTAGGTCTACGTCGGGTACCGACGGGTCATCATTGGGACTGAACGGTGATTTGGCGCGACTGCGCCTGGTAGGTCTACGTCGGGTACCGACGGCTCATCATTGGGACTGAACGGTGATTTGGCGTGGTTGCGCCTCGGGCGCCTTGGGCAGGGTGACGAGCAGCACGCCGTCCTTCACCTTGGCGGTGATGCGTTCCGGATCGATCTTGCACGGCAGCGTGAAGCTGCGCGCAAATTGGAACGCGCCCCGTTCCTGACGGTGTACCGTGTAGCCCTCGGGGACCTCGGCTTTGCGTTCGCCGGCGATGGATAGCGTGTTGTTGCCGCCGCCGAGGTGAAGCTGCAGATCTTGCTCGCGGATGCCGGGTACGTCGGCATGTACGACGAGCTGGGTGCCGGCGTCGAATAGATTCACCGCGGGCCACGTCGAGGCGGCCAGCGACGTGGTGGGCCAACCCGGCTCGCTCCACGTTTGATCGAAATCCTCCCAGAGGCGGTCCATGCGGCGCCTCAAGTCGTCGAACATCGAGAACGGGCCATAGAAATTCACGAAACGATGGGACATGACATGCCTCCTTTCGAAGATGGGTTTTCGATTGGCTATTTCGAAAAAACGAGTCGCTCACGTGGCATTCAAGCGGCGCCATAGGCGCGAGAGCGCGTCGGGACGCTCGAGGATCGAGCGCAGGCCCAATCCTTCGTCGTCTCCGCGATCGTGGGCGATGCTTCGCTCGATCTCGGGCAACATTGCGGGATCCACGGGCTCGTGCTCCACGAGCTCGTCGAGAAAAAACGGATCGTCCGAGGGCTGAGGATTTCGAGTGTTCATGGATGCCTCCGTCGAGCCGGCGCCGAAATGCACGCCGAGCGAGGCTGCAGACCTTCTGCAGCATGCCGCGATCACCTGCGACGCCGGCCACGCCTGCAAAGCTTCGGCGAGACCAGCGGCACCAGCACGACCCGGTGCCAGCATCTCGGGACCGCAGACATTCGAATAATCACCCTGTTCCGTCGGTCAAGGGCTCGGCCGCACGCCTCGCCAAGGACGCGCTCCACCCTGCCGAGAACCGCCTGCGCCCTCTTGACGATCGCGCTGGAATGCAAAAGACTTTTCGGGCCGAGCGTACCGACGGAAGGGAAGGGCTTGCCGAGCGTGCCCTGAAAGGGAGGACCTATCGATGGGAACGCGAAATCATTATTTCGTGCTGGGCGTCCAATCTGGCGAGAGCGCGCAGGGCATCCGCGCCGCCTTTCGCGATCTGGCAAAGCGGTTTCATCCCGATCGGGTAGGCCCCGGTGCGACGAGCCTCTTTCAAGCCATCAACGCGGCCTACGGCGTCTTGGCCGATCCCGAGCGGCGCCGGGCATACGATCATCGACTTCAGGTCGACACCGAATCGTCCGCTCGAGCCAAGCCGCACGAAGCTCGGCCCGAGCCGCACGGATCGCGAGCCGAGCCGCACGAAGCTCGGCCCGAGCCGCACGGATCGCGAGCCGAGCCGCACGAAGCTCGGCCCGAGCCGCACGGATCGCGAGCCGAGCCGCACACCCGACCCGAAGCGCAAGCTCGCGCCCGCGCCACCCCGGTCGAGCCGCTCATTCCGGATGTGTCGATGCGCCGCGATTTGGGGCAGGCGACGCCATCGATGGACGCGATGCTGGATCGCATTCGCCGGAACTTCGATGGGGTGAATGTCCCCAAGGGCGAAGGGCTGGACGAGCTGAACGTCGGCATCGCCGTGTCGGCGGAGCAGGCTGCGCGGGGCGCGCGCATTCGTCTCGGCGTCCCCGTCTTTGGTCGCTGTCCGAGCTGCGCGGGCCACGGGCGAACGCTGCTCTCGCGGTGCTCCTGGTGCGGCGGACAAGGGCTGGTGGAGTCCGAGAGGGTGGTCGCCGTCGACCTCCCGCCCATGGCGCCGCACGACGCGGCCTTCGTGATCCCGCTCTCCGGCCTCGATATTCACAACTTCTATTTGCGGGTCCACGTGCACGTCGAGCCCCGAATGGAAGCGTGAGGAGCCCGAGCCGGAGCGGAGACTACGGCAGCAAGATCGTCGCGCCCGTCGTTTCGCGCCCTTGGAGCCGGCGGTGCGCCTCGGCCACCTCGGCGAGCGGGAAGCGCGCGTGGACGGGGATCTTGACGGCGCCCTTCGCGACGACGTCGAAGAGATCCTTGCTCATGGAGAGGACGTCCTCGCGCTTCGCCAGGTGCGCGAACAGAATCGGCCAGGTCGCGAAGAGCGAGCCCTTCTTGGCCAGGAGCGTGATGTCGAACGGCTCGATCGGCCCCGATGCCGAGCCATAGCTGACGAAGTAGCCAAAGGGCCGCAAGCAATCGAGCGAGCCCGGGAAGGTCGCCTTGCCGATGCCATCGTAGACGACGTGGCAGCCCTCGCCCTCGGTGATCTCCCTCACGCGCGCGGCAAAGTCCTCGCGGCGGTACTCGATGACGTGGTCGCACCCGTTTGCGCGCGCGAGCTCCGCCTTCTCGGGCGAGCCCACCGTCCCGATGACCGTCGCGCCAAGGTGCTTCGCCCACTGCGTGACGAGGACGCCGACGCCGCCCGCCGCGGCATGCACGAGAATGGTCTGCCCCGCCTCCACGCGAAAGGTGCGGCGCAAAAGGTACTGCGCTGTCAGGCCTTTCAGCATCATGGCGGCGCCGGTCTCGAAGTCGATGGCCTCGGGCAAGTGCACCAGGTTGTGCGCCGGCACGATGCGCTCCTCCGCGTATGCGCCGAGCGTCTCCACATAGGCCACGCGATCGCCCGGCGCGAAGCCCGCGACGCCTTCGCCCACCGCGACCACCTCCCCGGCGCCCTCGTTGCCGGGGGTGAACGGCAGGCTAGGGGGCACGTATTCGCCGGTGCGAAAGTAGACATCGACGAAGTTGAGGCCGATCGCACGATGGCGCACGCGGACCTCCCCGGGCCCCGGCCGGCCTATGGCGACGTCCTCGTAGGCGAGCACATCGGGCCCGCCATGCTGGTGAACGCGGATCGCTTTGGTTGTCTCTCGTTTCATGCCCGGGACATAGCGTGCCACCCGGTATAATTGTAGGTTGATATCTCTCACATCAGAGTTCACTGAAAATGATATCCGAGGAACAAATCGGGCTCGACCTTCTCCGCACCTATGTCGCGGTATGCCGGCAGGGCAGCTTGAGCCGGGTGGCCGCGCAGACCGGCCGAACCCAATCGGCGTTGAGCATGCAAATGCGCCGGCTGGAGAGCCTGCTCGAACGGCAATTGTTTCAGCGCACCGGTCGCGGCGTGGTGCCCACGGCGGAGGGCGAGCTCTTTCTCGGGTACGCGACCCGCATCCTGGCCTTGAGCGACGAGGCGATGGCGCGCCTGCGTCAGACCGAGATCCGCGGCGGTGTGCGTATCGGCCTCTCCCAGGAGGTCGCCGCCTCCACCTTACCCGCCGCCCTCGGCCGACTTCACCGCGCCTACCCCGACATTCACATGGAGGTGCTGGTCGAGCACAGCCTCGCGCTGGGACGGCTTTGGCAGGAGGACGAAATGGACATCCTGATCGGTCCGACCTCCGCCGTGGTCGCCGACGCCTTGATCGCATGGAACGTCGAGCTGCAATGGGCCTGCGCCCTGGACCACGTTTGCGATCCCGAGCGCCCCCTCGATCTCGTCGCCTTCTCCGCGCCTTGCCTTTGGCGCCGGCGCATGATCGATGCGCTGGTCGCTGCCGGTCGCGAGCACCGGGTGACCTTCACGAGCCAGAGCGTGACCGCCTTGCAGGTCGCCATCGAGAACGGGTTGGGCATCGGGCTCCTCCCGCCCGAGTCCATTCGCGCAGGGATTACACGGCCGCTGAAGGTGACCGAGGGCATCCCCGCGCCGCTGACCGTTCAATACGGCCTGTACGCCCGCGATCGACGAACACCGGTCGTCGATGCCGCGCTCGAGGTGCTGCAGCAAGCCATTCGAACCCGCGCAGAATAACCCGCGCGCATCGTCTCTTCGTCGCTCCCCCGCGAGCCGCGCCGGCACCGCGAGCCGCGCCGGTCATGCGCGAGCCGCACCGCCGCCGCGAGACGCACCGGTCATGCGCGAGACGCACCGCCGCCGCGAGCCGCGCCGGCACCGCGAGCCGCGCCGGTCATGCGTGAGACTCGTCGGCACCGCGAGACACGCCGTTCACGCTCGCGACGCGCCGTCGCCGCGAGCCGCGCCGGTCATGCGTGAGACGCGTCGGCACCGCGAGCCGCACCGCCGCCGCGAGCCGCGCCGGTCATGCGTGAGACTCGTCGGCACCGCGAGACACGCCGTTCACGCTCGCGACGCGCCGCCGCCGCGAGCCGCGCCGGTCATGCGTGAGACGCGCCGGCACCGAGAGACGCACCGCCGCCGCGAGCCGCGCCGGTCATGCGCGAGCCGCGCCGGTGCCGTAAGCCTCGTAGATCTCGCGCCGGGAGGCGCGCTCCCGCGTGAACCGCACGCCTTCAAATCGCGCCCGGCGAGCCCGCGCTAGATGCAGCACTTGCTCCCCGTCCAATATTTGCCCGTCCCATAGCACGAGTTCGCGGTGCCATCGACACATTGGCTGACATCGCTCACGCAGCATTGGCTCCCGGTCCACATGCGGTTCGTCCCGTAGCAGTAGTTCGCGGTGCCCGCCGTGCAGATGGCGCTCTTGGTGATGCAACAGACCTTCCCGGTCCATTTGAAGTCGCTGCCATAACAATAGTTTGCCGTGCCGCTCACGCATTGGGTGACATGGCTTACGCAGCATTGGCTGCCCGTCCAGTTGAAGTCCGTTCCGTAGCAGTAGTTCGCGGTACCGTCGACGCATTGCGTAGAGCCGCCACCGCCCGAGGTGCCACCGTCCCTCGGGGAAGGATGGGGATCCGGGTCCGAGGGACAGTAGTCCAGCTTTTTGCTGACATCGCACGTCTCGCTCTTGAGGGCGCACCTGCCATCGATGCATGCGGCCGCCGCGTACGAGCCGCTGCTCGAGCAGGAACAGCACGACGGCATGCAATCCCGATACGAGCTGCACGAAGCGCCGATGCTCTTCGTCCCCGGTAGCTTCGGCGTGCTGGATGACGGGCACCGGCCGTTCTCCTGGTACGCGGCGCTCGATACATCCCCCTTCGAGGGGCCGCCGGCACCTCCGTTGTTGTCGGAGTCCGACGAGCAGGCACCGCTTCCGAGGGCGAGCCCCAGAACACCGGCGGCGGTGAGCGCAAGAACGTGATGGCGAGCCAAGGCCAAGGAAGACGACATGTTCCCGGCACATACGCGCGCCGCGCCCAATCCTCCCCTGCGGACGCCTCCCTTTCGATCGTCGCCCGATGGCGCACCGCAAGATGCGTCGGCCAAGAAATTTACAGCACGAGCCGTCGTCGGCTCATGACCTCAGCCATGCCACACGCGCCCGTGCAACATGCGCTGCGCGGCTTCAGTTCCCCATGTTGTAGCCCTGGGTTCCCTCCCCAAAACGCTTGTTTTCGGTCATATCCCCGGCCCGCGCCAGCGAGCGATGCGCGCGGGCGAGCGGTGTCTGACAGAACGTGCGGGCTGGGCCAGCAGGCAGGCCGGCCAGGTAGGCATCGGCCAAGTGCAGCTCGCGACGGGCATAGGCCAGCATCTCGCCGGTTTGCCAACCCTCCGGCCAAACGTTCTCGCCACGGCCGGTGCCTTCATGGCGATCGATCAGGATGTTGATGCTCTGCAACGCCCGGCCATAGCCCACGCCGAGGGTCCGATTGCTGCGCGTTCCATCGTGCCACGCCCACAAATCACAGAGCAGCAGCGCGAGCGTGCCCGCGACGGTATAGGTATACCGATTGAGATCTTGCTCGCTCTGCACGTAAAAGTCGGCCTCGGCCCACCAGGCCATGCGCTCGGCCAGGGTCGCGAACGTCTCCAGCACCCGAGGCGCGATGTCCGACGGCGCCAGCCGTGTCCATTCGCCCAGCCGTAGGGTCACGTCCGGCAAGTGCCGTGCGTACGTGTGGAACTGAAGTCCGAAGTCGGCGACCGAAAACCGGCCCTGAAACGTGGCCGCCACCTGGCGGAGCAGGTGCGCTTTGGTTTTGCCGTCCAGAAATGGATGATCTTCGATCTCATCGATGCCGCGCATGCACAGGTAGGCGGCCGTCGTCGCCTCGCTCAGCCCCCGCGGCATGCTCGTTATTGGCTCGTACCAAGTCCTGCTGTAGGCGCAGACGACCTTTTGCGCTTCATCCAAGAGCTTCATTGGCCCCCCGATCGTTCGAAGTCATGCGAACCAATACGACCTTGGTTCCGGGCAACATTGAATCAGGCTCGCCGCAAAGGCAAGTCGTCGGCGACATGCGCGCGCCGTTCTCCTTGAGGTGACTCGAGGTGGCCCGAAGGCACCCGTTCCTCTTCGCGGAGGAAGCTCGAACGGGTGCCACGGGGTGCCATCGCGATTCGCGAGCGCATTGCAAAGCACGATATCGCGCTACCCCGATCGCGTGCTGGTAGCTCCGAGCCCGCCGAGGGAGACGATGGGGCTCTTCGAGGGTACGCGCTGCGCATGATAGTGCCGCTCGAGCGCGTCCCAGTCGATCACGACGGAGCCGCCCTTGCTCGAATGCTGCTTCTCCCACGTGGCCAAAAACTCCAGGGTCGCGTGATCGAGGTGGGCGAGCTCGTTGAACTGGATGTGCAGCTCGCGGTCCGTCGGGATGGTGTCGAGCGACTCGGCGATGTCGGCGAGCCGGAAGAACGTGGCGGCGCCGCGCAGGTGCACGACCGTTCGGCGCTCGAGCGCGTGATCCTCGATGCGGATTTCGAGGCGGGACATCCGATAGAGGAGCTTGGCGATCGCCAAGGTGAACCCAATGAGCACGCCCTTGAGCAAGTCCGTCGTCACGATGGCGACGAGGGTCACCGCGTAGATGGCGGCTTCACTCTTCCCGTATTGGTAGAGCTCCTTGAACATCTTGACATTGACCAGCTTGAGGCCGGTGTAAACCAAAATACCGGCGAGGCTCGAGACCGGAACGAGGCGCAGCACCTGCGGCAAGGCGACGACGACCAAAAGGATCCAGGCGCCATGGAAGAAGGCCGAGACCCGCGTGCGCGCTCCAGCCTGAACGTTGGCCGACGAGCGAACAATCACGCCCGTCATGGGCAGCCCGCCCAAGACGCCGCAGATCATGTTCCCGACCCCTTGCGCGAAGAGCTCGCGGTTGTAGTTGGTTCGCGGTCCGGTGTGCATGCGGTCGACGGCCCCCGCGCAGAGCAACGTCTCCGCGCTGGCCACCACGGCCAACCCGAACGCTGCGCCCCAGGTCGCGGGCTCGGCGAGCAGGTGCAACGTGCTCATGGTGGGGAACGTCATCGAGGCAACGAGGTTGCTCGGCACGGACACGTAGGCGATCGGAAAGTGGAACAAGTTGGACACCACCGTGGCCACGAGCACGCCCACGAGGGGACCGGGCACGATGCGCAAGCGCCCTGCGAATTTGGTCCAGAGCAGCACCGTGATGATGGTGATCAGACCGATCGCGGCCGCTTCTTGGTGCGGCGTGTCTTCGTTGGGGATGATCCCCTTCCAAATGGCGAGCGGCACGGTCATGAGGTTCTGGAGGCCGCTGCCCTTCGGCTTGTCGTCCACCATCACGTGCATCTGGCTCGCGAAGATGAGGAGCCCGATGCCGGCGAGCATGCCGTGAATGACGGTGGGAGGGACCGCGCGAAACCAGCGACCGCCGCGCAACATGGCGGCCACGGCTTGAATCATCCCCGCCGCGAGCACCGTGATCGCGAGCGCCGGGAGACCGTGGCGTTGGATCAACTCGTAGACGATCACGGTGAGGCCCGCGGCGGGGCCGCTGACCTGCAGCGGTGCGCCCTGCAGGATGCCCACGATCAGACCGCCGACGATCCCCGTGATCAACCCGACCGCCGGCGGGGCGCCGGACGCAATCGCAACCCCCATGCACAAGGGGAGAGCGACCAAAAAGACGACCACCGACGCGAGTAGGTCGTTCGAGTACGCAGAAAGCCCGGCTTTGTCTGTTCGTTTCATCGAATGCTCAGATCGATTGGAAATGGGATACGGGTGTGGGAGGCGCGGGAAGTCGCGCTTCCGTCACGGGTACGAATTGCCGTTGCTCCGGATCGAACGCGAACACTTCGCCGGTCTCGATCTTGTAGACCCAGCCATGCAACCGGAGGGTTCCTCCCGCGAGCCGCGAAGCGACGAGGGGATGTGTCCGTAGATGTTCGAGCTGCACGAGGACGTTCTCCTGAACGGTCGCCGTGATGCGCGCGTGACCTTCGAGGTGCTGATAGTGCTCGCGTATGATCTGGCGGGTGGCCTCCGTATGCGCGAGCCATGCCGCGACCCGGGGGAGCTCCTCGAGGCCCTTCGGGTCCACCACGGCCTTCATGGCCCCGCAATGGGTATGGCCGCAAATGATGATGTCCTTCACCTTGAGCACCGCGACGGCGTACTCGATGGTGGCCGCTTCGCCGCCCACGTGCGGGCTGTGCGGCGGAATGATGTTGCCTGCGTTTCGGATGATGAACAGCTCCCCTGGCGCGGTCTGCGTAATGAGATTTGGATTGATGCGCGAATCCGAGCAGGTGATGAACAGCGTGTCGGGGCTCTGGCCGCTGGCCAACTTCTCGAACAGCTCGCGCTGCGGCCGGAAGATGCTGCGTTGAAATTCGTGAATTCCCTGAATGAGCTTCTGCATGATTGATCCCTCGATCTCGTTCGATACTCGTCGGCCCACCGGCTTCGGCCGCGATGACTGCTTGCACTTCTGAAACGAATGACGCTCCTCGATGGCATGCGGCGCACGAAATGTTTCGGGCGCATGCGAGAGCGTCGGGCTTGCGTATCGAGCCCTTCGGAACATGGCAAACGATGCCATTCCCAAGAGCCGAATTCGTGATTCACATCGTTCGATGGTCACGCCATGGTGGCCAATCGAAATTCGATTTCCGGATACCGCGCATGCACGGCTCCCGTGGATCCCTCGGAATCCTGAGCACGGCCTATGTCTGCCGATCCGGACGCTTCCAGGTGGAACGTCTCACGCGCGATGAGCGCCCGCCGCTTGGCTTCACGCCGGCACCCGCCCGACACGCCTCTTCGACGTGCCCGCGGTATGTGCCCGCGCCTTAAAAACGTGCCTTAAAAGCGTGAACGCGAGCGCCGGCGTAGGGCCGATCAGGCTCGTGGAGGCGGGCTCGGCTGTTCGACGACCGGATCGCTCACCGGGCGATCGAAGGCGGACAGCGACCAAACGACGGCACCTTCATCGAGCTGCGTGAGCTCGACGAGTCTTGGCTCGCCGTTGGCGACGGGATCGTCATCCCGCTCTTCCTCTTCCTCGAAGGTGGCGGTCATGAGCGTGCCTGCGGCGTTGTCGTCTTCTGCGTTCGCCGTCCCCGGCACCGCCTCGACCGCCGTCGAGCTCACCCATTCCGTGGCCGTTCCTGCCAGCCAAGCCCCGCCCGCAAGCGAGGACAAGCACAACACCCCCATGCACAGCGCGAGGACGAACCGACCACAACGGGCGATAAAGAGGGCGAGACGAGTGGCAGGCATGCGGTCCACGCGCGATCAGGGATCGGGCGACTCACTTTATTCCCATGTATGGCCCTCGATGCAACCGAAAAACGAAAGCGGTCGGATCTACGTATTTGCACCTTGACGTCACGATCGCGACTCCGATGTCACATCGATATGGCTGGTACGTGAAGGGGATAGCGCGATACCCGCCTAAGCGCCGCGCGCATCGCTGCCTCCACCGAGTCAAGCGCGTGTCCACCCGTGCACGTCCACCCCTGCTCCCCTTCGGGAAAACGGTTGCCCAAGCCACCATGGACCTACTGCTCGGCGCGGCCGTTTTCCCCTCCGGAACCGTCATCCCATGCTCGACCTCGGGTGCGCTCGCGATGTGGCGGATCGAATGCAGCCCACCTGCCGCATTCGTGCACCACGAGCGCCATCCGATGTTGCGGAATCTTCCAGCGAGCATGTCGGCAGGGGGTGAGCGAGTTTACCCCCCTGCCGGATCATCGCGATGCGTACTTCGATTTTCCATCTCTGCGTCTCTGCGTCTCTGCATCTCTGCATCTCGGCGCGCGCGCGCGCGCGCCTCCTCGTTCCTGGAGGTTCCGTCTCCTCCTTACAATTCTTCGCGCAGCGCGATGTTGCCGAGATTTTGCAATAGCGGCGCATTTTCGCACGCAACGTAGGTGCATGGATCGGCGCCATCGTTCGTGTGCTGGTGCGCCGCCCAGACCGGAACGTAGAAGGCGTCGCCCGCCGTCCAATGAACGAGCCGATCCTCGATGCGTGAGTGGCCCGATCCCGTGAGCACGTAAATGACCGTCTCGTAGTTGTGGCGGTGCAGGCGGGTCGACTGCCCGGGCTCCAGCCCGCCAATGGTGACGCTGAGGGTGTTCGTCGGAAGGTCCACGATGTTCACGGCGTGGTTGCGTTCGCTCGTGAACTTGTTCGACTCCGTGTCGCGGTTCGCCGTGACGGCCGGATGGTGCAACCGATCGGGCACGTGCACCGCGGTGGTGGCGCTCACGCGCGCGAAGTCGATGGACGAGAAGCGCCGCGGGGTCTCGGGCGCCGGCTGATGCTGATGAGGAGCGATCACGTCGTCCGAGACGCGGCTGCGAATGACGTTCAGGACGGCGTCGAACATCTCGCATCGTTTGATGATGACGTCGGCGCCAATCGCGCGTGCGCGTTCGCGGGCCATCGGATCGCGCTCGGTGAGGCGCTCGAGGATGCTCAGCATCGTCAGCGCGTGGTCTTGGTCCTCTTCGATGTGGATGCGAAAGAACTCGGTGGCGCGATCGCCCACGCCGTGCCCGACGAGCGCATCCAAGATGGGACGATAGATCCACGGGACCACCGCCTCGGCGCCCAGGCAGAGCGCGGCGAGACCTTCCAGCGGGTTCTTCGCGCGGCAGTAGGCCATCACGGTGTTCGAGAACGCGCGCGTCGCCGGCAAGGGTGGCTCGCTGCGGGGATCGGCGTTCAGCGCGTCCAGGGTTCGTTGAAAGATCTCGGCGTGCGTCACCGCCTCGTTTCCATCGACGCCCATCTCCTCCAAGAGGTTGCTCATGATGGCGTGGAGGTCTTCGATATTGGAGAGATTGCTCATCAGCGCGCACAGATACTGCGTAAAGCGCCGCGAATAATGTCGGTGCTGAATGAGCAACGTTCGAACACCGCTCAGGCCGATGCGACCGCTCGAGAGATCCGTGAGGAGCGGGTGCCGCTCGAGCTTGTTCACCATTTTGGGATCGAGCCACGCATCCCAGATCGAGCTCACCGGTGGGTGGCCTCCTTTCGAAGTCTCCGCGACACCTTCTCCAGCAGAACGCTTTTTATCGATATTGCTCATCGTGGTCATGGCGCCCCCAGTGTTGGTCGAGGACCAACCGTGGACATTCGTGAATGAAATCATCGCTTCTTCGATGCGACCATATCGAACGCTCTTGTTTCACAGCGCGATTGCACGGTTCGTTACGGCGCATACACCGATGCATGCGCGCGCAAAGAACTTCGTGTGCGGAAGGTCGTGCGCGAAATGAGTTTTGGCCCGCGCGCACGCCGACCGGTGGGAGGTGGCGTCTGAAGACAAAAAAATCGATCCGCCCCAATCGTGTAACGAAGGGAAGCTCGAGGCTCTCGGTCGACTTGCTTCTGCTGCTCGTGTGGGATAGTTTTTAAACGTTCTAAATTGGCCGAACATGCATTTAATTGGCTGTCCAACCAATATTTATGGGAACGAAATGTTCGGCCGGAGTGCGCGCGATACTTTTGCAGCAACGATGCGGTGACGCGAGCCGGAAATAAAAAAAGCCCTCGCACCATCGTGCGAAGGCGAACACGTATACAGCGGTGCCTCGGCACCTTCTCGTCATGGGCGCCGTCCTCCAAGCCACATCGTCGAGGACGTGCGGCGGCGCTGTCGGAACGCTCGGCGATGTGCACGCTCGTGCACACACCCGCCGTTGCGTCGTTTCCGTCGCCGGCACACGTCTCGGGCGAAACGCCGGTATCGACTACGCTTTCTTTTGTTGTCGCTCGACCTCCGCGCGCAGGCGCTCTTCTTGCGCGCGCAGCTCGGGGGTGAACTCCGCGCCGAAGTCGTCTGTCTCGAAGACCGGGCGAATCTCGAGCACGCCTTCGTCGTCCGGCATGGGATTGGGGCAGCGCCGTGCCCACTCGACGGCTTCCTCCATCGAGCGAACCTGCCAGAGCCAGAAGCCAGCGATGAGCTCCTTCGTCTCGGCGAACGGCCCGTCGAGGACCTTGCGTTTGCTTCCGGAGAAGTGGATACGCTTTCCCTTCGAGCTCGGGTGAAGCCCCTCGGCCGCGAGCATGATGCCCGCTTTGACGAGCTCCTCGTTGTACTTGCCCATGGCGGTGAACAGCTCCTCGCTCGGCATGGCGCCCGTTTCGCTCTTCTCCGTTGCCTTCACGATGACCAAAACTCGCATGGTTCGCTTCCTTTCGCGCGATCGCGCCCGAGGTTCGTACCGTTCGTCGAGCGAGGGCCGGCGAGATCGACGAGCCCCAACGAAATTTTTCGTTTTCGTGAGCCGCCGTCGAATTTCCCCGGCGCGGGGCTCCGGTCCGATGTGCCATCCCAGCGGTAGGCACTTCTGCCCTGCGTCAATTGGTGTGGTGCGTCATAAGCGATGCCTTGGGCTATCGCCAAGAGGCCGCGTCGGATAGAGAGAAAAGCGTGAGTCGACGGAGCCGCAAAGATGCGCAGACGTACATCGCGCAAAACCGCGCCGCGACCTTTCACTACGAGATCTCGGAGCGCTACGAGGCGGGGATCGTCCTGCGCGGCAGCGAGGTGAAGTCGCTCCGCGAGGGGCGCGCGCACCTCACGGAGGCCTATGCCGCGGTCGAGGACGGCGAGCTATGGCTACGGCAAATGCACATTGCATCGTATTTTGCCGCCCGCGCGTTTCCTCACGCGGAGAAGGGGGCGCGCAAGCTGCTGCTGCGCGCCAAGGAGATCCGCCATTTGGAGCGCGCCGTCTCGCGCGAGGGCTACACCCTCGTACCGCTCAATCTCTACTTCAAAGACGGGTGGGTGAAGCTCACCTTGGGGCTCGGCCGCGGCAAGAAGGCCCACGACAAGCGCGCCGCGCTCGCGGAGAGGACCGAGAACCGCGAGGCGTTGGAAGCGGTCCGCAAGTCCTCGGCTCCCCGCGCGCGCGTTACATCGACGTACCGACCTTGACCAAGTCGAAGGCCTCCGACGTCTTCTGCACGAAGTAATAATAATTCGATGCGTCCATATCGAGGCGCACGGGGATCCTATCGCCGGTGGGGACGATGGTCTCCGGGCCTCCGGCCGTCGGCATGCGATGAATGCCCGGCGTCTGCCCGTCGACCCAATGGACGAAGCCATTGGAGAATACTACGCTGCTGTACGCAGGAATGGCGTCGAGCCGCACGGGGGTGCCGTCCGTGCCGTCCTTGGGGATGGACCAGAAATACCAATCCGGATCGTGAAAGTAGACGTTCTTGTCGTCGACGTGCAGCACGGTGGGCTCGAGCATGTACCCTTGTTTGAGCCTCGTTCGAGCGTACGTGGACTTGTCGATCCGCACGATGGTGTGGCCCCACGAGCCGCCCGCAAAATCGTAGTGGGCATAGAACGCGTCGCTGTCGGCGGCGCCGATGTCGAGCTTTTCGTTCCCGATCTTCCCGAGGTCGACGGCCCGCTTGCTCCCTACGCGAAAACGGCGCAAGTGTTGAACGCTGAGCTCGTCCTCGTCCGTGTAGTAGAAGTAGTCGCCATCCAAGAATAGCTCGCTCGGGTACTTGGCCGCGATGATCGCTTCCCACTTCTTCTTCGCGAGATCGAAGCGGACGATGTCCGACTCGCTCCAGTAGAGCCCACCGCGTTGGTAGGTGAGGGCGGAGCTTATGCTCGCAGACTGGGGGAGGTACCCGCGGTCGAGGGTGCTGCTGCCGTCTTTCGCCGCCGAGTAAACCTTCTTGTCGTACCCATATCGGGTCAGGACGCGCCAATAGATGGTCGTCGCATCTTGGTCCACCTTGCGACCGAGGAACATACTTCGGTAAGGGGTCGCATAGTCATTGAACGGGACGTCCGCGGCGATGACGGTGGGCGAAGCGGCGGCGGGGGCCGGCGCCGCCGTCGCGAGCCGCTGTTCGGATATCGCGCTGGTCGCGCGGGCCGGGTCGGTGGTGCTCGAAAGATCGAGCGAGGATGAGTCGTCGGAGCTGCATGCTGGGATCGAAACGATCACGGCTGCCAAGGTTGGAAGATATCGAATCATGGGTGGTAGACGCGCGCGGGCGGCGCGCGATTCACCTGCGCCTCGTCATGGGCAAGGAATGCGATGTTGGGAACGCGTCCTTCCCATGTGCGATCCGAAACGGCCCTTCAGAAGAGCGCCGGGATCGAGTACGGCGCCCATTGGTCCCTCCAGGGGCGCGCCCGTTCCAGCTCGTAGGCGAGGCCGAGGAGGAGCGCGTCGGCGCCTGGGGCCGCGGCGAAATGCATCCCGATGGGGACGCCGCCCGCCGGGAAATGCAAGGGCACGGACATTCCGGGGCAGCCCGCGACGTTGTGGAGCGGTGTATAGCCGATGCCCCGCGAGGTTCGTCGAATGAGCTCCTCGCGGCCGAGGATCGGCGAGAGGTAGCCGAGGGGCCAGACCTCGGTGGCGATCGTGGGCGTGAGCACCGCATCGTAGGCGCGCGTCGTCTCCACGTGGGCGCGCGCCGCCGCGGCGAGCGTTGCGCGCGCGACCTTCAACGCGTCCGGCCCGCGCGCGACGAAGGTGTCGACGAGCTCCCACGTGAAGGTCTCGAGCTCGTCGTGCTGCACCGGAACGCCGCGCGTCTTGTCGACGAAATCGACGATGCGGGAAATGGCCTCGGCGATCACGATGAAGAACGCGTCGGCGAGGGCGTCCGGGTTCGTCGCGGGGGCCGCGATGGGCTCGACCGTGTGGCCGAGATCCGTGAGGAGCGCCACCGCATCCTCGTAGGCGCGGCGCACGGCCGGCGTCGGCTCGCCGCCCATGATCGTGCGCGTAAAGGTCGCGATGCGCAGCCTTCGCGCAATGGGGCTTTGCACGTATCCGACGGGCGCGTTGGCGGCGCGGTCCTCGGTGATCGAGAGAAAGAGCGCGCTGTCGCGCACGGACCGGCTGATGCAGTGGTCGCTCGTCATATCGGCGAAGTCCGAGCTCGCCAGCGTGGCGCCGAGGGTGCGACCGCGGCTCGGTTTGAAGCCAAAGAGCCCGCAGGCCGAGGCGGGGACGCGGATCGATCCTCCGCCGTCGTTCGCATGGGCGATCGGCACCAACCCCGCGGCCACGGCGACCGCGCTCCCGCCCGACGATCCGGTGGCGGAGCGCGAAAGATCCCATGGATTGTGCGTAATACCCTCGAGCAAGGTTTCTGTGCTCGCGAGCAATCCAAACTCCGAGAGGGCCGTCTTGCCCGCGCACACCAGCCCCGAGGCTTCGAGCGCTGCGCCATACGGCGGCGATTGCGCGGCGATGTTTTTCGCGAACAAGCGCGATCCCACCGACCAGCGCAGCCCCGGCCAAGGCATCGCATCCTTCACCAAAAAAGGTACACCGCGAAAGGGCCCATTCTTCGGCGCGGGCGGTCGCTCGTCGACGACGGTCACCACCGCGCGCAAGAGGGGATTCAGCGCCTCGATGCGCGCCATGCACGCGTCGAAGAGCTCCGCCGGCGACACTTCACCTTTTGCGCAAAGCTCGGCCTGCGCGACGGCATCGAGACGGGCAAAGGTCGAAAGATCGCTCATGTTCGTTCCTCGTGCCCATATGGCGGCAAACACGATTCACACGTGCGGAGGCGCTCCGGGCTTCATTCGAGGATGAAATAAGGCCCGCCGCGCACACATGTCAAGTGGAGTGGCCGATTCGCGCCAGCCGAAGATCCGCGCCTGCGTGGCGGTTTCGAGGCGCCGCGATCTCGATTAGGGTTGCGCCATGGTCGATTCGAGCTCGGGGGTGGCGGCCGGCGCCGATCCGGCACGGGTGCAGGTGATCCTCCCGCGCGGCCCGACCCCGGTTTGGCTCGAGGACCGCGGACCGCGACGGAGCGAGGGCGAAATCGCCGCCTTCGAGGCGCGCATCGGATATCCACTTCCCGCGGACTACCGTGAATTCCTTCTTCGCTACAACGGAGGAAGCCCGGTCGTGGGCGATGTCGTGGGTCGAGACGACACCGACGCTCCTTACGAGCACGGTGATGCCGTACGCACATTCCTCGCATTGCCAAGGAGGGTCGACGGGCCGGATCCCGAGGTTCCCGGGTACGCGCGCCTCGAGCTACCGGAGGAGCACCCCTGGCAAACGCCGCGCAATATCCTGCAAATTGGAGACGATGCTGGCGGTAACGCGTTTATGTTGGATTTGAAGTCCGGCCTCGTCACGTTTTGGGATCATGCGTCGAACCGCCCGCCAGAGGACCGCCGCGTGCTCGGCGACGACTTCTTCGACTTCCTTTGCCGCTTCGTCACCCTCGAGGAGCGCGCCGCCCGCGATGCCGCCGAGAAGGAAGCCGAGCGGCTCGCCATCGAGGAGGGGCCGATGCCCGCGGGGGTCGAGGCCTACTGCGAGCAACTGAAAGGCCGATTCCCCCATATCCGCACATGGGTGCGCGCCGCGTGCGTGCGCGTCTTTCACGAGAAAGGCTACTTCGCGCTCCACGCGGACGAAGCGTCGCGTCATGTCTTCGATCTCGCGTGCTGGCTCCGGCAGGCGACCACCGGCAAACCCATCGATCCAAAGGTGCTCGGAGACGAGCTGATGACCGCCTGGAGCCCCACGCGCGGCGGCTTTGGACTCGGCGGTTACGCTCCGCGCTTCGTCGAGGACTGGTTCGCGGACCGCGTGGCGCGAGGGACGCTGGTGGTCGCCCGGTGGTCGCTTCGAAGACGAGAGAGCGGAGCGCGGCTCACGGACGCGGCCATCGCGGAGCTCGTGGCGCGCTGCGGGGGGTAGGCGACCCATCGCCGAACGGCTCGAAACGTCGCCACCCCTTTCATCTTATGCGTTATGCGCGCGACTCACGGCTGGCAGCGGCGAAGGCCCTGCGCGCTGGGGTCGGCGTCGAACTCGGAGGTGGTGCTCAAGTTGACGGCCGGGGTCCAGCCCCAATTGCCGTTGTCGTCACCTAGGGTGTGGTACCAGGTGGTGTTGCCGCCCGCGTGGCGATCGCCCGTGCCCCAGCAATCGAACCAGCTGTACGTGGTGCGCACGGTATCGACCACGTTGCTCGTCGCGGTGGTCGACGCGTACAACGCCGCGCCGCCCTTGTTGTTGCAATACAGTCTTCCGTTGCTGCGGACGCTGCAATCGGCGGCCGAAGCTTTGTACGAGATGGCCTGGCTCCCCATCTGTTCCCAAGCGCCGCGGAAGGCTTGTCGCGGGAGCCGCTTGTTCTTGCCCGCGAGGTCGAGCGGATCGTTGATGTAGACGTAGTTGGCATCGAAGCCCGTGATGACCACGGAGTGCTCGTGCCACGTGATGCGAACGTTCCCCGTTCGCGTACGCCACGTCGTGAACGCAGAGTCATCGAGCGGTCGGAAGAACTCGTTCGAGATGATCCAAACGGGCCGCCCTTTTCCGACGTAATCGGTCAGGAGCGCGTCGAAGCCCCTGCCCGTGAGATCGACGACCCGGTTCGCGATGTAGGCGTCCGCGAGACGTTTGACCGGCGCATGGTAGGCGCCATATCCATCTTTGGCGCCATCGTACATGTCGCCCACGAATCCATCGTTGGGGTTGCCGAAGAAGCCATTCTCCTTGTACGGAACCTTGTCGATTCGGGCGGCCAAGGTCATCTTGCTCACATCGACGCCGACGTAGTTGAGCAACATGGCGAGCGACGTAACTTCGCACCCTCGCGGCAATTCCGGGTTCTGCTGAATCAGCGGAACGTCGAGCAGGATAGCCGCCTGAACGGCGTCTGCCTCGCTCGCAGCGCCCTGAAGCTCGCGGCTCGTCTCGGCGCTCGCTCCTTCGGAGCCGCTATCGACGCTACAGCCACCGGCGGAAAAAACGACGCAGGTACAAAGAAGCAGGGCCTCTCCAAGGATCTTGCGCATGGGCCCTTTTTATCACGCCGAGGTTGCTCCGTATTTGAAAAACGGTTGAGAAGATGAATATGGCGCGCTTTGCTCACTTGGTGAATGGGAATGTGCTGCGCCTGCTGCTGCGGTGTCGGCTTCTGGTGCGAGCGAAGGCTCGAGGGGCCGGCCCCGAGCCTCCTTTTGAATGAATCAACTATTCTTCTTCGCCGCCATCACCTCGACGATATAGTCGCTGGCGGCGCGCATGGCCGCCACGTCAAAGCCGTTCATCGTGGTGACATTTCGTGTTTCGGTTTGCCACATCGTTCGAATCGACGAGGTGAGCTCGCGATCACCGCCCGTAAAGGCGTCTCCGATGGCCGTCCAGCGCGCGGCCAGCTCCTGCGCGCGTGGAGAAGAAGGATCCGTGCCCTTGTCGGCTTCTTCGCGAACTTCGTGGATGAGCGCGCGCCACTCCTCCTGGATCTTCTCGAGCCCCTCTTGTCCGAGGGCGGCGCGGCGCCGCGCGAGCTCCGCCAGTTGTTCCTCCGTAAAATACGATTCGACGTTCATCATGGCCTCCATGGTTTCGAAGATGGTTTCAGTAGACAATGTTCGATTGCCATCGACGTGCTGCACGATGGCCTCGAGCCGCCGCAAAAGCTTTTTCCGCGCCGCGATCTCCTCACGCAATCGCGTGACCCGCAGGGTGAGCGCCTCGCCGAGCGAGAGCTTCTTCTCGTTCAAGGTGCGGGCGATGTCGTCGAGCGAAAATCCCAATTGGCGCAGCGCTTTGATCTGCAAGAGGCGCTCGACATGGCTCTGGTCGTAAAGGCGATGCCCCGACGCGCTATGGCTCGGACGAAGCAGGCCGATCGCATCGTAATGATGCAAGGTCCGCACGGAGACGCCCGCCCTCGTGGCGAGCTCGCCGACCTTGAGTTGCAGCCTCCTCGTTCCCTTCACGAAGAAGACCGTAGGACCTCACGCAACGTGAGGAGCAAGGGAAAATCGTCACCGGCCCGAGCGAGACGAAACCGGACGCGTCCTCGACGCGGGCCGCACCCTTATGACGTGCCGCGGGCGAGCCTCGCCTTCAACTCGAGGAGGAGCGCCGCGCCATCGCCGCGATAGGCGCTGCCGTGCATGCACGCGAGGAGCTGGGGCCGATGGCTCGCGAGCTTATCGAGGAGCGCACCGCTGCTCGGCGCATGCGCAAAATAGTCGAGCGAGCGACGCATCGACTCGCTCGGCTCGAGGACGTCGTGCGACGTGACCGGCGGATGCTCCGCGCCCGGTTGGGTGAAAAGGTCGCCGCAGAGCAAGGTGCTCGTCTCTCTTTCGAAGAGGAACCCACACTCCCACGCGTGCGGCAGGTGGGGGGCGTCGAGCCAAACGAGGGTGCGCTTGCCAATGGACAGCGCCTCTCTGTCGCCGAGCGTGTGCGGAGGGCGATCGAAGGCGTCATCGTTGATCATCGTGTTGATACGGCCGCACAACGGCCGCGCATTCGGCGCCTGGGCCAAGAGGGCGTTGAGGGCGCCGCACTCGTCATTCTCGTAGTGCGAAAATCCAAGGTAGCGCAGCCCCGAGACCGGGATCACCTTGGAGATGGCTTCTGCCGTGAGCTGAAACATGCCCCGCGGACCCGTATGAAAGAGACACGGGGCGTCGTCGACGAGGAGGTATCGATTGAAGCTGAATCCCGCGGGGCCAGCTTGCGCCGGCGTGGTGATGCGATAAATACCCGCCTCGACTTCGTCGATGCGCGTGCCCGTCTCTGCGTTGGTGATCATCGGGATGCCCTCCCGTACGGGAGTGTAGAGTGGTCGCACGCGCGGAGAAAGGTCCAGCGTACGCGTTTCGCCGATGACCTGACCGCCCCGCGCGTTCGCGCGGAGAGCGGGAATCGGGCGCTTCATCGGCGCCCTTTGGCCACGGCGCCGTTGAACTCCGGTTCGGACGACCTTACATCGTGGCGGCATGAGCCGCGCGACCGAGCTGATTGCGGAGTTGGTCGAATCGGGCTGGAACACGTGCCGCTCGATACGCGATGGGCTGACGCGCGCGGGGCTACCATTGCCCACGGCAGCGTACCTTCGTCGGACGTTCACGCGGTCCGAGTGGGAACGCGCAGCGCGCGCCGTCGAGGCGTTGCGCGAACACTTCGAGGACGCCAAGTTCGCGGACCAGGCGTCTTTTGGAATCTTGCTCGTACCGGATCATGAAAAGCTCGATACGCGCGGGGCCATCGATTGGTCGATGCGACGCGGGCAATGGACGAGCAAGGGGGCGACGGAGGACTTCGTCGATGAGCGGCTGCCGCCCGGTAAGATCGTGGTGCCGGGCGGTCGCGATTGGTCGCTCGTGGCCACCGTCACCGGCACGGCGGGGATCCACGTCGGGAGCTACGACACCATCGTCGGCGCGCCGCGCGAGAGGTTCTTGGTCGGCGACGTGGATACGCGCGCGCAGATGGTTCGCCAGATTTGGGGCGCTCGGGTGCTGCAGAGCGGTACGGTTCTCCCCGACAGCAACGAGCGTGACGTATGGACGTTCACGCTCTTCCCCGGCGAAGGTTTGACGGGGGGCGAGGCCGCGTCCGGAACGGTGCTGCACGGCAAAGTTCGTTTTCGGCTGGGTCGTGCGGATCGAGGCATCTCGTCCGTTCGTGTTTGTCCTGCGATTCTCGTCGGGTAGGCGGCGGCGCGCGAGCAACTCTGCTCCACTGCGGCACCTTTGCCCCAGTGGCCCCGAATGCGCGCGCTCGGCCTGCCATTCGAGCCGCGAGGCACGGTGGCTGCAAGCAGCGTCGCACCAAGCCAAGAGACGAAACACCGACGAGGAGATCTCATGACGATCGACATTTTCAAGGAGCGTGGCATCGCGCTCGAGAAACAGGAGTTCGACTGGCGCGACCTCGTGCGCGTTCCGTATAGCAAGCTCGATGACGATGCATTCACGCGCGTCCGCGTCATTCTCATGAACGGCATCGAATCCGAAGCGCTTCGCTTCAGCCACGCGTGCGCCCGCATGAACAAGCCCTTGCAGCTCCAGCTCGCGCGCGTGCGCCGCGTCGAGCAGCACCAGCAAACGCTCGTCAATTGGCTCCACCCGCCCGATCAAAACGTGCTCGAGACCACCATCGGCTTCGAACAGGTGGCCATCGAGGTCACGGCCAGCGTGGCCATCCACGAGCCGGATCCCTATTTGAAACAGGTTTATCAGTTCGGGATGCTCGAAGACTTCGATCATCTTTACCGGTACGCGGCCCTGATGGATCGCCTGGAGGGCAAGGACGCCAATGCGCTGACCCAATGCTATACCGATATTCGAGCAGGGAGGCCCACGGTGGTCGAGCACCGCGCGCCCGAAGACGATCTGCGCGAGCCCTACGATCGCGCCAAAGCGGAGCCCATTTCCAAGTTGAACGCGCTGACCATCATGGCCGGCGAGCATCAGACGCACGACTATTACATGACCGTGGGCCCCACGTTCAGCGATCCCATCGCGCGCCAGCTCTACGCCGAAATCGCGAGCATCGAGGAGCAACACGTCACGCAGTACGAGTCGATCATCGATCCCTACGAGACATGGCTCGAGAAGTGGCTCCTGCACGAAGCGGCCGAGGTGTACAACTACTTCTCGTGCTATTCCCAAGAGTCCAACGCGCGCGTCCGTGACATTTGGGAGCGCTTTCTCCAGTACGAGCTCGGCCATCTTCATTACGTCATGAACCTGTTCCAGACGGTGGAGAAGCGCGATCCGGCCGAGATCCTCCCGCAGACGTTGCCCGAGCCGATCAAGTACGCGAGCCATCGCAGCTATGTGCGCAAGGTCCTGAACCAAGAGGTCGATCTCCGCGCCAATGGCACCCAGATCGTCCCCCTGAAGGAGGACTCCGCCGCGTCCGTCGCCTACCGCGAGCGAATGAACGCCGCGGGATCTCCGTCGCAAACCGTAGCCGCGGGCTACCAATGGGCGCCCGGCGGGGAGCTCACGACGCGCAATGGCGCAGCCAAGGTGAACGAGGTGCAGCCGTGAACGAGAATGAATTGCAATTGGATTTGAATCGCACCGGTATCGGCATCGTCCCTGCGCGGAGCAAGGAGCTCATCGCGTCCGTCAGCAGCGCGAAGCCCAGCTCGGAGGGGAACGAGGAGCTCATCTCCGACGTGCGCAACACGTACACCGAGCCTGGCTCGACCATCGGACACATCCCGGCGCCCGTCTCGGAGGACGCCGTGGAGACGGTCATCGCCGAGCCGGCCGAGGGGCAGGCCACGGCCGTCCTCGTCGACAAGCTCGGCGAGCGCCTGGCCTTCGAGCGAACGGGCGTACGCTTGTATGATGCGCTGATCGCCAAGTTCGACGCGGCCGGCAAGCTGGATGGCGACCTGACGCGCGCCGAGCTGGTCGCCATCCGCGACGAGGAGCACCAACACTTTCGACAAGTGAAGTCCGCCATCGAAAAGCTCGGCGGCGATCCGACCGTCGTCACGCCCTCCGCCGATCTCGCGGGTGTCAAGGCCATGGGGCTCCCCCAGGTGCTCACCGATCCGCGCACGACCTTGGTGCAGGCGCTCGAGGCCATCCTCGTCGCGGAGCTCGTCGACAACGAGGGCTGGAGCACGCTCATCGAGCTGGCGGAGAAGCTCGGCCACTCGTCCCTCGCGATCAAGTTTCGCAAGGCGCTTGCATCCGAAGAGGAGCACCTCGCAAAGGTGCGCGGTTGGGTCAAAGAGATGACCTTGAGCGCGTCGGCGGCGTAAAGCCTTTGCGGCGATCGTCCGCTCATCGCGGGCGGAGCGCGCGCGGCGAGCCGCTCCCGAGCTTCTTCAACAGACGCCGGAGCGTGCTCGCGTCCTGGTAGCCCACCTCCGCGGCGACGTCGTCGATGGAGAGGCGGGTCGATTGGAGCAGCGCCTGCGCGCGCCGGAGCTTGACGCTATGCACGAGCGCGAGCGTGCTTCGACCCGTCAGGCGCTGCACGTGGCGCGACAAAGTTCGCTCCGTCATCCCGAGGCGCGCGGCAAGTTGGGATACGCGCGGAGGCTTGGGAAAGCGCGCCTCGATCTCCGAGGTGATGCGCACGATCAACGCATCGCCGTTCGCGAGGAGCTCCGGCGCGACGAACTTCGCCTGCGCCCGCCGGCCATCGATGAGCAGGGTGCGCGCCACCCGATCCACCAAGCGGGCGCCGTAACATTCCCGCAGCAGGTGCAGCATCAAGTCGGTCTGCGCGAACGCGGCCCCGGCCGTGACGATCGGCCCGTCCGCGCAGACCATCGCATTCGTATCGACCGCGCATCGCCGCTCCATGCCGGCGAGCAGCCCGCCGAGCCACCACGTGGTCGTGGCCCGCCGGCCCTGCAAGACCCCCGCGCGTTGCAAGAGGAAGACGGCCGTGCACGAGGCGGCGACCTGGCCTCCGCGCGCGACGTGCCGCGAAATGGCTTTTGCCAGCGTGATGGCGTCGGGTCGCTCCAGGCGCGCGCGCACGGCGGCCGCGTGGGTCGTGCCCAGGCCGGGGATCACCCATAGCGCTGGCTCAGGGCGGGCGAGGACACGCAAGCGCGATGTCTCGATGCGCACGCCCGACGAGAGCGAGACGCACCCCCCGTTCGCCGAACGAACGTCGAACCGGAGCGGCTCGGCCCCCAGGGCGCGCGCCGTTTGGAGCATATCGAGGGTCGCCGTGACGCCCGTCGCGAAGGCGCCCTCCAGAACGAGCACGGTGAATCGCATCGTGTCCAATTTTGCCCGAAAAAAGTCTTTTCCGACACTGGCCACGTCGCGCGAAGCCATGTCCGATGGGCGCAGAAAGGACCGAGCGATATGACGACCTCGACCCACACCCCCTTGCGCAGCGTCCACCAGGACGATCCACTCGACGATTTCGAACACCGCCCCATCACCTTGCTGGACCAGACGCGAAAGGTCTACTGCGCCGGCTCCGGACCCGCCGTCATCGTGATGAGCGAGATGCCCGGCATCAGCCCGCGCGTTGCTCGCTTCGCGCGTTGGGTGCGCGATGCGGGGTTCACCGTGTGGATGCCGAGCCTCTTTGGCCGCGACGGCGCCCTCCCCACCGCGAAGGAAGGCCGCGCCGTCTTCGAGCGCGCGTGCATCAGCAAGGAGTTTCGCGCGTTCGCCGCGAACGAATCGAGCCCCATCACGGCGTGGTTGCGCGCGCTCGCCGCCCATGCGCACGCCGTATGCGGCGGTCCGGGGGTGGGCGCCATCGGCATGTGCTTCACCGGCAACTTCGCGCTCTCGATGATGCTGGAGAAGGCGGTGCTCGCCCCCGTGCTGGCGCAACCTTCGCTGCCATTTGGCGATCCTGCGGGGATGCACATCGCCCCCGACGAGCTCGCGCGCGTGCGGCAGCGGCTGGAGCGCGAGGATCTGACCGTCCTCGCCTATCGCTTCGAAGGTGACTCCTTTTGCCGCGCGGAGCGCTTCGCCGCCTACCAGCGGGCGCTCGGCGACCGATTTCTCGGGCGCGTGCTCCCCGACAGCGGCGCGGGCCCCCAATCCGAGCGCCCCGACGATTTCTTCCGCCATTACGTCCCGACGCCCCACAGCGTGCTCACCGTCCACCTCGTCGACGCGGAGGGTGAGCCCACCGCCTCCGCGCGCGACGAGATTCTGGCGTTCTTTCGGCGCCGGCTCGCGGTGGAAAATCACGAGCACCCTTGACCCTCACGCGGCGAGAGGGTGCATCTACCGATGCATGTACAAAATTGGACAGCTCGCGCGCCTCGCGCACATCAGCGTGCGCGCGCTCCACCACTACGACGATATCGACCTCGTCCGGCCCTCGGGCCGCAGCGAGTCCGGCTATCGGCTCTATACGGAGCGCGACCTGGAGCGTTTGCAGCAAGTGCTCTTCTTCCGCGAGCTCGGCTTCCCGCTCGAGCGCATCGCGCGCATCCTCGCGGACCCCACCTTCGATCGGCGCGCCGCCCTGATCGAGCAGCGCGCCCGCCTCACGGCCGACGCCGAGCGCACGCGGGCGCTGATCGAGCTCGTCGACCGCACCCTCTCGACGATGGACGAAGGCGCCCCCATGAAACCGGAGGACATGTTCGAAGGGTTCGATCCCTCGAAGTACGAAGAGGAGGCCAAAGCCCGCTGGGGCCACACCGAGGCCTACGCCCAGAGCCTCGAACGCGCCAGGAGCTATGGCCAAGCGGACTGGCAGACGATCCACGCGGAGGCCGCGGCCACCACGCGCGCCTTCGCGGAGCTGTTCCAATCCGGCGTGTCCTCGGGCGACCCGCGCGCCATGGATCTGGCCGAGCAACATCGCCAGCACATCGATCGATGGTTCTATGCGTGCTCGTACGCGATGCACGTGGGGTTGGGGCGAATGTACGTGGCCGACGCGCGCTTCGCGGCGAGCTACGAGAAATACGCGGCCGGCCTCGCGCAATTCATCGCCGACGCCATACGGTTCAACGCTTCGCGTTATGGGGAAGCGTGCGAATGATGCATACGCAAGCGTATCCAATGTCGCGCAAGCGATGACGGATGATGCCCTCGGAGTGCTTGACAGCCAGGGTGGTGGTCGGTACCGTCCAATTCGTTAGGAAAGTTTCCTAACTAAAGATCCTGCCGCCGTACCAACCCTTTCAAGAGGACGAATGAACATGAATTCTCGCCTCCTCCGGCCTCGATCGAGCAAGTGGCTCCTGGCCGCGATCGCATCCATCACGGCTGGGGCCCTATGGCAACCGCCCCGAGCCAACGCCCAACCCTCGCGCACCGCGGAAGCCCTGGGCGATCATCCGTTCGTGCTCGCCGCGGCGGGCGACATCGCAGATCGATGTACGGCGAGCAGCTCCAAGTGCGTGCACGTCAAGACGGCCGCGCTGGTGGACGCGATCCAACCCGCCGCCGTGATCACCATGGGCGACAATCAATACGACGACGCGCACTATTCGGATTTCAAAAATTACTTCGACAAGACGTGGGGGCGGTTCAAGAGCATCATGCACCCGGTCCCCGGCAACCACGAGACGTACGACGACACTCCGCTGGCCGGCTACAAGAAGTACTTTGGCTCGATCGCCACGCCCAACGGGAAGGTCTATTACAGTTGGGATATGGGCAATTGGCACTTCATCGCCCTCGACTCCAACGATTTCGTGCCCCCCGAGCTCGCCCTCTCCGACGACCCTTCGGCGTCCGCCGAGGAGCTGGCCGCCGATCCGCCGCAGTTGAAGTGGCTGAAGCAAGACCTGGCCAAGACCACCAAAGGGTGCGTGGCGGTTTATTACCACCATCCCCGATTCAGCTCCGGCGACCACGGCGACAACAAGGGCCTCGCGGCCGTGTGGTCCACCCTCGTGGCCAACCACGTGGATCTCGTGCTCAATGGCCACGACCACCACTACGAGCGTTTCTATCCTCAGAACGCCGATGGCAAGGTCGACGCGAACGGCCCGGTGCAGATCATCGGCGGCGGCGGCGGGTACAAGCTCTACCCCATTCACTCTCCGCACACGGCCACCGCGAAGCTGCTCGCGACCCACGGCGTGCTCAAACTGAAGATGACCGACACCACGTTCGCCACCGAGCTCATTGGGCTCGACGGTGAGACGCTCGACAGCAGCCCGACCTACACCTGCCATTGATCGAGCGATAGGCCCTCCCATGTACATCGCCGCCCGTCGTGGCTCGGATACGAGCGCGCTCCCGAGGCCGGCCAACGCACTCCGCGCCACGGCGAGCAATGTCGTGGCGCTGGGGCTGGTCAGCCTGGTCACCGATATCTCGTCGGAAATGGTCACGGCGGTTTGGCCGCTCTATCTGGTCTTGGGGCTCGGCCTGACCCCGCTGCAGTTCGGCGCCATCGATGGCTTCTCGTCGGTGGCGACGGTCCTGGTGCGATTGCTCGGCGGCCACCTCGCCGATCGGTGGCAGCGCCTCAAAGCGGTGGCCACCTTCGGTTACGCGCTCTCGGCGATCAGCAAGCTCGGTTGGCTCTTGGCCGGCGCCTCGCCCCTGGCGCTCGGCGCGGTGTCGGCGGCCGACCGGGCAGGCAAGGGGATCCGCACGGCGCCGCGCGACGCCCTGATCGCCTCGAGCAGCACTCCGGAAACGTTGGGCCGCTCGTTCGGCGTGCACCGCGCGATGGATACGGTGGGCGCCTTTCTCGGGCCGTTCGCGGCCATGGGCGTTCTGAAGGCCAGCTTTGGCAGTTACGACGCCGTCTTCGTCGCGAGCTTTTGCATCGCCGTCGCGGGCGTGTTGCTGATGGTGACGTTCGTCGGCGACCGAAAGCCCCCGGCGGCGAGCGACGAGGGACGATCCTTGCGCGCAGCCATCGGGCTCTTGCGCCTCGCCCCCTTCCGCCGAATCGTGATATGGGCCGCGTTGCTCGGCCTGGTCACCGTCAGCGACGCGTTCGTCTATTTGCTCCTCCAGCGACGATGGAGCGTCGATGCCGTCTATTTTCCAATGCTGCCGCTCGGGAGCGCAGGGGTGTACCTGCTGCTGGCCGTTCCCTTGGGGCATCTTTCGGATCGGATCGGGCGCTGGGTGGTGTTCCTTGGCGGGCACCTCGCGCTGATGGCGGCGCTGCTCGCGCTCTTGGGGCCAACCCACGGCGCCGTGTTCCCCGTCATGGCGCTGGCCCTTCACGGTATCTTCTATGCGGCCACCGATGGAGTGCTGATGGCGGCCGCCGGCCAATGGCTCCCAACGAATTTGCAGGCGAGCGGGATGAGCATTCTTCAAGCGGGTCAGGCGGGCGCGCGCGTCGTGTCCTCGGTATTGTTTGGTTGGATTTGGACGGCGTGGGATCCGCACGCCGCCGTGCTGGTGATGGCTTCCGCGCTGGGCGCCGTCGTGCTGGCCGCCGCCATCGTCCGCCCCTTGCGCCCGCGAGGTGCCTCGTGAGAGCGCGCCTGCTGGCCGTCTCCGTCGCCATGGTGGTGCTGGTGGGGATCGCCATTGGCTACACGTTGCGGATCCGGAAGGCGCGGGCGAGCGCCGCGAGCGCTCCCCCGGTCGCGCCGGAGCAGCCGATTTCCCTTTCGGCGGCGGCGCCGCGCCAATTGCTCTTTCGCAATATGTCTGCGGGGCCGGGCTTTGGTCGCATCGCCGCCCTTTCACTGGACGATCCCCAGGCGACCCGGCGTGTGGCCGACGTAGCGTGCGATCGATTCGCGAGCGCCGCGGGGGTGGGCCTGTGCTTGGCGCTCCGACCCGCCGTATTGCCCCCGATGACCGATCTCCTGGTCCTCGACGAGAACCTGAATGTCGTTCGCCGCCTCGAGCTCCCGGGGACCCCGAGCCGGGCCAAGCTCTCCCGCGACGGGAAGATGGCCTTCTGGACCATCTTCGTCAGCGGCGACTCCTACGCCGAAAATGGATTCTCCACCCGCGCCGGCGTTCTGGATCTCACCACGGGCGAGCTCACCAAGACCATCGAAGAGCTCCCCGTCTTCTTCGACGGCAAACGCTATTTCGCCAACGACGTGAACTACTGGGGTATCACCTTCGACGCCAACGACACGCGATTCTACGCGACCCTGTCCAGCCGCGGAAAGACGCACCTCGTGCAGGCCGACTACCGCACCTACCGCGGGCGCGCCCTGGAGGAGAACGTGGAGTGTCCTTCCTTGTCGCCGGACGGCAAACGCATCGCGTTCAAGCGGCGCGTATCGCCCGATGTACCCGTGTGGCGATTGTCCGTGATGGACCTGGGCACCCGGCTCGTCGTCCCGCTCGCGGAGACGCGCAACGTCGACGATCAAGCCTTTTGGCTCGACGACCTCACCGTGATGTACGCGCTATCGGCATCCCCCGGTCATTCGGACATATGGTCCGTCCCCGCGGATGGATCGGGCGCGCCGCGTTTGCGGGTCGCCGATGCATCGTCTCCTGCGCTCGGGGGCCAGGGCCCATGACCATGTGTCCTATCGCCGGCATGTGATGCTTCGAAACATCATTCCGGGGTGTGCCACCGTCACACCCTAATGCATTTTGGCGGCAATTGCGCATGTCCCGCATCCGGGGACTATGCTCGCGGATGTCGATTCGACCAAAATGCATGTAGGGAGTGGACATTGTAGTGCTCAGGACAAAGAATCCTCGTCGTGCTTGACCGCGAGGAGCGATATCCCGTTCGGGTTCCTATCACCCTCGCGCTTGCGCCGACGAAGGCGGGGAGGCCAACGTGCGGCAGGGCGCACCCTCGGTGCGGCCCTCGAGCCGTGATCTCGAGCCGTGAATGGAACACCCGAGAGCATGAAAACGATCTCGTACGAGGCGCATGGACACGTGTATCACCTCGTGGGCGCGAACGCCGATCTCTGGCAAATTGCCACGGAGTGCCCCAGCATCTTCGCCGGAGACGACTTCGATGTGCTCGCAAAAGCATTCGGCTCCACCTACGACAACGAGCGCGTGGCAGCTTCGAAGCTGCTGCTCACCAAATTGTGGATGGCCCATCCCATGCTGGGGCCGTACCCATTTTTGGACTGTTTGAGCAAGTTCGAGTTCGAGCGGCAGTTTCATAGCAAGTACCGCGATCACGTTTGCCATCAGCTCAAAGTCTATTTGCTGGGGCTGGGCGTTTTGTCGTGCTCTCCCCGTTTGCGCGACGAAGTGAGCAAGCTGGTCGGAGAGCGAAACCTCGATCTCGTCTGGCTGGTGACCGCGGTGTTTCACGACATCGGGTATGTCATCGAGAGCGAACACTCCCAGCCAAGGTCCAAAGTCTGGACGCGGGTTCGCGAAGAATACGACGGTGCGATGCGCAGCCCGCTGCGAGCGGTCATCGAGTCGCGCGGCCTTTCGGCTGCAACGGAGCAGCAGATTCAAAAGGCTTACGCGATTCGAACGCCGACCTTGGACGGCATGGGGGACCTGGAGCAAGACGCCTTCTTCCAGGCGTTCAAGGAAGAGGGCATTCGGGCCAACCTCGGGCGATTCATCCAAGGTGACACGACCACGCCCGTACAGCGCTACTTCACCTACGCGCAAAAGACGGTGAGCGGGCGCCCGCCGTTCAAGGATCACGGCGTTGCCAGCGCGCTGCTCCTCGTCAAGACATGGCTGGATTTCGATGCATACCTCGATCAAATCGTCGCACAACGAGCTCCGTCCCAGCCCCATCAAAACGCCCCCGCGGCGGCCGCGGAGCTCGATCGGCTCCGTCCTTCCCTCGACCGTATGATCGCGAGGCGGCGAAGGCTGAAGAGGCAAATCCTGCGCGCGGCCGGGGCCATGTCCCTTCACAACATTGCCCCCGCGCAATGGGATCACGCGGACGCGGGGGATCACGGTTTGACATTCGACATCTATCGGATCGCCATCGGTAAACATGGCGCGGGCACGAGCAACCCGCTGGCGTTCCTGCTTGCCTTCGTCGACACATTGCAAGATTGGGACCGCCCGACGTTCTCGGAGACCCCCAACGACGATGCACTTCACTCGCGCGATATTTCGATATTCCCGAACAAGGGTGCCGGCAAGGTCTTGGTGCACGTCAAAAAGGACGCCGAAGAATTCAGCGACCCATCGCGTTCGAAACATGCAAGATACACGCGTGTCGTTCGCTGTTTGAAAGAGTACCTGGACCACGACGACGTCGACGCGCTCATCGCCTGGGCACCCAATGGGACCGAAAGGCCATCCAACGTGCCGCTATCGCCGGCCTCGAGCCCCGGCCCGAGCTCGCATTCGGGCTCGGGCCCGTACTCGAGCCCCGCGCCGTATTCGAGCCCCGCGCCGTATTCGAGTCCCGCGCCGTATTCGAGCCCTGCGCCGTATTCGAGTCCCGGCTCCCAATGGGAGCTCGACTTCAACGCCATCATCAAGATGCCCGCCGTCGACCCGTGGCGTTGGGCGGCCGTCGTATTGACCCGCGACGAGGCATCCCGTCATGGCGATTTGATGGACTCCCTCAAGCGCGGCGAGGGCGATGGTCGGCCCCGCTACATCGAATCGGGGTTTGCTTACTGGGGGATCGTACCGACGAATCGATGGAGAGAGACGTGCCAGGATGCGTTCTATCTGGTGATGAGGAAGGGCATCGAGACGTTTCAATCGCGATGGAAAGAGCTCCTCACGAAGTTCGGGGAAGGATTGCCGCGGGTCTACGCGAGCTACGGTGTGGGAACGGGAGAGAAGGATCGCGTGGTCCTTGCTACCTTGAACGCGGCGCGGGATCCGCCGGTCTATGTACCCGTCGACATGAGCTTGGACATGCTCGTAAAGGGGGCGAAGACCGCGTCGGTGGGGGTGATCGAGATGAGCAGGGTGGTGCCGTTGCAACTCGACTTCTCATCGACCACCGAGCTGGGCACCATCGAGGAGCTTCGAACGAAGCTGCTCGGCGACAGGCCGATGTTGTTCTCGTTGCTCGGCAATACACTCGCCAATTTCGCAGACGACATGGCGATCCTGAAGACGCTCGCGGAGCCGATGACGAAAACGGATTTGATGCTCCTCGAGCTCGCCGTGACCAAGAAGGTCGACGCCACGACCGCCAGCAAGGCAGCCGTCGAATACGTCAACATTCCCAGCTTCGAGAGCTTCGTTCGCAGCGCCCTCACGCAGCATACGGATCTGCCCGAAGGTCGGCTCACGTACCAAGGGAAGGTCTGCCGCGACAAAGGCGTGCTGCAGATCGACATGAACTACGTGAGCTCTGACCGGCACAAGGGCCGACTCATCGATGGATCGATGATCCAGGTGGAGCCGAACGAGAAGATTCGTTTGTACCGCAGTCGGAAGTACTCCGTTACGGCTATCCGACGGCTTCTGCAGCAAGCGGGGCTGCGCGAGATCGCAAGCACGCTGCAGTGGAACGAGGGAAGCTCGCCATTTGGTCTCTACTTGGGATTGTGCCGGAAGTGATCAAAGGCTGAGGCATTATCTCGACGTTGTCACGACATCCGCTGTCGACAGGGCATCGGACTTGGAATGCGCGCGCCCCCCGCACGAAAGGCCAAGCCAGCCATTGGGGCGGTGGATGCGCTCGCGCATCTCATCAAGCACATCCCGCCGGAGCCGCAGCTCGCCACACTCGTGGAGAGCGTTCCAAGCGCAGACCGCTGGCGCTTCGAGCTCAAGTGGGACGGGTATAGAATGCTGGCGTATTGCGACGCGCGTCACGTCGTCCTTCTATCCCGGCGGGGACTGGATTGGAGCGCCGAGTTCCCCCCGGTGGCCGACGCGCTGCGCAAACTCCGTCTTCGGGGGACCGTTCTAGACGGTGAGGTCTGCGCCATCGACCCCAAAGGCATTCCAAGCTTCAACCTGCTCCAAAATCGACGAAGCGACACCCCGCTCGTTTACGTCGCGTTCGATCTCCTCCTGCACCGCGAGAAAGACTTGCGCGGCGAGCCGCTCGAGAGCCGGCAAGAGGCCCTCGACGCCTTGATCGGCCACGAGACCTCGCGGACCGTCTTTGCCTCCACCTTCACGGAAGGGGATCCGGCAAAGCTCCTTCGCATGGCCTGTCGCTCGGGGTACGAAGGCATCATCGCGAAGCAAAAACAGAGTCGCTACATCGCGGGGAGGTCGCGGACCTGGCTCAAGGTCAAATGCAGCAAGCGCCAAGAGTTCGCGGTGGTCGGGTACCTTCCGATGGTCGGAGGACGCGTCGTCGGCGCGCTGCTACTAGCCATTCGCGAGGGCTCGCGGTTCGTTTACGCAGGCCGAGTGGGGACGGGTTTCTCGAGCGCGCAGCGCGCCGAGCTCGCACGTCGATTGGATCGCGATCCCGTCGATGGGCCCGAGGTCGACGAGGTGCCGCGGGATGTGGTCGGGAAGGCCATTTGGTCGAAGCCGCGAATGGTCGTCGAAGTTTCCTATCTCCAGAGGACCTCCGGCGAATTGCGGCATGCATCGTTCAAAGGCGTGCGCGTGGACAAGAGCCCCGAGGACTGCACGTGGGAGGTGGCCGACGAGCCTTCCCGAACCTGACCCTTCGCGGATGTCCGGACCGGGCGCCTGATCCGGCGCTTTGGAAAAGGCAAGTACCGGATGGCCGGTGCGCCGTAGCCGTTTCACAGCTTGTTCTCGCTGGCGTCACTCTCTCCTCCAGGGCTACAACGCCACGGTGGGCAACGTATCTGCGCTCGCGTCGACGGCGGCAAGGACGGAGTGGACCTTGGCCCAGCAACCGGCAGCCCCGGCTCGCTGCATCAAACAGCCATGTCTGCTCTGTCTGCTCTGTCTGCTCTACCACGCGCCGGCCTGGTGATGCTCGTGGCGCTATCGTTCGCGAACCTTGCAACGTTCGCGTGCGGTGGTGCTAGCGGTGGCGCTCCCTCGGGCGCCCCCGCCGATGAGGGAGAGACGCGCTTCGATGCGGGTGTCGACGCAGGACGTTTCGAATACGATTCGGGCAGCGCCGCTCCGCCACGGATTTTCGATGGCTCCATTGCAGACGTTCCCGTGGAGATGCCAGACGCCAGTGCTTGGATGCCACGCGGCACCTTGGCTGGGAACTATCACACCGTATGCAGCGTGCGCCGAACGGGTTCTGTCGTCTGTTGGGGCTGGGGCGGCAGCGGTCAATTCGGCGTCAACGACGCCGGAACCGGTCCCGCGACCATGCCTGGCATCACGACCGCCGCGAGCGTCGGCCCCGGAATCGACTTTACCTGCGTCGGCCTGAGCACCGGAAATATCCAGTGCATTGGCGCCAATGGTTCGGGCGAGCTCGGAAATGCCAGCGCGCCGGGCCAGTCGAATACCTTGGTCGTGGTGGACGGAATCAACGACGCCATTTACGTGCAAGCAGGCTACCGCTACGCGTGCGCCTTGAAGCGCTCCGGCACCGTCTCCTGTTGGGGCTCCAACAGCCATAAACAACTGGGCCCCGCGGCCGAGAGCCTCGCGTTCTCGCGCGCCCCCGTGCATGTGCCGGGGAGCGAGGGGAGCATCGGGCTCTCCGTGGGCTCGACGCATGCGTGTGTCGTCAAAGCCGATCGAAGTGTGCATTGCTGGGGGAACAACGATGGTGGGCAGCTCGGTGCCCCGGGGTCGAGCGGATTGACGATCGCGACCCCCGTGAAGGTGCCAAATGTCAGCAATGCCGTCATGGTGGCCGCAGCCGTAAATATGACATGCGCCATGGACGATGCAGGCGCCGTTCGATGTTGGGGCTGCGACAACGGCGGCGGCAGTTGTTTCTCCGCACCAAATCCGGTGGCCGGTCTTTCTCGAACGCGGGGTATCGCGGCAGGTGCGTATCACGCTTGTGCGGTTCGCGACGATTCGAGGGTCGTATGTTGGGGATACAATTCGCAGGGGCAACTCGGCGCGGCGGGCCCGGAGCGCTCCTCGACACCGCTGGTGGTGCCCAACATTCGAGATGCCGTCGCCGTCAGCACGGGGGCCGAAACATCCTGTGCGCTTCGTGCTTCGGGTGGGGTTTCGTGCTGGGGGGAGAATCATATCGGCCAACTTGGGACGCTGGACGCGGGGCCGCGCAGTGCGATGCCGGTGGATGTTCCGGGGCTTTAGGGGGGCGAGTGGGGGGGCTCGGCGCATCGGCCGAGGGCGCGGCTCGTTGGAGAAGTGCGAAATGACGTGTACCGATACTGCGTGAACCGTGGGTACATTGAATTGGAAATGGATTGAATCGATGTGCTGCCTTCGCGGGGGCCTCGCGGTACACCGAGCCAAGAAAGTCCGTCCGGTACAACGTCTCGTGGCCGGTGGGTGCAGGGGGGTACGCGGAGCTTCTCGTTGGCGCCGGGCGAACCGAGCGACCTCGTTTCACCTCCGAAGGCGGCCGGGATCCGCCTCCCGCGGCAAGAAAGCGCGACCGGGCTTGTGCGTCGGAGCGCACTGGGCTACACACGGAGGCTCACTGGTTGGCGCCCGTAGCTCAGTTGGATAGAGCGATGGCCTCCGGAGCCATAGGTCGCAGGTTCGAATCCTGCCGGGCGCGCCAACGGATAGCAGAAGCGGAAGAAGCAGACCCAGGGTTCCGAGCCCTGGGTTTTCACGTTGCGGGCTGGAATTTAGGCTTTCGTTGCGGCTGGGCTCGTTCTGACAAAGAATGAGAACTGGGTGTAGAATGCACGCAAAGGAGCCGCTTTCGCTTGCTCAGGCTGCTTCTCGACGGCTCAGACAAGTCGAGACCGGTTCCGGCCGCTCCGAAGGTCTGGGTGTTCTTAAGAATTAAGAATGCGCCTTAAGAACACTAAGAGCGAGGGAACGAGCAATTGAGCGCGCTTCTTTTGCGGTTTGCTCGTTCTCGCCAGCTTCGATGGTGGTCGGGTAGTCGTCGGGCCCGGCCATGACAGGGTACTGCTCAGCCATCGACAGGCAACTTGTACAGACAAGGTCGCCCGATTCGTGGCGGGGGTCGAGCACGAGCCCGCGTAGGCGTACTCTTCCCAGCATGGCGGTATATCGCTCGGATTCCTTCCTCGCACATTTGCCCGCCGATCTTCCTCTTCGCGAGAGGGTGTGGCTTGAGGGAGTCGGTTTCTCCGTGGCCGTTGCCGACCTCGCCTTCGAGCGCCTTCGCGCCTTGCTGCTGCAGATCTCCGACGAAGGACTGCGAGCAGCCGAGAGCATTCCGTTGGCGCTCGCTGACGCTTGGACCTACGTGGACGGCGCTCATCGCCTGTCGGATTTGCTCGGGTGCGGAGCGGGTACGCTGGGCACTTCCGATCTAGGGCGTCTCGGACGCGATTTCACCAAGGCGAGCAAGCCGATCCTCGAATTGCGGAATTCAGTGCAACACGTCGGCCACACCGAGTTCGCGCGCGCGCAGGCCACCGGCATCCCTATCTGGGGCGTCGTCTCGTGGGCTGCGGTGATGCCGCAGGACCGTATTCGAACGTTCTCCCTTTCATCGGGAGGAGGAGGGAACAAGATCGAGCACCAGCTCGTGAATCCGCTCGGCCGCTCCTTCGAGGCAAGGCTCGACCACGTGCATCTGGAGGCATTCGGCGATCGGGCCAACCTGAGTGGCTCGCATCGTGCCATGGCCGCTTTCGTCAACGAGCTCGAGAACGTGCTTGTGGGTCGGTTTGCGGACGCACGGCGCGACTGGCCCGGAGGGCTCGTCTCGATGGATATTGACCTATCGACCAATGCGCTGGAGGAGGCCCATGAACGTGCTCCCGGTTCCACTGATTAGACCGTCAGCACATGCTCTTCAGCCGCCCTTCTTCGTTGGTTTCTTCAGTTTTCCTTTTGACCCCTGCGAGATTTGCGCTTCAAGGTCCGCGAGGTACGATGGCAGCATTATATCAGGCTCGCACGTCACGGGGTTGATTGGGATGTTTGTCATTAGCTCGATATCAGCCACCTTTTTTCGCAGAATGCGAGGCAACGCTCCCGGCTCGGATAGTGCCAAGACATCGTCCAACGTGAGTACAACTATGGGCACCCCTTCTTTCGCGTGAAAGAGCGCTTGACGTAAGCGGGCATCGTGCAAGCGCAATGTCTTTTCCTGTCCCCGTGGAAAACCCGTGGCACCCTGGATTGTGACAAATACGCCGAGAGCGCCTTGCTGAGCAAAGTTGTGTCTCAGTAGCGAGCACATTCGCGCAAACTGAGCATCATTCACTTTGTCTTTACGCGCCTTCGCTTCAACAATGATTGCTCCTTTATTCCTATCGATGCGTATCGCAATGCACATGTACGCGGCCACGTTAAATTGACCCACGACGGCCACCAGAAATTGACCCACCCGGCGGAGCGAAGCGCGGGGGGGAGCAGTTTCGGCCAGGGAAAATTGACCCACCCCTGAAAGGGGTGGACAGGCGAGCGGGCGATGGAGTCGTCGTCCGGGGATGGTGCCGATGGACGTGGTGGCAGTGATTCGACACAAGGTGGCGAGCGAAGGGGTTCCGATTCGAGAAGTGGCGCGGGAGCTCGGATTGTCGCGAAACACGATTCGGCGATACGTGAGGGCCAACAAGATTCCGGTTCCAAGGCCAGAAAAACAGGTCCGACCAAGCCCGGTGCGCGACGAGGTGGCCACGGCGGCCGCGGCTATCTGGCGAGCGCGCCGATCCTTTACGGCGGGCAAACAGCGGCTGACGGCCAAGCGGCTGTGGGAGCTATTGCGTGAAAACGGGCACACGGCGAGCGAGCGCACCGTGCGGCGATTGGTGGCCGAATTCCGGAGCGGTGAGCGTGAGGTGACTGTTCCCCTGGTGTACACGCCGGGCGAGCTCGCACAGGTGGATTTTTTCGAGGTGTGGGTCGAGCCCTCGGGGATTCGCCAGAAGGCGTGGATGTTCGTGATGCGCTTGATGCACTCAGGGCGCGACTTCGCCATGCTCTGCGCGCAACAAGACGCCACTTGGTTCTTAGCGGCTCACGTTGCGGCGTTTACCTACTTCGCGGGGGTGGTGGCCGCCGTGGCCTATGACAACTTGAGCGCTGCCGTGGCCAAGATCCTCGTTGGGGCGCCACGGCTGCTTCGGCCCCGATTCGCCGCGCTTTGCGCCCACTACGCCTTCGAGCCACGTTTTTGCCGCCCCGGCGAAGGCCACGACAAGGGAGGAGTCGAGCGCCGCGGAGGACACGTACGTCGCCAGCATTTGGTGCCCATTCCGCGCGGTGAATCACTTGCCGCCATGACCACGGCTTTGCAAGCACGCCTCGATGCTCAGCATTCGCGCAATCCGATGTACGTCGAGGCCTGGGCCCGCGAGCGCAGCGCGCTGCGGCCTCTCCCAGCGCCTTTTGACGGCCGCCAGGTGCGCACCGTGCAGCTTCGCCACCACGCCAGCTACCTCGTCGCGGGCGCTCACTACTCGGTGCCCAGTCGGTGGTGCGGTCAGATGGTCGACCTATTCCTAGGCATCGACACCGTCACCTTCGCCAAAGGCGACGAGACCATCTGCCATCCTCGCGTGGCCTTCGGTGGCCGAAGTATCGACTATCGGCATTTGTTACTGCCACTATCGCGCAAGCCACAAGCTCTGCGCCAGGTCGCTCACGAGTTGGTGGCACAATTCGGCTCACCATGGCCCGAGCTCTGGGAGACGCTTTGCAATCGGTATTCGCCCGACCTGATCGAAGCTGCACGAAGACTGGCTCCGTGGTTGGAGCGCGCTGACCGCGAGGGAGTCGGTCGGGTCAAGCGAGCCATCATCACCGCCCTTGCGTGCGGTACGCTGGTGCCCTTTCTGCAACGCACAAGGCGCACCGAAACCCTCGCCGCTGTCCCGCTGGCATTATCGGAATACGCGGTCGAGACGCCCGACCTATCGCGCTACGACGTGCTTCTCGAGAGGGCATCGGCATGAGCACCGACAACGTGCTCTTGGCCGCCGTACGCGCCCATACGCGCGTACTCAAGCTACCGACCGTCGCACGAGAGTGCGAAACGCTGGGACGTCAATCGCTGGCCGAAGGCTGGTCACCGTTGCAGTACTTGCGGGCGTTGCTCGACGCCGAGCTCGCGGTCCGCGCCGAGCACGCGATTGGGCGCCGCATGCGAGCGGCTCGTCTGCCCGTACAAAAAACGATGTCGCAATTCGATTGGCGGAGGCCACACGGTCTCGAACGCGCCCGCGTCGAAGACTTGGCTCGTGGTGCCTGGATTCCGACGGCGCGCAACATCGTGATCTTGGGCCCCGTGGGCACCGGAAAAACGCACTTGGCCATCGCGCTCGCCATCGAGGCCATCAAGCGCGGTCACCACGTGCTCTTTTACCGCGCCTCCGACTTGGTCCGGGCACTGACCGAGGCCCGGGATGCACGGGCTCTTTCTCGCCTGCAAGAGCGACTGCGAAGGGTTTCACTCTTGGTGGTGGACGAACTTGGCTTTGTACCGTTTGAAAAAGCCGGCGGAGAGCTGCTCTTCGACGTCTTGTCCACCCGGCACGAGCGGTGCGCAACGGTGATCACATCGAATCTTGCTTTTAGTGAATGGAACCGGGTCTTCGTCGACGACAAGCTGACAGCCGCTCTCCTGGATCGTCTGGCCCAGCATGCGGAGGTCCTCGTCACTCGCGGTCCGGGAGACCGTGTCCCGGCTGCGGCCACCAAAAAGACAGATTCAAGATCTGACGAGAGCAAACCCAAAGCGACCCAGGAGGTGCCGGCGCTCACGCGGTGAGTGCCCCCCATCGCGGCGGGGTGGGTCAGTTTTTGATGGCCGAGATGGGTCAGTTTTCGGTGGCCGTTGACAGGAGGGGCCGGCGTTCCGGAGATTACGGTGGACGGCGGCCGCGCCACGGTGGGCGCGTCGAAGGCGGGGTTCTCGGCCGCGTATTCCGACGCCGTCCGAGGGGCGATTCCAAACGGAGCCGAGGGCGGATTCCAATCCGTGCCGAGGATCAGTTCCAACGTGAGTCGGGGGAGCGTGAACCCAGCTTCGCGCCGCAGTGCCTGGTTCGCTCTGGAAGCATGTTTCGCGGCGCGAGGCAGCCCTGCGTCATCGAGCCGAAGGCTCAACGACTCGGGCTGCGCAAAGGGACCGGAGGGTGTTGGAATCGCTCCCCGGATGGATTGGAACGCTCCCTCGGATTTCGTTGGAATGGATCCTCGGATGGATTGGAATACGCACTCGGCCGAGAAGCGCCAACTTTAAATCGGTTCATGAGACGTCGTGGAGCCAGTCCTGCCAAGGGCGAAGGGCATCCTCGAGGACATCGTCGTCCAACACGATTGGACCAATTCTCTCGAAGCCTTCGCCCGGCGGCTCGATGGCAGCGTTCTCCTCGATGGAGTGCGCGAACGACAGCACCCTGCGGTTCATGGTACCCCGATATGGACAGAGGAGCACGTGCGTGCCGCGGCGAATAAAAGTTGTCGCGACATCCGCCACTAGCTCGATCGGGATTTCGCCTTCAGCAAAATGGAAGTCAACACATCGCTGGCGTGACCCATTCGGCAATTCAATCTCGTAGGTGCGAGCCCCGGTGCGAGTTGGTCGATGAATATTCATACATATTCCGCCCTGCGAGATCTGCTGCCACTCGTATGGCATCTTCACCGGATCCGGATTGCCTGGCTCCCAGCAGCTCTCGGGCTCATCCTTCCAGATGCGCAAAAGAGCCACGTCTTTCGCGAGGAAGCTGGATATCGACTCTCGCTCCACGCGACAATTTGATCCCCCGCTGCTGCTGTCGACCCTGCGCGCAATGGTCAGAATGGGCGGTCCGGGCGAGCGCGTCTGCCACGAAAGATATATCGGCGCATTGGCGGCGTCAGGTCCGAGGAACGTAGTTCCTGCGAACACCAACATGTCCACAACTGGTGCTCTCGCAGTGATCGTCGCGAGATGCCATTCGTTGCCCGTCTCGTCGATCCCTTGCTCGAGTCCGACAGAGAGCCCGGTACGTACGTGCTTGTACCAGTGCCCGACACCGAGCCACCCTTTGGGTGGCTTCACACGGCGAGGGGCGGTCGAAGTAAACTTCGGAGCGTCTCCGCGCGACGCAATCTGCAAGCTCAACTTAGCGTAATACGCTTTTTGCTCGCGCGCCAGAAGATTTTGTGCATCGATTTTGGTCAATTCGCAATTTGCCTGATTGTCGTCTTTTAGACCATAGGTAACCTGAATACCCTGTCCATTTTCTTCAAAGAACGCTCTCGCATCACCCAGCGGCTCGACCGTCACCCTCGCGCCGATGCCGAAGCAGGCTTGGGCCGCGTCGATTGCGCGCGAAAGATCGAACTCGTGATTGGCCAGCGGCTTTATTTGAGCTACGAGCCTCTCGCCGATTGGCTCGTAGCCGATCTCGACCAGAACGCGCAGGTCCGGGTTGACGAGCACGGGAGCAGCCATCGGGTCCAACTCGGCGCTGCTCGTGGTGGCAGGCGGCCGGCCGACACGTCACAGCGGTTCGTTTCGAGCCTTCCGCGTCGCTGAGGGGCGCTCCGAGGTATGATGCATCGAGTTGCAACGGTCCCAAGCAACGTTGCAGCGCGCAACGTGCAACGCTCCAGCGGGGCACATGCGCGTCTTTGTAGGGTCGAATGCGCGGCTCACAAGTTGCGTCAGCTCGTTCAATCTCGGGAATGTCGGAACGCGGTTACTCATTCGATGACGGAGGCCTCATGAACGGCGGTCGTATCTTCGCGCAGAAATCCCAGCCACAGACCGCGGGGAGTCTCCGTGCGTCACCAAACCGTTTCGCGGACAAGATTCCACCGGCGTTTCTTCCGGAGCCGAGTGTTCGTCGGTTCGACTTCGAGTCGATTCCTGCCTACGGCCCCCAGGCGCCGCGTCCGCACGCGCTCTTCGCGATCAACGCGCCGCACGCACTCTGGCAGCGCACGACGAGGGATGCTCGCGTTCTGCAAGCGAAACTCGAGATCGGCGCCTTCGATGATCCGCTCGAGCGTGAGGCCGATCGGGTCGCCGACGCGGTCATGCGCAGCCCCACAGCGATCGCCACCACCACCGAGAGCGCCACCGTGCCCGCGTCTGCCGCAAACGCCGTCCAACGCAAGTGCGCTCTGCGCCGGGAGGACGAGAACGGAGACGCCGCGATCCACCGAAAAGTGCAGAATGCCGTCGGTGCAGGAACGGTCCCCGCGGCACTACCGAACGTCGGCCACGTGCTCCGCTCGCCCGGTCGCCCGCTCGACGCGCCCGCGCGCGAGTTCATGGAAACGCGGTTCGCTCGCGACTTCAGCCACGTGCGCATCTACGATGACGCACAGGCGCATGAATCCGCAGCGTCGGTGCATGCTCGCGCATACACCGTCGGGCAATCCATCGTATTTGGGGATGGCCAGTACCACCCGGAATCTCCTGAAGGGAGGAAGCTGCTCGCGCACGAGCTCACGCACGTCGTGCAGCAGACCGGATCGGCCGGGAAGACGCATTCCGATGCCGTGGCGCACGACCTCTCCTCCGCGCCCGCCGGCACGGCCCAACCGAAGCTCGTCGCCACCGGCGATCGCGCGGGGTTCGCGTCGGTTGCCAATACGGTGATCGGCGTCCAGTTCACGGTGCGCGTGGCCGCCGACGGCGAGGTCACGCTCGCCGGCAGCAACGTGAGCGGTCCACTGACCGCCGACGCGCAAGAGCTGGTCCGTGTGCTTCGCGATGTCATCGGCAACGCGGGCACCACCACCATTCGTTTCATTCGCGGCCAGACCTCCACCGACGCAGCCGACGCGCGCGTCTTCGTCGGTAGTTTCCCGCAATCGAAGATCGATCTGGATGACGTGCTGGCGCTCGGGATTCATACCTCGGGGTACAACGCGGGCGCGGCGCTCGCGCACGAGATCTCCGAGGAGCTCGAGAAGCATGTGACGGGCGCGGACTTCGGTCCCGCGCACGCAATCGCGCTGAATGCCGAGGCGCGGGCTGTGGGGGCGACGCGGATCGCCGACACGGCGCGGGTCATCAACGCGACCACGCTCGAGTTTACCTTCAGCTACCGTTACCCCGACGGCAGGATCCTCGACCAGGTGATGACCGTGACCAACGGCAACATCACCAACGTGGTGCGCACATGGCGGCCCTAGCGGCGCGACGCGGCGGAGACGACGACCGAACCGCGCGGTTCCGGAGGCCATCCCTGAGCGGGGGGCTGTGCTCGTTCCTCGTGGGGATTGTTGTCGCGGCACCCGGCTGCTCGCGGGCCCCCGGGGATGGCGTTACAGTTCACGAGCAGGGCCGGGAGGCAACCATGGAACGATCGGTACGAGCGCTCTCCAACCACCATGTCATCTGGGACGGCAATTCCTTTGGGTTGACCCCGACGCTCACCGCCGAGGCGGCGAAGTCGCTGTCCGAATGGGGCGACGCGCTCCCCGCGCTCGTGGCCGCGCTCTCCGACCCCGACCGCTTCGTCGCCGCCCACGTGCTCCTCACGCAGCTGTCCGGCGTGGAGCACGGCACGTTCCCTTTGTGGAATGGGCTCGCGGTCGAGTTACGCGCCGACGGCACCACCGTCATCCACCCAGAGCAGCGCTTCGAGCTGGCGCGTCGCTGGGAGCGCTGGATGAAGGCGAGCCCTCACCCGAAAACGCTGCCGCCCGAACAGTGAGCGTATCTAGGTGGTGCTGTCGGCAGTGTCGAACGAGCTTCAACGCGGGTCGCCGTTGGGGACGGCGAGTCGTGCCCTACGCGCATCGCGATGATGTTCAGACGCTCACCCGGCCTCGGTGAGGTCGCTGTTGGGGCGGAGAAATCACGCCGCTATGGGACAAGCGGCATTGGCCGGACGACGATCCGGACCGGGTGGCCACGTCGGTGTCACCGCGCGAAGCGTGAAGCGCACGTGATTCGCCGTCCGAGACGGCGACCTGGAAAACGAATCGCAGGAGCAAGTGAGGATCAAAACGGCGTCAGCACGCTAGAAAGGGGGAACTCGGGTGGTGACCATGCCGTACCGTTTCGGCCCTCGCTTGCACCCGCGAGGACATGGGCTTTGCAGGAGCTGTCGGCTGCCGAAAATCAATGTACATCGGGTTCGGGGATGCGGAAGAGAGACACGCTGTACGTGTTGCTGCAGTGTGCATTACTGAATCGTGCGGTACCTATTGCGCTCCACCAATCCTTCGCCCAGCGAAGGTCAAACGAATCCGTGCCGGCCGCGCAGACGAACATGGATGTCGTCCGGCAAATGTCCGCTTGCACCGTGAAATGTACCGAGCACCCCTCGTACCGTCGGTCCGTGAGCACCCCATCAACGAAGGAGAGCTCCTTGTCGGGCGACGCGTGAGGGCAGCCACCATCGAGGTGCTCGTACTCGAGATCATACGTGGCCGTTGCCGGCGGCTCGCACGAAACGGCGACAGGCTTTCTCCACGATTCGTACGCGCAGCTTGCGAGCAGAGCTCCGAAGCAAACCGCCACGGCTTGGTAAACGACCCTACGGGCAGCCCTCCGAGAGCGTGCGAGCTTCCACGAGGTCTGACTCGTACTTAGGATGGTATAGTGCATTGACGTTAGTCGATTGGTGTAAACATTTGTGCGTCCGGGGCGCGAATGGCACGCAGAAAACGAAAAATCGTGCGTGGACAAGATGATCGTGCGCTACGCGTGCGTGCATCCCGGCGCGCTCTGATCCCCAACACGAATCAACGCACATCGGCGTCCGGTATTCGGACGAGCGCCGAACGCCAATTGCGATGCTTCCGGTGCATGGGTGAGGATCGAACGGTCCCGACATGTTGAGGAGTGACAAACACGCAAGGTCCTTCAGACCCTCACCCGCGCGCCGAAAACAGTGGGAAAAATTGTCGGTGCGGTTCAATGACGAACCAAATGCATAGGCTCACGTTGCAAGTCTGCAATCTGTCATCGTCGCCGTTCAAGACGGAAGAAGGAGGCGGATCCGGCAAGAGGTGTCACGATGGCATCGGCCGTTGCCAGAGCTCGCGCAGTGGCTAGCTTGGAGTAGTGCGCATGCTCGAGCTCGCGCGAACGCCTGCACTCAGGCGTGCCAATTCTGCATGATCCGCCGGGGACATAAATACCGTCCGCTTCGTGGCGAGCGTTGTCGGCGCCAATCTGGAAAGGGATGGCGGCGGCAAAACATGCGATTTCGACGACCGCAACGCAAATGCAACGAAGGTTCAAGGACCGCGACCGCGATGCATCTGCGAGTGTGATGTCTGGAATAGTCGTCTGTGAGTATTTATCCCCGTTCATTTGTGTTTTAACCTTCGGCGGTCTATCGACCTGATGGCTCCTATGATGTCGACCCGTGCACCGGCGGGAACAACCCTCAAGACTTTTGCGCGAGGACCGAAGTGGCAGAGCGAATCCGAACCAGCGAGATGGTCGGCACCGGCTCACTCTGCCACTTCGATCATCGCTTGAGTCAAGCGAAGTCTCTCCATCTCGAGTCAAACCTTCTCGCCGGGTGCGGTGCACGCAAGCACATCTCCCGCACCTACAGCCCGTATGCGCCCTTCGGCGAATCCAACGATACAAAAGCCGTGCAGGCGGACTTGATCCATAACGTACATCAATGATGTGCCGCTCGGTGCTCGTGAGGGGTACGCGCCTCAGCTTATCGTAGCGAAAATCAAAACCAAATATCTCATCGCCAGGATTGGAGGGGGAGGAAGCTTCTGGTGCTGTGACGTCAAGAGAAACGGTTGAATATGCACATAAATGTCCTGCGCGCGTTGGTCGGCACCACAAAGGATCAGGAGCAGCCGCTCCGACGAACCCGGCCGCATCACCGTCTCGTCGATGGCATCCTTCGCGCCCGGCAAGAGCCGGTCGAGTAGCTCTTGTTCGGCGGCGGGATGATGGATTCGCCCATGCTGTCAACTCCACCGCTCCGCTCCGAGGATGGCTTCGCCGCTGCAGATTTCGACTACAGCCATTCTGTTGAATACTCGTGATCTCCAGCTCTCTGTCGTGCATGGCCCTCATTGCAACCTACGTACCGAGCATCGCTTTCGGACCGATCGTCGAGTGATGTTATTGATTCGAGCAGATCGTTGTTTAATCGACATGGTATTAGGTGTTTGGAGATCTTCGAGCGCAGCAAAGAAAGTGAACAGATTTGTCGGATGAGATGTGTTGGCGACGCACATCCTGGCGGTGAAATCGACAAATCTCGAAATGATGTTTTGCCGTCTCGCCGGGGACCTCGTTGACGCCGTGATCCGTCCGGCGGCCCCGTCGAGTGACGTCGCGACGGGGCCTCGGGCATGAACTCCCCCATCCTCTGCTACGGGCTACCTCGACGACAGGGGCCTGCGCGTCGTGCGCTGGCACTCGCATCCACCCCGACGTCCCCCGGACGTCGATGCGACCCTCCCGCTTGACGAGCGTGCCCTGCACTTCTCCCCGCGTCACGCGCGCCCACGAGCCGGACCCGGGTGCGCCTACGCGCCCGCCGTCATCGACCTGCGCTTCAAACGCGAGCAGGTGCTCAAATGGACAATCGTCATTGCGGCGCGGAAAGATCTGCACGTTGGGCGCGGCCACCATGAATGACAACGCCGTCATCGCACCTTCTGGCGGGGGAGCGTGTTTTCCTTGTCGCGGCCGCTCCTGGCAGCGACATTACGAAGAGGATGATGGCACCTAAGTCGGCGCTCGCGTGCAATTCACGACACCTGAGTATCCACGCGCACCCACGCCGGCCACTTCTCATCGCGCCCGATGCCCCGCGGGCAAAAGCTCGAGGCGATCACCAAGATTGCTGAGCCGCATCTCGCGCGCGGTCGGTTCCGGGCTCCCGACGAGCTGACCGCGTTCCTGATGCCCCAACGATAACGTGGAGTCGCCGGGCCGCGTTCACGACGGAGAACGCGGCTCGGTCCGCATAACGCGGGGCTCCGCATGAGGGCACTTTTTCGTGATCCTTGCCGGTGGCGATCCGTTTTCTTCGCGTACCAGGCCAAGCCGTCGACGATCACGACGAACCGCAAAATTCGAGGCAAATTGCGGAGAACAAACAGATTCCACATCCCGGAGAAGATCGGGCTGATTTATTGAGCCGTGCGGGTGCTGCGTGTGGAGATCGTCCAAAACACGATCCTTGCGTGCCAACTGCGGCCTACCCGTTGAGCAAATTCGCCGCGCCGTTGTCGGATCCGCATGATCACCGCGCGAGCGCTCTTAGGACATCGGCCGAGAGGGGCGGTACCTCAGTTCCCATCCCTTAGGCGACCCCTCTCACCTTTATCATGCGGCCGGAAGAAACAGAGGCTGCCGGTCAGCGATGACACCGTGAAACCCGGAATGGATGTACGCAACGAGATCCAACTCGCGATCGAGCACCATGACCAGCTCTTTCAGCTCACACAGACCCACCGCGCGATGGGCAAGGACGTCCCGACACATCGCAACCAATGCGATGCCTAGGTTTCATCGCGCCGATCAAGAAGAGCCTGACGTTCCCGGCCTCGGTTGCCGATGCCGGAGCTGCGCAGCGGGGGATTGCACTGGAAGCGGCTTGGGGGCCGTAAAGGAGTGTCGACGATGGCCACCATGTCGTCATGACCCGCGGTTGGCGAAGCAACGTTTTGTACAGACGCTTTCAACGCGGATTTCAACCTGCATGCCGGGTGTCGATCACGCACGCTTCGCCATGACATCCGCGGTAGCTCGTCGACGGGAGCATACCGCATTTAGTCAAATGCAGTCCGCGGCACTCGACTTTCGCAGCTTGCCGTTTCAACGTTAGCCAGGTTCGCGGTGCCCTATCATTGATCACCCCGAGCCATTTCATATAGGCTGAGCTTTGGCGTTATGGAGGGGTCACCGTGAGTCGAACCTATTGGGGTATCGTGCTTCTCGTATGGCTCGGGGGTTGCGGTGCTCCACAAGCAGCTCCGCCTCCACGAGCGCCGCATCACCAGAGAGCCTTCCTGGTGGAAGATCCTACGTTCGAGGTGTGTGAACGCGAGGCATTCATGTCGCTTCTGGCTGCGCGGAATGCACTCCTTTTTCATAGCTCCCGGGAATCATTGCCGGGCGCCAACAGCGACGATCTATTCATTATTCCAATGATTAATGAATCATACGGAAAAATGAAAAACGAAGACCTGAGCAATCACGGAGTGTTTGCAGCGGAGAAGTTCTACCAGTGCGCCGATCGTGAGAAGCTGTCCGTATCCAAGGATCCAGACGGCGCGGCCGTTTGCCTGGGGCGACATGACATTTTATTCTTCCTGGATGCCGGCCGGCGGGAAGGACAAACCCAAGAACAAGCGAAGGCGCGCACCAAAAGCATCTTGAAGCGCGACTTGACGAGCACCTACCCGAGCGCGCTCATCGATGAGTTGACGCCCATGGTATATCGCACCAATAGCGCTGACGAGAATTATGCATTGCGCCGCTTCGTCTTCGAAACGTGTCTGTTTCCCACGGAATGGAAAGCTTGGTGGAATAGCTTCAACGCGGAGAAAATCAAATAACGCCTGACCCTGTGAAACCTCGGTGGACCGCTGCGGTCTGCGGGAACGCCGCAGGTGGATCCGCGCTTCGTGTTCGACGCGACCACCATCTATTGGGTTAAAGCGCCAGGACCTGCGCATGTGCAACAAATCGCGATTGATTGGAGGATCACGGTCATGAATATTTTACGAACAAGGCATTTGGCGTGGGTGCTTTCGGTATGCACAGCCACGGTGGCGTGCCTCACCGACACGGATGGTGGAACGGGAGCCAACACTGGGATCGATGGTGGAACGGGAGCCAACACTGGGATCGATGGTGGAGCGGGAGCCGACACTGGGATCGATGGTGGAGCGGGAGCCGACACCGGGATCGATGCTTCAACGGTCCCTGACCCCCGGGCCAAACCGTGCCTCGTGAGCGACAATATCTTCGTAATCGCCGGCGACGGCTATGTGCACCGAGGGTCGCCGCTCGTCATTCGCGGCGGTGCCGGTTGGGTGATCTCGGTATCAAATGCCATCGACAATATCCCATCGTACCTTTGGATACGCCCTGGTGCCAATTGGAGTGCCGAATTTTCGACGAGGTCACTCGGAAGGCCGCTCTTGCCAGGTACGTACACGGATGCCCAACGCGCGGCGTTCACGGATCCGAACCACCCCGGGCTCGACATCAGCGGCGACGGCAGGGGTTGCAATACCATCACCGGGCAATTTCAAGTCATCGAGATGAGGTCGAGCCTTTCCGACGCGGGAGCCCCCGTCGTCGAGTCGTTCACGGCCGTGTTCGAGCAGCACTGCGAAGGGGCAGCGGAGGCAAACACTGGTTGCGTGCATGTTTCACAAGCTCCCCATCGCTCGGCGCGATCGGACTAGGATTCCATGGGACGCGCCGTCCGCCAGCGCGCGAGCACGTCGCGGAGGTGATTCGCGGCGCACGTCACGGGGATAACCAATATCGAAGGCGCGTTCGCTTGCTCAGACTGCTTCTCGACGGCTCGGACAAGTAGAGACCGGTTCCGGCCGCTCCGAAGGTCCTGGGTTCTTAAGAACGCCCCTTAAGAATCTTCCACGGAGACCCGCCGTAGAATCGCATCGTTCGGAGTTGGCGCACGCCCACCTTCCGCTTGCAGCCGCCTCCCCGCGCGCTGAATGAAGTCCGGCCAGCTTGCCGTGCGCATCGAAGCGTTCTGCGGAGTCGTGTCGCGCACATTTGCGCGACGTCCAGCGCTCATCGCGAGGCGAGACGTGCCTACAATGCCTCACGCGGGCTTGCGCGATCAAGAGCGGCCTATGTTTCTGCCATCACATTGCCGTTGCGAGTTGCAACGTCCCCGTTGCGGGTTGCAACGCGTGCACGGTGGCTAAAGGAGAACAACGCGCGTTCCCGGGCGGGCGGACGCGCATTGCTCCGAGGGATGCCAGCGCCGGTCCGCTCGGGGCCGCCGTCGGTCGTGAGCTCGCGTTTCAAATAGCTTGCGCGGCGGGATTCGATCTCCGCGCGCCAGGCACGCTCGCCCTCCTCGAGGCGTTCGATTTCGAGCTGACAGGCGTTTCGTTCGTCGTCGCTTTGCGCGGTGGATAGCGCGAGTTGGGCGCGAGCGATCCCGCCCGTCCAGTCCTCAGAGCGGGCGAAAACCCTCGCGTCCTCCAGGATCTGGCGAATCTTCATCGTCATACTCCCTTGACCCAAGCGCGCGCCCGAGGGCCGAGCGTTCGAGCCCACTTCGCGAGCCTCTCGAAAACTGTAGCCGGCCGCCGCGACGGGCGAGCGAGCGCTGTCGATGTGGGGTCGGGCGTCGATGCCGCCATCGGCTCGCTCTGCGAGCGAACCGCGATTCGCCGCCGTCGCGCCGACGGCACCTTGCCGATCCGAATCCGAAGGACGTCACTGCGAAGATCGGCCGTTACGTCGAACGCGTCAGCGCCGTCGGGAAGCGCGAGTACGTGGCGAAAGGCGCGCCGTTCGCGGTCGAGGAGCCCGCGTTCCCTCTCACCACGGACCTCCAGAACGTGTCCACGCACCTCGATGGCGATGTCTTTCTTTCGAAATCCGGGTACACCGCGCTCGATGTGATATGCGTCGTCCGTCTCGCGCCATGTAGGCCCGTCGATGTCGATCACCGACGGAAAGGCCCACGCCGCGAAATCACTCTGCGGCGGTAATGGGAAAAGTGCGTCGTAACTCATCATGGCCGCTACTCCTTCTAGATGGCAATGCCGACGGGCGGCCACGTGTGCGGGCCGCCCATCGGCCTCCGGATCATTCTTTCTTTTCTGCAAGCTGCGGGTGCGAGCTGCCTGATCCAATTTGGATCTTGCGCGGCTTCGCCTGCGGCTTCTTCGGTACATGGATCGTGAGTACGCCGTTCGACAGATCCGCCGTCATCGCGTTCGCGTCGACGAGCTCGGGAAGCGTGAAGGATTTGGCGAACGCGCCGTAGGCCCGGCCCAGCCAGACCCTATCCTTCTCGCCGCCCGAATAGGTGCGCTGCCCCTTGATGGTCAGCGTGCTCCCCTCGATCGAGACGTCGAGCTCCTCGCGAGCGACACCCGGAACGTCGCACACGAAGATGATCTCGTCGTCGGTGGCACGAACATCGATACCGGGATCGAACGTTATCTTTGCACCTGTCCCGAGCGCCGTACCCGTGACGTCGTTCATGACGTCATCGAGAAAACGGTCCAGGATCGGGAAGGCCTTCCAGGTAGTGAGCATGGCAATCCTCCTTTCGAATTCGATTTTGAACCAATAAGTTCTCGAAAATGGCTGTCAAGTACAGTGCCACCCGAGATCAGGGAGCGAGCAGCACGTCCACACGACGGTCTTTTGCCCAAGTAACTTCGTCCGTGCCCGTCGAATCGAGCTCGCCGCGCGACGTCTCGTGCAAGCGATTCGCGCCGACGCCCAGAGCTTTCAAGTACGTCGCCACGGTGTCGGCGCGCCGAGCGCCCAGCGCCATGTTGTATTGCTCCGTGCCGCGTGGGTCCGCGCGGCCGACGAGTTGGATCTCGTGCCCTGCCAGCGGGCCCGTGGTCAGACACTTGCCGATCCGCTGCAATGCATCACGGTCGGACGGCGCGAGCTCGTCCGAATCGAAGTCGAACTTGGGCGCCTGCTCGATATCCGCGAACGCGAGCCGGCACGTCTGCGCGATTTCGTCGGAGACGGCGACGCCGGGTGAAACCGATTGCAACTTGCTGGACGGAGCGGTCGGGGCCGGTGCGCTCGTGATGATGGTCGTCGATGGGGGTTCGGGCGCGCGCGCGGTCTTCTCCGTCCCAGCGCACGCCGTCGCAAGGACGACCGCGGACAGCAGGGTTGGGATGGCTCGCATCATGGCGCATCTCCACTAACCCCAGTGCTCACCTGGGTCGATCAAGCGTCTTGCTCTTTGGCTCGAGGCATGATCTGGTCGCGGCATGGCGGAAGCGCACCCTCTTGAATTGAGAGCCAGGGTCGTCGAGGCGTACGAAGCTGGCGACGGAAGCTATGCGGTAATTGCCGCTCGATTTCGTATCGGTGAGGCGAGCGTCAAGCGGTGGGTTCGTCGAGGGCGTCGTGGCGTGCCGCTCGGCGCCGACCCGAAGCGAGGCGGAACGCCGTCCCCGATCGGCCAGGGCGACGTTGATGCGCTTGTTGCGAAGCTGCGCGATGCGACCGCTAACGAGATTACGGCGGAGTTCAATCGGCTTCGCCCGCGGGGCGCGCGAGTTCATGTGTCCAGCATGAAGCGCGCGCTGCATCGGTATGGGTACGTCATCAAAAAAAACGCCGACGGCCGTTGGAGTGTCAGCGACCCGACGTCATAGCCAAGCGCCGCTCCTTCCGACGGAGGATCCTCCGGATTCCCGTGGAAAAGCTGGTTTTTCTCGACGAATCGGGCCTAAACCTGGCCATGAGTCGGAGCCACGCCTGGGTGAAGCGAGGTCGCGAATTCATCGATCGCATTCCTATGAACTGGGGCACGAACCTCACACTTCTTGGGGCGATGCGCCTATCGGGATGGGTCGTCCTCAGCACGATGTTCAAAACGGCCAACCGTCCCCGCTTCCTGGCTTGGCTGAAACGCAAGCTGCTCCCTCGACTGTACCCCGGAGACGTCCTGGTGATGGACAACCTCCCCGCCCACCGCGACCCGCGTGTCGTAGCCGCCTGCAAGGCGCGCGGCGTTCGTGTCGTCTACTTGCCCCCATACTCGCCCGACCTCAATCCAATTGAATCCGGCTGGGCCCTCCAAAAGCAATACGTGCGACGCCACGCTCCCCGCCACCCCAAAGCGCTTCGGCTCATCGCCAGACGAGCGCGCTTTCGAGTCACCGAGACGCACGCGAGCAACTGGTTCGTTCACGCCGGTTATCGGGCTCCACTCAGGTGATCTCTGGGGTTAAGCGAGCCTCGTCCACCGCGAGAGGCGTTGCGCGATGGACGTACGCGCGGCTTTCAAGTCTTTGGCGGCCAGCTCGAGGGCCGCTGCGATCTGGGATCGAGCTTTCGACCACGATTGCTTGAGGCTGTTCATGAGAGACCTCCTTTCGATGGTTCTACGAGCCATGCGCCCGCCGGCGAGAAGCCCCTTCCGGCCGGCGCGTGTGTCACCTAGCTCCTCGGTGCCGCTCGCACGAACTTGCCAAACGCAGGTGCGAGCTTCACTTCGGGGAGAATCCACGGGGATGGATAACGCACTACCTGCACCTGTCAAGAGCGCTTCCACCCGTTGCGCGCGAGCAAAATCGATCTGCGGACCGAACGGAGGCGAGGCAGGATTCGATGCAGCTCGCCATTGTCGTCCGCTTCACGGGCGTGCTGCGCGAGCGACGGCGACGTACAGAATGGCCTTCTCGCGTCGCACCTTGAGGAGCACCGGGCCGGCGGGCGTGGATTGAAGCGCTTTGAGGGTGTCAGCGGCGCTGGATACCGGTTGGCGATTGACTTCGAGGATGATGTCACCGGGCAACAGCGAATCATCGGCTGGACTGCCGGGCTGCACGCGCATCACGCGCGGGCCGCCTCCGGGGGCATCGCCGAGAGCAATGCCAAAACCGCCCGGCGTGGGATTGCCCTTGGAGGAAGGATCCGCGTTCGGCTCGTCGCCCTTCACGGCATCCTCGAGCGCATCCAGCGTCGCGTCCACCGTTTGCGTCTTGCCATTGCGCAGCAGCTCCAAGGTCACGCGAGAGCCCGGCGGATGCCGCGCGATCATGCGGGGCAGATCGTGCGCGCTTTCGATGGTGTCCTCGTCGACCCGGAGGATCACGTCGCCGGATCGCAGGCCCGCCTTCTCTGCTGGGCCGCCCGGCTCGACGTCCCCCAGGAGCGCGCCCTTCGCCCGATCGAGCCCCAGGGCTCTCGCGAGCGTCGTATCCATCGCTTGAATGCTCACGCCGAGCCGCCCGCGCGCCACGTGCCCCGTGGCCAGGAGCTGCGACAACACGTCCTTGAGCGCGTCGATGGGAATGGCGAAGCCGATACCGCGACCCTGCGGATTGATGGCCGTGTTGATGCCGACCACCTCGCCCTTCAAGTTGAAGAGCGGGCCGCCGCTGTTGCCCGGATTGATCGAGGCGTCCGTCTGGATGAAATCATCGTACGGTCCCGCGCCGATGGACCGGCCCTTTGCGCTCACGATGCCGATGGTGACCGTGTGGCCGAGCCCGAAAGGATTTCCGATGGCGACCACGTATTCGCCCACGCGCAGGCTCGCGCTCGAGCCGAGCTCCGCGGCCGGCAGGTCCCGCGGGTCCTTGATCCCTTGAAGCTCGAGCACCGCGAGGTCCAACTTTGCATCGCGCCCGATGACTTTGGCGTCGAGCTCGCGCTCATCGGCCAAGCGAACCCGGACGTGGTCGGCGTCTTCGACCACGTGGGCGTTCGTGGCGACATGCCCGCGCGTGTCGAGAAGGAACCCGGTTCCGAGCGCGCGCTGTTTCATGACGCTGTCGCGGCCGTCGTCCCCCGGGCCGCCGCCCTGCGGACCGAAGAATCCCCCGAAGGGCCCGAGGTCGAAGGGAAAGGGAATCCTGCGCTGCTTGATATCGTGTGTTGCGGTGATGTTCACGACCGAAGGGTTCACCCTTGCAACCAGGGTGGCCACGTCCGGCGTGCCGGCAAGTACCGGCGGTGCGGCGAACGGTGCCGGAACCTGCGCCGCCTGAACGGTGTTGTTGTCAGGCGTTGCGCCGGGGGCGCTGCCACGATGGCATCCGGCCGCTGCGAGCGTGAGCGCAACCAAAAGGGGGAAGCGGGCGAGCATCATCGCAAAAATCGGATAAGCACCCGCGTTGCGCGGTCAAGCCCCTAGCCCGCACGCACAGAGTCGCGCGGCATGCGGACCACGGTGAAGCGTCGTTCGAAAACATCGCGGCAACCCTGGCCACTCAGCTTGTGAACATCCGCAGGGCGGCCGCGGCTCGTCCTCAGTTGGGCGATGAAGCCGGTGACGCCCTCGGGCGGGCATCCTGGGCCGCGTCTCCCCCGAGAAACGCCCTTCCAGCATGTGCGAACGCAGCACCGCTCGAACGTGAAGATACGATTCGAGCGTCGAGGCAAAACCTCTCTCGTTTCACCTCGATTCAAATGTTCGTCGACGATGAAGGCGAATCATGCCCAATGCGTTCGGCAAGGGGAGGAGGGCTTGACAGAGGGCACTCGGAAATTTAGTCGTCCAGACAACAAGCCAAACCCAAGGAGTGTTCCAATGTCGAATACATGGGATGCATGGTCCAGGGCCGGGCACGAAGGAGCGGTGCAGGTGAAAAACCACGATACTGGCCGGTCGAATCACGGCGGCGTTCCGCGGTGGCTCGAGGATCTTCGAGGACGTTCGCGCAATCAGGTGTGGTGGACCTCGGCTCGGGTTGCCATGAGGCGCCATGGCACAAAATCTTCGGTCGAGGCGCCCTCGCAGCACGATCCCGCACGCGAGGGAACGCGATGACCGCCGCTCGATATCTCGCTTCCAGGTAAGGAGCAAGTTGCGCACCAGCTCGTTGCGTGGGCGTTTTGCAGCGCGGGGCAGCTGCCGAAGGCGGGCAGCTGCTTCGCGTCACGTGCTCGGGCGCTCCAGTGATGGGTATGGCGACTTCACGTCCCTTCTCGCGATGGCCGCCGCAGACGCGGCACATCCCGGCGCCGTAGGCATTTGACGCGTGGCGGGCCCGGAAACTCGTGTTCCGTGTAGTTGGGGTGCTCTTTTCTACGCAAGCCCTTTCAGCCGTGTCTGCTCGCACATCGGGTGCTTCTCGGCTGGCCATGGTGGCCAAACAAGCGCCTAATCAAGCCATGAGCGATCGCAAACGGGCTTCGAGGGAGACGACAAAGCGGGGCCGCTTGGCGAGCCTTCTTCAGAAGGAGCGGCAGGTCCTGATCGACCGTTGGCTCGAGCGGGTTCTCGGGGATCCTGCCATCCCCACCGCCAACAAGCTCGCGCGGCCGGCCCTCGAGGACAACATCCCCGTGTTGATCGACCGCATCATCGAAAGAACGACGCAAAAGGAGCCGGACGAAGAGGGCGAAATCAGCGGCCGCCACTCCGTAGACGCGAAGGAGATCGGTACTGCGCACGCACGACACCGTATTGACCTGCACTACACGGCAGAAGAGACCATTCGCGAGCTATCCCTTTTCCGCGAAGTGCTCCTCGAGCTCTGCGCCGAAAATCTCATCGCGCTCGATCTCGATGAATCGAAGTTGGTGCACCTCGCCATCGATGAGATGATGGCGGTCAACGCAAAGCAAGTCGAGCAGACAGTCTTCCGACGAAGCGAGCAGGTCATGGCCATCGTTGCACATGATCTCCGGAACCCGCTTCACATCATAGACGGGCATGCCCAGCTCCTGAAGGCAGGCGCGCCGCAAGACTCCGTTGCAGTCGGGGAGGCCATCGAGCGAAGCACGAAGCAGATGACGCGGCTGATCGAAGATCTCCTGGCCATGTCCAAGCTCGAACTCGGGCACATGTCGATCCATCAGCAGCAGGTCGATGCTCGCGAGCTCGTGACCGAGGTCCTCGAGCAGCTCCGCCATGCTGCGATTCGCAAGCGCATTGCGATGACCAGCCGTCTTCCCCAGACTGAGGTGGCCGTCGCGTGCGATCCTGTTCGAATCGAGCAAGCCATCGGTAAACTCGCGCCAGTGGCTGACGATGCCGGAGGTCCATCGCACGATGACCAAATCCGTGAAGCGTCTTCCGCGTCCGCCTGAACGCCGGCGTCGCGACGCGTGGACGCACCGATTGCCCGAGGGGCACTCGCACGCTTTTCGAGCGACCTCGTCGCAACCAATACGCAGATCCGGAGCGCCGCGGGGCGCCGTGCTCCTACTGGAGCTCCACTGTCGATGATCGGTCAGTGGCAGCCATTCAGGTTGCCCCAGGCGTCCCATTTGGGACTCCAACCATTGTTGAAGTTCCCGACCGTGTAGATGACCATGTTCCCGTCTGCTTGCAGTACCAGCTCGGTGTGTGGCTTGTTGTCACAGCCCCATGTGCCGCTGGCCCAGATTGCACGGCCGTTGAGATCGTACAATACCATGTTTCCATCCGTCTGGAGGGAGAGCTCTGCTGCGAAGCCCTTCGGGTCTCCGTTGGTGCCGGTGGACCATACGGCGTCGTTTGGATTACCGTCCTGCCCCTCATAGAGGACGACGTTGCCATCGCCCTGGAAGCGGATGGTCGCCTTCCTACCATTATCCAGATTCCAGGAGAAGGCTTGGTGGCGACGGAGGCACTTATTGGTGAACCGTATATGCCACCCCTTGGGGTTGCCACCGCTGCCGTCATACCATTGCGCGGCGTCTTGCCATTCGGGGCCGCTTGCGGCTGATTTGCAATGTCCACCCGCCAATGCCTCTGCATCGGGCGCACTGGACTCGGTGTCCGACGCCCTCGCGGTGCCGCTCAGAGCGCCCATCCCGAGGATGGTCCCAACGCACAGCATAATGGCAGAACTTCTCCTGACCGCCTTGATCATATGTAAGTCTCCGTCTCTAATTTAAGTCGTTTGGATGGTTAGGTTGGACTGAGCTTCTTTCCAGACGTAGCTCACGCCGAACACCGGTCACCCGATCGACGCTCTGTCGATGATGGGATTACCGGCAAGTGTGCTTACTATAGCAACAGTCAGGCCAATCGATTCGCATGCGAAGTCCTGAGAAAACATGGCTTCACATCAACGAAGGTGTACCAAATTAGTCGTTTCAGTAAATCAGCTGGTACACCCTCGGTACGCCGCGACGGGATCCATCGAAGGTATGGTCGTTTTTGGCCATCGAAAAATGAGCATTTGAGCAGCCACGCGCAAGGTCTGGTCCGTGCACACGTGACCAAGCGATGACCGCACCGCCGTTCTTGGACGAAGGCGATCTCACCGAGGACGAGCTCCGGACGATTGTCGGAGAAATCCGCGACGTCGTGTGGCCGATTCGGCCGAATGCGCGCATCAGGCCAAGGAGTACGGTCAGCGCCATCTCGGAGGGTGCTTCGGGCATATCACCCGGGCTATTTCAATGCGCTTCGTGCGTCCGGGGTGCGTTGGATTTCCGGAAATACGCGCGACATCGTTGGGTGTTTTCTCCGCGCGGCTGGCGGCTCACGCAGGGCGCGTGAAATAGCTGCCTTGCTCGAGATCTTCGAGGAGCCCCTGCCGGTGCGGGCTCCAGCCGAGCTCTTCGCGGGTGCGGGCGCTCGCAGTCGGCCGGTCCCTGCTCACGAACGGCGCGAGCGGTCCGAAATGCGCCGCGGCCTCCTCCGGTGACTGCGAGACCAGTGGAACCCCGAGCTTTCGCGCGATGACCGCGGCGATCTCGCGAACCGCGACCCCCTCCTCGGCAATCGCGTGGTAACGCGCGCCCGCCGCGCCGCGCTCGAGCGTGAGCCGGTACGCCTCGGCGGCATCGCGGAGGTGGACCATCGGCCACCGCTGCGCGCCATCGCCGACGTACGCGGAGATCCCCTTCGCGCGCGCGATCGCGATCAGCTTGGGCAAGAAGTGTCGGTCGCCATTGCCGTGCACGACGCCGAGCCGGAGGAGCGCAACCCGTGCCCCACGCGCCGAAGCCTCGGCGGCGACACGCTCCGTGACCCGCGGGTGCCCACCCGCCGGGGATTCGTCCCTTTCGCTCGCCATGCCAGGCACATCGATCCCAAACGCGCCGGAGGTGACGACGAAGAGACGCGGCGAGTCCGCGATCGCATCGCCGATCGCCTCGATCGCACGCCCGTCCGACTCGCCGCCCTTCGCCCAGTCGGCGAGGTCGAGATCGAAGGCCGCGTGGATCACAGCGTCCGACGCGAGCGCGCCGCGGCGGAGGCCGTCGCGATCGGCGAGATCGCCTTCCTGCACCTCGGCCCCCGCCGACCGCAACTTACGCGCCGACGCCTGGGACCGCGCGAGTCCGAGCACACGATGGCCCGTGCGAATGAGCTCCGCAACGAGCTCCGCGCCGACGAATCCCGTCCCTCCGGTAACGAATACGCGCATCATGATCTCCCTTTCTCGTCGAGCGAGCACGCCGACGACCCGAAAGTAGCGACAGGAAGCCGCCGGACCAGGTGATGACTCGTAGTTGCATGCAATTGTGGTAACCAGCGAGATACTCGAATGGCGTTGCGCGTCCGAAAAAACAAGGCCGTTATCCCGCCCGCGTGCCCGATCGACGAGGGAGTGAAGCTCCTCGGCGGCGCGTGGACGCCTCATGTGATCTGGTTTCTGAGCCAGCAGCCGCGCCGTTTCAGCGAGCTCCGAAAGGACATCCCTGGCCTCTCCGCGCGTGTGCTGAGCGCCCGCCTCCGCCAGCTTCAGGACCGGGGCGTCATCACCCGAACACCTCTGTCGACCAGCCCACCGTCGGTGGAGTACGCGCTCACCGAGCTCGGACGCGAGCTCCTCCCCGCCATCACCGCGCTGGTGAGTGTGGCGCTGAAGCTGAATGCCAAGCCTCGTCCGCGATGACCGCGCGCTGATACCTTCATCCCTCGGAAAGGAGGGCCGATGCAGGAGATACCGCGCTACCTCGGGAGCTGCGGAGGAATACCATCGCGCGGGCGACCTCCTTGTCGATCTCGAAGACCGGATCTAGGCGTCGAGCGCATCCTCGATGAGGCCAGCGAAGCCTTGCTCGCTGCTGTGCAGTCCATGCGGGTTCCGCCCCAACATCACCTTCCCGAACAATAGCTGCGTATTCCAATCCATCCGGGGAGCGATTCCAATACCCTCCGGTCCCTTTGCGCAGCCCGAGTCGTTGAGCCTTCGGAAAAAAAGACGTGGGGTGATTCGGATGTCGCTATTCTTCGGCTTGCATGCCGGTGCCTCGCACGCGTCGCTCAGCTCTGGGAGCACGTCCAACGCGCCGCCGCACACGCCGGTATCGTCACGGAGTTGATGCTGCCACGCCGCGTCGCCTACTTCCGTGGCGCCACGCCGTTCGTTCGATGCTCCCATGATGGCCGGTGCCCTTGCAGAGCAGAGGAGGCGCGATGCGCCTGGGAAGGTACGACGATGAAAGGACTCCGTCCTTGGTGCGAACGGATCGCTTCAAAGGATCCATGGCGCCACTTCCCAAATGGAGGCCGGCGAGCTTCGAATCCGCCGTGCACCACCCGCATACTATGCCTAGCCCGGCGGGTGCGTCTCGCGCCGGTACAATGTACCACTGTACCGGAGGCGGCCGTACCGTTTCCGGTACAGGGCTCGCTCGAGTACCTCGACATTTCGAAATTCATGCGAGTTTGGTTTGGGTTGCGGTCGTCGCGTTCGTGGTATGCGATTTGCTCTTTGGCCTCTCGCCGGTCCAATAGGCTCTTGTCATCGCAGTCATCGGCTCGATGACGACTTACGAAGTAGAGAGGATCCTTATGCCGAATGAAATGAAACGCATCGAATTAGCCTTCGTGCTTCCCATCGTGCTTGGAGCGTCGCTGATGGCAGCGTGCGCATCGGACGCTACGGACGTCGCGAGCTCCGAAGAGGAGTTGAACGCACCGGGGGTGCCCCCAGCGCCCAGGTTTGGCCCATGGATCGATGGCTATCAACCCTACGTAGGGCAGAGCGGGTGTGACCCCGTCGCCAAGCCAGGCGTGATTAGCTTTCGAGATTTATTGAGATCGACGTATGGCAGAAACGATATGGGCATCGTTCGTGCCTGCAATCAGGGCGGCACAAGTGAGCACAAAGAGGGTAGGGCATTGGACTATCCGTTCAATGTAACCAATAGCGGCCAACGCGCCGAGGCCGAGGCGCTCCTGAACTGGTTGCTCCAGACCGACCAATACGGCAATCCTCACGCCTACTCCCGCAGGCTCGGGATCATGTATATCATTTGGAATCATAAAATCTGGAATTCCAACAATCCGCAGGCTGGTTGGACCAGCTACTCCGGCCCGAACCCCCACACGGATCATATCCATTTTAGCTTTGGCTGGCCCGGTGCGCGGGGTGAAACGTCGTGGTGGCGGGGGGTGACGCGCGGTCCGTCACTATCGGGGGAGGGGCGCGCGGAGATCATGGCGCTCCATGATAACGGCGACATCCAAGCGTGGTACAACGTGGCAGGATTCAAGGAGATGCCGTGGGGCGGATCGGTCACGATCGGGCGAGGGTTTTCCGACCCGAGCCGCGTGCGATTTGCAGACCTCGATGGCGATGGGTACTCCGACATCATCGCCATTCAGGAAAATGGAGACGTCCAAGCTTGGCACAATGGTGGCGCCTTCAAGGAGATGCCATGGGACGGCGCCGCCATCATTGGGCGAGACTTCTTCGACCCGAACCGCGTTCGCTTGGCGGACCTCGACGGCGACGGGCGTGCGGAGATCATGGCCATTCAGGAAAATGGCGACATCCAAGCTTGGCACAACGGTGGCGGCTTCAAGGAGATGCCATGGGACGGCGCCGCCATCATCGGACGGGGCTTTCTCGATCCGAACGAGGTCCAACTGGCCGACCTTGATGGCGACGGGCGTGCGGAAATCATGGCCATCCACCCGAATGGCGAGATCCAAGCGTGGTACAATGCGGGCGGCTTCAAGGAGATGCCGTGGGGTGACTCGACCATCGTCGGCCGAGGGTTCACCGACCCGAGTCGAGCGCGATTTGCCGACCTGGATGGTGACGGCCGAGCGGAGATCGTAGCCATCCAGTCGAACGGCGACGTGCAGGCTTGGCACAATGACGGTGGCTTCAAAGAGATGCCGTGGGGCGCATCCCTCGTCATCGCCATAGGCTTCACCGATCCCACCCGCACCTTCTTTCCTTGAGCTTAGGAGTCCACATGAAATACGCAAAAGAGACATCTTCTACGTTCCGCCAACGTTGCGTCGTCGGAGCGACGCTCCTCTCCTTCGTTTGCTTGGCGGTGGCATGTGTCGGTCCGGACGAGGATCCGAACGCCGATCGTGAGAGCGAAAGGCTCGACTTCGAACCCTTGAGCGCGTTGCCCTGCGTGCCGGGCGGCCCCACGCAACAAGATGCCAGCAACGCCGCCGCGCTCAATCCGCAATTGGCCAAGAAAATGCGCGGGAACATGAATGCCTACAACTCCTCCTGCGCTCGGGCCGTAGTGCAGGCGGTGAAGGGGCGCGGGCTCAACCAACGGGCGGCCGCTATTGCTATCGCGACGACGATCGTCGAATCGAGCATCGCCAATCTCGATTCCGGCGACCGCGATTCGGTAGGGCTCTTCCAGCAGCGCAGCTCTTGGGGAACTTTCGCCGAGCGCACGAACCCGGTGTGGGCTACCAACAAGTTCCTCGACGTGATGGAGAGTTTTTACCCGAATGGCTCGTGGAACACGGCCCCCATCGGTGAGGTGGCTGCGAACGTGCAGCGACCCGCGGCGCAATATCGGTATCGCTACGCGGTCGAGGCCGACGACGCCGTGAAGATCGCCAATGCGCTCTGGAACATGAAGCGTCCGTCACTATCGGGGGAGGGGCGCGCGGAGATCATGGCGCTCCATGATAACGGCGACATCCAAGCGTGGTACAACGTGGCAGGATTCAAGGAGATGCCGTGGGGTGGATCGGTCACGATCGGGCGAGGGTTTTCCGATCCGAGCCGCGTGCGATTTGCAGACCTCGATGGCGATGGGTACTCCGACATCATCGCCATTCAGGAAAATGGAGACGTCCAAGCTTGGCACAATGGTGGCGCCTTCAAGGAGATGCCATGGGACGGCGCCGCCATCATTGGGCGAGACTTCTTCGACCCGAACCGCGTTCGCTTGGCGGACCTCGACGGCGACGGGCGTGCGGAGATCATGGCCATTCAGGAAAATGGCGACATCCAAGCTTGGCACAACGGTGGCGGCTTCAAGGAGATGCCATGGGACGGCGCCGCCATCATCGGACGGGGCTTTCTCGATCCGAACGAGGTCCAACTGGCCGACCTTGATGGCGACGGGCGTGCGGAAATCATGGCCATCCACCCAAATGGCGAGATCCAAGCGTGGTACAATGCGGGCGGCTTCAAGGAGATGCCGTGGGGTGACTCGACCATCGTCGGCCGAGGGTTCACCGACCCGAGTCGAGCACGATTTGCCGACCTGGATGGTGACGGCCGAGCGGAGATCATGGCGATCCAGTCGAACGGCGACGTGCAGGCTTGGCACAATGACGGTGGCTTCAAGGAGATGCCGTGGGGCGCATCCCTCGTCATCGCCATAGGCTTCACCGATCCCACCCGCACCTTCTTTCCCTAACGCACCTTGCCAGGGGCACGGGCCGTGCGAAAATCGCACGCCCGCGCCCAGGGCTCGGTGGGTTCGTGGCGCCGGCTTTCGGTTCGACAAAGCAGAAGAGGTTTGCAGTTCCATCCCCGGACGACGCATCGCTCGCTTGCCTGTCCACCCTTTCGGGGTGAGTCCATTGTTCATGGCCGAAACTGCTCCTCTCCCTGGCGTCGCACCCTTCGGAGGTGAGATTTCCTTTTTAAATTTCGACGTAACGCCAAAGAACATCGGTTTTTGGAGACTAAGCTCGTTGCAATGACGAGCCGGCTGGACGACGAGGCGCAAAAGGCGCTTGCACTCCGTGGGCGCGTTGAAAAGCTCCGGTCGAGACTTCGCGATCCCATCGACCTCCCCCATCGCTGTTGGGCCGGGCAGATGCGCGAGCGCGCGCGGTTTCTCGCGTCCGATACGGCGCTTGCGAGGCCCACACGCCGTCGAGGGGCCGGCCGTCGTCCGTGTCCCTGACGACGACGGCGTGCGCGGGGCCGTGGTGGACGTGCTCCCGGAGTCCACCGACGCGAGCGGGCGGGTTCATGGTCGAAAGCGTACACCCATGGGCGCCGACGTGGAGAAGCTGCTGCCCGACCACGGGTGCCTGCGCCCCCGAACCATCGCCGTGGTCCAGACATCGAGTTCCGGATAGGCGGCCCATAGACGAGGCGACCTTTCGTACCACCAGCCGATGATCCCTGTATGGCGTCCGATTTCACCGGGTACGACGACCCCGAAGGGTAGGGCATCCCGGAGCTCCACGAGCGCTTGATCGCCCGGGCCCGCCGCCCGAGTGCGTGTTCTGCAGGATCCAAAGGCCGGCGCAAGGCGTGCAGTCTGGTTGCTGGTCGACGAGAGAAGCCTCCGTCGCGCCGTTGTCGGATCTGCATAGCCATCCGGGAACGTTCTTTGACATCGGCTACCCCCTGCCCGCGGAGGGGATTAGTGGCATAATCGCACGCAGATACGAGTCGACCAATGCAATGCCCTACACACGAAGACTTGCGCGCGTTGTTCGAGAAGAACCTGCCGACCTCATTGCAAGCCGCCATTGAATCGCACTTCGCCGAATGCTCCGAATGCGACCGCGCGTGGGGGATACTGGTGCAGGACAGCACCGCCAGCGATTCTCTCGTGCCACGGCTCGCGCCTCGGGGTCACGCGGTGGAGGGCCCGACGTTGCCGGTGCGGGCTAGCTCCCAGCCTGAACTGACGCCAGGAACCCGCGTGGGGCGCTATCTCGTGATTAGCGTGATCGGTACAGGTGGCATGGGCATCGTCTACCGGGCCATCGACCCGGAGCTCAATCGCGCGGTGGCGCTCAAACTCCTTCGCGCTGAGCGCGCGGACGAAAAACGGCGCGACAGGCTATTACGCGAGGCGCAGGCGCTCGCACTCGTAGATCACCCGAATGTCGTCAATGTCTTCGACGTAGGGCAGTTTCTGGGCCAGGTGTTCTTTGCGATGGAGCTCGTGGAGGGCACGACTCTGCGCGCCGAGTTGCGTCGTGCCGGCTCCAATCGGAAGCACCTGCTGCAGCTGCTCGATCAGGCCGGGCGTGGACTCGCGGCCGCGCACAGTGCTGGCCTGGTGCATCGCGACTTCAAGCCCGAAAATGTGCTAATCGCTCGCGAGCAGCGCGCCAAGGTCGTCGACTTCGGCCTGGCACGCGCCGTCGATACGGATAGCCCCGAAGAGCCCGTGACGGTATCGCCGGTAGAGTCGATGTCGGTATTGGAGCGGCCGATCACCGAGACGGGGGGATTCATCGGAACGCCTGCCTACATGGCCCCCGAGCAGCACCTGGGGTTGCGCGCCGATGCGCGCAGCGATCAATTCAGCTTCTCCATCGTGGCATATGAGGCGCTGTTGGGGCGGCATCCATTTGTCGCCAAGAGTGGAAAACTTTCCCTGGAGGCGCTCTGCGCCGGGAAGGTTGAAGTGCGGGGGCGGCGGTTGGACCAAGGCTATCTACGGGTGTTGAGTCGCGGGCTATCGCGCGATCCCGCGGATCGGTATCCATCGCTGGAACACCTGCTCGACGAGCTCGCGCTCGTTCCACGACGGCGGCGGCGGCGTGTGGTCGCGATCCTAGCCGTCGTGTGCGCCGCTGCGGGACTTATCGGGGGACCGGCAATTCAAGAACACCGCGCGCAGCGCTGTGAGGCCGCTGCGACCCAGGCGCTCGCTGGGATCTGGGACATGCCACGGCGGGAGAAGGTCGAGAACGTGTTCGTCGACGATGGAAAAGCCTTCGGGCGTGACGTCTGGCAAAGAACCGCCGCCACGCTCGATGCCTATGCTGATCAATGGAAGCGTACGAGCGCGGAGATCTGTCGGAGTGCGGAGTCGTGGCGAGCCGAGGACCAGGCGACGCACACGCGTGCATCATTATGCCTCGATGAGCGGCGGCGGGAATTACGCGCCGTCACCGACGTGCTCGCCGCCGGCGATCGGGACGTGCGTCTTCGTGCCCCCGACATCACCATCCAACTTGGCTCGTTATCGACCTGCACGAATCCGGCGGCGCTCGCGCTGACGCCATTGCCTACCTACGATCGAACTACCTCAATCACCGTCGAGCATATTCGTGATCTCCTTGCGCAGAGCCAGGCGCTCGACGATGCACGCAAAACGGCGCCAAGTCAGGAAGCAGCACGGCAGGCGCTCGAGCTGGCGCGCAAGCTACCCGATCGGGCGCTCGCCGCGGAAGCGCTCTATCGACTCAGCATCGCGCAGGAGAGCGCCGGCGAGTTCGACGCGTCGGAGGCGAGCATTGTTCAGGCAGTTGCCGACGCCGAATCGAGCGGCCACGAACGGCTGTTGCCGCTCGTTTTGACCCAGTTGCTGTCGGTTGTCGGCAACGACCAGGAGCGCCCCAGCGAGGTCGAGCGCCTGGTTCCGTTCATCGAGGCCGCGGTGGAACGGTTCGATCCCCAAGGGCCGGCAAATATCGAACTGTTGCTCGTCCTCGGTCTCATCGAGGATGAGCGCGGCCATTACGATCGCGCTATCCGACACTTCAACGCGGCCCTGGACATGGGCCGACGCGTATTCCGCGAGAATGACGTGCGCCGTATCGAGATCAACCACCACCTCGCCAATGTGGAGAGAACCATCAATCAGCTCGACAAGGGGATAGCGCGCGCGCATTCGGCGCTGGCAGAGTCCGAGGCGCTGTTCGGCAATGAGCACCCTAAGCTCATGCAAACGCTGTCGCTCTTGGCGCGCATGCTGAGCGAGCAAGGCGATGCCGCTGGCGCGCAAGCCGTGGGACAACGCGCTCTACATATCGTCGAGCAGGCATCGTCTCCCGAGAACCCGGATGTGGCGTACTCACTTTCTCAATTAGGGATGACCTATTTGGAGGACGGCCAGCCGGCGGTCGCGCTACCTCTCTTTCGTCGCGCGTATGCCATGATCCGCCAGAATGACGCGAACACGGCGACCAGGCTCTCGGGGATCGCCCGCGCAGAGGAGGCGCTCGGGCATCTGGAGACCGCACGCACCACGTTCGAGGAGACGTTGGCACTCTACAGACGACTGGAGGGCCCCGGCCATCCGGACACGATCAAAACAGGCGTCCGGCTGGGACGGCTCATGCGCAGGATGCATCTTGAGCGTGATGCGCTGCAGCTCTGTATCCAACTGCTCGATGCCGGCGAGCGCACGCTCGGGCCAGACAGTGTCGCCATCGCATTAGCCCTCTCCTGCGTCGGCGAAGGATACGAGCAACTCGGCCGGCTCCCCGAGGCGCTCAAGGCACTCGAACGAGCCGAGAAGCTCCTCGAAGAGCAGACGACACCGCCGCGGGCAGAGTATCGGGCGATCATCAGCTTCGCCCTTGCACGCGTTCTGTGGCGGACGCGCGGAGATGGGGAGCGCGCCCGACGCCTGGCAAACGAAGCGGTAGACCATTACCAGCACGCAGGGCGCCTCTACGCCGAAAACACGGTTGCCGTCCAGACTTGGTTGACGAAGGTATCCACGCAGCAACGATGAGCGCCAAGGCGCCATTATCCTTCGCCTTTGGTTCGATTGCAGCGCTCGTGAGCGATATCCGACTCTGGGGGCAGCTGAACGACGGCCGCATGATGCGGCTCGAGAGCTGCGATCACGCTCCGCGCGCCGCGCGAATGAACGAACTTTTGCGCGAGGCAAGGCGATGGGTATGCAGTGCGCGAGCCCCGTTCTGGACGAGGAGAGTCGGATGACGCAGAGTCGTGCGCGTGGACGTCCAATCCGCGCGAGAGCGCCTGCTCTTCCGAGGCAAGAGGCGGGACGGTAATGTTGCCGAGAGGTCGGCCGAGCTCCTCGCGCGCGAGGCGGGCGCGGGTTCCGAGCCAATCATCTCCTCCGGAGGCTCGGGAGGAGACAAGATTATCGAGATGTCACGGCCTGGCGCTCCGGGGTTCGAGGCTACTGGACCAGGTGGCACCCTCCGCACGGAAGGTCTCTACAATTGCATTGCCATCGTGGCTTGGGATCCCGTGACCGGTTTCGCGGCGATGGTGCATTACAATACCGCCGAAATAGCGCCGGAGCTCGTAACCAAGAATAGCGCAAACATTGCTCCGAAGTTGCAGGAGCTGAAAGCAGGTCTGGAGGCCACGCTGTCCACGAAATACATGTCGGGTGGATTCGCTCCATCGAATGTTCCACCCGAATATCATATCCAGTGGGGGGTATCTTGGAACGAAGTACCGGACAATAAGTTATTGAACTTGAAGCCTGCCCTCGTGGAGGCGGTTGGAGACGTCTTCCAGCCGAAGACCTCCGGGCAGTTGGTCGGCAACCCTGACGCGGCTTTCCATACGGACGTATCGGGCGGCGACTACGGCTGGCGGTTGTAGCCGTGCCGCGCGCGGTCTCCCGCGCGAGCCCGCCCCAAAATGTGGGTATGTGGGAGCCTCGCCGGCGGGCGTGCATCGTGACCTTCGAGAGGGCCCAAGCACACGGCGAGATTCGCTCCGGCATCGACGCCGATCTCCTGGTGGATCGCTTCGCCGCCCCGATCGTCTTCCGATGCTCTTCGGTCACTACGAGCTCGGCCCCGCGTTCGCGGAGGAAATCACGCGCGCCGTGCTCTTTGGCGTGGGATGGGCCACGAGCACCGCTGCGCGGCGACCCGCTCGCGGGCTCCGGCAGCGCAGCGGCGACGGACGCGATCTCCTGCCGAATGAACGCATGCGCGGGATCGGAGTCGTGCCGATCGTTGTTCGCCACCTCTCGCGCAGTCGCACGATCCGGCGCCCAGCATCGTTACCTTACGGTTTGCCTCCGGGTGGAGGACCTTGATAGCCTTTTTTGGATGAGCTGTCGATACCGACTTCATAATCGATATCGGGGCTGACGATATTGCCGCTGACGGTGGCAAAAGTCGATTTAATGGCAAGGCCAATCGCTTTGGTGGGCGAGCCCGCGAATTCATTGCCCGTGATGGTCGCGTACTGGATGTCCTCGAACATCAGGGTTTGCGAGGCTTTCAATGTTTCGCAGAAATTGTTGCGAATGGTGAAGTGGTCGGAGTGTCCTCGGCCATCGCCCTCGCCGTCATTCGGGCCTTCGGCCATGAGGCACATATTGTCGATTTTCTCGCATCGATTGCCCTCGATGAGCACGTTTCGGCTAGGAGGCGTGTCGCTCGCGTAAGTTTGCATGCAATCGGCGTGGCCGTATCGATTGCTCGTGCCGCGAACGGTGTTGTGTAGAATTTTGATGTCGTTGCCAAAAAATCGGATACCATCGCCGTCGCCGTTCACGGGATTGACGATCGTGTTGTTCTGGAGCGTAATGTTGTTGCCCTCGGCCCAGATGCCGGGCGCGTTCGGCTTGACCAGCGTGTAATTTTGCACGATCACGTTGCTGGCCTCGATGGTGATACCGTCGACGTTCGCGTTCTCGCCCGAGTAGACGATTGGCGCGTCCGGCGTGCCTCCTTTGGTGATCTTCAATCGCGATTTCTTCATGCTCGATTGAAAGCAAACGACATCGCCCGGGTTGGCCGATTCGAGCTCGTCCTGAATCGTGATCTGCCGGGTGCAGTTCGCCGCCAGCGAGGACGCCGAGCTGCGCACATCGCCCTGCCTCACCCTGAGCTCGGGGCGATCTTTCTCATCGGTAGACGCGTCCTGCGCCGCACACGCTTGTACGAAAAAGGCTCCGATGGCCACGGTGAATGCGAGCTTCGTATTTCGAATCGTCATGAATTTCATCCTCCCTCGAATGACTGGTTTGACCCGACCTGCATTGGCCAACTCAAAATTTGTTTAGCATCGCGTTTCCGATTGGCGATCAAAAATACGCGTGTAGATTCGAAACGACAGCTGCTGATGTGCGAAAACGACAGCGGCCTTCTGCCTTCGAAGGCGGACGGTCATCGCGATGGTTTCGGTATCGACGGGCGCTCGTTCGATGTTGTGCGGCCACTTGTCGTCCCGGCATCATTGTCAGGGCTCTGGCGCGACCTGCGCTCGAGTACGGCGAGGCCGAGCGCACATCGTGCACGAGCCCGAGCGGGATCCCATGGCCTGCTCGTATCGGCTGCAAGCACTCCCCCGGACAGCGCGGTCAAGCGCGCGGGCTCGAGCTCGGCGGCGCGGTCGACTGCGTGCGTACCCTGGCCGTGAAGCGCTCGAGCACCGCCTTTTTCATATGCCTTGGAGGTCCCAGTTGTGTAGGCGAATGTAGCTCGGCCCCTGACCTCGCTGGTCTCTTCGGGGGCGGAATGGGCGCTCCTCGGAAGCAAGGACACGAAATGCCATGGACCTCCGGGTGGGCCGGCGCATAGGCTCGCGCGAATGCCGCTTGGGAGAAGCATCCGCATCTACTTGGATCAGGGCGAGGTCTCGGGGATCCGTTACGCGGAGGTCATGGGCAGGACGGAGCAAGCCTTGCTCTGTCCGCGTCATCGCGTTTCGGAGCTCGCCGAGCGATGGGAGTCCGTCGTATGCAGGCCCGGAGCTTACTTCCTCTTCGGCGCGGACCGGCCCTCCGCGCGCGAGGTCTATATCGGCGAATCGGAGGACATTCTCAAGCGCATCAAGCGACATGTCATCGACGAGGACTTCTGGCACGAGGCGGTTCTCATTACGAACAAGGACGGAAATTTCACCAAGTCGCACTTCAAGTACCTGGAGTCACGGCTCGTAGGCCGTGCGAAAGAGGTGAATCGGTATTCGGTGGAAAACGACAACCACCCTGCGCCCGCGGCGCTGTCGCGTCCCGATGTCGATGCGGTGGAGGAGCTCTTTCTGCAGGTGCCGCTGCTGCTCGGCGTGCTGGGCCATCGCGTACTCGACGCCATTGCGCAGGTCGCGCCTGCGCCGGGATACCCGTTCGAGTTTTTCTGCAAGGTGAAGGATGCAAGGGCGACGGGCCGCGTGACGGACGAAGGGTTTGTCGTCTTGAAGGGGTCCACCGCGCTGAAGGGGACGACGGAGACCATGACGCCCGGGTATATTGCGTTCAAGCAGGAGCTCATTGCATCGGGCAAGCTCGCAGACCGCGGTGAACTCCTCCTCTTCCGAGAGGATATTCTGTTCACGAGCCCGAGCGCTGCGGCCGCCGTCGTATATGGCAACAACGCGAACGGGCGCGTTCTCTGGAAGACGGAGGACAACCGAACGTTGAAGCAAATCGAGGAGCGGCAAGCGAGGTAAGTTCGCGACCGCACGGCCTCGGCGTCGCGCCTCGATTCGTGAACTGTACCAAGGGCAAGCGCAAACGACGGCGCCTCGCTGCAATGGCGATTCATCGAGCGCGACGCGCGTGGTCCTGTCCGCGAGGCCGGTCACCTCGAGCCCGCGCTCGGCTTGGAACCCCTTGATGGCTGCGACCGTGGTCGGGCCAGGGATTCCATCGGCGACCACGCCACGTGTGCGCTGGCGCCGCCGTCACGCCGCGGCGGCGCGGATTCGGCTTTGGTTTCGGATCCACCCGCGTAGGGCGGAGCTCGGCTGTTTGTGTGCACGCAGTCGTCACGAAGACGCATGCAATCGCCGCGCGATTTGCATCGATCTACTTACGTAATCATTATGAAATCAGGTTCGGCAAGCCACCCTCGCAGTGTGGGCTCCACTCTATCGCCGCCAATGGTGCGTGTCTTTTTAAATAGGGTCGTAAAGGTGAAGTCGTCAACTGGCTTGTTGCGTTCGATCCCATTCGTTCGATGGAAAGCTCGGGCTCGGGCGCCTTTGATCGCTCCCGGCGGGACGTGCATGCAACAGACTGACATCGCAGCCGTCTTGACCGTTGAGCTCCGGCATGTGCGCGTGCCATCAATGAGAAAATCAGCAACTTCGTAGGTTCGTGATCGAGGTGCATTTGCTCTCTCCAATTATTATTTTAACGGACCGTCCCCGATAGATGCGGGGAGGCGAGAGCCTGAATCACACGAAATGGGTGTGCAAGTATCACGTGGTTCATCCCAAAGTTTGGACATCAAGGGGTTAAGAGCGCCATTCCGCCATCCCGCCTTGGGTGGCGCACATTTCGAATCCCCGGCCTTGCGGAGGATCGTTCGATTTCAGTCGGCGTGACGTTTATTGGCAGATGTCATGTCGACGCAAAAAAAACGACTATTCAGCCGCAAGAAGCACGCCAATCGCAAATGAGAACTGTTGCGTGTTGCATCGTGCAACACGCAAATGGTGACCGCCGGTTTGCGCCACGATTTATTTGCAACAATCCATTCGGACGCAACCCAACACCTTGACATAGCTAATCTTCGACTCCAGTATCAGCACCGTCCAGACTCAAGGGAGCGGTATGTTTCAGCAAAGAGCTGGCGGCCGCCGTCCTCATGCTCGAGGGCTGGCCTGCGCATCGTAAGATTGGGAGGAGGGACACGTGGTGATCGCGAATCTTGATCAGACGTCCGTCGTCTACGGCGTCCATGGTGCGGGTGGCACCTCCGAGTGGAAGTGCTTCGCCCGACGCGACAATCTGTTCGGCTCGTGGGAGGCGATTGAGTGGGCCGCGCTTCCTCCTGGCGGGATCAGTGGCGCGCATATCCATACTCGCACCGAGGAGTTGTACTTCATCGTCTCCGGCACCGGGGTCATGCTCCTCGATGGCCAGGAACACCGGGTTCAGGGCGGCGACTTGATCCTGAACGGCCTGGGCACTCGGCACGGCCTGCGGAATGTGGGCGAGGACCGGCTGGAGTGGCTCGTTATCGAAGTCGTGGGACGGCCAATGGCGCCCGTCTATTCCAATTACCAGAAGCAGATCGAAAGTGGAGTGGCACGATGAGCAACGCCGTGGTGATAAACCTTCGTGAGGTGCGGGAGGTCGACGCCCGTGTCTTTCTCACTGGACCGCTCGGCCGCATCCGCCTGCCGGAGATGCAGCCGGGGCAGCGCGAGACGCTGATCGCGGAGAACCAGGAACACACCCTCTTCATCGTGCGCGGCAACGGGAGCGCGGTGACCGGATCGGTGACCGTCCCGCTACGGGCCGGGGTGGCGGTGACCTTGCCGTTGGGCAGCCATGTCACGGTGGAGGCAGGCGACGAAGGCCTCGAAGTGTTCATCGCCAGCCTCGCCACCCCGCAGACCAAAGGGGCGCCCGAGTGATCGTCACCCATATCGATAGTACGAGCAGGTCCGCGGACGACGACAGCACCTGGCGGTGCCTGGCACGTCGCGGCATGCTGCACAGCGAATGCGAGGCGATCGACTACCTACGGCTGCCACCGGGGGTCACGCGGGACGGGCGTGGCCGAGAGGGGGTCGAGGCGGCCTGGTTCGTCCTTAGTGGGTGCGGAAGGTTCACGGACGGCGAGGAGCGATCGGTCCCGTTGCAGCCGGGGGATCTGCTGTTCTGGTCGGGAGGAACCTCCGGCTCGGTGCACAGCGATTCCACCACCGCGCTCGAGCTCCTCTCGCTCACGATGCTGCCCACGGAGGTGACCGGCCGGCTCCCCGCGCGGATCCCGGAGGCAGCGTGGGTGCTGGACGGATCGGATCGTATGGTGGTCACGACGCTCGACGAGCCGTCCGACGTCTATGAAATGCATGGCGGCGAGCGGGTAGCGCGGTGGAAGTGCCTGGTTCGAAGGAACAACATGTTCGGGCCGTGGGAAGCGGTCGAGCGATCTTGTTTGCCACCTGGCGCGGCCAGCGGCACGCATCTGCACAGTCGGACCGAACAGTTCGACTACGTGGTATCCGGCTCCGGGGTCATGACGATCAACGGCACGGACAACCCGGTCGCCGCGGGTGATCTGATCACGACCTGCCTCGGTACCCAGCACGGTATCCGCAACACCGGCTCCGATGACCTGGTCTGGCTGGTCATCGAGGTGTCGGGGCCCGGGATGGCGCCAGGCTCACCGGATCGAGGCACCAACGGCGTTCGTGCCGCGATCATCAACCTGCGTGAGGCCCGCGAGGTCGACGCACTGGACTATCTCGCCGGACCGCTGAACCGAGCCCGGTTGGTGCGTTTGGATCCGTTACGCACCGAGTCCCTCGTCGCGCGCGACGAGGAGCACGTGCTGTTCACGTTGAGCGGGAGCGGCACCGCGAGGGCGGGAGCGACGGCCGTGCCGCTGCGTCATGGGGTGTCGGTCGGCGTGCCGTTCCTGGGTGACGTCGTGATCGAAGGTGGACCCGATGGGCTGGAGTTCTTCGTGGTGAGTTTGGCAATTCCAGCGGCCGTGGGCGGTGCCAAATGATCGTCTCCAGCAGCCTTGCGGGCCTCACTCGGACCTTCAGCGGCGGCCGAGGCAACGCGTCATGGCGGTGCCTCGGCCGTCGAGGGATGTTGTTCAGCGAGTGCGAATCCTTCGATTACGTGCGGCTCGAGCCGGGAGCCGTCATCGACGGGCGCGGACGGGGTGACATCGAGGAAGCGTGGTTCGTCCTGCGCGGCGAGGGCGAGCTCGTCGCAGACGGGCAATTGCCCTTGTCCCTCCGTGAAGGCCAGCTGGTCCTTTGTTCGCACGGGGCGGCCAGCCGGTGGCGCGCCGCGACCGACTCCCCATTGGAGCTGCTGTTCCTAGCGCTGATGCCCGCTTCGGTGAGCCGACAGCTGCCGGAGCGAACGCCTTTCAACGAACATTAGAAGCGAGAACGAGAAGCGAGAACGCTATGAGTTGGAGTTGCCAACGCGTCGAGTTGGACGTCCTCATCGTGGGGTCCGGGCCGGTGGGCGCCACCTTCGCCCGCACGCTCGTCGAAGGCGGTCGCAAGGTCATGATGGTAGACGCCGGACCGCAGCTCTCCAGTCGCCCTGGTGAGCATTTGAAGAATCATCTCGCCTATCAGCACAGTCACAAACGATTTGGCGCCTTGATCCGCGGGCATTTGCACCCGTTGACGCGCCGTACGAGGAGCGCGAAGCCAATCGATCCGCTCATCAGTTTGGATGCGGGGGTCGCCACATACGCCGTCGGCGGCATGGCCACCCACTGGACGGGCGTAACACCCCGCCACCACCCAACCATGGAGCGGTCCGATGCCATCGCGGCAGACGAATGGGAAACGCTCTACCGAGAGGCGGAGGCGCTGCTTCGCACGGACACCGATCTGACCGGGGACGCGATCGCGCACCAGATTGTGCTCGATGCGCTCGCCGCCGAGTACCGGGAGCTGCCCGCGCCCTACGGACCCCGCCACCTCCCCATGGCCGCGCAGCGCCGCGCGGACACCCCCGGGCTGGTGCGCTGGACGGGCGTGGACACCATCCTCGGCCCGCTCGTCGACGGCCACGAAGGGTTCACATTGCGGGAGCAGCATCACTGCGCACGGCTGGTTCCGACGGCGGACGGATCGCGGATCGCATACGCCGAGGTCGTCGACCATATCCATTGGCGAACGCTGCGTGTGGAAGCGGAGACCTATGTCATCGCCTGCGGGGCCGTGCTCACCCCACAATTGCTTTACGCCTCCGGTATCCGGCCGCCCGCGCTGGGCCGCTACCTCACGGAGCAGCCGGTCGCCTTCTGCCAGGTCCTGCTCCGTGACGCGCTCATCGACCAGGTCGCGGCGGATCCACGCTTCGCGGATCGCGTGGCGGCACATCGGACCGCTCACCCGAGCGACCCGGTCCCGATCCCGCGGGACGACCTGGATCCCAACGTGTGGATCCCCGTGTCGGACGACCGTCCATGGCATTGCCAGATCCACCGTGACCTGCCCTACGACGACATGGTGCCGAACCCGGAGATCGACGACCGGCTCGTGGTTGATCTGCGTTGGTTCGGGCTCGTCGACCCAAGGCCGGAGAACCGGGTGCTGTTCTCCGACACCGACCGGGACGTCTACGGCATGCCCGAGCCGCGTTTCGAGTTCTCGCTCAGCGAGCAGGATCGGACGCGCCAGCACCGGATGATGGCGGACCTGCGCCGGGCAGCCGCCGCGCTCGGGCCGTTTCTGCCCGGTTCGGAGCCTCGATTCGTGCTCCCCACGTTGCCGTTGCATATCGCTGGAACCGCGCGAATGGGGACAGACCCGGACACCAGCGTGGTCGATACGGGCTCGAAGGTCTGGGGCATATCGAACCTCTATCTCGGCGGAAACGGACTGATTCCGACCGCCACTGCAAGCAATCCGACATTGACCAGCGTGGCGATGGCGCTGCGCGCAGCGCGCGGGATTTGTCGCCACCAAACATCAACTCTCAGCAGAAAGGCGCACGTATGAGTGGCCCTGGATATCGATTCCTCGGTGATGAAGAGAAGGCGCTGGTCAATCGGGCGCTGGATGGGTGGCAGATAAACCGTTATCGATTCAACGACTCGGCCGAACCTTCCATGGTGTACACACTGGAGCGCGAGTTCGAGCAGCGCACGGGCGCCCGACATTGCCTGGCCGTCAACAGCTGCACCTCCGCGCTGCTCACCGCGCTGGCGGCGCTGGGTGTCGGTCCCGGCGACGAGGTGATTGTGCCCGGATACACCTTCATCGCCTCCATCGCCGCGGTCGTCCACCGCGGCGCCGTCCCCGTGTTCGCCGAGATCGACGAGTCGCTCACCCTCGACCCCGAGGACGTGGTTCGCCAGATCACGCCTGCGACCAAGGCCATTGTCCCGGTACATATGCTGGGCGCCCCGGCCGCGATGGACGCGTTACGGCGAATCGCGGACAAGCACGGCCTGTTCCTGATCGAGGACGTCGCCCAGGCCTGCGGCGGCCGGTATCGGGGTCGCGCGCTCGGCACCATCGGGGACGCGGGAGCCTTCTCGCTCAACCTGTTCAAGATCATCACGAGCGGTGACGGCGGCCTAATCACCATCGCGAACGACGCGGTGTACGAACGCGCATTCGCCTTCCACGACCACGGGTTCAAACCGCTGCGCCGAGGTGTAGCGGATGCCGATTCGTTGTTTGGGATGAACCTGCGGATGCACGAATTGAGCGGCGCCGTGGCGCTCGGCCAGCTCCGCAAGATCGACGACATACTGGGGACTCTGCGTAAACAGAAGACCGCGCTCTCCGACGCGCTCGGCGCTCTCCCAGGTGTGACCCGCAGGCGCATCAACGATCCGGATGGCGAGTGCTTCTCCTTCCTGGTGCTGCAATTCGAGTCGGTCGAGGTAGCCCGCGCGGTGGCCCACCGGCTGGGCACGTCCACGCTCATCGACTCGGGCCGCCACTACTATGGAAACATGCCCCAGCTGCTGGGGCGCCGGATGCCCACCGCATCGGAACACCCCTTCGGGTGCCAGGCCCACACCACCGACCGACGGTACAAGCCGAATATGCTCCCTCGGACCGACGACATCCTCGGCCGCTCGATCACGCTGTCCGTCGGAGTCGACGACTCCTATCTCGGCTCCGGGTTCGGCATCAACCCGTTCTCCTCGCCGGACGAGATCGCCGCCGTGGCCGGTGCCGTGCGGTCAGCCGTCAACGAATTGGTGGCAAGGACATGAACATTCACTCGATCGAATCGGAGCTGGCCGGGGCGCGAATCGCCGCTTACCAATGGAGAATCCAGGCTCAGCAGTCCATCACCTACGAGGTCCAGATGACGGTCGGCGTCCTCGACCCCTCCAACCCGGCGTTGCTGCAGGCGGGAACCACCGTCCGCACCGATCGTCCTCGCCGGTTCATCGTGATCGACGCCAACGTGCACGCGATTTACGGAGATGCTCTTCGCACGTATCTGGAGCACCACGAATGTGAATACCGTCTGTGCGTGCTGGCGGCCTCGGAAGAGGCCAAAACGATGGAGTCGGTATTCACCGTGGTGAACGGGCTCGACTCGTTCGGGATCAACCGTCGACACGAGCCAATCATCGCCATCGGCGGTGGGATCCTGCTGGACATCGTCGGCCTGGCGGCCAGCATGTACCGGCGCAGCACCCCCTACGTGCGGATCCCGACCTCGCTCATCGGACTGGTGGACGCGGGTGTCGGCATCAAGACCGGGGTGAACTTCGAGGAGCACAAGAACCGCCTCGGCACCTACTTCGCGCCGACGGTGGCGCTGCTGGACCGCAGCTTCCTGGCCACCTTGGACGATCGACACATCAGCAACGGCCTCGCGGAGATCCTCAAGATCGCGTTGATCAAGGACGCCAAGTTGTTCCATCTGCTGGAGGAGCACGCCGAGCTGCTGCTCGCCGAGCGGCTCACTGGCCAGACGCATACCGGCGACATCGTGGCAAGGGAGGTGTTCAGCCGCGCGGTGGGCGGCATGCTGGAGGAGCTGGAGCCGAACCTGTGGGAGAAACAGCTGGAGCGCGTCGTCGACTATGGTCACTCGTTCAGCCCCACCTTGGAGATGCGCGCTCTTCCCGCGCTCTTGCACGGAGAGGCCGTCACCGTCGACATGGCGCTCACGACGGTGCTGGCCGAGGAACGCGGTCTCGTGTCCATCCAGGACCGTGAACGGATCTTCGATCTGATGCGCCGGCTCCGTTTGCCCGTTTGGCACCCGTTGCTGGATGCCGGGCTGCTGGAGAACGCGCTGCGGGAAACCACGCGGCACCGGGACGGGTTGCAACGGATGCCCATCCCGGTTGGCATCGGCGAGGCCTGCTTCCTCCAGGATCTCACCGTCGCCGAGCTTACCCGCGCGGCCGAGATCCTGCGCGAACTGGACGACGGCGCCTTGCAGGGGGCACCGGTCGAGGATCTGCTCATCACGGATATTGGCCGTCAGGCCGATGCCGCCCAAAAGCAGGTGATCCGCAGGGACGGGATGAGCAGCACATGGGAGGTGATCACCTGGTCGTCGCTGCCGCCCGGCGCCTTTCGGGAAGAGGATGTGCGGACCAGCACGGACAAGGTCTGCTTCGTCCTCGCCGGCAAGGGCGAATTGCATGTCGACGACGATTCGCACGGGATGCACCCCGGCTACCTGATTGCCACGCGGGCCGGGGCTGTGCACCGCTTCGTGAATCCGGGCACCGAAGATCTGAGCTGGTTGGTGATCGAGGTGTCCGCGCCGCTCCACGCGCCGGCCGTATCCGCAGACGCGCTGGCGACGGGGGGCGTCCCATGATCCGGCGACGTGGCATTCCCGGGGCGACCGCCGTGCACCATGTTGCGTATACGGTGCCCGACCTGGATCAGGCTATCGCGTTCTTCACCGAGATCCTCGGTGCGGATCTGGTTTACACCCAGGGGCCGGTGCGGGGCGAGGGTGACTGGATGACCCGCAAGCTGGGCGTGGACGCCGCGGCCACCGCCAGGGTCGCCATGCTGAGACTGGGACCGGTGACCAACGTGGAGCTTTTCGAGTACGCCGCACCTGACCAGCAGAGGCAGATCCCTCGCAACAGTGACTGGGGTGGTCACCACCTCGCGATCCACGTGACGGACGTCGATCTCGCCGCAGAGTACTTGCGCGCACAACCGGGAGTCCGGGTGCTCGGCTCCCCGGAGACCATCACCGACGGACCGATCGCGGGGGATCGCTGGGTGTACTTCGTGACGCCGTGGGGGATGCAGATGGAACTCATCAATCTGCCAGCAGGGGCGCCGTACGAGCAGCAAACGGACGTGCGGCTCTATCTGCCAAAAGAGCCCTGGTCCAATCACTGAGGAGCAATTCATGAGCGAGCATGCAAACGATTTTCCCGGGCCGCCCACGCTCGTCCCGGCCGGCGAGGGGGAGGCGATCTGGTTCGACGGCAACGTCTACCAGGTCAAGATCAGCGGCAAGAGCACCAACGGCGCCCTGTCCGTCCTGGAGTCCTCGATCCTCCCGGGATGCGGCCCGCCGCTGCACATACACACCCTGGCGGACGAGGCGTTCTACGTTATCTCCGGCCAACTGGAATTCCAAGTTGGCGAGTCGCGGTTCACTGGCAAAGCAGGGGATTACGTCTTTGTCCCCAAGGGCACCCCGCACCGCTTCAAGAATGTCAGCGTCCACGTCGCTCATACGATCTTCGCCTACAGCCCCGCGGGGTTCGAGGAGTTCTTCCAAGAGGCGGGCGACGCAGCCGTGCCGTGCATGCCGATCCCGCAGTGGAGCTCCGAGAGGTTCGCGCAGGCAGTGGCGATCGCCCCACGTTTCGGGTGGGAGGGGCCGAGTACCAAATAGACGAGCGAATCGGGCCCATGTGCCCGTGTGAAACATGACGCTGCTACGCGACGAGGGAGGCTATGAGAAAAAGAAACGTGGACGTCGGCCGCCGCCAACTGCTCGAAACCGCGCTGCACCTGGGGGCGGTGACCGTGGGAGGGACGGCGTTGGCGGCATGTGCGAATGCCAGTGCCGAAGAGACAGAGAAGACGGCGGGAAAGGAGGATTTCACGAGTGAGACCGCGACGGGAACGAGCCAGCGGATAGGGCTGCAAGACGCCACGGAGAACAGTCAATCGTTGGTTCGTGTCTCCGCCCGCGACGCCAGGTATGAAAGTCTGGTGCGCGGCAACAATCAACGATGGGTCGGGAAACCCGATCAGGTGTGTCTGCCCACCTCCAGTTCGCAGGTGCTGCTTGCGGTTCAGGACGCGGTTACCTCGAAGAAGCGTATCTCGATCCGCAGCGGCGGACACTGCTACGAAGACTTCGTATACAACCCGGACGTCAAGGTCGTGATCGATCTGTCCGAGATGAACCGTGTGTCGTTTGATCCGAAGTTCAACGCCTTCGTCGTCGAAGCCGGAGCACAGCTTCTCGATATCTACGAGACGCTCTATCGGCTCGGCGGGGTAACCATCCCGGGCGGTCTGTGCTACTCGGTGGGTGCGGGCGGGCACATCTGCGGAGGCGGCTACGGCTTCCTATCCCGAAAGCACGGGCTCGTCGTCGACCACCTCTACGCTGTGGAGGTCGTGGTCGTCGACAAACGTGGTGTCGCCAAGCTGGTCACCGCGACGAGAGACGCCAACGATCCGAACCGAGACTTGTGGTGGGCCCACACCGGCGGCGGCGGGGGTAACTTCGGCGTCGTTACCCGGTACTGGTTGCGGTCCCCCAAAGCAGACAACCGCCCCACCGCACGGGTGCTACCCACGCCACCCACCGAGGTTCTGGTCAGCGCGGTCTCATGGGACTGGGCAGCGATGACGGAGTCCTCGTTCCGCCGGCTGCTGGGCAACTTCTCCAATTGGCAGATCCGCAACCAGGATCCTGATTCTCCCTTTGCGGGATTGTTCGCCACCCTTGCGTTAACTCACCGGTCGAACGGTCAAATCGGCATGTTGACGCAGATGGACGGGTCGGCACGAAACGCGGAGGCGCTTCTGGCGGAGTTCCTCGATGCGGTTTGTGCTGGCGTCGATACCCCGACCGGTCCTATGACCACCTCGATGGGTGAGCATCTGCCCATGCCCGAGCTGGCGTCGCCGCGGCGACTGCCCTGGCTGCAGGCCACGCAGCTGCTGGCCACCGGCAATCCGGGGTTGACCAATCCCAGCCTGCGGGCCAAGTACAAAGCGGCGTACCTGCGCAAGGCCTTGACGGAGGAGCAGGTCGGGACCGTGTACCGATATCTGACCAACGCCGACTATCAGAATTCGACCGCGCTGCTGCTGGTCTCCGCATATGGAGCCAAGATCAATACCGTTCCACCCCAGGAGACCGCCGCGGTCCAACGCGACTCGGTGCTGAAGATACTAATCCAGAACTACTGGTCTACTCCCGCCGAGGACGACTACAACATCGGTTGGATCCGCAAGTTTTACGGCGATGTCTTCGATAAGACCGGCGGTGTGCCGCTGCACGACGAGCTCACCGACGGCTGCTACATCAACTATCCGGATGTCGACCTCAACGACCCCGCGTGGAACCGGTCCAGGCTCTCCGCAATGGAGCTGTACTACGGGGCCAACTATCCACGGCTACGGGCGATCAAGCGGCGTTGGGACCCAAACAACATCTTCCATCACAGGCAGTCCATCAAGCCCTGATTAAGACCTGGCGTGGGAACGAAACCGGTTGTTGTTCCCACAACTCCAGCCATCCCGCCGATGGCACGGCTATCACGCTCCCCCACGGCCGCAAACATGGTATAGATATCGACGCGATCGAGAATCGACAATATCGTATTCATTGAAATTCATATTCATTGACTACTACACAAGTGGATGGTGCCGACATGGAACTCAAGTTGGTGAGCAAGACAGCGCTGGTCACCGGAGCTAGCCAGGGTATTGGCCTCGCGATCGTTCAGGCGTTGGCCGCAGAAGGAGTGCGGGTCGCTGCATGCGCTCGCACGACCAGCGCGGAGCTGCTCAAGGCAACGCCGTTGACCAAGCGGGCAGATCTGACCGTGCCGGCGCAGGCGGCGGAGGTGGTGGATTGGGCGCTCACCGAGCTGGGGGGCATCGACCTCCTGGTCAACAATGTCGGCGGCTCGCCTGCCCGAACGGAGGGATTCCTGGCCATTCGCGACGATGAGTGGCAACACGCGTTCGAGCTCAACTTCTTTAGCGCGGTGCGCACGACCCGGGCGGCCCTACCAAGCCTGCTCGCACGGCGGGGAAGCATCATCAACATCGGCTCGGTCAACTCCCATTTGGCACTGCCTCGCCTGATTGACTACTCCGCCGCCAAAGCCGCGCTGGCCAGCTTCGGCAAAGCGCTCTCCGAGGAGGTAGGTAAAACGGTCCGGGTGAATACCATCTCTCCCGGGCCGACGCGAACGGCGGTCTGGACGTCGAACGATGGGATGGCGTCCGGACTGTCCAAGGCCGCGGGGATCAAGCACGAGGAGTTCGTCGAGCAGGTACCCGCGATGACCGGCATGAGCACCGGCCGGTTCGTCGAGCCCGCGGAGGTGGCGGCGCTCGTGCTGCTGCTGGTTTCCGGCCAGGTGCCGGGCATGAACGGCGCAGATCTGGTGCTCGACGGCGGAATGCTCAAACAGATCTGACCTGACCAATCTGCGGCTGGGAGGGCGGCACGGAACATGCGGGATAAAGCCCTCGTATGGGAAGCGTCTCATCGGAATCGCGTCGCGACGGTCATCGTCTCGCTGATAGCGTTGTTCCTCATTCCCTTTACCCTCAGCGGAGCGTCCGTCGCGCTCACTCGGATCACCGCGGATCTGCACACCACGCTCGCGGCCACGCAATGGATCGTCAACGGGTACTGCGCGACCTTCGCGGGCTTCATGCTGGTGACCGGCTCGCTCGCGGACCGGTACGGCCGCCGTCGAATGTTCCTCGCGGGCGTCGCATTGTTTTCGATATGCGCGCTGGTGAGCGCGCTGGCCACCAACATCGTGTTGCTCGATCTGGCCCGCGTCGTGGCTGGAATCGGCGCGGCCGCCACGGTGACCGGTGCCAGCGCGGTACTCGCGCAGGCCTTCACCGGCGCGGCGCGGACCAGGATCTTCGGTCTGTTCGGCGCGACCATTGGGCTGGGTCTCGCCTTCGGCCCTAGCATGGCTGGGCTGCTCATGGGGTCGTTCGGCTGGCGCAGCGCGTTCGGGCTGCCCGGCGTGATTGGCCTTATCACGTTGGCATTTTTCCGGCTCCTCCCCGAATCACGCCATGCCGTGACGGCCACGATGGATTGGGCGGGCACGGCGGCGTTCACCTCCGCCCTGATGGCGCTGATCCTGGTGGTCGTGGAGGGGCCGGAGCTGGGTTGGACGTCTCCGCTCGTGCTGATCGCATTACTGGGATCGTTGGTGCTGTTCCCGCTGTTCATCCGGATCGAACGGCGAGTCTCCGATCCCATGCTGGATCTGCGGCTGCTGACCTCTCCGAGGTTCCTCGGACCGAGCATCGCCATGGTGGCGATTGTCGCGGTGTTCGGCCCGCTGGTGGTGTATCTGCCCTCGTACTTCATGGCCACGCAGGCCCTAACGGCGGCTCGGGCGGGGGCTCTCGTCCTCCTGCTGACCGGGCCAATGCTGGTGGTGCCGATCCTATGCGGGATGGTCACCCACTGGGTGAACCCGTCAACCCAGGTGCTCGCGTCACTGGTGATGGTCGGCGCGGGCGCAGCCTGGTTCGCCGGCACGGACAGGTACATAGGGCCACTGCTCCTGATGGGCATTGGGATCGCCATCGCAACTGGCCTGCTGGACGGCATGGCGGTCGGCAGCATGCCCGCTGAGCAGGCGGGGATGGCCTCGGGCCTGTTCAACACCATCAAGCTGACCGGGGAAACCCTCGCCATCGCCATCGTCGGCTCGGTGCTGAGCGCTCGAACCTCCGGCACTTTGGCCGGCGCGGAGTACCCGGCCGCCATGGACCTCTCGTTGTGGGTGCTCAGCGCACTGTGCATGGGTGCGGCATTGCTCGTCGCGGCCCTATTCCGAACACAACGCCGGAAACGCGGCGCGAAAGCCCGCGACGTGCCGACCGACGAGAAAGGGCAGGCTCCTTTGTACGTAGGTAAAACGTAGTTCGAGAATAGGGCACATGATCACCGAAGATCCCCGGCCGATGCAGAGCTCGACCTGCCCGCCTACTGCGGCGCATCGGTATGAATCGGCCGCAGGCGGCTGGTTTATCGGGCCTGCGTACCTGCACGAGGCCCACCTGAGCAGCATCGCGTTCGAGTGCATCGACCCTGCGGGGCTGCATCCCGATATAGCGTTGCCGCGCGTGCAGGTCAAATCGTAGTGGCGGGCCGTGGCGCTCGCTCACACCGAGCGCCGCGGCGCACAGCTCGACGTCGTAATCCTGAATCATCGATGGCTTAATATCGTGGGCAACGCCCGCTCATGGCGCGAACGATGGAGGCTTTGGAAAGCAGTTGTTGGTGCCCACCAGCGTTCCGTTCGTTGCGGAGAACATCATTCCGGTTTCTCTCTGTGGGGTGCCGACTTGCGGTACGCACCAGAAGAGAAGGTCGACCTTCATATCGCCCTTGGCATCGAAATCCTCCGGTCCGCGATATCCTTGAAAATCGACCCTGCCGCCGGTGCTGAGCACGTTGAACGCATCAGGGACGCCCAGGACGCCCAGCTTCAAGGAGATGTCGGCCGGCGGGGAGAGCCTTTGCATGGCCTTGCCGATGTTTTCGCCGGTAAGGGGGTCGCTACCGACGGCTGCCGCGGCATAGTGGAGCATGTACGCCGCGTCGTACACGTGCGGACCAGGTAGCGGATCGGTGGGCTTGAACAGCGGCGAGCTCCGAATGAGGGACGCATACCTTTTGTACGTGGGATCGTCGGCGCTCGGCCCCAGCATGTCGCCGAGGACCCGCAGGCGCATCTCATCGTTCTTGATCTGTGTCGGGATCGCCGTGCTCCGGGATAGCGCCTCCGGCAAAATATAGAACGGCTTGAAATTGGCGTCCCGGCTCTCCTCCCGAAGGATCGCCGCGAACATTTGCTCGCTGCCAGCGCTGCCATCGAGGATGAGAACATCGGGGTGCTTGCCCGCCATGTTGCTGGCTGCCGCCGCGGTCGTGGCCTGGAACGTCGCGGTGCTGGCTGGGTCGCCATAATCGGAGGGGAGATAGTAATCTCCGTTGTCGGCCGCGGATCTCCCGTTGAACCACAATCGTTCGAACAGAAGGTCTCTGGTGGCCCAGCCTAGCCCGTCCCCCGGATAAAGAAAGCCGACTTTGATCTTGTCGTGTGCCGTCAATCCCTTGCGCTCTCGAATGAGCCCTTCGACGTGGTCACGCAGAAGTGTCGCGTTCGCCGAGGTTACGGTCGGTGTGGTCATGTCGTAGCGATAGAGAAGTTGGCCTCGGTTTTGGATGTTGGCGACGAGCTCCGATGAGCCGCCCGGGGTCAGCATGAGGACCTTCGCCGGCAACGTGTATTTGGAGGCGACGTTCAACACATCGGAAGAACCAAACGGGCCGATGATGGCCGGAACCTTCAATCTGTTGACCAGGTGATTGGCGGAGGCCTCCATCGAGGGCTTTCTTACCTCCCCCGTGCAGGAGACGAAGACGACGGGCCGCCTTTTCCCATTGGCTCCGACGCCAGGGAGCCCGCCGCCGGCCGCCTCGCGGATCTCGCTGCGGGCCAGCTCGAGGACCAGGTCCGAAGCCCGAAGCCCAGGGCTCGTCGTCGGGGACATGAGGGCTCCGAAGATGACGACACCGTCGTTCGCCAGATCGCCTGCCGTCATGTACAGGGTCGGACAATCGGGCGAAAGCAGGTCGATGCAACGGTGCTCGCTCTGGCGGCAGATGTAGTGCTCTCCACCGTTGCGCTGGATGCACTCGGCGTTCGTCTTGCAGTACGCATCGTTGGGGACGCAGACCTTCGACTCGGCGCAATACATCCTATCGAACTCCTGGCCCCGACGCGTGCAATCCGCGTCGGTGGAGCACTGCTCGCTCTCGGCCTCGAGGAAGATGGAACACGAGCTGGCGAATGCCGCCATTGCGCATAGTGTGCTCAGTGACAGCCGTCGAAGACGGGCATGGTTCCGGTGGCGACGAGCAAACTGCGATATCATGGCGTTTCCCTCCCCGAATTAGAACGTGCCGCTGGCGCCAAAAGCGAGATTTGGGGTGCTTGCTCGGGCGTCTTCCTTGCCCCACGTAATGGTGTAGTAAAGTGAAACACCGCCGACGATGACCGCCGCCGCGCCGGCCGAGTCGGCGATAATGCTGAGGGCGCGGACCTCGTTCCGCCGCGATGTCAGATCGTTTGGATTGGCGTCCGTTCGGTCGCGCGCCGCGCTCAGTTTCGAGTTGCCGTCGATGGCGAAGTAACCCGCGACACCCGCTCCAATGGCCAGCACGCCCGTCGCGACCCATCCGATCCACGGGACCCTTCGCGGCGGCTTCTCCATGATGACGACGGTGCGCGGCTCCGCGAGGTCGAGCGCAACGGTCGCCCGATCCGATCCCGCCACCTCGACGACCTTGGTGGCCGGGAGCCGGCCCTGCTTCGCCGCGGAGACCTTCCGTCGTCCTGGATTGACGCGCACCGCGAGCTTCAACGGGCTCTTACCCACCGGCACGTCGTCGACGAAGACGTCGGCGCCGGGAACGTTGGTCGCGATGGTGACCGTAGCCGTGCGCGCCCTGAGATCGGCGATTTCCTTGGTGAGCTCGACGCGGCGCGCGTCGGGAACCTGGCTTCCGCCCTCCTCGAGATACGCCTCGAAGTTCTTGAACGCGCCGGCGTAGTCCTGCTGCTGCTTTTGAACGCGGCCGATATTGTAAAGAATACGATACGTGGGTGCCAGCTCGTACGCGCGCTCGAACTCCACACGCGCGCCATCGTAAGCACCATCGTCGTAGAGTTGGAGCCCGCGATCGTAATGCGCTTTGGCCTGCGTCATTTTGATGCTGGCACCGGACGCCGGAGATGTCGGAGCGGCCGGTGGCGCCGGAGATGTCGGAGCGGCCGGTGGCGCCGGAGATGTCGGAGCGGCCGGTGGCGCCGGAGATGTCGGAGCGGCCGGCGGCGCCGGAGCAGCCGGAGATGCGGGAGCCGCCGTCGGCGGAGGCGCCGGTGCCGGCGTAGCTTGCGGGCTTTGCGCCCACGCCGTGCTCGTCGAAAGGGCGCACACGGAAATGCTCGCGGCGAGTGCGAGCGAAGACGTCCACCGCATGGTTTCTACCTCGCTGGTTCGAAGCTCTCGTTGGTTGATGACCTCGTCCGTACCGTGCGGCTCGCGACCGGCATGCCGGGGACGAGCACCTCGAAAATGACGACGTTGCCCTTCGCCCGATCGCCTGGCGCCATGTGCAAAACCGTGCACTCGGGCGAGACCAGCTTCAGGCAACGAAGCTCTTCTTTTCGGCAAATGTACTGCTCCGCACCGGTGCACGTCATACACTCTCGATTCGTTTTGCAGTACTCCAGGTTGCTGATGCAGGCCTTTGACTCGCTGCAATACATCCCCTCGAAATGCGTACCTTTTCCGCGCGTTCCAGGTCGGTGGAGCGTTCGCCCTCGGCCTTCCGAAAGACGGAACACGAGCTGGCGAATACCGCGGTGGCGCACAATGCACTTCAATGACGCGCTCCGAAGGTTCACGTGCGCCAGAGACGGTAAGCAAGATTCGACACCATGGATTTCCCCTGGGCGTGTGCCCTGCGGCCAATTGCCAGCACCCCATCCAATGATATCTACTTTGCGGCGTGTTGCAAATGGTTCAAACGGTAGCGCTGATGCCGTGTCCCATCACCATGGCGCGAATCGCGCTGCTTCCGCGGGCGTGCGCATGCCGCTCACGCCGATAAAGGGTATTGCCGCAATGGCATCTCCGCGGGCGCGGTCCTTCGTTGTTGAGGGGACACTGCGCCCCGCGATTCGGTGCACTGCGGCTGCGCAGTCGCCGCGGGCGGATGCGACAGTGGAAACATCCGTCTAGGACAGTCCGACCCGGGAGGCGACGAGGGCGCTCGACGGGTCGTTGCTTCGATGGGCCGAGCCCCTCGAGTCCTTGTGTTGCAACGCGATCATCGTCTCGAGCGCGAATCATGGCGCGTTCCGTCCAATTTGGCTAAATGCCAAAATCGCTTCTCGGAAAAAATCAAATTCAACCGTTTTGCCCGTATCCACAAACTTCTCCCCGGACCTCGCGATATGCTTATTTATTTCGATTCCGAATATCTCTTCGTCATCAACATGGCGGCAAACGAGCACGATACGATTCCGGGCGCCTTCTTCTATCCAATGGCGGATGGTGCGCGCAAGCTTGGTGCCATTAAGTGTCGTGCCGGGATTCAATGGCTAAAATTGCAAGGATAGCCAGTATTGTCGTGTGCCGTCTGGCCCCGCGAACGCGTCCATCGCCACGCCCGGGGTGCGGTTCACGTGACCCTCGCTCCTGTGTGCCCAACCGGGATAAGCCGGTAGGGACAGAAGAAGGCGTTGACGTTCTCGTGCTCGTACCCGACGTGCAGACGAGGGCGGGCTCGCCGCGCGGCCTACTACGACGCGCAGCAGGTGATCGCGCATCCGGAGTGCCCGGAACGGCCGCCGGAGCTCGCCCGCGTCGAGTGCGCGAACACCGACTACGACGCAGAGGTCGAGCGGATGGGCGATCGTCGAATGGGTCTTGGCGGCGGGCTCGTTCGTGCCTCTCTCTCGTTTCTCTCGCACGCCCTTCGGAATAGTCTAGCGTGGGCACCGCGTACCATGACGACCTCTCGAGCGTTCCGCCCGGCCGCCATCCTAGCCGCGCTCCTTATCCTGTTCGTTGGGCTCGCGGTCCGGACATGGACCGGTGGAGCGTTTGCTAAATATGCCGGCGTTGCCCTCTATGCGTCGTTGATCTACGCGCTGGTGATCGCCACCGCGCCGCGTCTCTTGCCGTGGCGAGCGGCGGCGATCGCGCTGGCCTTCTGCTGGGCGATCGAATTCGGACAGCTCACGACCATTCCAGCTTCCCTTGCGAAGCAGAGCAAGCTGGCCCGCCTCGTCCTTGGCACGACGTTCAACATTCCCGACTTATTCTGGTACGCCGTAGGCATTGCGCCGCTGGCCTACGTGGACAGGATGCTCCGCGCCCGCGCTTCGAAACGATCCTGAATCCATCGCCGCAGAGGATTGCCGTCACGACCCGCGCTCCGAAGGACGCAGATGCCGGCATCAACGGTTCACGCGTCATCCCACGCACGGCCACCTATGGCAAAACTGGCAAAACCGAATCCAGGACCAGGTTGCATTCGTCCCTCGGCCTCGGACCCGCATTGAGTCCAGATCCATCGAAAGTCGGGAGCGACGGCCGCCCTTGAGCAGCTCCGCGGTGTCGCGCGCCGCACGCCAGCGGGGCGGCGTCATTCGCCGCCCGTCGGTTCCCTGGTGCGGGCTGCGTGGCAATCGACTCACGCGAGGAAGGTTGTGCCCGCCCTCGGTATACCGTAGTATCGGTTTGGTCCCGAGCGTGAGCGGAGACGCTGATCGACGATGACGCGCTTGCTCCTGCCGATCATGAAGATACCGCCTCGATGGATCTTGCTGCTTTCTTCGACTGGCATGATGTGCTGCGGCGGCTCGTCCTCCTCGCAGAGGATCGTCCAGGCGAACGATGCACGGACTTCTGCACCAACCGGCCCTTCGATCGAGTGGTTCCAGGAGCGCAGTGAGGTGTACTGTCGACCGGACTCCAGCCGACTCGAATTGCCAAAAGCGTTCTCATGGGAGCTTGGAGCGCAGGATGCATCATCGCTCCAGCTCATTTCGCGCGATCGGTCTTCCGCTGTCCTCCCTCCATTGGCGGTCATCATCGTGCGGACGTCTTCGCGCGCCGAAGCCAAGGATGTCGTGGAAGCGGCGAGGGATTCGCTGCGGTGGTTGAGTCCAACGTTCGAGGACGATTGGCGCACTCTCTCTCCCAATGGAAACATCCCCGTTCGAATCGCGATCAACGACGATTCGTTGCTCGCCGAGAGTACATTGCGTCCACGCGATGCACCCCCGTCACCACTGTACCGTTTCGTCTACCGAGGGCTCTTTCCGTCGCGACGATGTCGGCTGGCTGCCCTCGTCAGGCTTCCGGTGCAGAGCGTCTCTTCGAACGCGCCGGACGATCCCGTCACATTGGCAATTGCGCGTGCGACGGGGATGCGTCGGCATTTGGAAGAAGGGACCGAGTTGGCCTCACGGCAGCAATCGACGATGGATGCCGTCAACCTCATGCTGAAGGCGGTCAGCCCCCTCATCGTACCATTCATCGAATTTGCAGGATCTCAGGCGAAAGCGCTCAGGCGTTGATGTTCCCATGCGATAATCGATGGATGCCAAGTCGCTCGAAATATTTCTGAACCCCTCCGCAAACCAATGGGCCGCCGAACGCGCGGCGATCGCGGCCGGAAAATGGGCTGAATATCTGGCAAAGCATGTCCCCGCACCATCGCGTCTCGCGTTCGGGCGCTATCGCCGATGGCGCGCAGCATACGAGCACGCGATAAAAATCGGCTGCACGAGCGCGATCACGGAGGTACTTCTATTCCCCGTCTGGCGTTGCGAGAGCTCCGAGGAGGCCGGGGCAAATTGGAGGAGGGTGCCCGTCGTCCTCTTCGCGAACGGTTGGCTCGAGCTACGCGACGATATCTCGTTACAAAACACCATTGTGACGGCCAACGTCGAGGAACTTCGTATCGCGCTTCTCGCTGCAAGCCGCGCCTATTCCACGAGCATCGAGCTCGCTTACCGAAACGAAGAATATGCCGTGGTTGAAGCGCGGCGCATCGAACGCGTTGTCTCCATCGAAACTGTCGTCATGCGGCGCTCCCTGGCTGCTCCCACGCGTACGGTTCGCACCTTCTCGACCGACGCAGAGCTGGCGCTCGACGTGAGCGACCTCGACGCGAGCCTCGCCGATCGCATCCGCCGCACCGTGGGCCAGCTCCGGGCCTCTCCCAACCAAGACGTCTGATCAGGCCGACTCGAGCCAAAGTGCGATGGGATCTTGATCATTGAGCTCGTCGATGGCTTCGGGTCCCCGTTCCGTGTGATAGCAGGGGTCGTGCCGATGATTCGGGTTCATGGGTCCTTGCGATTATCAGAAAATGCGCAAACAAAATACATCGATAACGTGCATCGACTCGTAGACGGAGGCAGATAGGCAATACAGCATCACAAATATCGCTGTCCACTCGAGGCTTCGGGTGTGCATTGCGTAGAACACGTATCTTGGGTGATGTTTGCGCAACAGCTAGCTGACAACAGCGAATTAATGTCGCGCCGCCCACGCTTAAGTCGTTCAGGATGTGCCATCTAGCTCAGCGATGACGAACGAGTCACTCTGGTCGGCATCTGTTGCGTGTAAGTGATGTTTCCCGCGTAAAATCGTCGATGGACGAACGCACAAGCGTAACCGTACGGCGAACGGCCTGAACGGGGTTCCGTTCGATCCGCGATGGTCTAAGCGTCGAAAAACGTCGAGGGTGATGCGATCGCGTGTGGTTTCCAGCGATCGGGCAGGAGGTTCGAGAGATTGTCGTCGGCGGTCTTGTCGATGCGTTCGAGGACGTCCGCGATGTACTCAACGGGATTGATGGCAACGCGTGTGCACGAAACGACCAGTGAGTAGAGCAGTGCGAGCTCCTTACCGGCGTCCTCGCTGTGGACAAATAGAAAATTTTTCCGGCCAAGAGCGATGAGCCTAAGGGCATTTTCTGCCAAGTTATTGTCCAGGCGGATGCGCGGATCGCGGAGAAAACGGCCGAGCGGGCGCAGGTTGCGCCATACATAGTGCGCGGCACGACCGAGCAACGTCTTCGGTCCGTGTGCACGACGAAGTTCGCGAGAAAGCAGAAGTAATCGGACAAATAGAGGCCGTGCATAGGTGCGCCGCAGCGCGAGATGCTCGGCCGTGCCAAGGAACGCGCGATGCTCTGCCTCGTGCTCGACACCGTACATTCCGGCGATGAGGTCGAGTGCTTCCTTCGCTTCGGGCACCTCCCCGGTCTCGAAAAATTTCCGACGAACGTGAGCGAGACAGCCACATCGCTGACGGAGTCCTCGCTTCTCGAGCGGGTCATATCCACGATAATCGTCGCACAGAAATGCGCCAGGCGAATCACCGAGGACCTCGAGTGGAGCATCGCCACCACGCGTGAGCTCAAAGCGATATCCCGTGAGGCGCTTGCCAACAAAGGCCCAGATAAACGCCTTCGCGGTTTGCTTCGTCAGCGTAAACGACGTCTCGTCGACATGGACGAGGAAGTCCTTCTTGATGACGTCGAAGAGCGGGGCTCGGAGGGGCTCGAGCTTTTGCGCCGCACGCCGGAACAAGTCATTCATCGTGCTTCGTGCGATGGGCATACCGAGCCGCGCGAACGACTGCTCGAGACGATAAAGCGGCGTGACGACAAGGCACTTCGAGACGACGAGGTGCGCAACGAAGCTCGAATCGTACCGCGTCTTGTCCGACCAACGCTCCGGCGGCGGCGCGGTAATGACGCATCCACCGCATCGACACGCGACGACCTCGCGCGTGTGCACAACACGTCGGAAGTAGCCCGGGACGTACGAGTAAACCTCGGATGGCTTGCCGGTGCCGACGCTGCGAAAATTCGTGCCGCCGCAAAGATGACACTTCTTCAGCGTCTCGGGCACGGGCTCCGTCTTCTCTTCTGTGACGATGTGTTCCGCGCGAAGCAAAGCCTGCTCCGTGCGGCGCTCGGCGATCTCCGCTGGCGTCCTCGGTGGCCGCGCGATCTTGGGCATCTTGCCCATCTTCTCGGTACGCCTGGCGAAGGCGCGTTTGAGCACCTCGAGCTCGGCCTGCATGATATCCATTCGAGCTTGCGCCCGCGCACCCTCCTGTTCGAGGTACTGCGCGTACTCGCGCCAAGCGCAGGAACCGTGTTCGTCGTTGTCGGGAGGAGGGACCAATAAACAGCTTTGATCATGCACTCCGCCGAATGTCGATCCCCTTTTTCGCTTCGGCGGTCGTCTTCGCGGGTTTCCACATCGGTGTGCGTCGAACGAGACGAAGATCGACACCATCGAGCAGCATGGTGAGCGACGTCGCGTCGAGGTCGATGCGTGAGGCCCCTTCAGGGATCCGCGGCAGCGTGAAGCGCCCAGATTCGAGCCTTTTGTAATAGACAACGAAGCCGCCCGCGCTGAAGAAGAGGATCTTCACGCGATCCATGCGGCGACCAAGAAACACGAAGAGGGTGCCACTGTACGGGTCGGCCTTCCACAAAGACTGCACGAGCGTCACGAGGCCATCGTGTCCGCGCCGAAGGTCGACGGGCGCACTCGCGAGGACGATCTCGATGCCGGGCCCGAGACTCAACACGCGCGCGCCGCGGCGGCCACCAGCGCCGCAAGATGCTCGGCCGTAATCGCTCCACGCATCGTGATGCGTGCCGGTCCGGCTTCGACGACAAGCTCGATATCGCGCTCCACCGTCGCAGGTCGTGTCACGACGACGGGCAGCAGGCGCGTGGGGCCTGCTGTGCGCGCGCGCCGCTCAAGCTCGGATCGCCACCAGATCAACGTCCGCTCCCTGACGCTGTGTCGGCGGGCGATCCCCGCCGCGTCGCCGCTTTGCGCCAGCTCCTTGATCCGCTCAGCCCACCAGTTCGCATCATGTCTCGCCATGCGCGCAATGAACATCAAACGCGACCGCCCCGCACGGCGTCTTTGCCCGTACGGTTACGCACAAGCGTACCGCGTGCGGCAACGATGGACCGCGGCGGAAGTCGTCGACGTGACGATGTCGAGCATATGCGGCATCGTCGGCCATCGGCCCAAGCGCCAGAGACGTATCACCCAGGAGATAGATACGAAAACGGCGTTACGAAGGAACGTCTCTTGCTGAGGATATGATAGCAGGGACGCGCGAAGTGGAATGAACATCCGACGAGGGGGCGGCGCGACCTGAATGGCTCCGGTGCAAGCTGTTCGCAAATTCCGACGTCAAGGTCGAAGTAGATGAAATATACTGATCAAAAGAGTACAAAGCCGATGCGTTCTATACGGAAGTCGCGCCTTCGTTTTGCCGCGGGCGTCAGTATCGTGTCCACCGCCCTCGGCCTGGCCGCCTGCAATGCGCTCCTCGACAACGACGGAGCACATGTTGCGACTCGTGATGCAGGTGAAGGATCCTACTGTCAGCAGCAAAAATCCCCGGCGACATTCTGCCGCGACTTCGACGACGGCCGCTCGCTTACTGCTGACTTCATCGTTCGCACCGATCGGGAGACGGTCGTCCAAGTTGATTCCAAAAGGTCGACCTCGACGCCGATGTCGCTGGTCGTCGAGATTCCCGCGAACCTCCCCGAGGAAACGTCTGCCTATCTGACTCGGAGACTCGAGGGGCCGACGCCGAGTGAGATCCGCGTGTCCTTTGATATCATTCTGGAAGCAGCCTCGGACATGGGTGACCCCGAAAAGCCGGCCGCCAAGGTGTTCGATGTCGTCGCGATATCGCCATCCATGGAATCGCGTCGTTCGATGGGGCTCATGTTGGGCCCGGACCATGCCGCCATTCAAGAACGGGTTCCGGATGCCGGCAACGACGCCAACGCATACCAGAGCAAGCCTTTTCCAACGGGGCACGTGAGACCAGGCCAATGGGCCCGCATCGCATTGCACGTTCAGTGGCACACGCAGACATTCCGGGTATTCGTCAACGATGTAGAATTGTTCGGAAATCCGCTGGCTGCAGCGTGGGCTTCCTCCGAAGAGGGGATCGAGCTGCGATTTGGGATGAGTTATCGACCCAAGAAGAAGACCGCGTTCACATGGCGGTATCGTTATGACAATGTCACCTGGACCGTCGTTCCATGAGCGCGTCTCTGGCGCCATGTCAGGGCGGACACGCGCGGGTGACCTTCGTTGTCGAAGTCCACATAGCGGCGAAAAGAAGCCTTCGACAAAATATGGTCCGCTCATTGCGGCCCGAGCCCCGGCGCCGGGAGAATGGTTCGCGTGAAGGGTGAAGAGCGCGCTCCTCGGAATGTGTCGGGAGGCCGGTGCTCGTTGGAGGGGGTAATGCATTTGCTAAAAATCTGCGCGAATGCGTAAGTGGTGGGCGACTTCCCTACCCACGTTCGCATCTTCTGCGTCATCAAGCGGGCAGCGTGATGCTGCACAGCCACGTGGTCATCACTGCCTTATCCTAAAGCTCGACCGCTTCGCTCTCTTTCTCGGTAGGATTTGCCATTCGGTTTGATTGTGTATTCGTCATTCCTCTGTTCTTCGTCCGGTCAGCCAACGACCGAGGCCTGTGGCAATGACTTGCCAGCGCACCGCTCTCCGCAAGACCACACGCCAGTCGTCAATATAATCCATGTCTCCGTGCCCGATGAGCACGAGGTCTTCAATGTCCGTGGGCGCCGCCCACGCAGAGTCCGTGGCGTGCTGTTCGAGCCGCGTCACGAGCTTGTCCGCGCCTGCGGCCGTACTTGCATATCCAAACATGACGCGCAGGGGAGCGTGCCCGAGCATGAGCTTCCAAAAGTCGAGCATGAACGCCTTCTCATTCCATTTGTTTTCGTGCTCGATGATCACCGCAGGCAAGGAATAGTTCATCCAGTCGGTGAAAAGCGTGAAGTCGAACAAATATTCATGCGGCTCGTGAATTTGGGGATCGTTGCCCGCGAGCTTCCCGAGCGTCGAGGAACAAAGGTGGGCCTCCACGCGCTCGGCAAGATCCCGAAATCGCATGGTCATATAGAGCGTCCAGTCGGCCGGACCCGGTGGATGTGGCGGCGGGTGAGCATGTAGAACGGATGCGAGCTGCTGCAAGAAATTCTCGGCGCTGATTCGTCGCATTGAAGTTGTCTCCCTCTTCGAGGACGAAGATTGTACCTGAGAGTCGAGGGCGCCCAAGAGCCCCGCAAGCCAATTGACGTCGGCAGTGGTTTGGACATCGCGAACGCCCGAACCGCGGTTCGTTGCTCGTCCCGGTCTCGACGATGAGGGCCGAGCCACTGGCATCATCGCGTGCGACGATAGATGTCAATTGCGTCGCCTCGCCATAGCAGCCGCCCGCCCCGACGCGTCATCGGTTAGAGGTGTCCATCCACGCTGATTCGACGTGAACCTTTGGGGAGTGGCCATCGCCGTGCATACGAGCGTGTCCGCGGAACACGACACCGATGCCACCGATGGCGCCATCCGCAAGGGCCGCGGTGAAGACCGCACGCGCGAACGGGAGAGCGAACTCGTGGCCGCGCACTGCGGGCCGACCCATAGGCGTGGTGGGTAACGCCTCTTCCTCGTTCGCCGTGGAACGATGAACGGCACGGACGGCGCCCCCGCACGAGGAGGGTTTTTGCGTCAGTTCGCGAACAGGCGGTCCACTCGATCGCGCACGTCCTTGCGATAGAGCACTTCCACGAAACGGATCTGGCCGTCGACGACGTCGAGAATCACCATCCCGACCTTGGGCCTGAGGACCACGTTGACGTGCCCGCTGCCCCAAGGCCCGTTCGGGCGGGGTCCCGTATAGAACCCACCGCAGAAGTCATCGCCGCATCCGCAAGGCTCGGCTACTTCGAGATCTGGACATGCACGGGCGAGCGCGTGGTGCCCATCGGCTCGGAGGAGCTCCTCGAGCTCAGTGGCGAAGAAGGGAAGGACGTCACGAAGCAGCATCGTTGCATCGTAGCGCGGGAGCTCGCGACCCGTTTCGAATTTGGAGGCAGCCCGCGCGCGCTGAATTGCGCGACGGAAATCTCTCATGCGATACGACGCTCGATGGTGCATTCGGGCAGCCCCCACGCAACGCTTGCAACCGGTTCGCAGATTTAGTCCGATCCCTGCTGGCGCAGGCTCGAGGAGCTGTCTTCGCCGCCGGGTGAGCCGTCGACTTCCTGAGCGAGGAAGGCCGACGACTTTGCACCCGCGATGGCAGCGAGCGGGCGCTCGCACGCGAGCAGCGCCAAGTCCGTTCACTCCTCGGAATCCCCTCGCGGCGGCACGCGGTGTTCACCTGAGGCGGAGCGCTGCATCGCCAGTAAGCGTCACGCGAAGCCAAGGAGGTTGCCGAATGGCGCCCGCTGCGGAGACACGTATGTCATGCAAAGCGTCGTCATGTTCTTTGGTGCGGGCGCATCGAAGCCATTTGGATATCTGCTGACCGCGCAAATCCTTCCCCACATCGTGCGGCTTGCATCCGAGGGCCGACTCTTGGCGTCGGGCGGCGATGGCGCACGTCGTGGGTTTCTCGAGCGCTTGAGAACTCTCTTCCCCGGCGCATCGGCCGATGACAAAGGCGCGGTGGGACTCCCCCAGATCACCGATGTTCTCTCGCTCTTGGATCGCCTCGCCACCGACGGCAATGGCCTCGGTCCGCGATTCTCGGCCGACGACGCACGCCAGACGCGCCATCAGCTCGACCGAGCCATCGCCGAGGTACTGGACGGTCCCGCCGATCCGCCCGCGATCGCGGACTCGTTGAAAAAGAGACGCCAGTGGGCCGATGCGGTGATGCGTCGCATAGAAAACGGCGACCGCGTAACGCTCATTACGACCAACTACGATCTTCTGTTCGAGCGTGCGCTCTACGAGCGCATGGCCGAGGGCTGCCCCTTTCCGGCCCTGCGGAAACTCGCGGCCACCATCGACTGCGGATTTCCGTGGCGCATGCCGCTCTACGGCGACCAAGAGCCCGTGGCCATGCGGCCCGAACGCCCAAGGCTCGCCGTGTTCAAGCTGCATGGCTCGCTCAACTGGCTGCGCTGCAATGTCTGCGGTTACATCTATATCAACCCGCGCGGCGCCATCTATCACCAAGCCTACGCCAACGAACCCCCCCCCCCGATGTGCATAATACATGCACATGCGGCGCCTGGCCGCTGCACCCCGTCCTGGTAACACCTTCCACCGTTCGAGACGTTCGCGACGTCAACTTGCTCTCGATCTGGGGCAGCGCGCTCGAGACGGTGCGCACATCGGACGAGTGGATCTTCGTAGGTTACTCGCTCACGGGTGAAGACGTCAGCATCCGCTCGCTCCTGTTGCGGGCGTATCTTGGTTGGCGCGGCGGCGCCGGAGCGCCGGAAGTTCGAGCGTATCTCTTCAAGTCGGTTTTGGCCGCCGGTCCGACGCCCGAGGAAGAGCGTTACCGTGCGCTCTTTCCAAACATCGAAATTCAATGGGGCGGCATCGATGCGCATATCGAGGCGTTTCGTTCGTTTGGGCCGTGAGACAGCAGCTCTGTCGCGAAGGGGGCTTCTCACGCGGAGCGCGATAGGCGACAGCGACCTGGAGTTGGCGAGATCCCGCAAGGGTGATCTTTGCGCATCCTTTCACCCTCACGCAGCGGTGAAGGGATTCGGCCGTCTCCTGCAATTTCTCCTGAATTTCTGCGATGCGGCGCTCGTTTGCAGGAGCGGAATTGCCCGCGGACAGGATCAAGCATCGACCACCCGGAGGACCTCGACGTCGCTCGAGGCATGCGTCGCCGCGCAGCGGCGCCTTCGCCCCGTTCGTGCGGTCTACTCCTCGAAGCGTCCCGTGGAGACTCGATCGCGCTCGTAGTGTCTCGTGAGGGGGAACGGCGGCAACCAGGATTCGCGACGGACAGTCCAAAGCTCGTAGGTTGGCTTCAGTTGATCGGGGGCATCCAAGGATCCGAGGCTCACTTCGATTTCGTCCGCGGCGCGTGCGAAAACGGACGAGCCGCAGCGGGGACAGAAGAACCGCCCCGCGTAGTCGCGTGTTTCGCCCTCGATGGTCACCGCGTCCTGAGGGAATATCGCGGAAGCGTGAAAAAGGGCGCCGTGATGCTTGCGGCAGTCGAGGCAGTGACAAATTCCGACCCGGTAAGGGAGCCCCGACGCCACAATTCGAACGTTGCCGCAAAGGCAACCACCCGTGAATCGGTCCATTTTGCGTCTCCTTGCGAATGAAGCTAGCAGACTATTTACGACGAGCAGCCCTGTCATTGCAATTGCCCACCGCCGTTGGGCCGCCGCACCCGTGACCTCGGCTCCGCCATATTCGTACTTTGCGAGTGGCTTTCGAACGAAGCAACCATGGTGCGGCAATGCACGCGCTCCGCATGGCGCGATTTTCTTCCGCCGCAGACGTGACGCGAATCATTCTCGATTTAGTCGCGCTAAACGTTTTCGCCCGATGCCTCCGCCCGGAGCCAGACAAGGAAGCGAGCGACGGGCCCGGGGCGTTTCGCGGCGCCGGGGCGCGTGACGGCGTAGTACGCGAAGCGGGTTGGCCAGGGGCGATCGAGCGCGAGCACGAGGCGGCGGCTCTCGAGCTCCTCGCGCGCGTAGATGTCCCGGACGAGGGCGATGCCCTGGCCGGAGGCGGCTGCGCGGATGAGCAAGACGTCGTCCTCGAAGCTGGGGCCGCGTTCGGCGCGAGGATCCTCGACGCCAAAGGCCCGCAGCCACAGCTCCCAATCGGCGCGGTCGCTGTCCTGCAACAACGGATACGCAAGGATGTCCTTCGGCTTGGTGATGGGTGGGCCGCCGGCGAGCAGTGCGGCGCTCGCGACGGGAAGCAGCACGGGTGCCATGAGCCGGTGCGCCTCGTATCCGGGGTATTCGCCGAGGCCGTGTCGAATTGCGACGTCGACCCGGTCGCGCGCGAGATCCACGAGCGCGGCGGTTGCCTCCACGCGCACCTCGATGTCGGGATTGGCCGTCGTGAAGCGCCCAAGTCGAGGTACCAGCCACCACGCCGCGAAGGCCGCGACCGTACTGACCGTCAGCGACCTCCGGCCCTGGCGCGCTTCCAGATCGTCGAGCGCGCCCTCGATGCCGTCGAAGGCGCGCACGATGGGCCCATGCAAGCGCGCACCTACCGCCGTCAGATGGATCTCACGGTTGCCGCGCTCGAATAGGGTCACGCCAAGGCGCTCCTCGAGCAGCTTGATCTGTTGACTGACGGCTCCAGGTGTCACGCCCATGGCGGTGGCCGCGGTGCGGACGCTGCCATGTCGTCCGGTCTCGGCAAAAGCACGCAGGCCGAGCAGTGGAAGCACGCGACCCATATGATCAGTTTAGAAAAACTAAACCGAATACGCAAGAGATATGGTTTGCCCGCGCGGACATTGGCCGGCATGGTGACAGCCAATAACGGGTGTCTCAGCCGCGGACACGAATGCGATGGCCGTCCGGCCTGCCGTGCATCGCGGCATCATCACGTCGTGCGAGCCCGCGACCCATCCGGATGTGCCCGGCTTCAAGGAGATTGACCGATGATTGTACCTGCCGCCAACCTCGAGGAATCGACCGCGACGCTCGGCGTCTCGGCGGAAGCGTTCGTGGGCCATCCGGGCTACGTGCGCATGTTTGCGCCAAACCGGCTGACGATGGGCATCTTCCTACCGCTGCGCTTCTATCGCGGCGACATGAGCGTGCTCGAAGGTCAGGGCGACCTCGTCACCGCGATCGACCATCGCGGCTTTGCCGCCGTCTGGGTGCGCGACGTGCCCTTGTTCGACCCCGGCTTCGGCGATGCCGGGCAGGTCTTCGACCCATTCACCTATCTCGCGTGGCTCGCGGCGAAGACGCGGCGAATCGCGCTGGCGACGGGGAGCGCGATCTTCAGCTTGCGCCACCCGATCGATCTCGCCAAGGCGGCGGTGACCATCGACCGCGTGTCGGGCGGGCGGCTGGTGCTCGGCATCGCGTCCGGCGACCGCCCCGTCGAGTTCCCGGCTTATGGCATCGCCATGGAACATCGGGCCCAGCGGTTCGCCGAGGCCGTGACGTTCTTCCGCCGGCTCGTGGCGCCGGGGCGGCCGCAAATCACGTCGCCATTGGGCCAGGTGTCCGGCGCCGACTTCCTGCCCAAGCCGGCGACAGGCCGTATCCCGCTCATCGTGACCGGTTCGAGCCGTCAGTCGCTCGAATGGGTGGCTGCTCACGCCGATGGCTGGCTGTCGTATCCCGGCGCGAGCCACGATCCGTCCGGTCCGCGCGAGCTCGCCACCAAGATCGCGGCGTGGCGCGCGCTCATCCCGGACGGCGGTTTCCGCCCCCATATGACGAACGAATGGATCGACCTCGTCGACAATCCCTCCTATCCGCGCACCCCGCTTCGGGGCGGTTTCGTGCTCAAGACAGGCCGCAAGGGGCTCATCGGCTTGCTGGGCGAATGGCAGGCGGCCGGCGTCAACCACGCGGCGCTCGGGATGCAGTTCGCTGCGCGACCGCCGGCGGAGATCATCCAGGAGCTCGCGGAGGAGGTGCTGCCGCATTTTCCCACGCTCGCCGGTCCGGCGCCTCGGACCAACGCGTGGTGAACCGCCGACTCCACGGCTTCGCCACCGGACCTCTCGAGACGACGACGCGCAAAATGGTCGATACGTGTCATGTGGCGCCCCGCCGTGCGCATCGCCCGCGACGTCTCATGGAGCGACGCGTTGGGGGCCACGCGCGAGAAAACGATCGAGGTGGGCGAAGAAGGTCTCGGGCGCATCGAACATGACGTAATGCTTCGCGCCTTCGACCATCACGAGCTCATGGTTCGCAATGGGAGCGAGTTGGTCCCGGTAGTACCGCTCGGCCTCGAGCAAATCGTCGCGGGGGATGTTGCCCGTGGTTCGGAGCACGAGCACCGGGGCTCGGATGGTGCCAATCTGCGGACGTAAATCGCGGGTCGCCATATCGTAGAAGGCGTCTGCGATCGCGCGCGGGGAGGAACGTACGGCCCTTTCGACGAGCCAGTTGGCGCGCTCCGGATCGAGCACGCTGGTCTCCATGCGGCGCTTCGTCATGCGCGCGAATTTCTCCGAATCGGCCATGAGGAGCGCCCGACGATGCTCCTCCGTGTCCGCATCCGCAGCGCCGTTCCCCATCGAAGGCGGTGCGTCCACGGCAACGACCCCGCCGACGAGATCCGGCTCGGTCATGGCGAGCCAGAATGCCATGGCCCCGCCGAACATGTGACCCACGACAATCGCGTCCCTGGCATGGCGCTCCCGGAGATAGCGCGCCAGACCGTCGCGCAGCTTGGGCATGAGCGGTCCCGTCGTGGGGGCGTTGCCCGCGAATCCGGCGACGTCGACGACATGCGCCTCGACCCGGCCGCCGAGGTGCTCGATCGTCGTGTCCCAGACGGCGCCCGGTGCTTGCAAGTCGGGAATGAACACCACCATGCGCCCGCGGCCGGATACCGATGTCGTGAACGCCGGCGGGTCCAGCGGAGGTGTGCGCAGCGATGGCGATGGCGGTGCGGATTGTCCGCAGCCTGCGAGGATCGGAAAGGGCGATAAGGAGACGAGAAACGAGCAGAAAAGAACGGATACGCGCGGTCGCATCCTCGATGCAGACAGCGCGGCAGACGAAAGGTTCCCACATTCGATTCCGAGCCGCCCGCCCTGAGCCATCATCGTCATCACCCGCACCGAAGGCACCGAGGTGCTCGGTCGCAGATGCTCGGCGGTTCCGTGGAAGCCACCCCCATCCGCGTCGCCAACTCGATCCGCGCAGCCACGACGTGGAGCCACCCCCATCCGCGTTGCCAACTCGACCCTTGCGGCCACGACGTCGGCCGCAAGGTCGAGACAGGCGCCTTTCAGGAGACGGCCGACGCCACCTTCGCGCGACGCCGGCCGACAATGGTCGAAAAAAGCGTGCTCAAATGCGGCCAAACCCCCGTTCCGCGCGACTCAATCGTCGTCCGCGGCACCGAGGATCGACGCGACTGGAAACACCACATCATCGCGATCGGTGTACCAACCGCCTGCGCATGCCCCCGGTGGATCGTCCCTCAGGCGAACGATGCCGCGGATCGCCTGAAGACCACCACCAAAGGTCGGCAACGTAAAGGGCACCGAGAGCTTGGCATGCGAACCGAGGAGGGGTTGGCTCTTGATCAAGGTCCACCGCGGATTGGACGCGCTGGGAGCGTGGTAGATGTCGAGGATGGCGTTGGAGCCGAAGACATTCGCCTCGATGGTGACCTTTTTACCGGCTTTGAGCTTGGTGCCGTCGTCGGTAAAAATGCGGACGCGATCGAGCCAGAGGTAGCCGCCGGTGCTCTCCGTGCCATCGGCGCACCCGTCGATGGTATTGGGCCCATTGGGCTCGAGGGGGCCGCGCTTCTCGACCAGGCGCGGGCCGGTATCGCATCGGGGAGCGATGGTGCTGCAACGAGGCGCCTTCGAGATCGGATCGTACTCCGCCAAGGTGACGCTCTTCGCGGTCACCGCGATTTCGGCCGTCGCGGTATTTCCGACTTTGTCGTAAGCGATGGCCTTCAGCGTGTGGGGGCCATTGCCAAAATCCCGAGTGTCCCAAATGTATTCGTAGGGCGCCGTTTCGACACTTCCGACATATTTCCCATCGATCCGGAAGTCGACGCCCTTGACGGCAACATCGTCGCTCGCGGCCGCCGCGATGGTGACGACCTCGCCGACCGTAGCCCCCGGCGCGGGTGACGTGATGGACACGGTCGGCGGTACCTGATTGTTGATCACCACCACATTCACGGGGGCACTCTCGCCCATGTTGCCGACCGTGTCGTACGCCTTGGTCACGAGCGTGTGGCGCCCGTTCGGCGCCGTGCGGCTATCCCATTGAAACCAACACCTGGTATCCGGGTCGCAAAATGAGTCATTCACCTTCGATCCATCGACCCAAAACTCGACCCGTGCGACACGCACGTTGTCGTTCGCGACCGCGTAGGTGGTGAACTGATTGTACACCTCTTGGCCCTCGACGGGATCCGTGATGCGCGTCGTTGGCGGCGTCGTCTCGTGCGCGACGGTCACATTGATCGAGGCGCTGTTCGTGGCATTCCCCGATAGGTCGTACGCCTTCACGAAAATGTTGTGGACACCATTTCCGGATTCGAGGGTATTCCACTGGACTTCGAAGGGCGATCCGTAGACCGTTTTCTTGAGCGCGCCGTCGACATAGACCTCGACCGCCTGGATGCCGGTGTCGTCGTGCGCATAACCTCGGATTGTCGTGGGAGCGATGATGGTGTCCCCGTGTTGGGGCTCCTTGATGACAATGTCGTCGGGTGGCGTGAGATCGACCCCGACGCCGGTGAGGGTCCAAGCCTTCACCACCGCTTTTACCTCCGGGCTACCATAGCCGTAAAGGGCGGCCGCCGCCTCGTACGTGGCGCGCGATGCCATCGAAAAGGACGTCTGCGAGGTCATGTAGGTGGTCAAGGCCTTGTACCAAATGGCCGCGGCAGCATCGATCCCGATGCCCGTCATGCTTCCACCACGATGGTGGCTCCCACCCATCGCGAGCAGATAAAATGTTTTGTTCGCGATGCCGGAATTGACGTGCACACCGCCGTTGTCGGAAGCCCCGCGGTACCTTTCGATGTAGTGATCGGGATCGTCGTCGTCCGTGTACTGGACCGTACGATGATTCAAGAGATGCGGGTCATCGAGATGCCGAGCTGCATCGCCCGGGATGGCCGGCGTGAAGCACTGTTCCCCCATTTTCCACATATCGCTGCTCTCACCGCGAACGTATCGCTCGACCAGCGCGGCAAATACATCGGAGTAGGATTCGTTGAGCGCGCCCGATTGGCCAGAATACAGAAGGTTCGCCGTGTGCTGGGTTACGCCGTGCATCATTTCGTGCGCGACCACATCGAGGGACACCAGCGGCGAGAAGTTCGTGCCGTTGCCGTCCCCGTAGGTCACGCTCGTACCGTCCCAGAAGGCATTGTTGTAATTCGTGCCGAAATGAACCTTGGATACGAAAAGAGGCGTCACGCCGTCGATGGCGGTCATCTCCGAGGGGCCGCCGTTTCCGTCGAGGCCATTGCGCCCGAGGACATTTTGGAGGTACTCCCACGTCTTCCGTGCATTGTCGTGCACATCGACGGCGGCCCGTTGCGATGGAGCGTCCCAGGTGTCGTCGGCGTCGGTGAATCGCTCCGGGTTGGTGATCTCGGAGCGGTTCCGGAGATCGAAGGTGCCCAGTCGATGCGGGAGGTCCTCCATGTAGTAGGCGCCCGAATGAGACGTCGTATCGATGGAGACGGTGCCGCTATAGAGCGAGTGGCCGGTGCCGGTCTGCAGATTGTCGTAGCGCCATAAAAAGGACTTGTCGTGCGCATCGATGAAGACCACCGGCATCGATGTTCGCTTGGTGCCATCGAGGATGCGCAGCTGCACGCGCCAAGCGAGATGCGCCGTCCCGTCATCGCGAAAGACCCAGAGATCGGCCTCTGGGGCCGCGGTGAGAGCGGCTTTTGGAGGCGCGACGCCCGGGAGGCAGTTTGAACAACCCTCGACCCGGAGGGCCTCGGCGATCGCCTGGTCGTGGGGAATGGTCGGGACGATGTCGACCGTCGCATCGCGGATAAAACCGTCCGTGACCGAAGCGACCGTGCCATCGGGAGCGAGGTGCGTGATTCCCTCGCCTCCGAACACCGGCACGCCCTTCACGGTCTGCTGCAAACGAACATGCGTTCGAGCCGCCTCGTCGCGAAAGACCTTCATGGGCTTCAAATCCGCGGGGTCGCCCAGCCCGTACAGGGCTGCATGCTGCGCCAGATGCGCCACGCTTGCCGTCACCGCTTGCTGCATGTCCGCCGAAGGCTGCCCGGGAGTCGGGCCTTTCTCGGATTGGCAGCCAAAGGTTCCCGCCATCGATCCGGCAAGAACGAGAATTGAGACTATCACGTTTCTCGAGCGCACATCGTCCTCCTTGTCAGGGTATGCTCCATCCTGAGTCGCCAACATTCTTGGACGGAGCAAGCGCTCCATTATTCTCGCGCATGGTGCGCGCGCCAGCTCGAACGAATGGCGCACAATCCATCTTTTTCCGCCACGCTACGAAGCATTCGGCGCCGCGCTTCCCGCGCGGCTATCCATTCGCGCGTCGTTCGGTCAACGCGCGCCCAGCCGCGCCTCGAGCCGCGCGCGGCGATCGCGAATGGAAGGATAACCGCGCATCCATTCCCAGCGGGCGCGCGTGGCCCGATCGAGCAGCGCGGAGAGGGCATTCCGCCATTCCGGCCGACCATCTTTTGCGAGCTCGCGTCGCGCGGCGGATCCCACGTCGTCGGGGCCGAAGGCCATATCCCGATCAGCATCGTCTTCGGCGACATTGCGCAGCACATCGAACCATTGCAAATATGCGCGGCGGCGCCTGCGAAGGCTCGCCGGATCGGCGCCCTGCAGACGCGCGGCCACGCGTTCGCAAAGCTCGGTGCCCAGCCGCTCTTTTCGAGGACGACCTGCTCGTCCATCCAGGTGACGAGCTCCTCGCCGAGCGCGTCGCTCTCGGCCGACAGCTCGCATCGCGACGTGCGGTGAGCCACGCTTGGAAGTCGAGTTTGACGTCTTGAATACATCTTTCGAGCGGATGCCGGCCACCCGAGCCATGCGTGGGCTGCGCATCCCCATCCGGCCGAGCTAGCGCCAAACCTTCCAAATGCGAAGCTCCTCCCCGTCGAACCTCAACGATTGAAACGGCGGGGCCGCCGTGTCGCCCAATGGTTGCCATTCAAAAAGGCTTGGAGCGGAAAAGAAGCTTGCGGACATCGTGAATTCGACGATGCTGCTATCCGTGCGCTGCTTTATCTCCATCGTATGCGCAACGACCCTCTCTTTTGCCGCCATGGGCTGCTCCCCAGCGATGCGCTCGAATGCGAGCCGCACCGGAGCGCTGAAGCTACCGGCGCGCTCGGGCGCGGTCGGCATCTACACCATGTCGCCGCCGCCCGGCGCGGACGATCTCGGGATCGTCGAGGTGCAGGCGCGAGGCGACAATTCGGCGGTCGAGACGCTCCTGCCCGAGTTTGCGCGCCGGGTGGCGGAGCTCGGAGGCAACGCGGCGTGGATTGAGCAGGTCAGCGCGCGCTTTCAGATCGTCAGCTACATGGCGAGGGGCATCGGATACACGTGCGGCCCGCGTGACGCATGCCTCGGCGCGTCGGCCACCTATCCCTATCCGCGCGAGATCATGGTCGTCAGCATGCGGGGACACGCCCTGCGTGCGCCGAATCAGCCCGATGTTCCGGGGAAAGCGGCTTCGGCTCCATTCGAGGAAAATCCATGATCCATCGCACCGGCTCCCTTCGCGCCGCGCTCGTTGCGGCCTTCGCCGCGCCCTCGATCGCCGGCGCCGCGGGCTGCAGCGGCTACACGGATGTGCATGCGGTGGTTCTGCGCGAGCCCCGCGGCCTCGTGAGCGACGACGTCCGTGTTTACATGGACGAGCAGGCCGTGCCCGAGGACTTCTACGAGCTCGCCATGCTTCAAGCCGTCGGCTACGACGGCGACGCCACCGCGGAAGACGTGGTGAGCGCGCTGCGGGCGCGCGGGCGTGACCTCGGGTGCGATGCCATCGTGCACCTGAGGGTCGAGCTGGGCTACACGATCGCCCATGGCTACGGAGTCTGCGTCAAGTGGCGCACGCCCGGTGCGAAGGTGCCCGCTCCCGTCGTGCTCCCAGGGTGAGAACGGTCATGGATGCGCGATCACGACGAGCGACGGCGCCCGTTTCAAAGCACAACGAAGCGCCAAGGTCTTCGTCTCGGGATCCAGCGAGGCAAAGCTCTCATCCAGAATCACGACTTCGGCGCATTGCAATAAAGCGCGGGCCATGTAAAGGCGGCTTCGTTCGCCGTGCGAGAGTTGCCAACCTGTTTCGCCGACCCGCTGCATCAAGCCGCCGGGCATGCGCCCCAGCAGGGGGCCGAGACCGAGCTCGCGGCATATGGCTTCCGCCTCGAGGAGATCGTCTCCTTGGGGTGGCCAGCGCCGGCCCATGAGCAAATTGAAAGCAAACGTGTCCGACAACGTATGATTTTCGTGAAACTGCGGCGCGGCCGCAATGCGCCGGCGCCAGGATCCAGCGCCCCACGACGCTCGATCCAGCCCGCCGAAGAGAAGCAGCCCCGATTCGGGCGTGCGCAAGCCGGCGAGGAGGGAGCCCAGCGTCGATTTGCCTCCGCCCGAGGGGCCTTCGACCAGCACGCGGTCGCGATGGCAAATGCGCAGCGTGACGTTTTGGAGCGCCGCTCGGCCATGGGGGCGATAGCGAAATGCGACATGGCGTACGTCGAGGACCGCCCCATCTGCGCGCGCTGGCTCGATGCGCTCGTGGTCCGTGGTTCGGGGATCCGTCGCCGGGGCCGGATGGGATCGCGCGGCAGCGTGAAAGAGCGGCGCGGCCTGCCGCCATGCCGCGAACGCGGCGACGAGGGACGTGAGCCCCGCCGTCATACGCATGAGCGCATTGCGCGCCAGGAGCACGCCGCCGATTCCGACCGCGAGCTCTTTGGTCGAGGCCGACTGCGCGACCAACGCGGGCCCGAGCGCGGCCAGGCCGAGGAGGAGCCATCCGCGCGGGAGCAAACCGGCGATGAGGGCGCTGGTCCGATCGACGCGCCGCGCGTGCTCGGAATATGCGGCGAGGGCGCCATCTTCCTCGACGTGCCAATCGCCGGGCGGCTCCTGCGCGATCCGCGTACGGTGGCCGAGCATTCGCTCGACGGTGTCGTTGGTCATGGCAATTCGAGCGCGTGACCACGCGAGCCATTGAACGGTAAGACGTCGCACGAGCAGGCCTGCGAATGCGAGCCAGGCGACGAAGAGGAGCACCGACGCGATGCCCGCAGGCCCGAGCGCCAGAACGAAAATCGTGATGGCGAGCTCCATGAACGCCGCCAGGCTGACGAATCCGCCGCGCATCGCGAGCTCCTCGAGCGCGTCGATCTCGATGATGCGCCCCACCAGCTCGCCCATTCCCTGGCGGCGGACCTCCTCGGGATCCAGCTGCAACACGCCAAAAAGGATTCGTTCTTTGAGCAACAATCCAGCGCCGATGTTCGCGGTTTCTTGCCACCAAATGGTAAGTACGCGAATTGGGATCGACGTGAGGAGAAGCAGCGCCCAGGCCGCGAGCCAGCCGCGGTCCAGGTGTCCAGCGAGCACGCTTTGGCCGATGACCCACCACGCGAAGAGCGAGAGGACGAGGCTCACGGCGTGCGCCAAGATCATGGCGCGAAGCGTTCGCAATACTCCAGCACTCCGAAGTTGACGGAGGAATGGCGCGGAAGGGGATAAACGTATCGTCCATCCGGCATCGCGCAGCCGTGCTCCGACGTGCTCGCGCAGCAATGCGCGGCGGGCGAGCGCGCGCCGTCGCGGCGGAAGAGGAATGCGCTCGAGGAGCGCGTCGACGGGGCCGCCGTGGGTGTGCTCCGCGTCGACGAAGAGCGCGTCGCGCACGGCATCGAGGGAGACCGCGCGTACGCTGTGGTCGGGGGTGACGATGCGTGCGCGTTCGAGGTTCGATTGGATGAGCGCGATGATCCGTGGTGCATCGCTCGGACCGATTCGGAGGAGCGCGGGGGCTGCGTTGCATACCCGTGCCTCGACCTCTGCGAAGCTCACGACGAGTCGGTCCGCCTGAAGTCCCAAGGTGCGCGCAGTATCCTCCACGCCGAGGGTCGTTGGTCCCTTCGCCGTTGGCGAAAGGTGCGCGGCCTTCGCGAGCGTGGCCATCGCCTCGCCTGCGCGATCCATCGGCCAGCTCAGGGAGTCATCGAGCTTCACGCGCCGGCCTCGTCGTGGGCGGCAGGCGCGCGTTCGGAGAGTTGCCCATCCCGGACGGTCACGCGCCGCCATTCCTTTGCATTCCAAATGGTCCGGTGTGCATCTTCGTCGGCTCGGATCATGGCCGCGTACCGTGAGCCCTCACGCCCCAAGAGCTCCAGAGGCGTGCCGTCCTCGACGACGCGCCCCTCGTCCATGACCAAAACGCGATCGAATGTGCGGGTCTCGCTCACGTCGTGGGTCACGCACAGAACCGTGGCCGCTGGCCATCGCTCGCGCGCGCGCGTCACCAAGGCGCGGCGTCGATCGCGGTCGAGACCGCGGAAAGCTTCGTCGAGGAGGACCAAGCGGCTATCCGCGCGCATCAGGGCACGACCGAGGCGCACGCGTTGTCCCTCGCCGCCGGAGACCAGCGCGCCTCCTTCGCCGAGCGTCGTTTGGAGGCCATCGGGCAATCGCTCCACGAGCCCCAAGAGCTCCGCGTCTTCGAGGACGGTCGCCATTCGACCCTGGGCATTCGATCTTGCGCCATATTCAAGATTCGCGAGCAGCGAGCGATTCCACAGTTGGACGGACGGATCGACCCATGCCGTCTCGCCGCGTACGCGTTCGAGGTGCGCGCCTCGAAGCGGTGCACCGTCGACGAACACCTCGCCCGAAGCGGGGCGATGCCAACCGAGGAGGAGGCCAACGAGGCTCGATTTTCCAGCGCCTGAAGCGCCGACGACGGCGAGGTGGCACCCTTTGGGGATGGACAGGTTCACGCCGTCCAGGATCGTGTGCCCCGAGGCTCGCACCGAGACATCGCGAAAGACGATGTGCGCATCGGGGGCGACGTCGCGCGGCAAGGCAGGTGAAGGCGCGGACGCCTCGTCGTCCTCGAGCGCTCCGAGCGGCTCGCTCGAGCGAAGGAGCCGATTGCGCATCGACGGATAGAGGAGCGCCGTGCGCGCGATTTCCTGCCCGAGCGCCGGGACATTCAACGCCCAATAGACGAGAAGCAGCATGGCCGCTGGCTCGGGCGAATGGACCAAATAGGCAAAGACGACGAGGACGGCGAGCGTGGATCCGACGATCTGCTGAATCGCGTCGATACCGACCGAGGCGCGCAGCCGATCGAAGCCCGCCCGCGCCCACTCCATCGCCGTCGCGGCCTGCTCGCGGCGTAAGGCTGCCTCGGCCCCATGCGCGCGCACGGGCATGAGCCCCCGCAAGGCATCGAGGTAGTAGCGCGACAGCGCGCCGTCGAACGAGCGCACGCGCAGATCCCGCTCGGACGTCGAGCGTTGGGCAAACCAAGGTCCCATGGTCGACACGGCCACCGCCAATGCGATGAGTAGCCAGCTTTCGGGGTCGATCCAAATGAGCCCGGTCGCGACCACCAGGAGCTCCAGGACGCTCCGCAGAAGCCGGCCGCCGAGCGGAGGGACCTCGCGCACCGGGTGAATCGCGTGGCAGCGATGCGCCATGTCCGACGCGGGGCGGCTCTGAAAATATCGGTCTTGCAGGCGCGGAATCTTGGAGAGGAAGGCCACGCGCAGCCGTGTCTCGAGGTGGCGACCCATGCGAAGCACACCGCCGGCAAATGACAGATCGAGCACGAGGAGGAGGGCGAAGAGCATGGCGAGCATGAGCGTGCCTGCCAGCCTTTGTTCCACGGCCCCGAGCTGGCGGCCGATCTCCAAGGTGCCGCGGAGGACCAACGCCTCGATCGCGCCGCCGAGGGTCGCGGCGACGAGCGACAAAACGAGCACGGTGGGGCCAAGAATACCGTCTTTACGCAACATCGTCGCCAGATGACGAAGTGGCCGCGGAGGCGGTTCGCGAAGGACGGCATCGAGCTCGGGAGACGCGCGTAAATCCGATTTCGACCGCCGGCCCAAAACGCGTACGAGCACGGCGCCCTGGAGCATCACCTGCTCCGTGCCCTCCGAGGACGGCGGGGCGGGGGTGGCGGACCAATAGACGTCGGGTATGGTCGAGCGCGTCGCTTCCTGGGGAATGGCGGGATGCAGGTCTCGAATGGCTTGCTCGAACAGCGAGGACACGAGCGAGGCAGCCTGTGGGCCGCGCTCGATGGCATCTTTCGCGAGGAGCGATTGCGCCATGCGCAGCGCAGCGTCGAGCGCCGCATAGGAGCGCCAGGTTGGATCGCGCTGCGCCGCTTGGACGAGGCGCGCTCTCCCGGCGCGAACGCCGAGCCGGGCGAAGGCGCACGCGAATGCGCGCTCCGACTCCTCCGACGCGACCCACGCGCGCCACGTCTCTGCGGAGACCGGTGTTCGATGGATGAATGTCGTATCGCGCAATGTCGCGAAATCGATCCAGCGCCGGCCGCGCCCGGGATCCATGAGCTGGATTCGTTCGCCGACGCGACGCCACGCGACGACGAAGTGCGGCGCGCCCGCTGGATCTTTGGTGACGAGCAGGCAGGGAAATGGATCGCCGGCCATGAGGTGGTCGATTGGCAATATGGTTTGCAGGGCGTCCAGCCCGAGACGCACGGCGAGCTCCTCCAGCGTGTCGATCGACGTACCATCCACGTTCGTCTGGCAAGCCTCCCGAAGTCGCCCGTAGCTCGCCGGGATTTCGAGTCCGGTGAGCAGCGATGTCAGCGCGGCAGGGCCGCAATCCATCTGCGACGTTTGAATCACCTCGGGCGCCAAAAACCGGCGCTTCATTGTCGGGTAATACGCGGTAAGGGGGCACGGGACGGGGGAGGCTCGGAGAGCGGGGCACCCGGCCGATGAACGAGCTGCCCGGCGGCGCGCAAGATGAGCCGTGCGGGCGTGGTGCGCTCCACCTCCACTTCTACGTTGCCGGGGAGGCCATGCTGCACCGGGATCCGGTCGTTGACGGTGGTGATGGTCAACTCGACCCGCGCGCGCCCATCGCGCACCTCGGCGGCGACGCCAGCGACCTGCGCCTGTGTTTCTCCATATTCGGTCCAGGGGAATCCATCGAATCGGATGCGCGCCGGTTGGCCCGTGCGGATCCGTCCAAACGCGGACGCGGGTTTGAACTCGGCGACGGCGCGCAAATCGCCCTTTGCGACGATGGTGCCCATGCGGTCCCCCTCTTCGACATAGGAGCCCGGGCCCACATGGCTGATTTCTCCGATTCGCCCGCTCGCCGGTGCCCGAACATGGCGTCGCTCGATCTGGTGCTGGAGGGATTCGATTTGGGCGGTCAATTGGGCGAGCTCGCCTTCGAGGCGGACGACGTCGAGTCGATGGGCCGCGATCTGGGTACCGCGGTCGGATTGCCCCGTGATCCATTCGCGTTCGAGCTTGCTCTGCTGAGCGCGAAGCGCGGCCTCCGCGGCCGACTTGCCCTGCGCATCGGCCTTGCTGCGGACCGCGTCGATCTCCGGAATCGCTCCGTTCTTCTGCAGGCGGTCGATTCGTTCGTATTCATCGCGCGCGTGTGCGCTCGCGATTCGAGCTTCCTCGACGCGGCTCGTCGCTTCGTCGATGGTCGCCTTTCCCTGGTGTCGAAAGTGGGCCAGCGCCTGCTTCTCGGCATCGAGCTCCGCCCGGGTCGCCGCGAGCCTCGAGGTGATGCTCGCGGCCTTTGCATTGGCTTCGCCGAGGGCGAGTCGCTGCGGCTCGGCGTCGAGCTCCACGAGGATGTCGCCTTCCGTGACGTCGGTGTCGAGGGCGAAGCTCGTTTTCACGACGCGCCCGGCGATGGGCGCATCGAAGGCGTGCGTCGCGCGGGTAACTTCGAGCCGCGCCGCCTCGCTGGTTTCGTAGACGGAGAGCTTGGCCAGGAGCAACCAAGCCGTCCACGCGGCAAGAACGACGATGGCCGCAAATGCGGGGACGTGCGAGCGCTCCATGGAGCTTCGATCGAGCGCGCGGAGGGTGCGTGAAAATGCATTGGACATGGCGTTCCGGGCTACGCTGGCTCGATGGGCACGGCGCCGTCATGCGATCGACCCCTCGAAGGAGCCGACGTTCGCGCTCGCGCCGCCATCGATTCGTAGGTACGGAGCAAAAATTCATAGAGCACGAGCTCGTGGGGGCGTTGGTTGTCACGAATGATGCGATTGACGTGCATATGAATGAAGCTGCGCAGGAGATCATCCCATTGTGCTTCCAGCTCCCCTGCGTCGCGTAGTTTTCGCAGCTCGGAGAGCAAGGGGACGAGGGTCGCGGAACGAGCTCGGAACATGGGCATCAACGCGCCGAGCCCATCGTCGTCGATCGGCGCACCGCCGAGCAGCCGCTCGACGTCGGCTCGTTCGGTGCGATAGCGCGCCCCGAGGGAACGCCGAGCCGGCGTGTCCAGACGATGCTCCGCTGCAAATGCGTCGCGCGCGCGCGCGACCAGCGCCCGACGCGCATCGTGGCCGACCTCGGCGTCGGTGAGGATCATGTGCATCCCGTAAAGCGCTGCGCGCCAGCGAATGTCGGCGCCTGCATCACCGGTCGTCGCGTGCACGATTGCCAGCGCGAGGTCGCTGTCTGCGCAAAAGATTTGCTCCGCGAGGAGCATGGTCCGCGACCCCCCATAGCGTTCGATTTCGCGCTCGTAGGTGTCCAACTGGTAGCGCGCCACACGACCCGACGCGAGCGGCCGCGCGAGCCGATCGCGGAGAAGCGGGAGAACATGGCGCAGAAGTCGGTCCGCATCGCCCTGGAACCGAACGCGCAGGTGTGGTTCGGGGTCCGCGTAACGAATGAAGAACCAGCGTTCGATGGCTCGCCCGGCGCGCAGCTCGTTCAAGGCTGGAGCGATGATGGCACGGAGCACGCGGTCCTGTGACGCGGGACCGGTGTAGAGCTTCATGTAGAGCCACTCCGTGCCCGGGCAGAATGTCCGCGCGATCGACGGCGCGCAGATCGGGCGGAGCGACTTGGGCGTCGACGGTTTCGCCCGTACGAGAGGGATGATGATCTCGTGCGCGTAGCGTCCGTCCGGGCCGGCGGCGCACATGTTCTCGGGGCTGGGAAAGAGCTCCCGAAGGCGGATGCGTTCGCGGCCTCGTGCGAGCGCGACCAATTGCGGGGCGGCCGTCTCGGTCTCCAGGTCGAGTGGAAGAAGATGGTCGCCCTCGACGACGCACACCCAACGCGGCAGACCGCGGCGGGCGCGGTACGCTGCGTCGCGAGCGAGGTGTTCGACGTCGTCGTTCTCCACCGTCCACGTCGCGAGCGATAGGATGACGCGGCCCTGCCGCACACGCGGCAAAAAGGGCGCGCCTTCGAGCGGCCCCCAATCCCAATGCAAGGAGCTCGCGACACCCTCGTATTGGAGCTCGCAGAGGAATCGATAGACCGCGAGCGACGCGGACGAATGATCGTGCGCGCTCGAGAGTCGCGGCAAGACCTCGCGACCGAGGCGCGCGGATCGCAGCCTGACGGCGCCGCCGCGCACGGATACGCGAAGATCGTCGATCGGGATCTGCTGCTCGCTCGGCACTCCCGAGACGCCCAGATAAGGGATTTCGTGGGAACGAAGGACGGGGCGGCAAAGGATATTACCCAGCCGGCCTTCGGGAAGGTGGACGATCTCTGCGAAAATCGCCTCGGGGCGGAGTCGCTCTTCTGCGCGCAGATGGTGGCCGACCAGGGCGCGGATCGCAGGGTCGCCATGGCAGAATCGCGCGAGCAATTTCGCACCGGATGGGCCGCCGACATCGTGCACACAAAGTTGGAATTCACCGAGGTCGACCGCCTCGCTGCAGCGCGCACCAATGGAGACCAGCGCCGCGAGCGCGTCGGGTAGCGGGGCAGGGTGCGTCACCTGGAGGGCGGCGAGATCCGCGTCGTCGAGTGCCCATTCGCGCTCCCCCGATGCAAGTAGTCCGAGCACGCGGTGAAGCTTTCGTCGGTCTGGGAGGCTTATCGCGGGTTCCTTTCCCTGCAGGTCCGGCAGCACCAAGCCAACGAGGAGCGGCGATGGATCGGCCGCGGCGACCCCAGGCAAATCGAATCCCAACCCACCCTCGTCGTCGAGGGCCTCGGCGAGGGAAATCTCGCGCTCACCATAACGCTCCTCGAACCGCGTGCGAAAATATCGCATCGCGGCGGTTCCACGGTGGGGGGTCATCCCATGGAGCAAGGCAATGCTCCGTCGTACCTCGGCTACCACGGATTCGCCGACATGCAATCCCGCGCTCGACTTGAAGAGGTCGACCTGAAAAAGACGTGCGGGATCGGGCTGGACCGGGAGCTCCTCGAGCTCCGCGGCGATCGCCCGATATGCGTCGCGCGGGGCGCCGAGCCCGAACCCGTCGAGGCGGTCCAGGGCACGCTCAACGCTCATCAGCCGCTCGCCGATCGCGCTCGTAGCGCCCGTCGCGGTGAGCGCGTTGGCATATGCGCCCAAAAGATTTTCACCGGTCACGGCGGGGTGAACCTTCGATTCGAGGATTTGCGCGTCCAACAAGGCGTCGACGAATGCGGCGGCTTCTTCGCGGGACACCTCCGAGTCATGGCGCACAATCGAGTCGCAAATCTCCCTACATGTCGTTGGTTTATGTGCGGCGTCGAGGGCGACTGCCAACTCTGGGATGGGGTCCACCATCACGAGATGAAATTGGCGGGCACGGGTTGAGGTGTCCATGGTTGCCTCGACGTACCGCAGTTCATCTTCGCCCCGCGTGATGGACGAATTCGCCTGAACCCGCAGCGCCTGGCGAACGGCCCGATCACCTTGGATGCTCTCGGCGAGCAGCGTCAAATAGTGCGTATCGAGTCGAGAGCTTCGCCGGCATTCGCGTGGGACGCCGACGGCGAGCGACGTGGACGGAGCGATGCGCGCGACCGCGCATCCGGAGAATAGCCCAAATGGAGTTGGGCGAGTTGCCATGCGCGACACGTATCGGAAGAGGACGATTTCTACATGGCTCGCCCGTGGGGCGTTTGGGGTCTCGAGCCAGGCATCGAGCGCCGCATCGAGGGTAGGGGACGCGAGAAATAGGGCTTCCCGAACGATGGGGTTCTCGACCACCGCGCGCAAACGTTCCCGCGTCAAATGATCCAGGAGCACGTCGAAAGGAAGAAGCGGTGTGCGAACCACACATTCGCCGTGATGTACGAGCTCATGAATCATGTTCGTTTTTCGAGCCTCGCGCAATCGTGGACTACTCGTCTGCGTACTTGCGATACATTGGACAGCATTTCCCAATGTCAACCTCCGACCGAACAATTGAGCGACCGGTTCTTCGTTCCTTTCCGGCGCCGACTCAGCGGTATCTGCTGGGGGCGCACTCCATTCCAATCAGTCCCTTCGTGATCGGGTGGGTCGGTGCACCGGATGTCGTTCCCGCAGCTTTTGACGCGGGCATCAATGCCTTCTTCGTGTCCGCGGACATGCACTGGCCACTCTATGCGTCGTTGCGACGGGGGCTCGAGTTGCTCTTCGAGCGCGGGCCCCATGTACGGGACCAGGTATGTGTGCTGGCCGTCTCGTATGTCACACAAGTGGAGTTTACGGTGCTGCCGTTCCACGAGGTCCTCGACTCCGTCCACGGGCTTCACCATCTGGACGTCACCGTCATCGGCGGCGCATACGAACGAGATTTTCTGGAACGATTGCCCGCATACCGGGGCCATCGCGATGGAGACGTTCCGGGCGTGCGGGCGACGGGGGCAACGTTCCACGATCGCCGGGTGAGCATGCGCGCGCTCGAGGAGTCGCTCGTGGATGTCGCATTCATTCGCTACAATCCCTCCCATCGAAACGCCGAAAAAGACGTGTTTCTATCCCCGCGCGCGCCCGGCTCACGGCTCTACAATTTTTCGAGCACGCATGCGTATGTCACCAAGGAGCGGTTCGCCGAGCTCGGATTGGCCGGCGACCACTGGTATCCCGAAGTGCCCGATTACTATCGCTTTGCGCTGACCAGCGCGGCTTTCGACGGTCTCCTGTGCTCCTTTCGCACCGCGCGCGAGCTCCGCGAGTCGCTGGACGGGCTCGCGCGCGGACCCCTGTCTGCGGAGGAGGTACAATACATGGCCGATCTCGCCGATGTGAATTTAGGACACGCCAAACTCGCGACGCGCTAAAGAATGTGCACGACATAGGGTAAGTCGCCCGCGGCGCGAACGTCGCCGCGCTCGAATCATACGCGATCGAAGGCCGAAGCTCGTGTCGATGATGTGCCACAATCACCATAGCCCTGAAGGACCGCGGGCATTGACGAGCGGTCCGTGCGCTGGACGTCGATGATTCCGGTCGTCGACCGTTTGTCCAAGGTGACTTCCGGTCAGTGCCGGCAGCCCGCTCTTCCCGAGCAACGAATCGGATTGGTATGAGCTCCCGCATTGGATCCGATAGCGACCGATCAATCTGAGCCGGGAAGTGATGCCTGCTCGCATCGCACGTGAGGTCTCGAACGCCACGGCGTTACGGCCAACGCGCCCGATGCGACGCGAAGAGTGCGTGGCTTTTTTTTAATCCATCGAGGGCATTTTGATCTCGGATCGTTGTCGAGCATGGCCAGGTCATAAGCATTCGATGTGAAATTTGCTCGAAGGGACATCACATCCGTACGTTATAAAAATGTGTATTGGCATTGCGCAAATGCTATTCCTCGGATGAGGCGCAATCGAATCGATCACTCGGCAACTCGGTGTGGACGGCCGCAGCGATATTGCGGTCGCAAAAAATCTTCTAGCTCGCTCCAATTGTCTCTTGCGAAATCATTTGCCATAACCCATTATGCACGCGCTCAAGGGGGTCCTTTTTCGATGCCAGCATCGAACGATACGTAACCGTCTTCCGTACGAGCGTTGGCGCGCGTCGATCCGATCGTTTCGTGCTGGTCTTGCTGGTCGTGCCGGATCAATTGGCTCATTGACGTGAGGCGCCCGTTCTTCGTCACGCGTCACGCGTCTGCCAGCGCGCCGCAAAAACGATTCATAATGTAAACACCACGGACCATCCGGTAACTGTATTCCAGGCGAGGTGAAATTCATGAGCTCCAACAAATCGAACGTAACCAGCGACATCCAAAGCGAAAATCACATTCAAACGGAGCGCGATGGCGACAAAAAATCGAAGCGACTGAACTTGGTGCGTGAGACCGTCCGAGTCGCTCGAGTGCGTACCGGCGTCCGCGCCGGGAGCAGCGTGGCGCACGACGTCAAGTAGGAGCTCTCCGGCCAGTTGAAGACGGTGATGGATCCAGGTGGACGAATGAATGCGAGCTAGCATCAATCACCGATCATGCTTGGGACTGGGCGTCATGATTGCCAACGTGCAGTCCAACCCTTCGCATCATTCGGCTCACCCGTCCCCGCGCGAACCGGGGGCAGCCTCGCTCGAACGCTGGCGCCGTTACGAGCAGATCTTTTTCGCTGACATTCGTGCTCGAGGGCCCGCCGGATACGACCGTGAATGATTTTGATCCATCCGCCGACCATGCAAGTCGCCTTTTCAAAAGGGACGCCATGACCTATCGCCTCATCCTCGAGCTCGGGCGTGGAGGCATGGCGGACGTCGTGCTCGCGGTCATTCAAAGGCCTGGCGGCTTCAATAAGCTGCAGGTGCTCAAGTTCCTGCGCGAGGAGCTGGCGAACGATTCCCAGTTTTGCACCATGTTTCTCGACGAGGCGCGGCTCTCGGCGCGTATCAACCATCCGAACGTGGCCCAAACGAACGAGGTGGGGTTCGACGGCAAACGGTACTTCTTTGCGATGGAGTACCTCGAAGGGCACAGCCTCGACGCGCTATTGCTCCGGCTCCCAGCCTACAAGCGCCCGTTACCGATCATGTTGCGGATCCTCGCGGATGCATGCACGGGGCTTCACTTCGCGCACGAGCTCAACGATTTCGACGGTACACCGCTGAACGTGATCCATCGCGATGTCTCGCCGCAGAACATCTTCGTCACCTACGACGGTGCCATCAAGCTGCTCGACTTCGGCATCGCCAAGGCGAGCGACTCCAAAAGCCACACGGAAGCGGGCACCATCAAGGGGAAAATCGCTTATATGGCGCCCGAGCAGCTCATCTCCCCCAACACCATCGATCGGCGCGCCGATATCTTCTCGGTCGGGGCCATTTTATGGCGCATCATCAATGGCCAACGACTCTGGTTGGGGGCTAGCGAGATGGAAGTGCTCCAGCGCCTCGCCGCGCGTGAGATCCCGGCCCCGGTACCGCTCCCGGGGACGCCGGAGGAACTCGTTCGGATCTGCAAGAAGGCCATGGCCGTCGATGTCGAGCAGCGCTATCCGACGGCCGAGGCGCTGCACGCGGATCTCGAGGAGCTCCTCACGACCCTCGGGGGGGCCAAGTACACGGATGTATCGGCCCTCGTGAGTCGCGTCTTTGCCGAGCGCCGCAAAGAGGTGCGAGCCGCCATCGATGCGTGCTTGTCGGCTCCGCCGCCATCGATCACGGGGCGCGCGAGCATCGCGCCACTAGCGCGGCTGGAGCCCGTGAGCGCGGTCATCGAAACGGGGAGCAACAAATCCGTGCCGACCTTGGTCGCGCCCACGATACGCAGGCCTCGAACCAACTGGGGTGTGGCCGGAGCCGGCGTGGTCGTCGCGTTGGCGCTCATCGTAGCCGCCTTCGTCGCGCGCTCACCGGTGCCCGCGGCCGTTGCCACCGCTCCCGTCGCCAGCCTCGTCCTGACGTCGGCAGCAGCCCCGATCGAACCAAAGCAGGAGCTGGAGACGGAGGTGACGTTCGACCTCTCTCCGAGCAACGCGCAAGTCTTCCTCGACGACAAGGCGTTGATGAGCAAGCCGCCGCGCGGCACCTTTGCTCGCGATGGCCGCGATCATACGGTGCGCGTCGAGTCCGAAGGCTTCGTGACCAAAACCGTGGTCGTGTCGTTTCGCGCGGCGAGCGTTCACGTCGACGTGAGCCTCGAACGCGAGCGCCGTGCACCGGCTCCGCAATGGCGCCCGCCCGCGGGCCGCCCGCACGCGCAACCGTCGCCCGCCGCCAACGCGACGCAAGCTCTACCCGTGGCGACGCTGCCTCTCCCAACAGCGCCTGCACTGCAGGCATCGACGGCGCCGCCCACGCCCTCACCGCTACCCGCGTCGGGGATGACTCGGGGCAAAGCTCTCGACAAAGAAGACCCTTGGAGGAAATAGCCTGCATTCACCGCCGAGCGCACATCGTCCAATCCATTGGCCTCGATCGCTCGAGCTCGCGCCTCGCATCTCGCACCCCGCACCTTGCATCTCGCAGCTTTCACTCCCACCTCTCACCGAAACTCATCCAATTTCGGTTCTCTTATTGAGCAGGACATGAATCCATGGGCATTAAGATGAAACTTGGAGCGCGTACCCTACGTTCGCTGGCTCTCGTTGCTCTTGCGGTGAGCATCGGGTCATCCAGCTGCACGCTCGCCTTCCGCAGCAACGAGTACCAATGCAGCACGGACTTCGATTGCACGTCGCGAGGGTCGGCGTTCCAGCAAACGGTTTGTTCCCAGACGGACGGCGTGTGCGTCGACGTCAATGTCGCAGGCTGTACGTCCAACGAGAAGTGCACGGCCGAGAACAATGGTGCCCCTCACATTTGCAAGAAACCGGGGAGCCCCTGCGTGCCCGTCTTCACCGCGGAGTGCAATACGCTCATACCGCACGACGCGAAGATGAAGGACAACGCGGTGCTGTTCGCGTTCACCGGGCTGAAAACCGGCTCGGAGTCGGACGCCCAAAAGATCTCGTACAATATGATTGAAATGGGGGTGAACGAGCTGAATCGCTCGCTCGTGGGGCTGCCCGGTGGTCCGAACGGCATCCCGCGACCGATCATCGGCGTCGAGTGCGATGAATCGCAGGTCGCGGGTGAGCCCGACAACATCCGACTGCTGCATTCGTACGATCATATCGTCAAAGATCTGGGGATTCAGGGCATCATCACCAACGCCTACAGCTCCATCACCGTCAACATCGTCGTACCGCAGTATGTCGTTCCCAACGGCATATTCCTGATGCCGAATCTGTCGCTCTCGCCCTTGATCTCCTCCCTCGACGATCAAGGGCTCGTGTGGCGAAGCATCTCGCCCACCCCTCTTCAAGCCCCGGCGCAGGCGGCCATCGTCCAGCTCGTGGAGGCCAAGATCAGGGCAGCGACGAATCCACCCATGTCGGACCCCATCAAGGTCGCGCTCGTCACCAGCACCGGGGTCGTATTCAGCTCCACCGGCGATAGCGTTCAAGCCGAGCTCCATTTCAATGGGGGCAAGAACGCGAGCCAAAACGCCGCCAGCGACCACTTCAGGAAGTTCAGCCACACCTCGTCGAACGACGACGCCGGCGTCGACCTCTCGAAGATCGCAAACGATCTCTTGGAATACCACCCGCACATCATCGTCGCGACGAACAAGGGAAATGACTTTTGGGAGGCCGAAAAAGAGAGCCCGAAAGGGATCGCGCCGGCCATCGAACGCCAGTGGGTGTCTCGCTGGGGCACGTCGTCCTACAAACCGATCTACGTCATCGCCTCGCCGACGATCGAGCGGGCCACCGCGTACCTCGCGCTCCCCGCCATGGAGACGAAGCGGGAGGAGCTTCGACAGCGGATCGTGGCCGTCGACTATGCCCCCTGGAATGCGCGAATGTACAACGACTTCCTGCTCAATTATCGCGCCGCGTACACGGATCCGAAAGAGGATCCGGTGGCCTCGGGTCTCAACAACTACGTGGTCGAGTACGATAGCGTTTACTCGATGATCTATGCCATGTTCGCGGCGGCCCAAAAGAACCCGACGCGCCCGCTGACGGGCAAGGCGATCGCCGAAGCCATGCCGCGCCTCCTGACCGGCGATCCATTCAATGTCGGCCCGACGGACGTTGCACAAATCAAGCAGCGCCTGGCGGCGGGGCAGAGCGTCAACCTCAACGGCCTCTACTCCTTGCTCGATTACGATTTGAGCACCGGTGACTCACCGACGGAGACATCCGTGGTTTGCCTCGACAAATCCGTAGCCAACCCCGGGTCGTACGAGTGGAAGTTCAGCATGACATGGGACCGCAACGCCCATCAGCTGGTCGGCGATAAAACGGGTTGTGCGAGCCTGAAGTGAGATGGAAGGCGGTATGGGGATGAACAGGAAATTTCGTCGCATTTCGCTCGTCGTCGCGCTGATCATCGCCTCGGCGCCGATCGCGAGCTTCGCGCAGGAGCCCACCGGACCGAGCGGGCGCTCCGCTCCATCTTCGAAGATGGACGAGGCGCGCGCACGCTACGCACGCGGCATGAAGATCTACGAGGAAGGGAATGCACCTGCGGCGCGCGCGGAGTTCGAGCGGGCGTACGCGCTCGCCCCGAGCTATCGCATTCTCTACAACATCGGCCTTTGTTACCAGGCCACGAACGATTACGTCGAGGCGCTTCGCGCGTTGGAGCGTTATCTGAGCGAGGGTGGCTCCGAAATCGGCGAGGAGCGGCGCGCGGAGGTGAACAAGCAAATTGCCGACCTCAAACCGAACATCGCGTCGGTGACCATTACCACCAACGTCTCGGGAGCGACCATTACGGTCGACGACGTGGCGGTCGCGCAATCGCCGCTCCCCGACAAGATCTTGGTCAACCCTGGCCGCCGCAAAATCTCGGCGACGAAGCAGGGCCTGTTCCCGGCAACCAAATCCATCGTGTTCGTGGGGAGCGAAAATACTCAGGTCAACCTGGAGCTCACCGATCCGCCGCGGTCGCAAGAGACCCCCAAAGCGGACACGGACTATGCACCGTACATTGCGTGGGCCGCCACCGGCGCGCTCGCCATCGGCGCGGGCGTCACTGGATTTCTGGCGCTCAAGGCCGACTCCTCCGAGAACGACACCATCGGTCGCCGAGGGGTGACCAGGTCGGAGATCGACGACGCACGTAGCAAGACGCGCACGCTCTCCGTCACGGCGGACGTGCTGACGGCCGCGACCATCGTGGCCGGTGGGGTCGCGCTGTATCTCTCGGTCTTCAAGTCGAAGACGTCGTCGGTCGAGGCGACCGCGCGATTGACCCCTGCTGGCGCGAGTATCGTCGGGCATTTCTAACCAGCCATTCCGTAGCGCGACAATTGCGGATCGGGTCAGATCAAAAATAGTTCCGGATACGAAAATCGACAGCACGAAGGAGGAGTCCCATGACGAAGGCGCGCCTTAATCTCCGGATGCAACTTGCTTCGGTCATCGTTGCGAGCGTAAGTATGTTCTTTTTGCCCGCGTGCGCGGGGCGAGAAGGCGGTGGGGCTGCAGCGAGCACGGAGGGAGGTGAGGAATCGCTGACGGACCGGGATCTCACGCACCGCCCCAGCTGGGCATTCGTCTCGATCGCCGACGTCGATCCAACGATCATCGTTGAAATGCGCTATTACGGGGTCCACAATTTCGTGGGGAAACAGGTGCGGGGCTACAACGCACCGAAGTGCTATTTGACCAAGCCTGCCGCCACCGCGCTGGCCCGGGTGCAGGCGGAGCTCAAGCCCATGAATCTCTCGCTCAAGGTCTACGATTGCTATCGCCCGCAGCGCGGGGTGGACCACTTCGTCGAGTGGGCCAAAGATCTCGCTGACACGAAAATGAAGAAAGAGTTCTACCCCACGGTGGACAAATCGCGATTGTTCATCGACGGGTACATTGCCGAGAAATCGGGTCACACGCGTGGAAGCACGATGGATCTCACCATCGTCTCGCTGCCGGCCGGCGATCAGGAGGTCTACAAAGAGGGAGATCCTCTCCGCGAATGTACGCTCCCGGCCGACCAGCGATTCAAAGACAACAGCCTCGACTTCGGTACGGGGTACGATTGCTTCGATGTGCAATCCCACGCGTACAACCCGGCGCTCCCCGGTCCGCATCGCGGGCTGCGCATGCTGCTCCAGAGCATCATGGACAAGCATGGTTTCAAGGGGTTGGCCGAAGAGTGGTGGCACTTTACCTTGAGGAACGAACCCTTCCCCAATACCTACTTCAATTTTCCCATCGAGTAACGCGGGCGCGTTAAAGAAGGCGGAGGAGCTCGCAGCGGGCGCCATTTCGAAGCATCGGCGCGTCGATTTTTGGGCGAGCCGGCAAAAGCACCGCGGAGTGGCGTCGGTGGCGCAATGCTGCACGTGCGGATGATGCGCGTAACGGCGGTAGGTCCGTCTGCGGGCTCGTCCCTTGGATCGTGGGGGCGGCCGGCATCTACCGACGTTCGGGACGGCTTGGATCGGTCGCTGCTTTCCGACCTTCTCGAAACATCGGTTTGCGAGGGGGAGCGAGGGGGAACTTTATTGCTGGGACATGGGCAGCGCATATGATACCCACCAGCGCACATGAAAATGATTGTCACATTCAAAAACGTCGTCCCCCGCCTCGCCCTTGGTTTGATGCCGATCATCGCCGCGTGCGCGGGAGCGCCGGCGGATTCGGTGGAAAGCGCGTCCATCGCGAGCACGTCGCAGGCGGTAACGCCGGGCCATGCGGTGCCGGAGGTGCTCTCTTCGCCTCTCGCGGTGGGCCTGTATCAGTCGGCATACTCGGTACGGAACGACGTGCTGTGGGTGACGTCCGCGGAGGGGCTTCCACCGGTCAAGAGCTCTTCGCTCATGAAGGTCAATCCGCATACGCGGGAGATCCTGGCGACCTATGTGCCGCCGGTGACCGATGCCGCGACGGGCGCGATCGAGGCCGTATATGGCGTCGCCGTCGACGACGTGCATGATAACGTCTGGGTGACCAATACCCGCAACGACTCGGTCGCCGTCTACCGTCAAAGGACGGGTGAGCACCTCGCCTCGCTCCCCGGTGTCGTGCACGCCCGTGAGGTCGTGGTGGACGAGGTCCGTGGCCTCGCCTGGGCGAGCTCCCTCGGCGATGGGACCATTGTCGCTTTCGACACTCGAACCTTCGAAGAGAAGCGGCGCGTGACGGTGCAGGGCACGAGCCCCAGCGGGTTGGCCGTCAACGAATGGACGGGCACCGTCTACGCTGCGGATCACAAGAACGGCCAGATCATCGAGGTGCCATCCCGAAGCGATACCGTACGTTTCATCCCCGCGGGCAAGGGCACGATCTCGATTGGGTTGTCGCGCGATGGTCGCACGGCCTACACGGCCGACCAGGGCGCAGGCACGCTCTCCGTGGTCGATCTGCGAAGTGGTACAATAAGGAAGCGCATCGCGACGGGGGAAGGCGCGAAGTCCGTCGCTGCGGATCCTTGGACGGGAAAGGTGCTCGTCGTCAATCGGGTTGCGGCGACGGTCTCCGTCGTCGACGTGGACAAGGGGGTGGTCACCGACACCATCGCGACGAACGCGAACCCGAATCACGTGACGTTTGGGTTGGGCGAGGCCTGGATCGTCGATAAATCCGCCGCCGGCGCCGACCGCAAGGACACGCTCTACACCGTGACCTTCTGCCACTGAGATCGCCGGGACCGCGGGCGACCTCTTCGGCGATGGCGAGCTTCTGTTCTCGAGCGCCGCGGCAGGCCTTTCCGTGTGGTACGTCGGCGAGGGCGGGCGCGTGCAGCACATGCCCTCGTTCCGTCCGACGCGGCACCACCGAGCGGCGCCCGAATTGGTGCAAAATGACCCCGACGCTCTGCCGCGATGGAGGTAGTCGAGCGATCGCGGCCGGATGGCACGCGGCTCACGCGGCGCGAGCACCCCGCGCTGGAACCGCTGGGGCGGCCTAGCGACCGTCGGATTCGTCGGATCGTGCTGGTCGATCGGCCAATCGTGCGCGACGCAGGTCGCATCGAAACACATTCTTGCTTTCACGACATGCAAGGCGTCACGACACGAGAAAGCAAGGAGAGCACGATGAATAGCAAACTTACCCCGGTCACCGTCATTGGTTTGGGGCCGATGGGGCAGGCCATGGTCCACGCATTTCTGGACAAAGGTCACCCGACGACGGTCTGGAATCGGACCGCGAGCAGGGCGACCGAGCTCGTCGCAAAGGGGGCCACGCGCGCGACCACGGTTGCGGAGGCGGTGCGTGCCAGTGAGCTCGTCATCCTCAGCCTGACCGACTACCAGGCCATGTACGATATCTTGGAAGGGGCGAGCGATGCTCTCGCGGGCCGCGTCGTCGTCAACCTCAGCTCCGACAGCCCGAAAAGGACGCGCGAGGCGGCCGCGTGGTTGGCGAAACGAAATGCCCAACTCCTCGTCGGAGGGGTCATGGTTCCTGCTCCGGTCGTCGGGACGGAGGCGGCGTACGCCTTCTATAGCGGCCCGCGCGCGCTGTTCGACGCTCACGAAGCAACCCTGAGGGTCATTGGAAGGGCCGACTATCGAGGTGAGGACCATGCGCTCGCGCAGCTGTACTATCAGGCCCAGCTCGATATCTTCCTAACGGCATTGTCCTCGTTCCTGCACGCCACCGCGCTCATGCGCGCCGCGGGGGTCTCCGCGGAGACGTTTTTGCCGTACGCGGTCGACAACTTCAACAGCGTCTCGTCGTACCTCGCGGGCGCCGCGCGCAATGTGGATGAAGGCCGGCACCCGGGCGACCTCGCCAATGTCATCATGATGGGCGCCACCGCCAGCCACATCGTCGACGCCAGCGCGGAAGCTGCCATCGACGTTGGGCTGCCCAGCGCCGTCAAGGCGCACTACGATCGCATGATCGCCGCGGGCCGCGGGAACGAGAGTTGGACCAGCCTGATCGACGCGATCGCGAACCGTACCGGGTGAGCGGGGCGCATATCTGGACCGACCGCGCGGAGGCCCGCGCCAAACGCCGAGGGGCTTCCCGAAGCGTAAGGCCGCGGGCCCCCGCGCGCGGGGGTCATTGGATGCACGCGAACGATTCAAAAGCTCGATGGGCATCGACGGGCCGGCTCGCCCGTCCAACACCGACCCTCGACCGTTCGAGTTGCGCCAGGTTGGCGCGTTCGCATCGAGCCGCCAAAATGGGATTGAGCGGCGCGGGCACGCGGAGCCATTGCCGATCGCAGGTGGCCGGCCCCGATATCGAAGTACGTCGCGGCGCGCACGCGCGAGCCCGAAGTTGGGACGCATCGCCGAGATGCGCGCGAGCTCCACGGACGACGCACGCATTCGCCCAAAGGCGGTGCCGTCCGCACGCGGCGCAAATCAATCGTGACGGAAACACATCGCGTCAATGGAGTCTCCAAGAGGGAACGACGCATCTTGCGTTGATGGCAGAGCGACAGCGACGACGGATCGGCGCTCGACCCCGCGGGCGCATTTGCGACCTCGCCCATTTTACCTTATATCCTGAGCGAGCGCGCCATGGCCCCTCTGCTCGATGTCGCGAAGCAATGGGATCGCGGGATTCGTCCCGAGATGAAGGCCATTGGCGAAGGGAGCGGCGTATGAAGAGTCGACCGCTTCGCTGGGAGCAACTCCGCCGGCTTATGCGTCTCGTGGGGGAGGCGAGCGAGCTTCCGGCCGAGGGAGGGCTGCGTCAGGGGCATGTCCTCGAAGGGCTTCGACAAATCCTCAATGCCGCAACGGCGGCCGCGGTGCTCGATCAAGATACCCGCCGTCCAGGCGCCATCGTCGACACCGTCCTCATTGGCTTCGATGACGTGAGGCAGGACGCCTTCGACGTGATGATTCGGGAGGGGGGCGCGATCAATCCGGCCGTACAAAGGTTGAGAGAAAACATCGAGCGCCGGCAGGAAAGCGGGCCATATGTCGCGACGGATGGAGACCTCGTCCGCGGCCATGATTGGAGCGAATCCCCCTATGTGCTCGAGTATCTGCGCCCCTCGGGCCTCGATCACATGCTCGTGTCGGCCCATATGATACAGGGAACTACGCACCTTCGTGGGTCAGGCTTCTTCCGCCGCCGTGAGGATCGGCCATTCGACGAGCGCGATCGCAACGTCCTCGAGCTCTTTCTCCTCGATCACGCGTCGTTTCTATGGCCCGCGCCGGTGGGGACGCCGGCGAGGTTGGCCCCCCGCGAGGCTGAAACGCTGAAATACCTCCTCGCGGGAGCGTCCGACAAGAGCATCGCCGCGGGGCTGGGCATCAGCGTTCATACCGCGCGTCAATACGTAAAGTCGATTTACCGCGCCTTTGGTGTCGGAGGTCGCGCCGAGCTGCTCGCACGACATATGCGCGGATCGTGGGTGTAAGCCTCCCCACCCTCGCACCCCTCATTTGAGGGACTTGTCTGTCGTCGCACCGAACGACAGTGTTGCGGTTCGCTCTCAAACGGCTTCTGCAATGGACAGGGTCGTTCGCGCTTCTCTCGGACCAAAGCATCTTCTCTTCAATCGACCTCTCCACGAGGAGTACACCCATGATCTTTGGCAAGACACCCCTCATTGTCACGACGGCTCTGGGCTGCAGCTTATTGATTGACGCGACGCGCGCCGACGCGGCGCCGCCCGCGGCCGTCGACGAGACCAATTTCATCATCATCGTCGACGTCACCGGGTCGATGGCCGAAACTTCGGGCTCCGTCATCCCCGGCGAGCCTCCGAAGACGAGGCTGCAGGTTGGCCGGCTCGCCGCCTTGGATTGGCTCATCAACCCACCCGCTGACATTCGCAACGCCAAGAATCCCGAGTGGGCCGTGTGGGAGTTTTCGGGCACCAGCTCCCGGGTGCGCCAGGACTTCACGACCAACCGTTCCCTGGTGCTCTCGGCGATTGGCGGCACCCCGCAGACGTCCGACGCGACCCCGCTGGCCGGCACGTTCTGCAACGCCGTCGACCGGTTGCGTGATTACGAATCGACCAAAACCATCGTCGATCCGGTGACGGGCGCGACGCGGAGGGTGCGCATCGAGCGGCGCATCTTCATGGTGACCGACGGGTACGAGAACAACACGCCGAACACGAACGAGTGCTGGGGGCCGCCGGCCAAACCGCCCGTGTCCTTTCCGAATTACACCACCGGAAGTTGGCAGTGGAAAGTCTACAACAAGCTCAAGACGGGAAACGCGAACACGCCGAGCACGGCCCCGTTCGAGTACATCATCGACGTCAAGCACCTGCTCACCGCGTTCCAGCAATTCCAGGGCGCACCGTCGGCGCTCCAACGGAGCGCCCAGCTCGAGGGCCTCCCGTCCTCTTCGTTCCTGGGCGCATCGCCGACCTCGGACGACGTGAACTTTTTCCGAGGGGTCTCGCTCGCCAGCGGAGGCACGTACACGCAGCTCGCGCCGAACCCGTCGGGCGTGGTGACGTTCAAGATCCCGGGTGATGCCGACAGCAGCAAATGCGTCGATATGGCGGACTACGATATTTTCAACTCGGTCTACGGTCTGCCCGTCTCGAACCAGAACGTGGCGACCATCCAGTCCGACTTCAACGGCGACAATTGGGTCGACGACAAGGACTATCAAATCCTCCTGCAGCATTGGGGCGAGGGTTGTCCCTGAGCGTCCTGCGCGCGTTCTCCGAGCGCCCTCCGCGCATGTTCGCGGAGGGCGCGGCCCCTCGTTCGAAGGGGCGACGCTCTCGAAGTCTGCGGCGCCTTTTCTTCTCTTTACGATGCATGGGGTGTGCTTTACCCCCGATGGCCGCGGGCTGCGGGCAGGAGTCCGCCATTGCGCCCGCGGTGGATGGAGGCCCCGCGGCCGCGGATCGGGAGGCGAGCCCCGAGGGCGGCCCGGCTCGAGATGGCCCCGACGGCGGATCCATCTGCATCGGTCCCATCGCATGCGACGACGGGCAGCCGTGCACCGAAGACATTTGCGGTGCATCCGGGAAATGCGAGCATCGCCCCATCGTCGACGGCACGGCTTGCGACGACGACGACGCGTGCACGACGGGCGACGCGTGCGCGAGCGGCGCGTGCAAAGGCGCCTCGCGTTCGTCCGCGGCCGCCATCGTCGGCCAGCTCACCGCGTTCGGCGGCGACGGCGCGGCCCGTCGCACCTACGATGACGGATTGACCGTTCCGCTCCCCGGCGGGCTCGCGCTCTCGATCGATCCGATCGCGACCGGGACGCGCCTGACCTTGCTCCGGGTTGGTACGACCGCGATCGAGGTGCTCGACGCGCGCGTGTCGGAAATGCCGTTTACGTCCTCGTGGGACTCGCTCCGCTGGTATCATTCTCCTACGGTTGCCGTGATGCCGCTGGCGCGCGACCGCCTCGCGATCGCGGGGTCGAACTACGGTATCGAGCTGTACGATCTCTCCGCGCGCTCGCTCCGGCGCGAGGCGCAGCTCCTCGACCACGCCGATATGCTCGCCGGGGCCGCGCACGAACAATGGATATGGCTTTGCCGCCGCGCGCACGTCCAGGGCGTGCACGTGGAGGACGATGGCTCGCTCGCTGCAGGCCCGTCGCTCGCGCTCGCCGACGCCACCTGCTCGGATGTCGGGCTCTCGCGCGACGGGCGCACGCTCTGGGTGGCCACATTGGAGCGCGGTATGGTCGCCGCCGATGTGTCGGCGCCGCGCGCCCCGCGGTGGACGTCGCGCAGAGCGCTCGACGGCGTCGCGCTCGGACGCGTGCACGCGCGCGACGGCCGCCTGGTGACGCAAGAGGTGCGCATCGAGCGCCAGCTCGGGAGCATCGTCGTCCTCGACGAGGCGACCTTGGCGGAGGTCGCCCGTTTCGATGCGACGCCGCGCACGCGCACCCCGTTCGGCGCGGCCATCCTCGATGGGGGCGGCGTCCTCGTAACCTGGGCGCGCGCATCCGCGGGGCTTCGGGAGCTCGTCGCCGTGCGGTACGCGCTCGATGTATCCGCACCGCCCGATGGCGGCGTCCAAGGCGCGCGCAAGCTCGACGAGCTCGTATACCACCAGGCGCAAGGGGAGTTCGACGCCTGGTTCATGCAACTGGCCTCTCCGCTCGTCGCGCCGGGCGCCGCCGATGAGAACATCGCCGTCGTCTATCCATCGCGGCGCCTCTTGCGCATGCCGCCGTCGGGAATTCGCGAGGTGACCGCCGCGCGACACGGCGCCTTTTCGGTACTTCACGGCGCGTCCCCGGCGAGCGTCATGGCCTATGGGCCTCGGTCCGCCAGCTTCATCGATCTCACCGACCCAACGCGCCCGGTCGCGCGGGCGGGCGGGCTCCTTCCGCCTGCGTGGACTGCCGGCCTTCACGTAGCAAAATCGTGGGATGCGGCGCGTGAGCGCGTCGCGCTGGTCAGCCGGCGGAGTTGGGATGTCCGCGGCTATGCCGCCGGCCCCGACGGGATCGAAGTTTACGAGACTCCGTCGGTGCGCGTGAATCGCCTCGACGAGCGCGCGGGTTTGGCCCCCGAGCCCGGCGCCGTCTACCGCATGGGCGCGGGGCCTGCGCGCGTCATCGCCGCGGGCGCGGGGCTCTACCAGCTCGCCCCGAGCGAAGGCTCTTTTCAACTCCGCCTATTTGCCATTCCCAAGCCGCCGCCGCCCGCCTCGCAGGAGCTCGCGCCGCGCGTCGTTCAGACCCTCGAGGCCACGTCCAAGGCACGAATGGGCGAACGCTCACCCCTATGGCGCTTCGCCGCCGACGACGCCACCGGCGAGCTGCTCATCGCGGATCACTCCTTCACCGCGGGAACGTTCCTCCGCTGGTACGCGCGCGGGCCGAGCGGCTTCGAGCTCCGCGCGCGTCTCGACCGTCCAGGCGTGACCCCGTGGGGGCTCCTGCTGCGAGGCGCCGAGGCGGTCCTCCTCACGGAGGATCGGGTCGAGCTCCTGCGCCGGAGCGGCGGCGCCATCGAGAGCGTCGCATCCATCGGCGTCCCCTCGACGGGCGGCACCTTCGGAGATCTCGTCGACTTCGACGGGCGACGCATCTACGTCGGCACGCACGACGGGCCCCGCTGGCAGCTCCACGTGCTGGACCTTACGACCTCGAGATCCATGGCGCATTACGATACGGAGAACCCCGTTCGCGCCATCGCCAACGCCGGCGACTATTGGCTGCTCGGCACGGGGACGAGCCTTTACGTCGCCTCACCGTCGTGTTCGGGGTCATTTCGCGTAAGAGCCGCCCGGGCTACGAATGAGCGCTCAGGTCAGGAACATCAGCCATAGATCCCAGCCGTCGCCGTTGACGCGGCACTCGTAATCGTCGGCGCCACCCGGGTTGGTCGGCCAGAGCAAGGAGTCGCCCTTGGCGCGGCATTCGCTCTCGGTCGCGTAGTGTCCCTCGCGATACCAGTAGTTCATCGCTTGGACGCTGCGGCTCGCGGTGTCGCGATGGGCCGGCTCCGCCCACACGGAGGCGTCCACCGCGAAGCTCGCCGCGGCCAAAACAGCCGTGATCCACACGCGCATTGCCATTCCCATCTCATTCGAAGACCTCTCGTTCGACATGGTTAGGAAACTTTCCTAACTATATGGCCCCAGAGCGGATAGGAAGAAAGTACCGGCTGAGCCGCCCGTGGACCTCGAGCCCGAACCTGCTCGTCTTTGGATTGCCTGGCGCAGGATGACGCACCTCGCATGCGCTCTGGGCGACGCGCGAACATGCATCTTCGCAGGGCTCTGGCGAAGCTCTCGATTCGAGTGGGGGCGAACGATGGAATCGTTCCGCCGGCTGAGCCGCCAAATAAGGTGATTCGCATCGTTCGTTGCACCTTGTATTCGCTCTTCGGTCGGGGCAGCGTTTGCGGGTGGGGGAAGATATCGCTCTACTCGTTCACGATCTGGTCCGGTGCCAGAATTTTACTTACGTTTCCAATCGCTTGCCCGTAACCATCGGGCGCGGTCGATTGTGGGCGGCGTGCGTGCTCGAAGATGTCAACGTGTCGCGCGTGCACGCGAGCATCGACCTGCGCGACGGCTATTTGTTCGTACGCGATGAAACGAGCCGAAACGGCACCTGGGTGGATGGCAGCAAGGTGCCTCCGAACGTGTGGACCGCCGTGGGGTCGGCGAAGAAGCTGCACGAAATGCGCATCTCCCGGTGGGCGATTCTATTTCCGGCGACCTTGCTCCTTTGCGACCCACGGACACCGCCGCGCTCGGGCGAGCGAGCGCGTTCTCCACGCGACACGAGCACGAGAACGCCTCGACGCTGATGCCCAAACGATTCCGCATCGAACCTCGAGCGGCCCGCGATTCGTTGGCGTCTTCCTTCATGGATTACGAATTATTTTTCTGACCGGGAGAGCGCATCGGTTCTATTCCAACTAGCTCGATCGGCAAGGATCGCGGGCGCGCGAGGAGCTGCGGTTTCCGTCGGGCGCAGGGCTAGGGTAGAGTGTGCGGCATGGGTGCCGATTACGATGGCCATGCGGGCGAGCTCGATAAGGCTGCTTCGGCCTTTGCCGGCGTACGGCATCGGCTATTTGGGCTGGCCTACCGCATGTTGGGCAACAAGGCAGAAGCCGAGGACATCGTGCAGGAGGTCTGGCTGCGCTGGCAAACGTACGAGCATCGCGACGGCGTGCTCGATCCGGCCGCGTTTCTGGTGACGACGGCCACGCGCTTGGCCATCCATGCGTTGCAGTCGGCGCGCGCCCGCCGCGAAGCGTATATTGGCCCATGGCTCCCGGAGCCCGTGGACACGAGCGCCGACCCCGAGCTCGGGGCCGTGCGCGGAGAAGCTTTGGAGTTGGCCGTGCTGCTCCTGCTCGAGAAGCTCTCGGCCACCGAGCGCGCCGCGTACGTGCTCCGCGAGGCCTTCGATTATCCGTATTTGCGGATCGCCGACATTCTGGAGACGAGCGAAGCGAACGCACGTCAGCTCGTGAGCCGCGCTCGCGCACACATTGCCGCGGAGCGACGCACGCCGGCGACGCCGTTCGAGCAAAGGCGTCTTTTGGATGCGTTCCTCCGCGCGGCGCAAGCGGGCGATCGTGCTGCCTTGGAGGAGCTCTTCGTGGCCGATGTCGCGAGCTATGCGGACGGCGGGGGAATCGTGGGCGCTGCGCGGGTTCCCGTGGTGGGCCGGGAGCGAGTCGCCAAGTTTGTCGCGACCTTCCCGTCGAAGTTCTGGGGTGGGGCGGCGTTCAGGTGGATGGAAACGAACGGCCAGGCATCCGTTCTCATGTCGCGCGATGGCCAGGCGTTCGCTCTCTTGACCATCCGCGCGTCGGACGAGGGCATCGAGCAGCTGCTTTGGGTGATGAACCCCACCAAGCTTGCTGACCTCGCCTGAGTCGAAATTTTTTGAAAGGACCTGTCACGAAACGGTGGGCTGTCCGGTCCTCGCCGCAACGCCCGTGTCCGCGAAGGCTACGGGCGAACAGCGGAAGGTCTCCCATGAACATCGTAGTGATTGGCGGCACGGGACTCATCGGTTCGAAGCTCGTGGCAAGGCTCCTCCAGCTTGGCCACCAAGCGGTTGCGGCGTCGCCCAACTCGGGCGTCAATACGGTCACCGGCCAGGGCCTCGCCCGTGCGCTGAAGGGCGCGGCGGTCGTCGTCGACGTGTCCAACTCCCCCTCGTTCGAGGATGCGCCCGTTCTGGAGTTCTTCACCAAATCGACGAACAACCTCCTGGCGGAAGGCTCCGCGGCGGGGGTCGGTCATTATGTGGCATTGTCGGTCGTTGGCTCGGAGCGCTTGCCCGAAAGCGGCTATTTCCGCGCAAAGGTGGTCCAAGAGCAGTTGATTCAGAGGGGGTCGATTCCCTACACCATCGTTCGGGCTACCCAGTTCTTCGAGTTCGTAAAGGGCATTGCGGACTCCGCGACCCACGGTAACGAAGTTCGCCTGTCCTCCGCGGGCATTCAACCCATCGCGGCCGACGACGTGGCCCACGCCTTGAGCGAAGTCACGCTCGGCCCGGCCGTGAATGGCACGATCGAGGTCGCAGGGCCGGAGACGTTCGGGCTCGACGAGCTCGTTCGAAAGAGCCTCGCCGCCCGAAAGGACCCCCGCACCGTGATCGCCGACGCGAACGCACGTTATTTCGGCACCGCGCTCCAGGAGCGCTCGCTCTTGCCCGGCGCCGGCGCCCGCACGGGGCGAATCCGGTTCGAGCAATGGCTCGCAGCCCCGTCCGCGCGCTGAGCCGCCGAGAAGAAACCCGACGATGCCCGCCAAAGAGGTGTCACATTCGCGTCCGCCGCGGTGTCTTCATGCCCAAACCGGCAATACCTCCAAGGAGAACACCATGGCATTACGCGTTCCGAAGGCAAAACTCACCGGGCTCAACGAAGACTTCGTGAAGCAATTCGGTGCCGTGCCCGAGCCTGTCGAGGTGATCTGGCACAATCGCAAGGTCGCAGATGCATCCCTGGAGTTCGGCGGCAAGGTGGGGGGCTGGGATGCGGTCGACGAGAGCCTCAAGTCGTTCGCGCACATGGCCGTCGCGGCGCAGGTCGGCTGCAGCTGGTGCCTCGATTTGGGCTATTTTCAAGCGCAGAACAAGAACCTGGAGATGGCCAAAGCGAGCCAGGTGCCGCGCTGGCGGGAGTCGGACGTGTTCACGCCGCTGGAGCGGGACGTGCTGGAATATGCGGAGGCCATGTCGAGCACGCCGCCGACCGTCACCGACGGGTTGTCGGCGCGGCTGCTCGAGCGGCTCGGCCCGGCGGGGATGGTCGAGCTCACCGCGTTCATCGCTTTCTCCAACTTTGCGACCCGAAACAACGTGGCGCTCGGGATCGAGTCGCAGGGGTTCTCCTCTGTGTGCGCGATCCCGCTGGCCGCCCGCCCGGCGAAATCCGGAGTAGCGCCCTCGGTATGATCGACAATCCGTTCGTCGCCCATCGCAGCCTGCTGTTTACGGTCGCCTACGAGATGCTCGGGTCGGCGGCCGACGCGGAGGACGTGCTGCAGGAGTCCTGGCTGCGGTGGGCCGACACGGACCAATCCCAGGTGCGCGATCCGCGGGCGTACCTCGTTCGCATCGTCACCCGGCAAGCGCTCAACCGTCTGCGATCCCTGTCGCGCAGCCGCGAGGAGTACGTCGGCGAGTGGCTCCCGGAGCCCGTGCTCACCAGCCCCGACGTCGTCGAGGATATCAAGCTCGCCGAGAGCGTCTCGATCGCGATGCTGACCGTGCTGGAGACCCTGGGGCCGACGGAGCGGGCGGTGTTCGTGCTCCGCGAGGTCTTCGATATGCCATTTGGCGAGATCGCCGAGGCCGTCGGGAAGTCCGCGGCCACGGTGCGCCAGATCGCGCGGCGAGCGCGCGAGCATGTGGCGGCGCGGCGGCCGCGGGTGCGCGTGAGCCGCTCCGAGCAGCAGGCCGTGGTGGAGCGATTCCTGATCGCGCTGCGGACCGGGCAGCTGCAGGACCTGATGGAGATCCTGGCGCCCGACGTGGTCCTGATCGCGGACGGCGGCGGGCTCGCGCAAGCCGTTCGGGTTCCGATTCACGGGGCCAAGGCCGTGGCGAGGTTGCTCGCGCGCGCGAACCAGATTCGGGTCGCGACCACCGTATGGCTCAATGGCGCGCCGGCGGGCCGTATCGAGATCGGGGCCGAGCTGGCCGCGGTGAGCCTCGCGGTGGAAAACGGGCGGATCACGCGCATCTACGTGATGCGAAACCCGCGGAAGCTGACGCGGTTGGATGAACCGGCCAAGCTCGCCCGATAGCCGGAGCGCGCGTTTTCGAGGACGGTGCGGGCTCAGGGCGCGTGCGCGAAGAGACGATGCACGAAGAGTTGGACGCGTTCGGGCGTAGCTCCATGCCGTTCGGCGAAGTCGCGGAGCGAGCGCGCGAAGGTGCCCGCGGGAACCGGGGTGCGCCGGTGCCCCTGCCGGAGCACGCCGAACAAGAGCGTCTCGAGCTCCGGCGGGTAGCTGGGCACGATCGACGATGGCCGGCGTGCACCGTTGTTGCGCACGAGCTGGAGCAGGTCGACCAAATTTTTGGCCTCCCAACCGAGGTAGCGCGCGCCCGTGGTCAGCTCGAAGAGCACCGCGGCGAGCGCGTAGACGTCTGCGTATTCCGTGTGCGGGGCACCCCACACCTCGGGCGGCATCGATACGAGGCGATCGATGTCCACCAGCGGGTGGGCCCCCTCGATGCCATCGGAGCTCTTCGTATATCGATGAAATCCGCCAACCAGCCGTTCGCGGAGCAGCCCGCGCACGACCACGCGTCCCTCCGCCGTGAGCACGATGCGTTTCGCCGAAATGAAACCATGCACGATTCGAAGGGACCTGCCATCGCCATCTTGGAGGGCATGAGCGGTCTCGATCGCCTCCGCCGCGGAGGCGACGAGGGCGGCCGCAACTCCAATGTCGATCATCGCGCTGTCCGGCCGCGGCGCGAGCGCGCTCAGAGGCACACCCTGAAGGTGCTCGCTCGCGATGAACGCCAAATGGTCTGCCCGGCCGATATCGAAGACCTTTTCGAACGCCGGATGCTGGAGGCGGCCGTAGAGGTCGACCAATCCGGCCACTTCGTCCACGCGAAGAAAGAATAGCTCCGCGTCCTCGGGTGGGGGCGCGATCACCGTGAGCTCCGTGTCGGGGGTCGATTCACCTGGCCGCGCAGCGAGGAAGGTCTCACAAACCCCTTTCGCGAAACAATCGAGCAGCGCCGAACGTCGATATCCACCGATGTACTCGGGCCACGATGTCACCCAGGCGAAAGGGCGCGCGCCGTGATAGGGAAATGCACTATCACGGTAAGGGGCTCGAGACGTTGCTTGCGCGCGCCCGTCCGCGACGTGCACCTCCGCGGCGGAATGCGTCTTTGCGTCGCGACCACCGAAACGTTGGGTCCATCGCCTCCATAGCCCCACGTTTTCGAGCGTACGCGTGCGGCCCCGGCAAGTCACGCGGGTTTGGGTCGGCCCGCATCGCCCTGCACGCGAACGGTGTGGTTGGAACGATGTGGAGCGTACCGCACCGGAAGTCATCGGGTTGACGCGGACGTCCATCTTCGGTCGGGGACCCGAGGACCCAACGAGCGATGCGCGAGGACCCAATTGGAGGCCATGCGGGGAAACCGCGCACGCGAAGGAGGCCGAATTCCCGGGGTATCGGCTGAGGCACACACGTTGCTCTGCGGGGGGGCATGAATCTCACGCAGGCGCATTGTCGTCGAATCTTCGTCCTCTCGATGTCATCCGTATTCTTCATGGCATGCAGCGACTCGGGGCGCGATGCCGACGAGAATGCTCAGTCGCTCGAGCAACCCACGATCATCAATCCAGACGGCGGACCGTCGACGCCGGAGCCTCGGTTCGGCCGCTACACGGTGGCGGCTCCCGGTGTCACCGACTTCACGAAATTCCATACCGACAGCGGCTTCCACCCCCTCGGGGAGTGGGTGAGCGAGCGCGCGGGACGGGAGTATCTCGTCTCCATTCGGTCCTCCGACGGGAATGGCAGCACCCCGGACTCCTATGGCCGGGTCAACATCCTTGCCGATCAGGATGTCACGTTCCGAGCGGGATACGTCTGGGTCAGCCTCGCGGACGCACCGGCCACGCACGGGCTGTCGGCGACCGATATCACGGATATGAAGCAACTCGACTTCAACTTCCCGATCAGCCACCTCTGGCTGGGGCCGCGTGGAGCAAAATACGTCTTCGCTCCGGGTAATTACGAAGTGCGGTACGGCATGTACGATGGTTTCCGTTTTCAAGTTGCTGCGGACGACAACAAAGTGGTGCAGCCGTGGAGCTACGCCACGCGGCGCGTCGCCAAGATCGTCGCGCCGAAGCGCGAGCTCCCGACATTGGGCTGCGGAAAAACGCACGAATCGAGGCCCTTGTACCAGCCGCGCTATCGGGTGACGGGGAAGTACAGCGGTCAAGAGACGAGCAGGGATCTCACCGTACGCGACGAGTCTGCGATCGAGGTGGGGGCAGGATCGATGTACCCGGGCGCTACGTACGATATCGCCATCGAAGGGATCTTGGGGACCAGGCCCCTCCCGTTGTCCAATCCCGGGGAGGGACCGCTCACCTTGCGGCTCGGCCGCCTCGACGTGGAGGACGTGGCCATCCAAAAACCAGACGGTACGGCCCTCATGCTTCGCGGTCGCTTTTTCGTGTACCCCATGCAAAAGGACAGCGCCGGTCGCGAGTTTCCGTCGTCCACCAACATCGTTTGCGACGACGGAGCGCTCACCCACTCCGGGGTCGATCTCGTTCGTGGACGCTACAAGGTCGACGTGAAGTACCAATACGGCGGACCCGAGGACAAAGTGCTCACGTACATCGTCGACGTCGAGTGACGGGGCCGGAGGGCATGCGCTGGCGTCGGGCGGCTCGTCTCCTTCGACGGGCCGCCGACACGCCCGATTTCGAAGCGCTTCGCGCAAGGACCCCCGCGGCGCGAGGCGTAGCCGCGAGGGGCGCCGCCGACGGTGATGCGCGCGGGGTATGCCGATCAGTGGCCGCAGTATGCGTCCACGGACCCTTTGTCGAGGGGGAATCCCTTTTCCTTCGCGAGCTCCCACGACCGGACGCATTTGTTCTCTTTGGCGCACCATTGATAGCCCGCCGATCCGATACAGCCATGTGGATCGCGATCGCTCCCGGGCATCGGGGCGGGGGGGCGCGCGGACTCGCTCCCCGCCGGCGTCGCCTCGGTGGGGGCCGGCGTGGCAGCCGGCTGCTTGCTGCACGCGGCGATGGCGATGCACCCCGCAAGACGAAGGACCCCGGCGACGGTTGCTTTCATGGCGCGAGTATAGACGGATTCGGGCCAAGTCGATATCGGCTCGCCGAATCGAAGGCGTCAATGACGCAGCCGTTGCCTCGCTCGTGTGCACCCGCGCAAAGCACATGTGTGCGACCAAGGCCAGCGCCATAGATGGATGATCGTGAACGGTCTTGGCGCCATCGGATGGTAGAGTCGAGGGGTGACCTCCGGGAGCTACGAGCGATACACCCATTACGAGCGCTTCGTGCCGAGCGCGCCGCTCTCCCGTTTCGTCGAGTCGCTGTGGAGCTACCGAGGTTATCGGCCGCCTCACGCCTCCGAGCGTGTTCTTCCGTCGGGGACCGTCGAGCTCATCATCCCGCTCGGCGCGCAGCCCCTGGTGATGCCGGACGCGGGGACCGGTTCGTGGAGCTCGCGCGGGGCGATCGTCAGCGGTGTCCGCGCGGATTCGTTCGATATCGGAACACACCAGCAGAAGGACCTGATCGGCGTCCACTTCCGACCCGGCGGCGCGTGGCCTCTCCTCGGAGTACCCCTCGACGCGATCCAGAATCGGCACGTGGAGCTGGAGGCGCTGTGGGGCCGCTCGGCGTACCTGTTGCTCGAGCGGGTCGTCGAGGCGAGGCCTTCGTCCGAGGCTTTTCGAATTTTGTCGGCGGCGTTGCTCGAGCGATGGCGGCACGCGAAAGGGCCGCTCCACCAGGGCATCCAAGGGAGCCTTCGCGCGATGATGAGCGCCGACGCCGTTCCAGCGCCCGCCATCGCGCGATTGGCCGACCGCGCAGGTTTGAGCCATCGCCGCTTCGTCGAGCTCTTTCGCCGTGAGGTCGGCCTGCCTCCCAAGAGCTTTGCGCGCGTCCATCGATTTCAGAGGGCGTTGCAGCGCTTGTTTTCCGAGCCCGATGCCCCTGCGGCCGCCATCGCCCTCGACGCGGGTTACTGCGATCAGGCGCACTGGATCAACGAATGCCGCAGCATCGCCGGGACGACACCGAGTCGATTGGCGGCGTGGATGCGGACGGCACCTCGCTACATCCCCGCCGAGGAGAGGGGTCAAATTCTTCCAATCCCCATTCCGAGCGCGCCGCTAACCTGACGACATAACGCTCGGCGTGTCGTCGCACGCAAAGGAGAAGGTCATGATCGTCGTATTCGGCTCCAGCGGGGTCGTTGGTCGCGCATTGCTCGAAGAGTTGGCCCTCGGCCACGAGCCCGTGCTCGCTCTGTATCGATCGCATTGCCCCATTCACACGAATCGAGCGGCTCGCGCGCGTGGGGCGAGGGACGTGGTCGACGGGAGCCGAATGCGCCGAGGCGGCCCCTCCTACGCCGAGCTGGAATCGGCCCGCGTCGATCTCACGACCGGGGAAGGGGTCAAGGAGGCACTTCGAGGGGCGCGGTCGGTCTTTCTGCTGACCGCCGACATGCCAGATCAAGCCGCCGCCGAAATACGGGTCGTGGAGGCGGCCGCGCGCGCCCGAGTTCCGCGCATCGTCAAGCTCTCGGTGCGCAGCGCCGAGACCGAAGCTTTCGCCTACGCGAGGACACATCGCGCGGTGGAGCGCGTCATCGAGGACTCCGGCATGTCGTTCACCTTTCTGCGGCCCGGAGCGTTCATGCAAAACTTCATTCATTATCATGGTGAAGGGATCCGCCGAGAGCGGTGCATTCGACTGCCGTGCGCCGATACGCGCGAGCCGCTCATCGACGCGCGCGACATCGCCCGCGTCGCGGCTCGTTGTCTCGTATCGGACGTCTACGCGGGCCGGGTGCTCGAGCTCAGCGGGCCCGAGGTGCTCTCGTACCATCACGTCGCCGAGAAGATCTCCGCGGCAACGGGGCAAACCATTTCGTATATTCCCACTTCCGAAGAGGCCTATCGGGCCAGCGCCGCTCACGTCTTTTCGGCCGAACAACTCGACGAGCTCCTCGAGCTGCTGCGATTCCATCGCGAGCGTCCACCATTCGCGCCCACCGACACCGTCCGCGAAGTGACGGGACGCGATCCCCAGACGTTCGACGTGTTCGCGCGGGAGCACGCCGCGGAGTGGACGGTGTCCGCCGTTCACGAGGAGCTGCGCCGGGCGTAGAAGCTCGTCGGGGGCCTCCGCGATGTTCAGCTCTGGAAGCGCGCTCTCGCTCGCCCCGGGGTGACGCGTCCAGCCATCGAACGTGCCATGAGGATCAGGACGCGGTGTCGATTCGCCATGATGGCCTTATTGCTGGTCTGCCCTTCGCTGGCCCGCGCTGAAACAGACCCTCGTGACTATACTCTGGCGCTGGCGCCCGATCATACGAACGTGTTCGTCGCATATGCGCGGCGTCGTACGTCGGCGGATTCGCAGAGCTTCGCGCAGAACATTTCCTACTTTCGCTATCTCCATGTCCTGAAGTTCGGAGATCTCGCCTTCGTTCCGGTCGATGTCATTTTGCCGGCGCTGGACGCTCAGGTGTATATTCCCACGGCGACGGGAACGACCACGGCGCACGGATCCGGCATCGGGGATCTCATCTATCTTCCGACGATTGCATATTCGATCAAGGAGTCGGAGAGCAGCGTGACCTACTTCGCATTCAGCTCGTATTTCCGCGTGCCGACGGGCAACTACGACCATCGGCGCGCGGTCAACGCCGGCAGCAACCGATGGCAGTTCGACGAGCAGGTGGTGGTGGGTCAGCGGCTCCTGAACATCTTGGTGCTGGAGGCGCTCGGCGCCGTCTCCTTCTACACGAAGAACGACGACGCCATCGCGGCCGGAACCACCACACGGATCGAGCTGAGCCAATCGCCCACCTTCACCGGAACGGTCCATGTTTCGGCCGACGTCACCAAAGAGCTCTGGCTCGGCGCCTCGTATTACTACACCGCCAACGGCGAGGTCACCGCATCCACCCCCACGGGCGACCGAACGGCGACCGAGCAACAGTCCGTGCAAAGCCTCCGCGGTACGGTGGGCATCAAGCCGGTCGCACCGCTGCAATTGCTTTTGCAGTACAACACCGATATCGCCGCGACGCACGGCGCCACCATCAGCCGCTTCGTGGGGGTGCGCTTCTCGTACCGCTTTTAGGGCCTCCGCTGCGGTCGGTTTCGCTGGGGATCGTCACGGATGGCGGGTGATCACGACCCCATGAAGGTGCACGTTGTCGCGTAGATCGCGCTCGCGATCGCGGCGCGAGCCGGGGCGGACGATCATGTTCCCGAAGCGGCCTCCGGGTGCTCCGCCGGGCGCGGCCGAGATGGGGATCGCCAGCGGGGGAGCCTCGTTGCCGGCTGGGATTCCGGCGGGCACGAGGCACTCCAGGATCTCGGGGACGGCCGGATCCAGGTTCGCATAGATGATGGTGCAGCCGCTCGGCAAAGGGTGGCCGCGATCGATATTCACGAACAGCGGAGTCGCAAAGGTGACGCGGGTTTCTCCGCGCGTCGGTTGCGGTCCTTTGTTGCCGATGTGGACGTAGCTGATGGTCGTGCCGCCTGGGGCGACCTGGGGAAAATCGCCCCAGATGTAGAGGTCGACGCCCTCGGTGTCGGGCGGCGGCCGCGTGGCGTCGGGATCGAAGAGGATCGCGACGGCGGGAGCGCTGCGATTGTCGTTGAGGAATTGCTCGGTATCCGACGAGTCGGCCGCCGGTATGACCATGCCGAGGCCGAGAAACTGCCCCGAGGGCGATCCGGGTGCAACCGATAATGGCAGGTCGAGGGTCGCCGAGGCGCCATGTTTCAAGGCCGCGATTCGGCATTGAACGATCTCCGGGACGGTCGGGTCCAAGTTCTCATAAAGGAAATCGCATTGACCCGGGAGGACCTTGGAGCGATCGACGATCGTGAACGGTGGAACGGAATAGACCAGCCGATGCGCGCCCGTGGCGTCGGCGCCGCGATTGGTGAGCGTGAAACGCTGGATGCCGGAGTCACCGGCCGCGGCCGCGACCGACGTGGAGGAGAGGCGAAGATCGATGCTCGCGCCACCGGCGGCGCTGGAGACGTTGGAGGTCGCGGTAGGCGTCGTGCCGCTCGAGGCGTAGGTCCGCGTTGGAGCCTCCGTCGATGCGGGAATGAGGGGCGCCGGCGCCGCTTGGATCTCCGCGACGTTCGACGATGGCGTCGCGCTCGAGGGCCTCGTCATGGAAGGCCCCAGGGCATTGATGGTCGGCCCAAAGCCATTGTCCAGGCGATCGATGTCGCTGTCCGGCGAGCCCGCCGCCGTCGCCACCGCGCCGTTGCCGTTGACCCGCCCCACCGGTCCGCCGGGAACTGCGACCAGAGGTATCCGAAGGGTGACCGGTTGGCCCGATGCGAGACCGGGCGGGAGCACGCAGCGCACGATCTCGGGAATGCTCGGGTCGCTGTTTTGATATCGAAAGGCGCAGCCGTTCGGCAGGGCCCGCGCGCGATCGACATTGACGAAGAACGGTGTCGAGAACGTGAGGGCGACGTCTCCTCGCGTCGGCTGGGCCGCGCTATTTCCGACCACGAACGTTTGGGTGCTGGGGAGCGGTCCACCGACCGCCGGGGCATCGCCCGCGAGAAAGAGGTCGACCGTGCCCGGGGGCTCTTCTCCGCTGCGTTCGATATAGACGATGGTCGTGGCGACATTGTCTTGTGTGCTCAGCTCGTGATCGGCAGGGCTCTGCGGGAGAGCGATGGCCATGCCGGCGAGGATCGAGGGCGGCGCGTTGCGGGTCACCGCGAGGGGAATGGTGACCGTCCGGCGCTCGCCCTTCGCCAGGTCGGGCAGTGCGCAGCGCACGATCTCCGGCACGGTCGAATCCTGATCTTCGAAGAGAAAGGCGCAATTGCCGGGTAGCGGCCGCTGACGATCGACATTCACATAAGTCGGGGTCACGAAGGTCATTTGAACGCCGCCCGTGGTCGCTGCGCCTTTGTTGCCGACCGTGACCGTCTGCAAGGTCGTGCCGCCGGCGACCCCAACGCCAGGATCGACCACCGTAAAAAGGTCGACCGCAGCCGCGCAATGTCCGGATGCGCAGTACGATCCGGGGCAGCAATTCGTATCCCGAACGCACGATAGTCTTTCGCAGTCGCGCGTGAGCTGGCACGCACCATCGCCGGTGCACGTAGAATCGTCGCAGCAGTCCGCGTTCGCCCCACACGCCGCATCGGCGCAGCCTCCACAGCCATGTCCCGCGCGCGCCGAGATCTCCGGCGTGGTGCCGTTCGAGGTCGATCCCGCGACCAGGAACGCACAGAGCGTTACCGTTCCAAAATGCCTCATCGTCCCCCCCGGGCCGCGTTTCTTCGTGGCAGGAGAAACATGTGGGGGTGCGGAGGTTCCGCAAGGCCTGCGCGCGGTGGAGACATCGTGATGTCGATACGTCACGGAGTGCGTGACGACGTCGTGTACGGAGGGATGTCATCCAGGAGCAAATGGCGCGATGATTTTGGCCATATGGCTCCCATCGTCGATGGGACGATGGGGTGCGCGTGTGCGGCGCGGTGCGCCGTCGCGAGGCGCGGGAGCTACCATTTGACGGGGGAGCGCGTGAACGTTTCTTTGTCCAGTGGTGCGCATGATGTTCTGCGCAAACCACGATCTGGGAACGACGCAACCACATAGTGTCGCGGAGTTTCTCAGTCATTCGGCGCCAACTTGGCGGGTACGGGCATTGCGAAGGGAACGGCCATGACTCTGTTTCGTGATCGGCGCGGGGTGTCTGCGGTCGAGTACGTCCTGTTGCTCGTCGGGATTTTGCTGGCCGTCGCCATGGGCTTCCGCGCCCTTGGCGGGAACACGACGAAGGTCACGAGCACGACCACCGCCGTGCTCCTGGGCGGCAACGGGACGGCCGCCGGTGGCGGCGGCGGGGCCTCGCCCGGAGGCGGCGGTGGCGCCGGACCGAGCGATCCAGGCACCGTATGCTCTGGCGGCGTTTGCACCACCCCCGGTGGCAGCTGCTTCGTAGCAGGTACGATGGTCGCGACCCCCTCGGGCGAGCGTCCCATCGAGAGCATCGCGCCTGGCGATCTCGTGCTTGCGCGGGGGGAGTTCGGCGATGATGCGGTGTCGGCGCGGCCGGTGCTGCGGACCTTCGTGCGCGCCGCACCGTCGCTCGTGAACGTTCGCATCGAGACGGTAGACGGCCATCACGAGAGCATCGTTTCGACCCCCGAGCACCCGTATTGGACCTTCGATCGCGGCTGGGTAAACGCCGGCGATCTGGTCGCGCAGGAGACGCTGGTCGATACGTCGGGGCGCGAGGTTCGCGTAACCCGGACCGTCCGCGTCGCCCAGCAAGCCATCGTCTACAACCTCGAGGTCGACGCCGATCACACGTACTTCGTTGGACAGAGCGCGGTGTGGGTCCACAACCAGCCGTGCACGCCCGGCGGTGGGGGCGGCACCACGGGTGGTGGGGGCGGTACGACCGGTGGTGGCGGGGGCACGACCGGCGGGGGACCGACGACCGGACCGGTGACGGGGCCCGTTACGGGTGGCGGCACGCCGACGACGCCTCCCACCGTTGCACCGTGGAGGAACCCGGACGGTTCCAACAAATGGGGCTTACCGGACTTCGGACCGATCACCAAGACCGACCCTGGCAAGGCGTTTTTCTGGTCGGGCAACACGGATGGCGTCGGCGGCGAGCTCAAAGCCGGGGAGATCGCCCACAAGTATGGTGGTGAGACGTTGGAGTCGACCCTCGATAAGCACAATATCAAAGACAAGATGCCCAAATGGGGAGAGCCGGGGGCAGAAGGTCCTTGGACGGAGGTCTCGCAGTCTTATGCCGCCAACGCGTCCGGCAAGGTGTACGTAGTGCTCGGCGAAAATCGTCGCCCCGGAAACATTTGGGACAACGAAGAGCTCCCTCGGCTGCAGAACAACCCCAACATCACGGAAATCATCGCCATCAACCCCAAGACGGGTAAAGAGACACCTTACTGGAAGCCGGGGATGCCCCCTGGTGTGCCGCCGGGTTTCGAGCGAAAGAATCCATGACCACCGTCAAAATCTTCGAGTGGACGCGGGGCCACATCACCGTCGGAATCGGGGATCGGAGGCTCACGATCCAAGGGGAAGGCCATTTGAACGTCCCAGGCTCGCCGGGGTTCCTCATCCTTGCTGGATCCATCCGCGCATGGGATCCGCCGCACGAAAACGATCCCCTCGACGTGGCGCAAAAGAAGGAGATTCTGGAAGCCCTTCTGCGCGAGCTGGACGCGGGAGGGCATCACTACACGGTCGAAGGGGAGGTCTCGTAGGACCGATTCATCAACGGGTTTCGCCCGACGAATCGGCCCACCCTGCGCGCCTCCCGCGAGACCGCGTCGCTCGAATCACGCGTAGCCAAACGATAGCGAACGCACGTTTCCGTCGTGGATCGAATCGCGCGTAGCCAAACGATAGCGAACGCACGTTCCCGTCGTGGATCGCGTCGCTCGAATCACGCGTAACCAAACGACAGGAACGAGCCCACGTTTCCGTCGTGGATCGCGTCGCTCGAATCACGCGTAGCCAAACGACAGGAACGAGCCCACGTTTCCGTCGTGGATCGCGTCGCTCGAATCACTCGTAGCCTATAGGAGCGAGCTCACGTTTCCGTCGTGAATCGCGTCGCTCGAATCACTTGTAGCTAAACGATAGCGAACGCACGTTTCCGTCGTGGATCGCGTCGCTCGAATCGCTCGTAGCCAAACGACAGGAACGAGCCCACGTTTCCGTCGTGGATCGCGTCGCTCGAATCACTCGTAGCCAAACGACAGGAACGAGCCCACGTTCTCCTTGGTCACCGCCGTGGCCGGAACTTGGATGCGGCTCGGCACCTCGGGCTCGGTGAGATCGCGCAGGCCCTTGCCTTGTCCGATGAGACGGGCCAGGCGGATCGCGGAGGCGGCCATCGAAGGATTGTAGAGGAAGGTGGCCCGGTAAAGGCTGCCGCTCTTCACGAGCTCCATCGCGCGCTTCGAGCCGCCTGCGCCGGTGACGAACATCTCTTTGTCGCGCTTGGCGTTTTGGATCGCCGAGACCACGCCCATCGCCATGTCGTCGTCATGTGTGTAGACTGCATCGATTTTCTTCTGCGCCTGGAGGATGGCCTCCATCACCTCGAGCCCCTTGTCGGGCAGGAAGTTCGCGGCCTGCCGCGCGACGACCTGAACGCCGTTGTTGCAGCGCTTGAGGGCGTCGTTGAACCCCTTGGTGCGAAGATCGGTCACCGAGATGCCCGCGATGCCTTGGATCTCGACCACGTTGCCTTTGCAATCGAGTTGATCGGCGATGTAATTGCCCGCCGAGAAGCCGATCCCGTAATTGTCGCCGCCGATCCACGTGCGGTACGCCGAGGGGCTGGCGAGATCGCGGTCCACCACCACCACGGGGACGCGCGCGCGCATCGCGGCCTGCGCCGCCGGCGTGAGGGCCTGTCCGTCGGTGAGCAACACCACGAGCACGTCGGGCTTTCCCGCGACGAGGGCGTCGATTTGCGAAGCTTGCGAGGCCGGATCGGTGGCTCCCTCCGAGACCTCCAGGTTGACGTCGCCGAGTCGCTTGGCCTCCTCACGCGCGTTTTTGACGATGGCCGCTAGCCAGCCATGATCGGCGCCGGGGGCGCTGAAGGCGACCTTCACCGGCTTTCCCGGGGACGCCTTCTCCTCGGTGCCGCTCGAGCTCGCGGTGGTCGCGGCGGCGCGCTCACCCTCGGGGGAGCTTTTGGCGGGCGCCTTGTCGCAGCCCAGGATGGCGAACGATGCGAAAATCGTGAGCAAGATTCGACGGTGGGCAAGCATGATGGATTCCTCCCGTGGGCCTTTGGCTACGCGCCCTTGCGCTGCACCAGCACGGCCGCAAAAATGATGATGCCTTTGACGATTTGCTGAATCTCGATGCGCATATCGAGCAAGGTGAGCAAATTGAAGATGACCGCGAACGTGAGCACGCCGAGCAGGGTGCCGAAGACGGTCGCTTTTCCGCCGGCGAGGCTCGTCCCGCCGATGACCACCGCGGCGATCGCGTCGAGCTCGTAGAAGTTGCCCGCGATGGGGGACGCCGAGGCGAGCCGGCCCGTGAGCAGGATCGCCGAGAGCCCGGCGCAGAGCCCCGTCATGGCGTACACGCCGAGCAGCACGCGCTGCACGCGCACGCCGCCGATGCGCGCGGCCTCGCGGTTGCTCCCGACGGCCACCACATAGCGGCCATAGCGCGTCTGGTTGAGGAGCACCCAGCCGATGGCCGCGACCGAGAGGAGCACCCACGCGGGCACCGGCACCCCCAGCACCTGGCCGGCGCCGAACCAGCGGATGGTCTCCAGATCGCTCACCGAGATGGGCGTTTTGTCGCTCATCCACAGCGCCGTTCCGCGCGCGACCGTGAGCATGGCCAATGTCGCGATGAACGGGACGACCTTGCCATACGCCACGGCGATGCCGTTGATGGCGCCGGCGGCGGTTCCCGCGAGGAGGGCTGCGCCCAAAAAGGCGAGATCGCCGCTGCCCGCGAGCTTTCCACCGGCGATGGCCGCAAATGCGAGCACCGAGCCGACGGATAGATCGATGCCGCCCGTGGCGATGATGAAGGTCATGCCGATGGCGAGGATGCCCACCGCGCTCGCCTGGGTGACCGTCGCCTTGAGGTTCTCGTAATTGAGAAAGCGCTCCCCGCGCAGCACGCCGCCCGCCACCACGAGCAGGACGAGCACCAACGCGAGGGCGAAGTCTTGGATTCGGCGGAGTCGCGCTTGTTCCGACGAGGACGAGGACGACGATGTCGGTTTTCGCGGTGCGATCGCGTTGGCAGCGTTCATGCCGTGGCCTCCACACAATGACGAAGCAAGAGCGGCTCGGTCGCCTCGGCGCCGTCCACCTCGGCCACCACGGTGCCCTCCCGCATCACCAGGATTCGCGTGCATACGGAGGCGAGCTCCGACAGGTCCGACGAGACGACCAGCACCGCCAGGCCCTTTGCCGCGAGCTCGCCGACGACCCGGTAGATCTCGGCGCGCGCGCCCACGTCGACCCCGCGCGTGGGCTCGTCGAGCAGGAGGATGCGGCACGCGCGAAAGAGCCACCGGGAAAAGAGCACCTTTTGCTGGTTGCCGCCCGAAAGTTCCCGTACTGGCTGCTCGATGTCCGAGTACTTCGTCGCGATATCGTCCAAAAGCCCCCGGGCGCGCGTTCGCTCCGCGGCCCCATCGAGCCAGCCGAAGCGCGATATTTGGGGCAGCGCCGCCAGCGAAGCATTGGCCGCGAGGCCCCAATCGAGGAGCAGGCCTTGCGCCTTTCGATCCTCGGGGATGAACCCCATGCCCGCGTCGATGGCGCAATCCGGGCGGCCGCGCGGCAGCGAAGCCCCCGACACGCGCACCTCGCCGCTTTCGAGCGGGTCGAGCCCGTAGATCAGACGAAGCAGCTCGGTGCGCCCCGCGCCGACGAGGCCTGCGACGCCGAGGATCTCCCCCTCGCGCAGATCGAAACGGATCGGCCCCACATGACCGCGCCGGACGTCGCGCACGGAGAGCACGACCTTCTTCGCGGCGAGGGCTGCCGCGCCGCCGCGGCTGGAGGCGGCCGGCTTGGCGGCGTCGCCGACCATGAGGGAAATGAGCTCGCTCGCGGGGGTCTTCGCGGGCAGGCCCGAGGCCACGGTGCGCCCGTCGCGCAAGACGCTCACCCGGTGGCCGATGGTGGCGATCTCACCGAGCAAGTGCGAGATGAAGATGACGCTGGTCCCCTCCTCGAGGAGGCGCCGCACCACCGCGAAGAGCGCCTCGATCTCCGAGGCGTCCAAAATGGCGGAGGGCTCGTCCAAGATCAGCAGACGAGCGCGACCCGATAGTGCGCGCGCGATGGAGACGATCTGCTGGAACGCGGGCCGGAGCTCGCCCACCGTGGCATCGACCGCGATGTCCTCGTGCCTTAAACGCGCGAGCACCTCCTTGGCGCCCGCGCGCATCGCGCGTCGGTCCAAAAAGGGCCCGCGGCAGGGCTCGCGTCCGAAGTAGATGCTCTCGGCCACCGTGAGATCGGGCGCGAGATCGAGCTCCTGGTAAATGGTGGCCACGCCGCGCGCGAGCGACGCCTTTGGGTCGCCTGCGGGCAAGGGGACGCCATCGAGCAGGATCTCTCCGTGGGTCGGTGTGGCGGCGCCCGAGATGCACTTGATGAGCGTCGACTTGCCCGCACCATTGGCGCCGAGGAGGCAATGCACCTCGCCCGCGTGGACGTCGAAATCGACGCCGTCGAGGGCGGTCCCGCCCGGGTACCGCTTGGTGAGGCCGCGAACCTCGAGGAAGGGACCACCCGCCATGTTCAGCGCACCACCAGAGGGCGCAACGTGCGGTATGCGATTTCGAGCCCGGTCTTCACCTTGTCTTCGGTGCCGCCCCACACGGGATCTTCGTGCTCCACGGACAGGGCGCCGTCGAAGCCGCCCTCGTAGAGGACGTCGATCAAGCGCACCCAGTCGACCTGGCCCAGACCGGGAACGCGGTAGCGCCACCACCCCATGTCCCACGCGTCCTTGCGATCGCGCACCTTGCCGAAGAAGCCGTAGCGGTTCTGCAGGGCAGGGAAGCACTCGATGTCCTTGGCCTGCGCGTGCGCGATGCGATGGATGTACGGGCGCACGGCGGCGATGGGATCGATGCCGAGCCACACCAGGTGCGATGGATCGAAATTGAGGTAGAGCCCCACGTCGAACATCCACTCCCAGAGCTCCGGCGAATAGGCGAGGTTGCCCGGGTAGCCGTCGGGGTGCCAGCCTTCCATCACGCAGTTCTCGATGACGATCTTCACGCCGCGCGCGCCCGCGTGCTCCACCAAAGGGCGAAAGACGCGCTCGGCCTCGCGCAGGTTGTCGGCCACGCTGCGCGTGGGATCGCGCCCCACGAAGGTGCCCACCGTGGGGATGCCGAGCGACGCCGCCGCGTCGATGCAACAGCGGACGTGCGCGTGCACACGCGCGCGCTCCGCCGGATCGGGGTGCAGGTTGTTGTCGTAGTAGGCGAGCGAGGACAGGGTCAGCCCGTGCCGCTCGGCGATGCCCGCGATCCGCGCGCGCTCCGCATCATCCATGCGCTCCGCCGCGACGTGCGTGGCGGTGAAGGGGCGATCACCCTGGAGCGGCCACGCCGCGACCTCGAGCGATTCGTAGCCGTGACCTTTCGCCCACGTCGCGATGTCCTCGAGCGAGAGGCCGGGGAGGCACGCGGTGAGAAAGCCGAGCTTCACGAGGGGACCTCCTGCCAGGTGCGCGTCTCCGCGGAGCGAAGGACGGTCTGCACGATGCGCGAGGCACGCAGGCCGTCGGCGAAGCGGGGAAGACCGCTGGGGACGTCGCCGGTGCGCATGGCTTGGTACGCGTCGCGGACGAAGCCGTCGAAGGCGTCGGCGTAGCCTTGCGGGTGGCCGCCGGGCGCCACCACATAGCGCGCGGCCTCCGGAGAGAGCTGCCCCGTATCGCGCCGCACGACGTGGTCGCCGTCGCGCCGGCCGACCCACGCGCTCTCGGGCGCCTCTTGGTCGAAGGCCAAGGTCTCGTGCTGCCCGGAGAGCTCGATCGCGAGCCGGTTCTTGCGCCCGGCCGAGACCTGGCTCACCACCACCGAGCCGCGCGCGCCCCGGTCCGTGGTGAACAGCATGGTCACGAAGTCCTCCGTGGGGCGCGAGGGGTGGGCGCGCGACATGTCGGCGCAGAGCTGCATGATGCGGTGGCCGGTGACGAATTCGACCAGGTCGCACCAGTGCGAGCCGATGTCCGCGAAGGCGCGCGATCGGCCCCCGAGCTCCGCGTCGACGCGCCAGTTGTGATCGCCCGGCAAGAGCAGCCAATCCTGCAGGTACGTGCCGTGGATCAAGTGCAGCGGGCCCGGGGTGCCGGCGAGCACGCGCCGTCGCAGCTCGCGCACGAGCGGATAAAAACGGTACACGAAGGGGACCGCGGCCACCGTGCGGCTGGCGCTCTCCGCGAGCATGAGTCGTTCGGCGCCGGCGACATCGAGGGCCAGCGGCTTCTCGCAGATGACGTGCTTGCCGGCGGCGAGGGCCGCCTCGGTGAGCGGCACGTGCAGATGGTTGGGCGTGCAGATGTGGACCACGTCCACGTCCGGCGATGTCACCAGCTCTTCGGACGACCCGAACGCACGCTCCGCGCACAGCTCGACGGCAGCGGCCCGCGCCCGTTCCGGGCTGGACGCCGAAATGCCGACCAAACGCGCGCCCGCGAGCCGCGCGGACCGTGCATGGATGCGCCCCACGAACCCTGTTCCGGCAATGGCGACGCGAAAGGTTGAGTTCATCTGCTCATTCGTAACGGTACTTTTGCGTGTTGTAAATCATAAGTTATGCTGCGATAAGTCAAAAGGTGCTGGGCTTCGGCTTGACAGCTGGGCCACCGTTTGGCTTATGTCCTCGAACCCATGTTGCGGGAGCGTTCAATCAGTCAGCCGGTCGCCGGCTCCGGGGCACTCCTGCAGGTCATTCGGCAAGGCCGCGCGAGCACGCGCGCCGAGTTGATCGAAATGACGGGCCTCGCCCGCTCCACAGTGGCGCAGCGCCTCGAGCTTTTGCGCGCGCGTGATCTGATCGTCGACGCCGGCGAAAATCCATCGACGGGCGGCCGCCCGCCGGCGGTCTTTGCCTTCAATCCGAACGCGGGCCTGGTGCTGGTGGCCGATCTGGGCGTGACACACTGCCGGCTGGCGGTGGCGGATCTCGCGGGCCGCCCGCTCCTCGAGCGCGCGACGGATCTCGAGATCGCCAAGGGCCCCGAGCACGTCCTCACGTGGGTGCGCGATCAGTTCTCCGGCATGGTCTATCGCTCCGGCCGCAATATGAACGAGGTGCGCGGCATCGGCATCGGCGTGCCCGGCCCCGTCGAGTTCGCGAGCGGCCAGGCCGTGCACCCGCCCATCATGCCGGGGTGGGATGGGTTCTCCATCCCGAATTGGTTCTCGCGTTACCACGAGGTGCCGGTGCTCGTGGACAACGACGTCAACATCATGGCCATCGGCGAGCACTGGATGCACTGGCGCGACGCCGCGCACCTTTTGTTCGTCAAAGTCGGCTCGGGCATCGGCTGCGGCATCGTCACCGGCGGCGCCATCCATCGCGGCGCACAAGGCGCGGCCGGCGACATCGGCCACATCCAAGTCACGAACCGCGAGGACGCCACCTGCCATTGCGGTAACGTCGGCTGCCTCGAGGCCGTCGCCGGCGGTCTCGCCATGGCGCGCGCGCTCACCGCCATGGGCATCCCCGCCGCCACCAGCCGCGACGTGGTCAAGCTCGCGCGCGGCGGCAACCGCGACGCGGCCATGCTGGTCCGCGAGGCCGGCCGCGCGCTCGGGCAAGTGCTCGCGGCCGCGGTCAACCTGGTCAACCCGGGGGTCATCGTCATCGGCGGCGACGTGGCCCACGCGCACGAGCAGCTGCTCGCCGGCGTGCGCGAAGAGCTCTATCGGCGCTCGCTGCCGCTGGCCACGCGCCACCTCCGCATCGCGCGCAGCGAGCTGGAAGACCGCGCCGGCGTGATCGGCGCCGCCGTCATGGTCATCGAGCACATCCTCTCGCCCGAGGCGGTCGACCGCGCGCTCGCCGCCGGCGTGTGACCCCGGCGCGCCTTACGGCGATCGTGGCGCGATCGTCTGGCCCGACGTGGTTGAAGACGTAGAATCAAGGGATGCCGGTGGCGGTCCAACGGGCCATGCGTGCCAAGGTTTGGTCGACCGCATTTTCCATCGTGCTCCTCGGCTGCACGCACCGCGGCGCTGCGCCGAACCTCGAGGCGCCGCCGGCACGCCCTGCGCGGACCATCGCGGACGACATGGCGAAGACACGGCGGACATCGCCGCCGGCGGCCCCACCGTTCTCTCCAACGCCTCTTCGAGCCATGTGGGCCATCACGCCGCCACGTTTGGAGGGCACATTCCATGTCGCAGCCGCCCCCGGGAGCATTTACATAGCGATCTGCCGGGAGCTCGACGTGCTCGTCGAAAGGCTCGATCCGCGCGGGGCGCTGGTGTGGTCGGCGCAAATTCCGGGGATGTGCGCGAGGTTCGCCGACGGATCGTCCCGACCGATCGCCGCCGCCACCGCCGATGGAATCGTGGTGGCGCTCCCCGCCATGGTGGATGGCCTCGTGGGAGCGCGGGTGCTGCGTCTCGACTCGGCGGGTGACATCGCGTGGGAGCGACGAATCCGTGGCGAGGTGCGCAACCTCGATGTAGCCGCCACCCGCGGGCGAATCGCGATCTGCTTCGACCACCCAACCTCGACATCGTTCGAGGGACGGCCGCTCCCGACCTCGGATGGCGATGGGATCGCGCTCGAATTGGACGATCATGGCGCCCGCGTGGGGACGTATGCCGCGCCGGCCACGCGATGCACGTACGACGAAGAATCCCATTTGTGGATGAGCGGCAGCGGCAGCGCCGAGCGCGTTACGGGGCCGCGCCGGCATATCGTACTTTGGCAAGCGAACGACAGCTACGAGGCGACCGCGTTCGAAACGGGCTGGGTCGTGCAGCAACGAGACAATCTCGTCTTCGTCGATCACGATGGTGCTCGCCCATGGCGGATCGATTGGCCGGCGGAAAATAGCGGCTGCCTCGTTCAACCTACCCCCATCGCGGCCACGGCGCAGCGCTTGCTCGCGAGCGTCTTTTTCTTCTGCCGCCCCCGGGGCGCAACGATGCATTTCGGCGACGTGACGATTCAATCCGAGCCCGGTGACGCGATCGTGGAGCGCGTGCTCGTGATCGACATGGATACCGTCACGATGCGAACGCGCGCGCAATTCGAGTTGGAGCATCCGCCGAAGCAAATGAACCGCTCGATGCACTACGTCCCGAGCTCCCACGGCGTCCTCGCTTATGGTCACTTCCAAGGATCGCTCGGCCTCGGCACGAACATCACATCGGGCCCGCCGGGCTATCGATGCGTGACGACATTACCGCGGGATGCGCAGACCCGGGGCTCCTACTCCACCGATGCCCCGTTTTGCAACGATGGCTATCGGCTCCGTACCGACTATCCGTCATGGCCCGTCGTGGCGTTATTCCCCGTCCCGTGAGCCTCCGAAACGCGGCGCGCGCCATGTCGTGGAAGTAAGCAAGTACGACCGTATCGTAGGAATGAATGTTCGAACCCGTACACGAGGACAAACTTCGCGGCCGTCGTTCGGACAACCTCCGGAGCGCACGCATCACGGTACCGTGCCCGTGAGCGCTCATCGGCCATTTCTCCCCTCTGGAGGGTGCTCGAAACCTTGACTTTTCTTTCGATACCGCAAGAAATAACCATCGGGGTCTCGATAAATGACGGATGCATCCACTCGGCGTCGCGGACGCCCTCGCAGTTTCGACACGGAGTCCGCGCTCGACAGCGTGGTGGAGGTGTTTCTGCGCAAAGGCTTTGGCGGCACATCGCTCGACGAGCTGGCCGCCGCCGCGGGCTTGAATCGCCCCAACCTCGCGGCCGCCTTCGGCGACAAGCGAACGCTCTATGTGGCGGCGCTCGAGCATTACCGCTCTCGGATGCGCGATCGGATGCAAACGGTTCCCTTCGGCCTAGGGCCCCTGCGCGCCGAGCTCGAAATCTACCTCGATTTCATCGCCTCGCTTTACGCCGGCGGCAACGCGGAGCAGCCGCTCGGATGTCTCGTGTTCGCGACGGCGCCTTCGGCGAGCGTCGAGGAGCCCGAAGTGCGGCAGGTCCTCGAGGACACCATCGAAGAGCTCGACGAGCGGCTCGAGCGCCGCTTCGAGCGCGCCGCGCAAGCCGGGGAGCTCCCCAGCAACGTCGAGCCGGCCGGACTCGCCCTCGCCATCTCGTCGCTCGTGCAGAGCCTCGCCTTACGTGCGCGCGCGGGCGCGAGCGAACGCACACTCCGAAAGCTCCACCGCCGCGTGCTCGATGCGCTCCTGCCGGCATCGCGACCACGGGCCGAAGAAGAACGCTCATTGAGCGAACGCCGCTCCGGCGTGCGCGCCCGCCCGCGCTGAACACGTCGCGCCGGAGCGGCGGCTCGTTGCTCGGTGGCGCAAAGACCGCGCAGGTCCGGAGCGGCGGCCACGTTGAGGCTTGGCAGAGGCACGAGGGGCAGAGTGCTCGGCCGCGAGCCGATCCACCGTGAAGAACGCGCCCGCGATGAAGCATGCGGAGGTGACGAATGGTTTCATGTGTGGAGCGTTGCCCGGTCTGATCGTCTACGCGATTCATGACCGGCGGTTGGTCATCGTCGTGGTCGACGTGGTGGACGAGACGAGCGCCTAGGTGGATCGATCGCGTCCGATCCCGCCATGGCATGGCGGCCCGTATCCGGGGACGAATCCGGAAAGGGCGCATGCGCGCCAGTCGCCCGCAAAAGAACGGCGGCCGCCTTTGCGGATCAACGACGACCGTGGAAGACGGCGTGTCTCGGTGTAAAGTCGCGAGATGCCGAGTGTATGCCCATGAGCTACGACCTTTTCTTTCGCGCGCGCGGTCCCCGGGTGCCGTCCATGGAGGACATGCGGACATGGTTCGAGAAGCGCCCGCACTACCTCTTCCATGGCACCGCCGACAGCGGCCAGGCGGGCTACGAAAATGAAGCCACGGGCGTCTATTTTCAATTCGACTTCGAGGCCGTCGATCACGATCCCGACGCGCCGCCCGTGCTGCCGATTGCGTTCAACATGAATTTCTTCCGCCCGCACGTCTTCGCCTTGGAGGCGGAGCCCGAGGTGGCAGCCTTCGTGCGGCACTTCGATCTCGGGGTCGAGGACCCACAGAGCGCCATCCCGAGCGCCGATTACGACACGGAGGGCTTCCTTCGCGGCTGGGACAAGGGCAACCGCGCCGCCTACCGCATCATGATCGGGGACGGCGCCCGACCGCCGAGGCAAGGAAACGATGCGTCGCTCTGGACATTGCCTTCGGCCGACATCGCCCGCACCTGGCGTTGGAACTTCGGCAAGGGTGCGCTGGCGGAGCGCATGGATCGCGAGCTCATTGCGTGCTTCGTCCCGACCATTTTGTACCTTCGCTCGGACATGGCGCCGGGGCGCGTGCTGCGCGCGGTGGCGTGGGATGGAAGCTGCGGCATCCTCCTGCCGGAGGTGGACTTGGTCGTCCGCAGCAGCGACGAAGACGGCTTGGGCTACATCTGGATGCAGGATCTCGCCGCCGCGCTGCCGCCCTCGAGCGAGTGGCCCGACCCCCGCGCCCGCGTGCTCTCCGAGGAGCTGCTCGGCGACGCGCACCGCGCGCGGATGACGAGCCTATTTCGCCCCTTCCAGGGCGCGCGGCTCGAACCGAGCCAGGTGCTCGATGCCGAGTTGGTCGCACCGTCGAGCGCGCGCTGACGAGAGGGCCCGCGCCCGGCGCGGGCCACTCCATTAGCTCGCGGCAGGGAATTTCTGCGCCATCCACGTTTGCCACATTTCCCTGCTCGCCAGGGCGCGCGATTCGGCGTCGTCGCCGTACAGGAAGACCGTCATGCTCGCATTGACGTGCTCTCCGGCGTTGTAGGTAGCGACGATGACCACGCCCGATGCGGGGGAGGTGAGCCGGAGCAGGACGTAGCGCTGCTTGTCGTCTTGGATGATGCGCTCGACGACGCCGGTCCATGCCTCCTGCTGTTCGGACACGCTCCGAACGTCGCCGACATCGGCGGCGCCGAGGCCGAGCTCGCCCGTGAGCTGCTTCCAGATCGCGAGCTCCTCGCCCTTCACCTGGTTCATGATGAGGAACGAGCTGGCCTTTTGCCCCGCGAAGTGGGCGAGGTAGAGGCGCAGCACCTCGAAGAAGGCCGGCCAGCCCTTCTCGAAGCCCTCGATCTGATCATCCCATTCGTCCGAGGAGCTGAAGAGCCAGTGCACCATGCGGACGAGGCAACGATCCCCGGCGCGGCTGGTGATGGTGATTTCGGTCGCGAGGGGCGGGGCGCCTTCGCTCCACCCGCGCTCCTCGTATTCGAAGCGGTGGGGCGGCTCCCATTTGGTCACTTCGCCGTTGCTGTTGCCGCTCGGGCCGAAGTCGAACCGAATCTTGCCACCGACCTTCTCCTCGATCTCTGCTTTGGTGAACCAGGCGGCGTAGCCGGGCCCCGTCGCCAGCGCCTGCCAAACGCGTTCCGGCGTACCCGGGGTCACGATCTCCATCTCGACCCAACGCTTGCCTGTTCCGTCTTTCTTGAGGGGCATCGCTCGTTCCTTTCACGATTTGGTTTCGGGGGCGGGATACGCCCCCACGACGAGTCGGTGCGGCCGTCCGTTTGGCGCGCGCTCGTTGTGGTAGCGCGCGGCCAGCGACGTGATCGCGTGGGTCAGATCGGCGGTGAACGCCGCGCGCTCGGCCGGCGACTCGAAGCGGATGACGGTGTCGATCGAGAGCGTCGCCAGGCGCTTGTCGCTCTGGCGCGCGCGACGCCATAGGTCGCCGACCTCGCGCACCGCGCGCGCGGCGAGCGCGATGAGGTAGCTGGCCGACAGGCGATCGGCCACGCGCTCCGGCGTGGCGGCGATGACGCCCAGCGCACCCGGCGAGACGACATAGGCCGAAGCCGTTGCGACCATGAGCCGCTCGGTGATGCCGCCCCACCGCCGCTCCTCCGCAGGCTCGACCAGCTTGGCCGCCTCCAGCGCGTGCAGGTGATAGTTCACCTTTTGCCGCGTAAGCCCGACCCGCGCGGCGAGCGTGGCCGCCGATGCCGGCTCCGCGAGCTCCCTCAAGAGGCGGTTGCGAATGGGATCCAGCGCGACCGTCGCGGCCGCCGGATCGTCGATGACGTCGACGTCGAGCATACCTGTTCGTAGCATTGACAAAAATATTTGTCAAACCCGGAGCAGGCCCTCGATCATTTGCCGCGCGCCGCCTGAAGCAGGTTGTCGCGGAGGGTGACGACGGCCTTTTGCATCTTGGGGAACTCCTCGGGCGACAAGCCGGTGGCCTTCACCAGGTTCATTTTCAGCCCTTTTTCACGCAAGCGGCGGCCCGCGTCCGTCAAGGTCACGAAGACCTGGCGCTCGTCCTCCGAATCGCGCTCCCTCCGCAAGTAGCCCATCTTCTCGAGCTTCTTCAGGAGCGGCGTGAGGGTGTTCGACTCGAGGAAGAGCTTTTCGCCCAGGCTGCCGACGGTCTGACGCCCTTCCTCCCACAGCGAGACGATCGCGATGTACTGCGGATAGGTCAGGCCAAGCTCTTCGAGGATGGGCTTGTACGCCCGGCCATAGGCGAGGTTGCACGTGTAGATCGCGAAGCATAGGAAGTCGGCGAGCTTGCGATCCGAACGCGATTTGGGGTTCGGCGGTGTCTTCGATTTGGGAACGCTCATGGATGGCTCTCGCGCAGGGGTCGATGGGTCCCCCATCGTACCGGTAGGATGGGTCGGATACGAGTGAATCGGACGCGATCTTAAAAAAAGCACCTGGCGATGAAACTCGTATGCGATTCAATCGTAACCGATACGAACCTGCTCTCCGAAAGGATCCAACGCCATGACATCCCTCGAAAAAGTCATTTACACGGGCAAAACGCGCACCTACGGCGGACGCAACGGCAGCTCCCGCAGCGACGATGGCCGCCTCGACATCGCGCTCTCGTCCCCCGGAACATCGGGCGGCGGGACCAACCCCGAACAGCTGTTCGCCGCAGGCTGGTCGGCTTGCTTCATCGGCGCGATGGGGCTCGCCGCCAAAGAGAGGAAGATCGCGCTCCCCGCCGACACCACCGTCGACGCCGAGGTGGATCTCGGCACCACGGACGGGGCTTACTTCCTCCGGGCTCGCCTCCATGTCCGCTTGCCGGGGCTCGCGCCCGAGGTCGCGCAGGCCCTGGTGGACGCGGCCCACCGAACGTGCCCGTACTCCAAGGCCACGCGCGGCAACATCGACGTCGCGATCGAGCTGGTGGAGGCGAAGTCTTGAGCCAGGACGTCGATCTCCGCCGCCGCCGCTTCCTCGGTACCGCGGCGCTGACCATGGTGGCTACGTCGTTCGGGGCGTTCGGCTGCGCGAAAGCCTACTCGGAGGAGCGAAGGCCCGCGTCACCCCCCATCAAGCCAGGAGCGCATACGTCGCTCGGTCCGATCCGGCAGATCGACGCCGGCCTTTTGAATGTTGGATACGCAGAAGCCGGCCCCGCCGACGGGCCGGCGGTCCTTCTTTTGCACGGTTGGCCCTACGACATTCACAGCTTCGTCGATGTGGCTCCTCTTTTGGCGTCGGCCGGCTACCGGGTCATCGTCCCACACCTGCGCGGCCACGGGACGACGCGCTTCCTCTCCGACAAGACGTTCCGGAACGCGCAGCAGTCGGCGGTGGCCTTCGACATCCTCGCCTTGATGGACGCGCTGCGCATCCCGAAGGCGATCCTGGCCGGCTACGATTGGGGGGGCGCGCACTGCCAACATCATCGCCGCGCTTTGGCCAGAGCGATGCAAGGCGATGGTCTCGGTCAACGGTTATCTGATCAACAATCTCGAACGCAACCAACGGCCGCTCCGCCGAAGGCCGAGCACGGATGGTGGTACCAATATTACTTTGCGACCGAGCGAGGCCGGGCTGGCTACGGCGCCTATCGTCGGGAGCTCGCGAACCTGGTTTGGAAGGTGAACTCGCCCAAGTGGGGCTTCGACGACACGACCTTCGAGCGCTCCGCGGCGTCGTTCGACAATCCGGATTACATCGACATCGTCATTCACAATTACCGCTGGCGTCTCAGCCTCGCCGCCGGCGAGCCACGGTACGACGAGGTCGAACAGCGGCTCGCGGCCGGGCCCGTGATCTCCGTGCCCACGATCACCCTCGACGGGGACTCCGACGGCGTGGCCCCGGCCACCGACGGCACCGCCTACGCCGCCAAGTTCTCGGGGAGACGCACCCATCGCATCGTGCAAGGCGCCGGCCACAACCTGCCGCAGGAAGCCCCGCAGGCGTTCGCCGACGCCGTCATCGAAGTCGACCGCTATTGATTCCGTCCCGATAACCGACTTCGCATCTTCCATCCATGACTCGGAACTCGAAATGAACAAGCATCTACGAAAAGGGTTGCTCTACGTGGGGGTCGCTGGCGCGGCGGGGCTCGCCGGCCTGTACTTCGTTCGGCCGCAAATCGGCCACCCGCCAATCACGGGCGACATCGCAGCGCCGGCCGAGGTCGAGTCCGTGCTGCGACGAGCGTGCTACGATTGCCACTCCAACGAGACCCACCTCGCGTGGTTCGACCATATCGGGCCCGCGCCCTGGATCGTGAGCCGGGACGTGCGCGCGGGGCGCGCGGCGATGAACTTCTCGCACTGGGATCGATTGAACGACGCTCAGCGCAGCGGCAAGTTGTTCGAGGCCCTGAATCAAATGCAGTTCGGGGCCATGCCGCCTCCCAGTTATGCCTCGCTCCATCCCGAGGCCAAAATTTCCGACCAGGACCTGGCCGCCTTGCGCAATTACCTGGTCGCGCTGACCCCTGCGCTGGCCGCAAACACGGCAGGCGCCGCGAGCACCTCCAGCGCCTCGAGCACGCAAGTAACGGCGGCGACGCTCGAGAGCTCGTCCCCCAAGGCTCCTACGGACGCGAAGCGCGACGTCGCGCCCTCGCCCAATGGCATTGGGTACCAGCCCGATTACAAGAATTGGGAGACGATCAGCGTCTCCGACCGTGTCGATCTCGGGCAGACGCGGGTCATCTTGGGCAACGACGTCGCCGTCAAGGCCATCGCCGACAAGCGCACCAACCCTTGGCCGGACGGCACCGCCTTCGCCAAGGTCGCCTGGTCACAGGTCACCGACGCCGAGGGCAACGTCCATACGGGCGACTTCAAGACCGTCGGATTCATGATCAAGGACGCGCGGCAATATGCATCGACATCCGGTTGGGGTTTTGCGCGCTGGCACGGCGAAGAGCTGAAACCCTTCGGTCAGGACGCCTCCTTTGCCGGCACCGAGTGCCTGAATTGCCACAAGCCCATGGAAAAATACGACTTCGTCTTCACCGCCCCCTTCAATCTCGCCAAGAAACAGCCATGAAATACCTCCTACCGTTCGCCGCCGCCGCGCTCTTGGCCGCGTGCAACACCGCCGGGCGGCCCGAAAATACGGACAACCAGGCGGCCTCGCTGCCCGAAACCTCGTCTCTCGCGCCTCATGATTGGCGTGTGGTCACCTCGTGGATCCATCGAAGCCATGGCACGATGTCCATCCTTTACGGCAATCCGGCCGCGGTCGCGCGCGCACGGAACGGTGCGCCCTATTCGGAGGGCGCGCGCCTGTCGTTGGTCACCTGGAAGCGCGTCCCGGACGATCGCTGGTTCGGCGCCTACATCCCCGGTGACGTGGTGTCCGTCGAAGAAGTCGCCGTGGCGGCGGACGCACCCGCCTATACCAAGTACGAAGGCCAGTCGCTGAAGAAGGCGGCCGCCGCCCCCGAGGAGGCTACCAAACGCGCCGCGTACATCTTGGCCCAGCACGCGTCCATCGTTCCATGAGAAATGCCATGAGAAACTCACGGCCCGTGAACGACGCCGGCAGCCGGCGCGAGGCCTCGCGAATCAGGGATCCTTCAAGTCCTCGCCCTTTTTCAGCGCATCGAGCGCCTTGGTGAGCGGCACCTTCGCCCACCCTCGTTCGCGTGCCACGGTCGCCTCCAAGGCGGAGATCGCGCTTCGAGCGCGAAATGCGACCAGCGCTTTGGCCACGTGGAGGCGGACGTCGGGGTCGTCGTGCTTCAAGAGCTCGACCAAATCGGGGACGGCCTCCACGGCTCGGAGCTTCACCAAGGCGTGGCACGCTTGCTCCACATCGTGGACGGTTCCGCCTCGAAGCACGCCGCGAAGGTCGGGAATGCTGCCTTTGTCGCCGATGTCCGACAGCCAATACATGGCCGCCTCGCGCGCGTTCTCGTTGCGTGCGCCGAGCAGCTTGCGCAAACGAGGGATCGCGTCCGGGCCCACGCTTTTGACGAGGCCACGTACAAAAGGCAGTACCTCCCAGAGGCCGATTCTCGGTTTGTTCTCCATCAAGGCCGATTCGACGACGTCGAACGCGAGCTCGGTCTCCCGGCGGGAGAGACCGAATACCATGTCGTCCGCCGTCTCCGCGTCCGCCTGCAGGTAAAGACGGAGTTTGTCCGGATCCGACGCGACATTCGCCGCATACGCACGGCGCGCCGCGCGCTGGACCATGGGATCCGGATCGGTGAAGAGCGGCACGAGCAGCTCCGAGGCCCGCCGGGTTTCGATGCTGCCGAGCCCCATCGCGGCCGCTTGCCGGGTCTTCGCGTCGGGAGAACGGGCAAAGCCCTCGAGCCGCTCGAGATCACCGCCCTCGGGTCGCGTGCCCAGCGCGCGGATCCCCGCGCCGCGCAGCTCTTCGTTCGATGATGCGAGCGCCGCGCGCGCCAGACGATTCGCATCGGGGTGCCCGGCCGTTGCCAGCGCGGTCAGCGCCTGCGCGCGAACGCCGAACGTGACCTTGTCATCCGACGCCACCCGCGCGAGAAAGGGCGAGCGCGCCGGATCGCCACGCTCGGGCAGCAGCGCGTCGAAGGCCAGGAGCGCGATCGAGGTGTGCCGGATCACGCAGCCGCTCTGCGTGGCGACGGGCGTTGCATCGGCAAGCAATGGATAGACCCGCTCCATCGAAGATGGGATCTCCACTGCCGCGAGCTGCACGAAGTAGCCGCGGACCACGGGGTTCTCGTGCCGGGCCAGCGCGATCTGCTCGGCCGGTGACGTCTCCGCGACGGCGCGCTCGTACGCGGTCCACACCGGACTGCGGCCCCCATCCGGACCGATGGCCTCGCTCGTGATCCGGCCGAACGCGGCCATCCGGTCGACCTCCTCCCGCGCGCGCCGCTTCGATACGAGCTTCTCCGTCGGACGAAAGTCGTTGGGGTACGGTGTTGGCGAGGGCGCATCGATGCTCGAGGGTGGAAAAGAAACGGAGTCCCCCATCGACGCGGGCGAGCTTTCCCGCACGCCCGCACGCGCACAATTCGTCAGCAGTCCAAACGCGAGCCCCAACCAAAGCACTCTCATCCACCTTGAGTTTTGACAATACTTTCGATCGATAGCTACGTAATTCGTCCACGAACGACGCGAAAGCGCCGAGGGCGTCCCCCGCGAGCCCGCGGGTGCGAAGAATGTGGAAAAGACGCCAAACAATCGACGTTTCGTGCCAATCCCTTGTTCGGGATGACGCGCACCTTACCGACTCGCTGCTTCACGGCGCCAGGATGGCGCGGTGGCAGGAGAGTGAAATGCGTTCTTCCCATTTTGGCCGGCTGCTCGCATTGGGCATGGCGATTCCTTCTTTCGTGGCATGCAGCAGCGCGGGCCAAGACAATGACTCGGCTCCGTCGAGCGCGTCGCATGAATCGAGCTTGATCAACGCGCCCATCGACACGGCGCACCCCTTCGAGGTCGGCGTTTGCACCGGGGTGCTCAACACCGATCCCGCCAAGGGGGAGGTGGGCGCCTGCGTCGGTACGGCGAGCTCGCGATGCAGCGGCTCGTTGGTGGCCCCGAACCTCGTGCTCACCGCCCGCCATTGCGTGCACCAAGGCATCGAGCAAACGCCTTTCTGTAACAGCTATCTTACGACGAACCCGGCCAAGCCGGGCGGCGTTCGCGTGAGCACGGATCCGTCCATCAAGGTCGGAGGCCCGCGCTTCATCGAGGTATCTCGCATCGTCGTGGCCGAGGGGAACAATGGCTGCGACGATGACGTCGCGCTTCTCGTGTTGTCGCAAAATATCAATGACGTTGAACCGGCTTGGGTGGATTTGCATCGCAATCTGGTCAGCCATCCGCCCGCGGACGGCAAGGCGGCGGTCGTCGGACGCGGGGTCATCGATCGCGCGTACGATCCGGTGACCCACAAGCTGGTCCGAAATGACGATGGCGACCTCAAACGGCGTGTGCTGACCAATGTTCCGTTCATCGGGGCGGGTGTGGGGTACGCGATCCCCGACTTCGAGCAGCCGAACAACGAGCTGCCCTCGACGGAGGGCATTTTCTTGATCGGGCGCTCGACCTTGTCGGGGGACTCGGGTTGCGGTGTTTTCCTCAATGACAACTTCGCGACCAAGCCGACCCTCATCGGCGTGCACTCCGCCGGTGGGTTCGGGCTCGATGGGGAGAGCTCGGGGAGCCTCAACGTCCGCCTCGATCGGCACCGCGCGTGGATCGTCTCCGCCGCCCTGCAGGCTGCGCGTGAGGGCAATTACACGGCGCCGAGCTGGGCGAGCACCGTATCGACGTGCTCGAGCGCGGGCGGTACCTGCCGCAAATCCCAATGCAGCGCCGGCGAGCGCTCGGACTCCGATCTCCGCTGCGGCATAGACGCTGCCTGCTGCGTGCCCCAGTGATCGAGGCCATCGGAGCGCCGTAGCGCTCAGCGCACCGCGCGCAATGCCCGCCCGATATCGGCCATCAACGCGCGCATGCGCTCGGGCTCATGGTGGGCCTCGGTGTACACCAGCGCGATCCGCAGCCGCCCGCGAAGGGTCGTGACGACGAAGAACGGCGGCGGCGCCGTGCCCGTGACGAGGAGCTGAATGTCGACGAGCTCGAGATCGTCCGGCATCGGGGGGGCCGGGAGCGGCCCGAGGTTGGACACGAGCATGGTCGTGCGACTGTGAATGTCGCCTGGCAGCTTGGCGCTCGCCAGGAGAAATTTCTCCGGGAAGCTCGACGCGCGCGCCGCGTCCATTTGCGGCTGGATCGCGCGCGCGAGCTCGACGGCGTCTTCATCGCCGCGCGTGCTCACCGAAACGGTGGCGAACCCGACGCACAGGCCCGCCACATCGGCGGGCAGCGGTGGGTGGAGGCGCGCGCGGAGATCCACGGGCGAGTCGCATGTGATGGTGTGCGGCGCGGTGGAGGGGTCGAATCGGGTGCGCAGCACCGTCATCAAAGCACCGCACACCAACGTGTGAATCGAGACGGCGTGGGCGCGCGCGACGGCGAAGAAGGCATCGGTCGCCGCGACGTCGAGCTGGGCGATCGCGGTGCGCGTGGTATCGGGGCCCGGATCCGGGCGGGTCGGCAGGACGGACGGCGGACGCGCCTCGGCCAGACGCGCGATCAGCTCCGCCACCTCGGCTGGGTCGAACCGATCCTGGAGCCGGACCTCCATGGGCAGCGCCGGCGCGCCCGCGGGCTTGGATGCCGCTGCGTCGCCGCCCGTGTAGATGGTCCAAAGCCGCTCGTTCATCGCGACCAAATACCGACCATCGCCAATGGCGTGATCGATGGCCAAGGCCACCTCGGTCCGTTCGCCATCCGGCGAAATCGAGAGTTGCGTGAGCGCACGTGCGCGTTCCAGCGGCGTATGGATCGATGTGTCCAAGGTGGACTGGACGACGTACTCGCCTGGGGCGCGCGCCGGGCCGTCGCGCAGCACATAACCCTGGCCATCGTGCACGATGGTGGCAGCGAGCCGGGGTTGTTCGCTCAGCAAAAGGCCGAACGCGCGTTGGAGGCGCTCGGCATCGACCGCGCCGGCCACGGTGGTGATGGCGAAGATCGCCCTCACGCCATCGTCGATGATCCGGGCTTCGCTCGGGGATAAATCGCGCTCAGGCATCGTGGGGATCCGTTTGCCAATCGCGATCGGCGGACAGGTAGATGAGGGGCAAGCTCAGGGCCGATACGGCGCCCTTGACCGCGAGGTTGACGACGAAGATGGACCACACCGAAGCCCACGGCAATGTCAGGGGGTGCTCCTTCAAAAAGGGCAAGGCGCCAAAGGCTCCCACCGCGAAAACCACGTTGTCCACCGGGACCGAGACCGCGTTGGAGAGCGCCACCCGGGCCCATTGGTAGCGCGTCGTCACCCGTCGAACGAACCAGTGGTACACCTCGGTGTCGAGCAGCTCGCTCGCGATCTCGGCCAGGATGGAGGCCACGGCGATGCGCCACAGCGGCCCGAGCACGGCGGCAAATTCGTTGCCCAAGGTATAACTGGGATCGCTCGGCTGGCGGGCCACCCATTGAAGGTACGCCGCCATGGCCAAATTGACCGCGGCGGCCGTGAGCACCAATGTACGGGCGGCCCTCCGCCCCAATGCCTTGTGGACGACGTCCCGCAACGTAAATGTAATGGGATAAATCCACGTGCCCATATCGACGGCCAACCCGAAGACCGTCCCAATCTTGACGCTGGTGATATCGGCCACCACCTGCGCCCCGACATAAGCGCCGACGGCCGCGACGCCGACGCGCGATACGGTTCGATTCGATGTCATGATTGGAGATCGCGAAAAAATTCGGCGATGTCGGCCGCGACCAGGTCGGGCTGCTCGATGGCCGCAAAATGACCGCCGCGATCGAACGTGGTCCACCGCTGGACCCGATAGAGTCGCTCGGCGAACTCACGGGGTGGCTCGCCCTCCGTCACGGTCTGACAAGGGAAGACGCCGAACGCGGTGGGGACGTCGACGAAGGTGGGCTGCACGCCATGAAAACGATTGTCGTAATAATCGCGCATCGACGAGGTGATGGTCTCGGTGGCCCAATAAATGGTGAGCAAGGTGCACAGAAAGTCATTGGAGGGCATGGTCCCGGTCCACGAGTGCCATTTCTCGAGCAGCCACGCCGCGAGCCCCGCCGGAGAATCATTGAGCGCGTAACCGAGCGACTGCGGCTTGGTGGATTGAAGCGCGCTGTAGCCGTACTCCACCTCGAGCCAGCGCTGCTTCTCGGCGACGTACGAACGTTCCGCCTCGGACAAACCGGGCGCGTCGTGCGGCGCGCTCAACTCCATGGTCGTCAGGTGAAGCCCGATCACGGACTCCGGATGATCCATCGCTAGAAACGACGCGACGCCCGCGCCGAAGTCGCCGCCACCGGCGCCGTAGCGCGAATAGCCCAGCTCCTGCATGAGCGCGTGCCAGCGATCCGCAACGAAGCGGTAATTGACTCCCAGTCGCGGTGGCCGCGGCGAGAAGCCGTAACCGGGCAGGGAGGGAATGACCAGATCGAACGCGTCGAGGTGCCGGACCAGCGCCAGGTATTCGGCGAAGCAGCTCGGCCAGCCGTGCGTGAGGATCAGCGGCAGCCCTCGACCCTCGCGGGCCCGCACGTGCACGAAATGAATCCCGTCCCACATGAAGTGGGGAAACGTGTTCAACCAACGCTCTTGCGCGCGCCAGTCGAACTCGCCGCCCCAATACGCGAGCATGGTGCGCAGGTACGCGCGCTCGGTCCCCTGCGTCCAGCCGACATCGGGTATCTGATCGGGCCAGCGCGTCGCCTCGATGCGGGCCCGCAAGTCATCCAGCAAGGGCTCGTCGACGTGGATGGAGAACCGTTCGATCATGAACGCCAGACTACTCTTCGTGCTCGGGTGAGCAACCGGGCCATGGCCATCGAAGCCCTAGTGGCGTAGTGGATCGAGCAACGCGGCGAGGTATGTCGCGGTAAGGAGGCGGCCGTTCATCACCACGGCCGTGATGCGGCGCGTGTTGCGGATGTCGGCCAGAGGATCGGCGCCGAGGAGGACCACGTCGGCGGCCTTGCCGCGCTCGATCGAGCCCAGAGCATGGGCGACACCCAGCGCGCGCGCGGGCTCGAGGGTCGCGCTTCGAATCGCGACCAAGGGCGGTATGCCGGCCTCGACGAACAGTTGCATTTCGTCGTGCAGCGCGAAGCCGGGGACCACGTACGGATCGCCCACGTCGCTGCCGACGAGCAGGTGAACGTCCGCGCGATGGGCCTTTGCGGCGAGGGGACCGAGGGCCGCGTGCAGCTCGAGCTCCATGGCGTCGAGCGGTGGCTCGGGCTCTGCCCATCGGCGTTCGAGCACCGCGGGCACATAGTGGACCCCGTCGAGGCGCGCAACGGCCTCGCGCTTCAACGTGTGGCCGCGCCAGGATACCAACGTGGGGGTGAACCAGACGCCTGCGCGCGCCATCGCCGGGAGAATCGCCTCTGCATCCGACTCGGGGGCGCACACGAACGCGAATCGGGCGTGGGCCGGATCCGCGCGAATTCGCTCGCGCACGCGTTGGTCGCAAGGAACCATGTCATTTCCGTGCTCGATCGTGCGCTGTCCTCGGGCGACCGCGGTCAGCGCGGGGTATTCCTTCCCCAGGTGGCCCGCGAACGAGAGCCCCTGTTTGCGGCTCTCGTCGGCGAGCGCGTCGTATTGGGCGCGCGATAGCCCGCTATGTACTTTGATGAAATCGACGCCGATGGCTTTCAATCGAGCCACCCCGTGGCGCACGTCGTCCGGAGACGAGAGGACCCAGCTGTCGTCCCATTCCTCCCCGCGCCCGTCTATCTTTGGGCCGGGGGAGAACACGCGCGGCGCGAGGCCTCCCGAGCTGCGGAGCTCCCTCCAGCGGGTGATCTCGGCGAAGGCGCTCCCCATGTCGCGCACGCTGGTGACCCCATTGGCGACCAAGAGCCTTATGGCGTCCACCCCGATTTGCGACACGTGCACGTGCGCGTCCAGAAAGCCCGGTACCGCAAAGCGGTTCGAACCCTCGAGCACCGTCGCGCCCTCGGGGATGGCAAGCTCGTTCGAGGGGCCGACATCGGCGATTCGCGCACCGTCGATGACGATGGTCATATTCGGGCGAGCCCCGCTGGTCGGGTCGATCAATGTCACGTGCGTGATCGCGAGCGCGTGCCGCGCGGCTGCCTTGGCGACCGCGGGCGCCGCCGGGGCCGCAGCCTCATGGCACGCCGGGGCGGCACCGAGCATCATCACGATGGGGAGCAAAAGACCTTGGAGCGTTGCGTCGTAAAATCGGGTCGGCATGGGATGCGTTCGTTCGCCGGGTCCGAGCTGGACGGATCCGCACATTGTACATGGGCGCCGCGATGGTTCTTCGTTCTCTCTCCTGGCGACCCTCGCGTCCCGTCGATTTCCCTCGAGAACCGTTCCGCCTTCCGTCGCATCAATCCGCCGGAAAGGTGAGCTCGAATGTCGTCCCGAGCTCATTGTGCACGGAGACGGTCCCCTCCAGCTGTTCGGCGAGCGTGGATACGAGCTGCAGCCCGAGCGAGCCCGTTCTTCGAAAATCGGTATCGGCGGGCAAACCGATCCCGTCGTCCCTCACCGAGAGCCGGAGGAAGCCACCCCCCAGCCGCGAAAGCGTCACCCGAATGGTCCCGCAACGTCCGTCCGGAAACGCATGCTTGAGCGCGTTCGTCATCAGCTCGTTCAGGACCAGCCCGCACGGGATCGCCCGATCCACCGCGATCGTCAGATCCTCGACGGCGAGCTCCAACGAGATATTGGCCGGCGCGATACCGGCCGCGTGGAGCACATTGCCCGCGAGGCTCTTGGCGTACTCCGAGAATGGCACGCGCGCATAATCTTGGAATTGGTAGAGCTTCTCATGGATCAGGGCGATGGCCTGCACGCGCGTCTGGCACTCTTCGAGCGCGCTGCGGCTCGCGCGTTCTTCGAGCTTTCGTAATTGAATGTTGATGAGGCTCGATATGACCTGGAGGTTGTTCTTGACGCGATGGTGCACCTCCTGGAGGAGGATCTCCCGCTCTTTGAGCATGGCCGACAACTCGGCGGTGCGGGCGCGCACCCGCTCCTCCAGCTGGGTGTTGAGCACGCGGAGCTGCTCGAGGAGCCCCTCTTTTTCCCGCTGGGAGCGCTTGTACTCCGTGTGATCCAAGATGAAGACGATGCACTCGTCGCGGCTCCCCTCGAGCATCGCCACGCCAAAACGATCGGGATCCGCGTCCCGTCCTTTCGAAGGTATTCCTTCTCCCACGGCCGCGCGATCCCCGTCGCCCGGAGCTGCCCGATCGCGCGTTCGTCCAAGCTCCGCCATTCGGAGGGTGTCATGTCCGACCATCGGACCTTGCCTTCGTGAACCTCCTCGCGCGTGTACCCCACCATGTTCAAGAGCGCGCTGTTGGCCTCCAAGATGTTTCCATGCAAGTCCGCCGTCATCACCCCGATGATGCCGGCCTGCTCCAGGCTGCGAAAGCGGCTCTCGCTGCGGCGTAGCGCGCCTTCGATCCGCTCGCGTTCGAGGATTTGTTTGCCCAGATCCTCGTTGGTGCGCGAGAGCTCGGCGGTTCGCTCCCGAACGCGGCTCTCGAGCACTTCGTGCGCTTTTCGCAGCTCCTCGTTCGCCCGCGAGAGCTGCTCGGGCGTCGGAATGGTCAGCGCTTTGGGGACGAGCCTCACGAGGAGAATGGCCGTGGGCACCGAGGCGGCCGCCGTAACCGCTTTGACGATGCCGGACAACCGATATACGGGGGTCCACAGCGTCCATATTTCCATGTAGTGGGTCGCCCCGCACGCGACGATGAACAGGGCGAAGCAGAGAAACATCCAGTTGAAGGGGAGGTCCCTCCGCTTTCGTACGACGTAGTAGAGCGTGAATGGGATTGTCGTGTACGACAGCGCCACGAGCGCATCGGAGATGACGTGCAGCCAGACGATCTCGGGGCTCCACAGGTAGCAGTGACCGTGGGGCATGAACCCGTCGGACGAGAAGAGGCGCCGTAGGAATTCCAGCATGGGTCGGCCTCCACTAGGCTACCGCGTCCGTCTCTGGACGGTTATGGGCGATCGACGTCCTGCTCGGCCATCCATCTAAGCCGTGTGAGCCGCCCCCGAGTTGCCCAGCTCAGCTCCACGCGCCGCGCCTCGGCGCGCAGGCCACCCGGTTTCGCCCCTCGCGCTTCGATTGATAGAGGGCCGCGTCGACGGCGTCGACGAACGCCGCCGTATTTCCATCGAATGACTTCGAATAGGCGCAAAGCCCAAAACTCGCAGTGACGGGGCTCGGCTCGCGAATGGATGCAATCGATTGCCGCAGCCTCTCCGTGAGCGCGACGGCGGCTTCTTCGCTGACGTCGGTGAACAGGATGCAAAACTCGTCGCCGCCGCAGCGGGCCACGAAGTCGGTCTCGCGGACGTTGTCCTTCAAGGCTCGGGCGACCTCCACCAGCGCCTGATCACCGGCGCGATGACCCAGCCCATCGTTGATTCGTTTGAAGTCGTCGACGTCGCAGAGCACCATGGCAAACGCCCGGCCTCGTTCCCCCTCGGCCACCATTTGCCTCAGACGCTCTTTGAAGGCGCGATAATTCCCGACCCCGGTGAGCTCGTCCGTCGTCGCCAGCTCCGCCAGGTGCGCGTGGAGCCCGCGAATTTCGGAGTCCGAGCGACGTTGCTCCGTAATGTCGTGCAGGTGGAGCACGGCGCCGACGGTGCGCCCGATGCGGTCCGAGATGGCGGTGATCGAATAGCCAAAGCTTCGACCCGTCGGCCCCTCGGCGCCTTCGCCATGGCGCGTGAGCCCATCGTTCAAGACGGCTTCGACCCGATCCGGCAGCTCGGTGCCGAGCGCAGCGTCGACGCTCCGGTCGCCCGCCTTCGGACAGAGGAGGAGGACCAGCGATTTCCCTTTTGCTTCGGCGTGCTTCCAGCCGGTCAGGGTCTCTGCCGCTGCGTTCATCTGCACGATACGCGACTGCGAATCCAATGTGACGATCCCATCCTCGATGGATGCGAGCGTATCCCTGAGCAGCGCTTCGCGGCTGCGCAGGTCCTTCTCCATCTCGTGCCGATAAATGGATACTTCGATGGCGCTTTTCAGCTCCGTGGTCTTGACGGGTTTGAGCAAATAGCCGTGCGGCGCCGTCTTCTTCGCCCGCGCGATGGTGGCGTCGTCGGCGTGGGCCGTGAGGTAGACGAGCGGGACGTCGAACTTCTCGCGAAGGATGGCGGCCGTGCGAATGCCGTCGAGCTGGCCTTTGATGCGAATGTCCATCAGGATCACGTCCGGGCGCTTCTCGCTCGCCCGCGCGAACGCTTCGTTGGCCGACGATGCAATCGCGTATGCGTCGTATCCGAGCGCAGTCAACATTTGCTGAAGATCCATGGCGACGATTCGCTCGTCTTCCACGATGAGCACCGAATATTTCCGCATCTCTCACTGTGCCATGGGCCAAACGACGACAAGAAACGGGCCCGCGAAATTAGGTGCGCGCACGTACGACAGAGCAATGGGGCGGAAGAGCCATGTGTCGATAGCCCAGCAGCCGATCGGCTAGTGGCTTTGGAGCGTGACCGCTTACACTGACACTGAGGTTGCTTGGGTAAGCAGCTCGCGGCAGACGAGGTGGACTCGAGGGGGAAACCAAGGCGATGCCCAGTGACATGAAGGGCCGTGCGGCCGAGCGCCACGTGAGAGGCTCCGGGAGGAAGACGGACGCCGGGGGCGGCGCCGGGAGGTGGGTCTTGCGCTCGTTTCTCGTCGCGGCGATTTACTGCGCCGCGGGGAGGCTCGCGCTGCTCATGGCGATACCGCCCGGCTACGCGACCGCCGTGTGGCCCGCCGCGGGCGCCGCGTTGGTGTTCATCCTTTTGTGGGGCCCGCGGATGGCGCCCGCCATTTTCGTGGGCTCGTTCTTCGTCAACGCGGGCACGTCGTTCGACGCGAGCAGCAGCGCGGCGTTGGCCGAGTCCATCGGGATCGCCATCGGCATCGGGGTCGGCGCAGCCGGCCAGGCCACCGTAGGGGCGCTGCTCATTCGCAAATTCGTGGGGTTCCCGACGGCGTTGGAGGCCAATCACGATATCGCGAAGTTCATTTTTCTGGGCGGCCCGCTGCCCTGCCTTTTGAGCCCGACCATCGGTGTGACCACGTTGTGCGGGTTGGGGGTGGTTCCTTGGGCCAACTTCGCCTTCAATTGGTGGACGTGGTGGATCGGCGACGCCATCGGTGTCTTGATCTTCGCGCCGCTCACCCTCTTGTTCATTCCTCGCCTCGATCCTCTTTGGCGCCGCCGTCGCGCGACCGTCGGTGTCCCGCTGCTCGTCGGTTTTGCGGTGGTCACCGGCCTCTTTCTGAGGGCGAGCGCCTGGGAGGAGACGCGTCTGCGCACCGAGTTCGAGCGGCGAGCTACCCCGCTGGCGCACGCGCTCGAAGCCAGGCTCTCCGAATACCAAGGGGTCGTGGGGTTCCTTTCGAGCTTGTTCGAAGCTTCCCCCGATGTCAGCCGCGCGCAATTTCGCGAGTTCTGTCAGCGCGCCTTGAGAAAATATCCGGGCATCCAAGGGCTAGGCTGGAATCCTCGCGTGGAAGACGCTCGAAGAGCCGAGTTCGAAGCCGCCGCGAGGCGCGACGGTTTGTCTCATTTCGAGATTACCGAACAGGATCCGGAGGGTGTGCTGCGACGCGCCGCGGCCCGCGCAGAATACGTACCCGTGTACTATTTGGAGCCCGAAGAGGGCAATGGGCCCGCGGTCGGCTTCGACATCGCCTCGGAGCCGGACCGCCTGGAGGCGCTGATCCGAGCGCGCGACTCGGGTGAGCTGAGCGCGACATCGCGGGTGACCCTCATTCAAGAGATAGGCGGGCAACAGGGCGTCCTATTGGTCGCCCCCGTCTTCGCGCCCGCGCGCGATGGTGCGCCGACGCGCGCCTCGCGACCGCTGCGCGGTTACGTGGTCGGCGTTTTTCGAATCGATCATGTGATGGAAACGGCGATGAAGAGCGTCGACCACGAAGGGCTCGACTTTCGAATCCTCGACGAGGACGCCCGCGACGAGGATCGGACCGTGTACGCGAGCCGGCAAACGAGCGCAGGCCCCAGCAGGCGCGCGCAAAACGACCATGGCGTGAGCTCGAGACGTTGGCGCGACTCGTTCGACTTCGGGGGGCGCCGCTGGACCTTGGAGGTCACGGCGTCGGCGGCCTATCTGGCGGTGTATCGTAGCTGGCAATCGTGGATGGTGCTCGCGGGCGGCCTCCTCTTCGTCGGCATCCTCGGCGTCATGCTGCTGATGGCGACGGGCCGAGCCTCTCAGGTGCAGCGCACCCTCGCGGAGAGCAGCGCGGAGGCCATTCGCGCGTTCCAAGCGGAAGAGAAGTTCCGATCCACCATCGAAGCGGCATCGGCCGGAATGCTCATGGCCGATCAGACCGGAAAAATCGTGTTGGTGAACGCGCAGGTCGAGCGTTTGTTCGGCTACGCGCGCGAAGAGCTCATCGGGCGATCGGTGGAGATCTTGGTCCCCGCCCAATCGCGCGGCCGGCACCCGGCTTACCGGGCCAAATTCTTTCAAGAGCCCGAGGCGCGGCCCATGGGCGGAGGGCGCGAGCTATTTGGAATACGCAAAGACGGCTCCGAAGTGCCCGTCGAGATCGGGCTCAATCCGATGCGCACCGCGGACGGGGACTTCGTGCTCGGCTCGATCGTCGACATCACCGCGCGCAAGATGGCCGAGGCCACCCTCCGTGAGAGCGCCGAGCGGTTCCGTACGCTCGTGGACGTCTCGGCGCAGATCGTCTGGACGGCGGGGCCCAGCGGCGAGGTGGTCGAGGACTCGCCCTCGTGGCGGGCCTTCACCGGCCAGACCTACGAGCAATGGCGGAGCGGGGAATGGTTCGAAGCCTTTCATCCCGAGGATCGGGATCGGGTGGCCGCGCTCTGGGAGAGCGCCATCGCGACCAAGTCGGCGATCGACACCGAGTACCGCATCCGGCACGTGAGCGGAGAGTGGCGCTGGACGGCCGCCAGGGCCGTCCCGCTTTTGGACGGGGAAGGCCGCGTGCGCGGCTGGATAGGAATGAACAGCGATATCACCAACCGCAAACGCGCGGAGTACGAGCGCGACCAGCTGCTGAAGGAGCTCCAAAACCTGAACACGCAGCTGGAGGCGCGGGTCAGCGCGCGCACCGCCGATCTGTCCAAGGCGCTCCGGGAGCGCGAGGTGTTGATCCAGGAGATTCATCATCGGGTGAAGAACAACCTGCAGGTGATCTCCAGCATCATCAACATGCAGATGCGAAAGCTCGACGCAGACAGCAACCGCGACGCGCTGGAAGAGTGCCAGACGCGCGTGCAAGCGATCGCGCTCATTCACGAGAAGCTCTATCAATCCAAGGACTACTCGCGGGTCCCGTTCTCGGAGTACGCGCGAAGCTTGGCCATCAACGTGTTCGAAGCGACCGGCGCGTCGCTCACCAGCGTCACCTTGGATCTCGCCATCGAGGATCTCGCGCTGGCCGTCGACCGGGCGATCCCTTGTGGGCTGGTCTTGAACGAGCTCATCACGAATGCCTTGAAGCACGGCTTCCGAGATGGCCGCCAAGGAACGATTCGGGTCGAGCTGGCAAAGCTCGAGACCGGGCAACTCCGAATGGCGGTAAAAGACAATGGGGTAGGGTTGCCGACGGATCTCGATATCCGAAGATCCGACTCCTTGGGCCTCCAGCTCATATGCACGCTGTCGGAGCAATTGGACGCGGAGCTGGAGGTGAACGGCGGGGGCGGGACGTCGTTTCAACTCACCTTCGCCGCAGATGGCGGCGGCCCATGAGCACGCGCGGACCCCAACGCCGGCGATGATGCGGGCGATTCAGCGATCGGCTCCGCGAGCTGATGCGGCATGTGAAAGCGACGAAATGTGGTGCGCGTGCACGCCGCCAGCGGTAGCTCGTCGCTCAGCGCGATCAGCGACTTCATGAGGTAAATGGTCCGCGCGCCCATGGCATCGAGCGCCATCAACGCCGATCCGAGGGGGCCCAGCAAGAGCCGGGATTCGACATTGGTGTAGTGGCGCGAATTGCGGTCGACGCCGCCGTAATAATACTTGAGCAGATCGTTGGGCCCAAAGACGAAGAAGTCGGCGGCGGAAAATTTCTTGATCTGCAAGAGGTTCGCGGGGACTTCGAGGGTCGAGCCCACGCGGCCCGGGCGCTTGGTTCGTCGTTCGAAGAACGTATCGATGCGCTCGCGCAAGCGCTCGAGCTGCGCGGGGAACTGGACGAAGGGAACGAGGATGTCGACGGGCAGCCCCTCGCGGAGAAAGGCGTCGACCAGGCGCAAGTCGAGCTCGAGGAGGCGCGGATCGTCCAAGAGCCGCTGGGCGCCGCGCGATGGCTCCTCCCCCCGGCTCTCCTCGGGGAGGAAGCCGAAGTCGTCCGGGTTGTAGTCGCAGAGGCGGTAGACGATGGACCGCGCCTCGACGGACCGAAAATCACGCACGGTCGTCTCGATCCACCGCTCGGCATCGGAAAATCGAAACTCCGCGCGGCCGACATAGCGCAGAATCAAAAATTCGCTCCGGAGGTTCAGTGCGCAGCCACGCAGGTAGCTGGCCGGAAAGGACGAGACGATGTAGTCCTCCGGGTGCACGGACTGCATGAGCCGCGTCCTCGTCTCGCGCACATAGCGGCGATCCAACAGCGTCTCTTTGAGGATGATGTCGCCGTGGCTTCCGTCGACGGAGCGGGCCCGAGCTCGGAGCAGCTCCTCCTCCGAGAGGGTCCCCTCCGTGAGTTGTTTCACGAACTCGTAATCGGCTTTCACGGGGCCTCGTCTATTTGTAGTGGCCGATCAAATACCCGCTGATGGCTTGCGTAAAGAGCATGCCCAGATCGGTCAAGGTGGCGTGGGCCTTCCCCAGCTCCAGCAACCCGATGCTCTCGAGAAACTGGAGCCTGCCCACGATGGCTTCGCTCGGCCGCTCGCCGAAGCGCTCCTCGAACATCGCAAACGAGACGCCGTCGAGCCGTGGAAGGTTGAAATGACGGAGACCGCGGCTAATCCATTCGCACTGGCGCCACTCCTGCTCGCGGCGGATGATGGTCGTCTCGTCCACACGCGTCGACGACGATGGTTGAAGATACATGGGGGTGTCGACGTTGCGAAACGTATAGTCACCGAGCTCCGATACCGACGACGGGCCGATGCCGAGCAAGTCCTCGCACTGGCTCCGGCCGCTGCGTGCTTGGCACATGCCATCATCGTTTCGCTTTCGGATCACTTGATCGAAGCTGATGGCTTCGTACGTGCCGTCCTTGGTCAGCTCGACCAAGAAGTAATTCAATGCCTCTTGGAGCTCGCTGAACTTGGTGCCAATGGACTCGCGGACTTGGTAGAGATAGATCGAATTGACATCGAGCTTCTTGACCTCGTCGACGTCGCGCACCAGGTCGCTCCACTCTTGCGCCTTTTGCCGATAGAGCAGGTCAACGGAGATATTGGGAAAATAGGTGCGCGCCAGCCCGATGAGCGCGCGCGTCTCGTCCTCCCGTTGGTACGTTCGCCGGTTTGCCTCGTTGACGAGATCATTGAACGACTGGATGCCCACGCTCAGGCGATTGACACCCGCGGCCTGGAAGATCCGGTACTTGTCCTCGTCCAGAATGCGGAACGATGGGAGCACCTCGATGGATACTTCGCGCCGGGTGGGGAAGCACTCCGCCAGGGTCTGCAGAATGGTTTCCAGATGTTGGTGGCTGAGCGCATTGGGGGTACCCCCGCCCAGCGCGATGGTCTGCAGACCGCCGAAATCGAGCCCGGACCGGGACCAGGCGCGGATCTCGCGAACCAGGGTCTCCACGAACGCCGAGTGCTCGTCGGCTTTTTCGGTGCCCGGGCGCACGATGGGGTAGTGGCAGTAAATGCAACGTGTCATGCAGTAGGGTACATGAAGGTAGATATGCCGTACTTTCGTGCCCGAGAGCTCGCCCAACAGGTTCTCGACGGCGCAAATCTTCGTATCGCGCGGCTGGGTGAAGAAGGGGTTCTGGAAGTCGATCTTCTTCGGCTGAACTGCGCCGACCTCGTTCAATCGTCGCTGCGCATCGGCGATCCTTTCGGCCGAAACCGGAAGGAGCCCAACGCGCGTGCGCCTTTGCGCCGGGGTGTCCACGTCGTGGTCGAAAATCGAAATATCGCCATTGGACAACATGCGAGCGATCTACACCACATTTCCGATGGGCGCCAGTTACGGTGCGGAGACTTTGTAATATAAATTTACCTAGCTGTAGCGCGCGCATTTGCGTTAGTCGTTTAAATTGAACGTAGTGTGGAATTCGCGATAGTGTCGTCGGCGCAACACCCGGCGCAGTGTTGTGATTGCGACACGAATTCGCGTGCTCTCTTTCACTCGGTGCGCCAATGGATACCATTGCCGTGGTGAACAAGAACGTTGCATATGGGGTTTTGGCGGCCTGCGGAGCGCAAACCTTGGTGGGCGCTTCGGCGGCCGTCTCCGTTCTCTTGGTGAATTACCCGGTGCTGGGCGGACAGGCCCTGCGTTATGCGGTTGCCACGTTGATATTTCTAATGATTGCGCGGGCGCAGGGCATCGTCTTGGTCAAGCTCGATCGCCGGGATGTGCTTCGGCTCATGCTTCTATCGGCGACGGGGCTCGTCGGCTTCAATGTCTGCATCTTGCTTGCCCTGCGCTACACGCAGCCAACGACATTGGGCACCGTCATCGGTTGCACACCCATCGTGCTCGCGCTCGCGACACCCTTGCTCGAGGGCCAGCGTCCGGGCCTTCGACTGGTGGGGGCCGCGGTTTTGGTGTCGCTCGGGGCCGCGATCGCGCAGGGGTTCGGCGGGGGCGATCCCATTGGTTTTCTTTTGGCGGCGGGTGCGCTGGCGGGCGGAGTGCTGTTCTCGCTTTTGGCGGTTCCTCTTCTCCCGAAGTTGGGCGCGCTCCGTTTGTCGATGTACGTATGCGGGGCGGCGGTGCCCATGTTGCTGCTGGCCGGGATTCTCGCGGACGGCTCCGGTGTCGTTCGTATGCCCACCGTCCAGGAGCTTCTGGCGCTGGCTTATCTGTCCCTTCTGCTGAGCGCCCTGGCCTTCTTGCTCTGGTACTCGGCCATCGTGCGGTTGGGGGCCGATCGGGCCGGGCTCTTCACGGGGCTCGTTCCCGTGGCTGCCGCGGGGGCTTCGATGGCGCTTGGCACGGGGCGTCCAAGCGGCGCGCAGTTGGTGGGCATGGCTCTCGTCGTGTTCGGGGTGCTGGTGGGTTTGGGCGCCAAGAGCGCGTCGCGACCGGAAGGGGCCCATGGCGACCTTCGACGCGCCGCGCGCGCTGGCCCGATGCGCTAACGTGCTCCTTGAACCACGGAGGTCACCTTGGAAGGCAATCGGACGATACCCTGGAACGTAGCCCACTGGCTCAATCGGCCGCCGAGCGTCGACATCGACGGGGACGATTTGATCGTATCGACGGCCGATCGCAGCGACTTTTGGAGGCGGACCAGCTACGGCTTCATTCACGACAATGGGCATGCGCTTCTCGCAGCGCTTCCGCTCGGTACGGCGATCGAGGTGACGTATGAAGCCGACTTCGAGGCGCTCTTCGATCAAGCGGGCATCATGGTTCGGGTCGACGAACGCACGTGGGTCAAAGCCGGCGTCGAGTTCTCCGATGGTGTTCCGCAGTTGGGAGCGGTCGCCACCCGTGAATTTTCCGATTGGTCCCTCGCCCCGGCGCCCGAATGGATTCGAAGGCCGATTACGGTGCGCGCCAGCCGCTCCGGCGACGCCCTGACCATCCGCGCCCACAAGGGCGACGGTCAATGGCAATTGGTCCGCGTGACCCCGCTCGCGCCCGACGTCGTCGCCAACGCTGGACCGTTCTGTTGCTCGCCCACGCGCCGGGGCCTCGTCGTTCGATTCACCCGCTTCGTGCGCGGCGCGGCCGACGCGAGCCTGCACGCCGAAGGGCCCGGCGTCTGACCATTCTGCTATGTTTTACGATGTCGAGCCGGTCCCCGCGCCATGCGACGCGAACGCCTGCAAGAGCGCTTCGTACGCCTCCATGGGCGGGAACTCCTCGAACGAATGCACCGCGCCCGTGACGGCCCACGGCAACTTCGTCTTCGTGAAGGTCTCCAGAAACGGTGCGAACCATGCGTGCTCATCGAGCATGGTCGGGCGCACGTTCACGATGTGCGGCAGCGCCGCCGGGCGCGTGAACATCCAGGTCATACAGTGCGCGCAGAAGAAATGGTGCGCGTCGGGCCCGTGGAGCCCGCCGATGACGGGATCGCCCTGGGTGACCTCGAAGGCGTCCGCCGGAAAGAGCGCCGTCAGCGAGAACGCGCTGGACGACATGCGCTGACAGCCATTGCAATGACACGCCGTCGTGATGAGCGGCGCCTTCGTAACGCGGATGCGGACCCGGTCACAGCGACAGCCGCCGAGCATGGGAAGGTTCATGCGCCGATTGTAGTCGCGCCCCCGCGAGACGCTATGCCCATTTCAACTGCGCGCGCGCGCGCCGCGGCGGGCCCCCATGGCGATCCTCGCGGCCAGCTCGCGCGAGTACGCGATGAACCCCGCGGGCTGCTCGATGGCATAGTCGAAGCCCGAGATGGCGACCGTGATGGCCAGCCACTCGAACGAATCGACGTCGGCCGAGTAGCGGCAGCGGTTCGGATCGAGCTCTTCGAGCGTGCCATCCTTGCCCCCGAGCCGGCTCGCGACCTCGGCGAGCGGCGCGTCGAATGTCACCACCGCGTGATGGCGGGGCACCAAGGTCTTCAGCTCTTCGTGGAGGAAGGTGGAGGCGTCCTTCGAGGGCAGCTCGCGGGGCGCGAAGGTCATCCCGGTATCTTCGAGATCCATCACGCGATCCACGCGAAACGTCCGCCAGTCGTGCCGATCGAGATCCCATCCGAGCAGGTACCAACGGCCTTTCGAGAGCACCTGCCGGTACGGCTCGACCCGGCGGATCGCCGGTTCGCGCTCGCGCGTGCGGTACGTAAGTCGGAGTCTCTGATGCTTGTGGCAAGCCGACGCGATCGTCTGCAGCACGTGCGCGTCGACCTGCGGCCACCTGCTCGGCGCGGCCTCCGTCGATGCGTGGAGGGCACGAACGCGGCGCTGCAGCCGCGCGGGCAGGACCTGTTCGAGCTTGCGCGACGCGTTGGCCGAGCTCTCCGCGATGCCGGCGATGGTCCCAGCCGACGCCAGCCGAAGGCCGATCGCGATGGCCACCGCCTCGTCGTCTTCGAGCAGCAGCGGCGGCATGGCCTTGCCGGCGGTTAGCCGATAATAGCCTTCGGGGCCGCGCGCCGTTTCGACGGGATAGCCGAGCTCCTTGAGGCGATCCATATCGCGCCGGAGGGTGCGCGCGCTCACACCGAGCCGCTCCGCCAGATCGTGGCCGCCCCAGGAGCGCCCGCTCTGCAGCAAGGAGAGGAGCTGGAGCATGCGACGGCTCGGATCGCTCATGAAATTCATTATGGCCCAGGTTGTGGTCAAGATCTGACCTAAATGCACACTATGGTCCGAGCATGGGTGATTTCATACGGGTGGTCGGGGCGCGGGAGAACAACCTCAAGAGCGTCGACCTCTGCATTCCCAAGAAGCGCATTACGGTGTTCACCGGGGTCTCGGGCTCGGGAAAGTCGTCGCTCGTGTTCGATACGATCGCGGCCGAATCGCAGCGCCAGCTGAACGAGACGTTCTCGAGCTTCATACGCCACCGGCTCCCGCACCACGGCCAGCCGGAGGCCGATTCGCTGCAGAACCTGTCGGCCGCCATCGTGGTCGACCAAAAGCGCCTCGGCGGCACCGCGCGCTCCACGGTGGGGACCGTCACCGACATTCATTCCTTGCTCCGCCTTTTGTATTCGCGGATTGGAGCGCCCTTCGTCGGATACTCGGACGTCTTCTCCTTCAACAACCCCGCGGGAATGTGCCCCGAGTGCGAAGGGTTGGGCACGGTGTCGACCATCGACCTCGACGCGCTCATCGATCGCACCAAGTCGCTCAACGAAGGCGCCATTCGGTTCCCCTCGTTCGAGGTCGGCGGCTGGCGCTGGACGCGCTATGTGCGATCCGGGTTCTTCGACAACGACAAGAAGCTCGCAGACTACACGGAAGACGAGTGGCGTACGTTGCTCTACGAGGACGACAAGCCGGTGGTGAACCCTCTGCCCGGTTGGCCTCCGAGCTCGAAGTACGAGGGCGTCGTTCCCCGTTTCCAGCGGAGCTTTCTGACGAAGAAGTCCAAGGAGGTGGAGGGCCGCCACAAAGAGGCCTTCGAGCGCGTCGTGACGCGCGGCCCGTGCCCGAAGTGCAAGGGCAGGAGGCTGAATTCGAAGGTGCTGGGCTGCAAAATCGAGGGAAGGAACATCGCCGATTGTGCCGCGCTCGAGGTGCGCGAGCTCGCCGGGGTGATGCGCGCCATCGACGCGCGCGCGGCCCCGCCGGTGCGCGATGCCATCGTGGAGAGGCTGGAGCAGCTGACGGCCATCGGGCTGGGCTACCTGAGCTTGGATCGGGAGACGTCGACCTTGTCGGGGGGTGAATCGCAGAGGGTCAAGATGGTTCGTCACCTCGGCTCCAGCCTGACGGATTTGACCTATGTGTTCGACGAGCCGAGCACCGGGCTGCACCCGCGGGACGTGCACCAATTGAACGAGCTGATGAAGGTGCTCCGCGACAAAGGGAACACCGTCCTCATCGTCGAGCACGATCCCGATGTCTTGGCCATCGCCGATCACGTCGTCGACATGGGGCCGGGCGCGGGCCGTGAGGGCGGGGAGGTCGTGTATCAGGGCGATCGCGCGGGCTTGATCCGCTCCAAAACGCGAACGGGGAAGTACCTTCGCCGCCGCTCGGAGCTGAAGGCGAAGACGCGGAGCGCCCGAGGTTGGCTGGCCGTGCGCCGCGCTTCGCTGCACAACTTGAGGGACGTGAGCGTGGAGATCCCCAAGGGCGTGCTGACGGTGGTCACGGGGGTGGCGGGCTCCGGAAAGAGCTCGCTCATTCACGGCGTGCTTCGAAAGACGTATCCGGAGACGGTATCCATCGACCAGAGCCCGCTGCGCGGATCCAAACGCTCCAATCCGGCTACGTACATTGGTATTCTGGACGCCATTCGCGAATCGTTCGCGCGCGCGAACGGGGTCAGCGCGTCGCTCTTCAGCTCCAACTCGAGCGGCGCATGCCCCGAGTGCCGCGGGCTGGGCACGACGTACATGGATTTGGCCTTCATGGATCCCATCGTCAGCCGCTGCGAAGCTTGCCAGGGCCGGCGTTTCACCGAGCGGGTGCTCCGTTATACGGTGCGCGGCAAGAACATTCACGAGGTGCTCGCGTCGACGGTGGCCGATGCCCTGGAGTTCTTCGTGGAAGACGGTATCCAATCGGCGCTCCAGCGCCTCGCCGACGTCGGGCTGGGTTATCTGACCCTCGGGCAGTCGCTCGATACGCTCTCCGGCGGGGAGCGGCAGCGCCTCAAGCTCGCCACCGAGTTGGAGAACGCGGGGCCCATTTACGTCTTCGACGAGCCCACCACGGGCCTCCACATGTCCGACGTCGATCGGCTGGTGAAGCTGCTCGATCGGCTGGTCGAGCAGGGGAGCACGGTCATCGTGATCGAGCACAACCTGGACGTGATTCGCCGCGCCGATTGGATCATCGACATGGGGCCAGGCGCGGGGCACGACGGCGGGCGCGTGATCTTCGAGGGGACCCCGGCCGAGTTGGTGGCCGATCGCGACTCCGCCACCGGTCGTCATTTGAAGATGTACCTGAGCGCGACCCCGTTCGACGGGGCGCGCCAACTTCACCCGTGACCTTCGCCGCGACCGGCCCTGCGATGCGGGGCCGCGGGCCGGCCAAGCGCGCCAAGGTTCCACTCCGAGAAGTGACCTCGTTGCGTTGGGTTGCGTTAACATGCCGCCGCGAGAGGGTCCCATGTCAAAGAGCGTTCACGACTTTACGGTTCAGACCATCGACGGCAAACCGAAACCCCTGGGCGACTACCGCGGGAATGTTCTCCTGATCGTCAATGTGGCCTCGGAGTGCGGGTACACACCGCAGTACGAGGGGCTGGAGGCGCTCCAGGAGAAGTACCGGTCCCAGGGCCTGCGCGTGCTCGGATTTCCGTCCAACGACTTCGGAGGGCAGGAGCCGGGTACCAATGACGCCATCCAGCAGTTTTGCACCACCCGCTTCGGCGTGACCTTCGACATGTTCGCGAAGGTGGCGCTCAAGGGCAGCGAGGTGGCGCCGCTTTACGATTGGCTCCAAAACCCCGAGACGAATCCCAACTTCGGCGGGGCCGTTCCATGGAACTTCAACAAGTTCCTGATCGGAAAAAACGGCGAGGTCGTCGGGCGGTTCTTGCACAAAACGGATCCTCTGGCGCCGGAGGTGACGGCGGCCATCGAGGAGGCTCTTCGAGCGTAATCCTGCCCACCTCCTCGGAGCGTGCCCCACACAAATGAGCGATCGGATGAATTGCAGCTGGAGGGGTTCGTCCATGGTTCATTGCAGTTGCACCCCAACTCCGCTCCGAGGAGGTTTGCATGTCTCGTCTTTCTTTGTTTTCGCTCGCCGCCATCGCGATGGCTTCGACCTTTGCCATGGGCTGCGCGAGCATGATCGTCGGTTCGAGCGCCTGGTTCGATAAGCAACGGCCCGACGTGGAGCCGGTGGCCTCGTCGGATTTGGCCTGCACGGTCAAGCCGCTGGAGTTCGTCGCGGTATCCCATGGTGACTTTCGCGAGGTCGAAGCGCGCGGGTGTGGGAAGAAAGTGCAGTACAAGCTCGTAAAAGTCAGCTTCGTGGAAAAATGGGTCAAGTCGTCCGACGTCAAGCCAATATGACGATCGTGCAGGCCACCGTAAGGCCGCTGGGATGGTTCGCGTGATGAAGACGCCGGCGTTGCGGCTTACCTGAGCGTCCGCCATCGGCCGCGCGCGCCGGCATGCACCGCAGGGCGCGGCTCACGCATCCTACCGTGAGGAGGCGGAGGCAAATGCACACGGCTCATCCAACGACCGGTCCGCGTAGCGCCACCATCGCGGGTATGGTTCGTCCCACGGCATGAAGCTCGAAAGGACGTTGCTTCTATTGGCAGTGCTCGGCGCGACCATGAGCGCCGCGCCGAGCACGTACGGCTTCTGCCGAAGGACCACCGGGCGAGAGCCCAACGATCCATCCGACACGAATCGCTGCACGGGGTGGGACGAGCAAGCACGCAATGCGTGCTGTCCCTACGGCAAGCCGCTCTACTGGAAGAACGCCTGCATCGGGTTCAGCCTGCAAAAGAACGCGAGCCGCGAGGTCTCGTTGAGCGACGCACAACGGGTATTTACGCGCGCGTTTGCCACATGGACGGCGACCACGTGCTCGCTCGATGGGGTCCCGGTGGGACGGGTGAGCCTCGACGTGAAGTACCTGGGGCCCGTCGAGTGCGGCAAGGTCCAATACAACGACGAGGGACCCAACCAGAACGTCATCGTGTTTCGCGACACGGGATGGGATCACCTCGATCCGACCAACACGCTCGGGCTGACGACGGTGCAGTACGATACGGGCAGCGGGGAGATTTTGGGCGCCGATATGGAGATCAATGCGTCCCAACCGCGCCCGCTCTCGGTCAGCGATTCCCCGCCCGCCGAGGCGCTCGATCTCTTGGCCATCGCCACCCACGAGGCGGGGCATTTCCTAGGATTTGCGCACTCGGTGTCCGCCGACGCCACGATGTATGCATCCTACCGCGGCGTCAGCATGCGCGATCTGTCGCCCGACGACTCCTCGGGCATTTGCAACGTATACAACCCCAACCAAACCCGCTCCACGGGCGACGGCCGGGTGCGCGCGGAGGCCTGCGATGAGCGGCCCCGGAACGGATACACGGGCGCATGCGATCAGATGGGCGCGTCGATCGAAGGCGGCGGCTGTGCGGCGTCCCCGCGGAGCTCCTCGTCATCACCGTCGTCCGGGACGACTTCGTATTTGGCCATGGCGCTCACCGCCTTGAGCTTCGCCGTCCTGCGGCGCGTCCGAAGTTTGCGCGCCGCGCGCGCTCCGCGACGTCGATCCTAGGTTGCGCGCGCGGGCCGATCAGATGCCTTGCGCGCGTCGTCGCTTGCGAGGATGACCCAAGGTGAGGAGGTCGAGCTCTTCGGAAGGGGTGGTATCCGCGCCCAGTCCATCGCGCACGTGCTCCAGCGCGCGGGCGGTGAGCCGGGGTGAGTTCGATGCCGTGCAATCGTCCGGCACATGGAGGTGATAACCCAACATGTGCGCGTCGTTCGCGGTAAACACCACGCAGAGGTTCGTGGCGAACCCCGTGAGGATCAAGGTGCTCACGCGAAGATGGTCGAGCAAGAGCCGCAGCGGCGTCGAAAAGAACCCCGAGTGCCTCGGCTTGAGGACGAAGTAATCGCCGCGCCGAGGCCGAAGCCGGAAGGTCACATGGCGACCCGGCTTCGACGGCCTGGTGCACGCTTCGATCGTTGCCTCGAAGCTCGATCGCCATTGACCGAAGTTGTCGTTCACGTAAATAACGGGCACCTTTGCCTTCCGCGCCCGCCGCGCGAGTTGCTCGATGTTGGGCGCGGCCTGGGTCGCCGCCGCCAGCAAGCTCTCCGAACCTTCGAAGTCCAGAGCGTTGATGACGTCGATCAAGAGAAGCGCCACCTTGGACGGCTTTCGACGGGAAGACTTCGGTATCGCCATGTAAGGTCGTTATTTGTCGTCCGTACGTTTCTTGATATCGTCCTTCACGTCTTTTGCGGCTCCCTTCGTCTCTTGCGCCGCATTGTCCACCTTCTTGCCCGCCCTCTCGGCCGGACCTTCCGCCGGTTTTCGGTCATGGCACGCGGCGAGGAGGGCGAAAAGAAAGAGCATCGAAATCGTCAGCCAAATCGAACGTTTCATAGTCACCTGTCGTGCATTGCAAGCATGTATGGAATCGCGAGGGATGCCTCTGATGCCACGGCACCATGGCCGGATTGCAACGCGGACTGCAACGGACGTGCCGCTCGAGAAACGGTTCGCGCTGGCGCCTTCGCGGTGGCGCCATGGAGGCCGGCCTATGGCCACGCCATGGGCAAAGGCGCCGCATCCGTGACCATTCTCCACACGGCGAAGCGCTTCGAAGGGGACGCAAGCTCGGCGGGTGCGCGAGCGGCGGCGATCACGTCCAGGTGTTGGCGCGCTCGAGGAGCGGCCCGCGCTCTCGATTCACCACACAGAAGCGCTGGCCCGTGGGCGCCTCCATGACCCACCATCGCTTGATGAACGAGATTCGCTTGGCTCCGAGGCTCTCCAAGCGCGTCACCTCGGCCTCGAGATCATCGGTCTCGATATCGAGATGAATTCGGCTCTCGTGCTCGACCTTCTGGAGCACGATGGTGGGCTCGCCGGGGATCGGGGCAAGGTCGCGAAAGTCTCCGCTGTTGCTTCGGATGGGCTGGACGGCGCGACCCAAGGCTTGGCTCCAGAAGCGGGAGGCCGCATCGATGTCGTCGACATGGCAATCGAGAACGAGGGTCGATAAGCGACTACGGTGCATGGGAGTCTCCATGGCGTTTCATGACGCCGGCGGGCAAATGGTGAGGCCCGCAACCGTAGCGCGGAGTGGCTGCGGCGCGCGAGCCTCACGCCATGGGTGGCGCGTCCCGCCCCACCGCCGAGGCGTTACGGGCCGAAGGTATCGGCGAGCTCCTTGGCGCCTAAGTTCTGTTGGAAGGTCGAGAGCGGAGGGATGCCCTGGATTTTACCTTGGGCCTTGAGGAATTCGGCGGCGCTGAGGAGGTTTTGCGCGAACGCGCCCGGCTTTTTGGGGGTGCCCAGGTAGTCGGGGCCGGCCTGCTCTTTGGCGTCGAGCAAAATCAGCTGATCGATTTGACGGGACGCCTCGGCGGGGACGAGATTGAGCTGCCGCGCGACGGCGGCCGCCGCGGCGGTTTTGTCCTGGCGTACGAGCTTCACCGCGCGATCTTCTTGGGTCAACCACGCCTGCACGGCCTTGGGGTACTTGTCGGCGAAGGCGTTTCGGACCACCGCGAGATCGGCGGTGAGCTTGCCGCGCTTGGCCAGCTCGCCGCTGGTGACCAAGGTCTTTCCGTCTTTCTGCAGCTGCGCGAGGTGCGGCGTCCACACATAGGCGGCGTCGATGTCCTGGCGGGTCCACGCGGCTTGAATGTCCGGTGGCTCCATGTCGAGGAGCTTGACGTCGGACTCGGTGAGCCCGGCCTCCTGCAGCGCCGCGAGCAGGCTGTAGTGCGAGGTCGAGGAGAAGGGGGTGGCGATCTTCTTGCCCTTGAGATCCTTCACCGAGCCGGCACCGCGGGCGACGAGGGCCTCGTTGTCGCCGATGACATCGAAGATCCAAACGACTTTGTATTTGATGTTCAGCGGCGCGGTCAGACCTTTGGTGACCGGGCTCGAGCCCGCCAGGCCGATGTCGATGCTGCCGGCGATCATCGCGGTGTTCACGTCGCCGCCCGAATCGAACTTGCTCCAGGTGATGGTGGTGTGGGGCAGCGCCTGCTCCAGCCATTTCTGGTCTTTGACGATCAAGTCGCCATTGGGAATCAATTGGTACCCAATTCGCAGCGTCTTGGGGCTACCGTCGGGGTTGGCCTTGTCCGTGTCGCGGGCGGTGCTGGAGGAGCAACCTGCGAGCCCGAGGCTCAGCGCCGCGAGGACGGTGATCAGGAGCGTAGGGATCTTCATGCGATGAGTCCTTTCAGGTTTTCCCACGCCAGGGCGCGAGCCGGCGTTCGGCATAGTGCAGGAGGCCGTCGAGGATCAGGCCGGAGGCTCCGATGATCAGCAGGCCGAGAACGACGATGTCCGTCTGGTTGTAGCGCTGGGCATCGCGGATCATGCCGCCCACGCCGGGCACTCCATTGACCGTTTCGGCCGCGACGACCGTGGTGTAGACGACTCCGACCGCGATCCGGACGCCGGTCATGATCTCCGGAAGCGCAGATGGCAGCACGATGCGCAGCGCCACCTGCCACCGATTCGCCCCCAAGGTCCGCGCCGCGTTCACGTAATCCTGGTGCACACCCGATACGGCGTCGGCCGTGGCCACGGCCACCGGGGGCAGCGCGGCGATGAGCAGCAGCCAAATCTTCGACAGCTCGTCGATGCCGAACCAAATGATGAGGAGGCTGAAATAGGCCAACGGCGGCAGGGTGCGCACGAACGTGATCAGCGGCGCGATCAAGGTGCGGATCACCGGCACCAGGCCGATGAGCAGGCCGAGCACGAGGCCACCGGCCACCCCGAGCACACTTCCGATCAAGATGCGGCGCAAGCTCGTAAGGAGATGCTCGTACAGCAAATAGCCGCTCACCCCGCGCTGGCCATCGTGCACCGTCGACGTTTCGATGAGCCTGTCCCACACCGCGCCGGGCGAGGGCACGAACACGGGGTCGAAGATCTTTGCGGCCGCGATCGCCCACCAGAGCGCCAGCAGGATCGAGACCGCACCCGCTCGAAGCCCGAAGTTGCCCACGGCCACCTGGGTGGCGAGCCGGCGCCGGGCCACGTCCAGCTGCAAATCTGCCGTTTCTTCGTCGACGACGCGGGCGCTCATCGCGTTTTCTCCCGAAGCAAGGGCGCGGGCTCGCCGCATGCGACCATCCGCTGCTCGCGCTCCATATCCATTAAACTAGACAAAATGTCTCTTATAACGGAAGCTGCCGGGGGTCAAGGCGTCCACGGATCGCGCGGCGGATGAAATTTTTGCCCCTCGTTTCGCGGACGGAACGCACCGGCGTCCTCGCGGGCGGCCGGCGCTTCGCGTGTGAAATCATGAGCTGCGGTCGCCACGCCGGCGATCGACGCGCTGTTCGTTTACGCCCTCGAGGCCGCGCGCATGCGGCATTCGTCATCGCGCGCGGCGGGGGGTGGTCCGTTTGGTGCCGGCGGCACGCGGCTCCCTCCGCAGCGACAGTCCATCGACGAACAGGGTGACGAGACGGTGAACGCGGCGCGCATCGCCCGCGTGCTGCGTGGCGGCCAGGGAGACGGCCGTGGCCATGCACACCACGTCGTCGAAGTCGACGTCGCGGCGGACTTCACCCGAGCGCTGCGCGAGCGCGAGGAGCCTCTGCCCTTCTTCGGTCGCCGCGTGACAGCCCGGCGAGCCGCTCTGGAGCACCACCCCCAGCGACGCGGCCAGCCCCCGGTAGACGCTCGCGTGGCGCACGAGCTCTTCGAGGAACGAACGAAGCGCGGCGGTGCGCGAAGACGCGCGATGGTCGCGGCTCCTTTCAGCGAGGGCGAGCAGCCGCTCGTCGCACGCCGCGGCGAGCAGCGCTTCACGCGTGGGAAAGTGCCGGTAGAGGGTCCCGATGCCAACCCCCGCGCGCTTGGCGACGTCGTCGAGGGAGGCCTCCGCCCCGTGCTCCGTGAACACGGCTTCGGCCGCCGCCAGCAATTTGTCCCGATTGCGCTTGGCGTCTGCGCGCAGCCCGCGCTCGGGAGGGACGGTGGAAGGATTCGTTCGCACTTGCAAAACGGAGGATAGCTCCGTATTTAACCGGAGCAACTCTCCGTTTCGGCGAAAGGTAGATTACGATGGCCGCGAAGAACGAGTTCGTGCTGGTGCTGGGAGCGACGGGTCAGCAAGGCGGCGCCACGGCGCGCGCGCTGCGGAGAGACGGGTGGCGCGTCCGCGCGTTCGTCCGCGATCCGCAGAGCCCGCAGGCGCAGGCGCTCGCCCAGCTCGGGGTGGAGCTCGCGCAGGGCGATCTCGACGATCGCAGCTCGCTCGATCGCGCCATGGGCGGTGCGTTCGGCGTCTTCAGCATCCAGCCGAGCTCCGGACAACCGCAGTACGGCGTCTCCGACGAGGACGAGCTCCGCCTCGGGGTGAGCGTGGCCGACGCGGCGAAGAGCGCCGGTGTCGCGCACTTCGTGTACACGTCGGCAGCCGGGCTGCGGCCGGGAACCGGGGTCGGTCACTTCGAGAGCAAGTGGAGGATCGAAGAGCACGTGCGCGCCAGCGGTCTTCGCGCCACCATCGTGCGCCCCGCCGCGTTCACGGACCTGCTCCTCTGGCCGGTGTTCGGCCTGTCGCGGCGCGAGCTCGTGTTCTTCCAGCAGCCCGATCGGGCGATGCAGTTCATCGTCCCCGAAGACATCGGCCCGCTGGTCGCTCACGTATTCTCGAACCCGGAGGCCCACCTCGGCGCGACCATCGAGCTCGCGGGGGACGAGCTCACCGGCAATGAGCTGGCGGCCCAAATCAGCCGCGCGACCCACGAATCCGTCTCGTACGCCCGCTTCCCACCCGAAATGCTCGCACAAAATCCGCTGTTCGGCCGCCTCGTCGACGTCGTCGACCGCGAAAAGGTCTTTGGACGAGCCGACATCCCCGCGTTGCGCCGCATTCACCCGGGCTTGCGCACCGTCTCGACATGGCTCGCGCAGGGCGGCGCGGAGGCGATTCGCGCGCTCTTCACGGTGTGAATCCCACGCGAGCCTTGCTCATTCGCGCGCGGCTCAGATTCGCCTTTCCGTTCTGATGTGCAACCTGCACTGACGAGAGAAATAGCGACGACTCCTATTCGATCGCCGCCGTCTTCGCGTATGAGTACATCGAAGCCTCATTTGGCATGAGATGAGCTGACGATGACGGACACGGGAGAGGACGGATGCAGGAGAGAGCGTGGCTGCCATGAAGCTTCCTTGCGTAAGGGGAGCTCACGCGCGCCAACGCTCCTTGCTTGGATGTCTCCTTCTCAGCGTCCGCGTCAGCATCGGCATCGGCGGAGCGGGCTTTGCCGGTTGCAACCTATTGCTCGACAATGGATCTCCAACCCTCAAGCGTCCGCCCGACACCCCTCCCGGCGACGCGGACGCTGCCACGGGGTGCGATCCGAATGCACGCTTTGCTTCACCTCCCAAAATAATCGAAAATTTCCCCGGCTGGAAAGATGGGTTGTACCTATCTCGCGACGAACGGACGATGTATTTCGCGATTGCACAACCCGCTCGAGCCGCAGGTGTCGACCCGCACAGGCTCGCGGTCGCTCATCGCGATGGGATTGGCGATCCGTTTCGTGAATACAGCTAGTGATACCGACATCTGGACGGCGACACGGGCTCGTACGAGCGACGATTTTGGTCCAGCAAGACGCGTAGCCGAGTTGAGCGATGTCGTGAGCGAGGCCCCCGGCTGGCTCTCCGCGGATCATTGTAGGCTCTATTTCTATCGATTTCAGGAAGACACCATGGCGCAGCCTCGTATCTACGTTGCAACACGGCCTGCTCGATGAGTAGAATTCCGTTCTTAGCGGATGTGCGTGCGCATACGATGGAGTGCCTTGGACCATGATGACGCGTACCGAAAGGGCGACGATGCTCGAGAACGCGCGTTCGGCGGTGCGCGGTGACGATCCTGCGCCGCGGCTTCACGTGATAGCGCGTACGGATGGCCGGCTTGCCATCGCGTTTCTCGTGACCCTTCTTCGCGCGGACGGAGATCTCGTTCTGCCGCTATCCGAAGGAAAAAATCTCGTGGGTCGCATGAGCGATCGGCTGGGGCTGACCGAATCATGGCCGAGGCCTTACGCGGTCGAGAGCGCACAATGGGTCATCGAGTGCCAACCCGGCCAGGCCGAGGTCTACGACGCCGCCTCGACGAACCTGAGTATTTTACTGCCCCGTGAGTTTGCGGACGACGCGCCCCTGCAGGATGGGATTCATTCGTTCGAGGCGCTCACGGTCATGAGGGGCGCCATACCTCTGCCGCATCCCAACGCGCCAAGTGAGAGGCATCGGTACCCTCTTCGCGAGGGCGACGTTTTGCGCGGCATGTATGCGAGTCTTTTATTTGGTTGGATGCGGCCTCCTCGATGAGCGAAATCGATGCGCCGTGCGACCCTCTCGTGAAAACGGAATCGTCCGCGCTTCGCTCAATTTCGAACGGCAATCACCGTTGCGTGATGCAGATTGTCGTTGAAGTTCACTTCGGTGTCGGCGGCATCGCCTCCGGCGCTCGGTTCGAGGCTGACATTGCCGACGAGCATCCCCGCCGGTCCCCCGGGTTCCAGCTCGATGGGGAGGGTGAGCTGCCGCTCCCAGCCCGGCTCGAGGCCCGGCGGAATCGAACAAAGAACGATCTCGGGGATAAGCGGATCGGGATGGGGCTCTTGGACGCGGCAGCCGGCCGGCAAGGGGGCCGAGCGGTCCACGTTGACATAGAATGGAGTGACGTACACCAATTCGCTGGGGCCCTGGGTGGCTCGCCGGCCCACGTTGCCATAGCGCACGGTGACCGTGCGCGGCGCGTTCACCGAGAGTGCAGGTTGATCGGTGCTGACCCATAGATCCACGCCTTCGCGCGGCGGCGGGCTCTTTACGGCGGAGCGGTGAAGTCCGAATATGGAGATGTTGTCGGCTATGTACCCCTCGACGTCGTTTTCGCCTGGGTCGACGAACATGGTGCCGGTCATGAACCCGATGGGGCCGCCGGGCAGCACGTCGAGGGGTAGATCGACGGACCTCTGTTCGCCGGGCGCCATGCCCGCAGGAATGATGCACTCTGCAACCTCGGGAATATTCGCCTGCGGATTGCTCACCACCACCTTGCACCCCGCGGGCAGTCGCGCGCGATCCACGTTGAAGTAAAATGGTGGAACCACCACCAGGCGCGCCGGCGATTGGGTGGTGAGGTTGCCGCGGTTGGTCACGCGGAAGGTGGAGATGATGTTCGTGCCGGGCGTCGCGGCCACGTTGTCCGTGACCACGGCCAAATCGACCGCGTCTGCCGGCGGCGGCGGCGATGGTGTGCCCAATCGAGCCGGCTGGCCGGCCAATGCGGTCTTTGGTGTGTCGGGCCCGAGGGATTCTGCGCGGGGGCCCGTCAGCATCAACACGTGAATGGGGTGGGCGTTGTCCACCCCGATGGGGTCGACGTCCGGGCCCCCGCCGGTCCCCGCGGCCAAACCAAATCCGAGCTGCATCCCCGTCGGGCCGCCCGCCACCAATGTCAGCGGGATCCCCAATTCTCGCTCCTCGCCGGGCTTCAAACCCGCGGCGACACCGCATTCGACGATCTCGGGAACGTTGGGCGCCGTATCGGTCAGCCGCATTTGGCAACCCGGCGGCAGCGGAACGTCGGCGTCGATGTTGGTGAAGAAGGGGGTGCGGTAGATCACCCGGGTCGGTACGCTCGTCGCGTTCGGCCCGGCATTGCCAATGGTCAATGTCGCGGTGGTCCGGCTGCCCAAGCTGATCGGAACTTCGTTGCTTGCCAAATAGATTCCCACGGTGTTGCCAGCCGGAGGTGGCTCCCCCACCTGGCGCAGTCGAACGACGGATGCCGCGGTCAAATTGTCCGCCAGCGCCATTTCACGGTCGCGCGAGCCGGCCGCCGGGAGCACCATGGCGCTGCCGTAATTGCGACCTCGTGGCCCGCCCGGAACCAACGCCACCGGAACCGAAAGCTCCCGCTCCGTGCTCGGCGCGATGGTGCCGTCCACGTGACAAATCAGCACTTCCGGGAGGAATGGATCGAGGTTCTCGTATCGCAGCTCGCACTCCGCGGGTACGGGTCGAGCAAAATTGACGAAGAACGGCGTTACCACCGTGACCTCCGCGCCCTGCGCAGCATCGCGGCCGCGATTGCCGACGCGCAAGGTGAGCACACCGGTTTCCCCGGGCACGAGCAATGGCGGCTGCGCGTTGATGGTGAGATCCACCTCGGCGCCTGGTCCGCACGCAGGTCCACCGCTCACCAGGGCGAACGCCGCAAACAATGAAATCCGTACCGCTCGCATCGCATCCCCCTCGCGCCGATCATCCCCGGACCACGCTAAGCTCGATGATGTGAAAATGACGTACAAGGGGCTCGTTCGCGCATCTTATCCGAATCGAAGGATGCGCCGAGCGATCTGCCTTGCTCGTGCGATGGGCCCTCGTCTCATTCCGTTTCGAATGTCCGATTCGCATGAGAATTCACGCGTAGGTCGCCGACGAGCTTCGTGCACCCCCGTCCGGCAGGAACGAAGCGAGCCTGGCGACGGCAATGCCTCGCGCGTGGCGGCGCGGTGAGCTATCGCCCCGCCGGGCGACCTTTGCGCGCGGGGGGGCGAATGCCGACGAGCGCGGCGATGGTCTCGCGGATCCAGCGGTGGCCCGCGTGTCCGTGGCTGCGCTCGTGCCACAACATGCTCACGGCAAACCCTTCGGCGATCATGGAGAAGTCGACCAATTTCAGCTTGTCCGCGCGGTCGCGCACCAGCCGTTCGGGGATCAGGGCCACGAAGTCCGATTGGGCGACGATCTCGGGGACGAAGAGAAAGGAAGCGGCGGAGAGCACCACCGTGCGGCTGTATCCGAGGGCCGCCAAGGCTTCGTCGACGGGGGTGACGAAGCCGCCGCCGAGTGGCGAGACGATCACGTGCTCCAATCGAACGAACTCCTCCACCGTGAGCCCGTCGCGCAGCCGGGGATGGTTTCGACGGCCGATGAGGACATAGCGTTCGTCGAACAGGTGACGGTTGCGAAGGCTGGGCGGGGCAATTTGTGGCCGCATGAAGGCCAGATCGACGTCGCCCCGCGCCATTTGTGCCTCCAATTGCAGCAGATCGAGGTAGCGCACGGCGACGCGCACGCCGGGCGCCTTCTTGCGGAGCTCCTTGACCAGCGGCATGACCACGGTCGCCTGCAGGTAGTCGGTGCACGCGATGGCGACCGTTAATTTGGCCTTGGCGGGGTCGAAGTTCCCGTGGTCCGTCACCAGCGCCCGGACGCGATCCAGCGCCTGGCGCAAGGGATCGAGCAGCTCGAGCGCCTTGGCCGTGGGGGTCATCCCGCGGTGCGCCGGAATGAGCAGCGGATCGTCGAAGACCTCCCGCAGGCGATTCAACTGGGCGCTCACCGCAGGTTGGCTCAGATGCAGGCGGGCGGCCGCCTTGGTGACGTTCTGCTCCACCAGCAGTGCCTCGAGGGTGACGAGGAGGTTCAGATCGAGGTGCTTGGTATCCATGGGGTGGATAGTACTCAAGAACTCATACGATTCCACTTATAGCGCGGTCGGGCCCAGACTCTTGCTCATGAAGAACGACGCTGTGAAGAAGAACGTGCTGATCGTCTACGCGCACCCCGAGCCCACGTCGCTCACCCGTGCGCTCGTCGATGTGAGCGTGCAAACCTTGCAGGAGCAAGGGCACACGGTGGCCTTGTCGGATCTCTACGGCATGAAATGGAAGGCCGTGTTCGACGAGCACGACTTCCCGGCCCGCGCCGATACCGAGCGGTTGTCGTTCATCGCGGAGTCGGGGCATGCCTATTCGACGGGCCGGCAAACGGCGGACGTGGAAGCGGAGCAGGCGAAGCTCCTGGCGGCCGACGCCGTGATCCTGCAGTTTCCGCTTTGGTGGTTCAGCATGCCCGCCATCCTCAAAGGTTGGGTGGATCGGGTGTTCGCGTACGGGTTGGCTTATGGCTACAAGGGAAAAGGAAACCATTACCGCTACGGCGAGGGCGCCTTCAAGGGCAAGCGCGCCATGCTGTCCGCCATCGTCGGGGGGCCGGCGGAGGACTATTCGCCGCGCGGCATCAACGGGCCGCTCGAGCAGCTCCTGTTTCCCATCACCCACGGCACGCTCTTCTTTCCCGGCATGGACGTGCTGCCCTCCCACGCCGTTTATGGGAGCGGACGCATCACGGAGGCCGGCGTGGAGGCCGCGAAAGCCATTTGGCGCTCCCGCCTCGAGAACCTCTTCGACGATGCGCCCATCCCGTTCCGGCGTCAAAACGATGGAGACTATCCGGACCAGCACGTGCTCGCGAATCACATCGCCGTCGACCAGACGGGATTGTTGGCCCACATCGCGGAGAAGGCGGAAGCGCGCGTGACGGGGGCCGCGGAAGGCTGACGGGAACGGCGATACGTTACGCACCGAGGTTGGCGGATTACGCGGATGGGCTCTTGTGCGCGATGTCCGAGAGTGCTTTGGCTTCGAACCATCGCCGCTGAAAATGCCCTGCATTCACGCGCGCGGCAAAGGTCCATGGACACGCGTACGGCTGGCACCGCGTCTGCACGCGGCCTGCGAGGTCGGCTCGCACATCGCACGCGCGAATCGAAACGAACGAAAGGCGCCTATCATGGAACGACATCCTCTTTTCGTCTTTCCCATGCTCGCTTCTCTTTCCGTCTTTCCCGGTTGCGGGGATGACGACAAGAAGAGCGGCGCGGATGAGCCCCTCACGATGAGGTGCGGCGTTCGAACGGTGGCCGGCCCCGCCATCGACTACACCGTTTCGGGTGACACCCTCACTTTGAACGTGGGCGGGCAAATTGCCAGCATTCCACGCGTTGCGCCGGGATCGGGCGGCAAGCCCATTCATGGCACGTGGCAGCTCCCCAACCCGGAGCCCACCGACAATCCCGCCTCCGTCGAGAGGTACCAAATCGTTTGGACGGGGACGGTGCGGGTCGAGCCCGGGCGCGCGACATTCGCCGTGAATTGCTCGAGCACCGAGCATAAAATGTCGGTGAGTGCGTCGTCGCCCGTCACCATCACCGACACCCAATTTCGAATTCTCGAGGTGCACGAGGAGATCAAGGAATGGTCGGCGGGCGCGGGCGAGTCGACGGTGAGCAAGTCCTCCACCGGTGCGCCACCCGATCCGTGAGCATCTCGATTTTCGAGCCTCGGAGAGTCGGAGAGGCCCGCACGCGACGCACCCGGCTCAGCGCGGGCAGCAGACCGAGCCCTCGATGCCCGATGGGATATTCCCAATCGGCGCCTTGCCGTCGGGGCAGCGGTAGCTCGCGCGTTGCGTGGCGCCATCTCCGATGTCGCCGACCAGGGTGCCTTTTGCTTTGCATTCGTCGGCGGTCATCTTGGGGCGCACCGCGGGTGCGTTGGGATCGTCGGCGGTGACCTTCTCGGGAGGATTGGCAGCGCTCTCGGGCGGCGCGTTATTCCCACTACAGCCCATGCCGAAGCAAATGGACGTTGCAACCAGAGCGCGTGCATACCGTAGGGCGAGGTTCATGGTGGACCTTTGGAAAATGATGTTCGGTTTGGTTCGCCTCGTGGCGGTCCACGACCTTACACCATTCGGGCGCCGTGACCGACATCGCTTCCAACCTCAGCCTTCGACCCACGCCTGGCGTACGCGCGCCGGCATAACGCCCTTGCGCACGCGCGCCGACATGGTGAATCTTCCCGGTATGAGCTCACCCGACCCGCGCACCCTCATCGTTCTTTCGTTCGACTCCACGCTGAAAGCACAGGAGGCCCTCTTGGCGGCCACCCGCCTGCAGACGGAAGGCGCAATCGTGTTGCACGACGCCGTTTTCGTCGAGAAGCATGCAGACGGAACGGTGCACGTGCAGGAGACCGTCGACGAGACCCCGGGCGACGCGGCCCTTCGCAGCAGCGTGTGGGGCGCGCTGATCGGCACCTTGCTCGGCGGGCCGGTCGGGACCGTGCTCGGCGGGGCCTTCAGCGCGGGGGTCGGCGCGCTGGCTGCGCAGCTCTCCGATTACGGTATCCCCAACGCGAAGGTGCACGAGCTGCGCGCGAGCGTGAACCCTGGAAATACGGCGCTGGCGTTGCTCGTGAGCCATGTTCGCGAGGCGGCGCTCGTCTCCGAGCTCTCCCGCTTCAGCGGCGCGTCCCTGCTCGAGGCGACCTTGCCCCCCGAGGTGACGCAAGCCGTCCGCAATGCGCTCCGGCCGAAGGAGCCGAGCGAAGGCTCGCAAGGGTGATCGGTTTACGGGCGTGCGCTCTCGGGAGCTTCACGCCCGGCTTTGAGCGTATTGGCCCACCAGACCAGGTCGTCGAGCATCGGTTTGGTGCCTTGATTCAAAAAAGGAAAATCGGCCATCGACTTTCCTTCGCGAAGTATTCCCAGCATTTCCATCGCGCAGATATGGATGGTGTGTTTGAGCGACGCGACGTGCATCTCCGCCAGGACATGCCGCAAGTGCTCCACCGCCCGCGCGCCGCCGACGCCGCCGTAGCCGACGAAGGTCGCGGGCTTGCGGCTCGCCTCCAGGCCCAGGTGATCCAAGGCGTTTTTCAGCACGGCAGGGGGGCCGTGGTTGTACTCGGCGGTGACGAAGATGTAGCCGTCGAAGCTGGCCATCCGCTCGGCCCAACGCTTGGCGACGGCGTTCTCGATGGGGATATGAGCGGGTGACGACTTCTCTTCGAAGAAGGGTATCGGGTAATCGCGCAGATCGACGATCTCGAATTGCGCATCGTCGCGTTTGCGGGCGATGTCGAAGATCCATTGCGTGGGAATATCCCCGAAGCGCCCCGGTCGCGTCGTGCTGATGACGATGCCGATATGGGGTTTGGATGGCGTGCTCGGTTCGATGGCGTGCTCGGTCGACATGCCACCGAGGTAGTATTCGGCCCCGAGCGCGGCAAGAAGGCACCTTTTCTTACGTTGCTTACCGTCCCGTAAGCGTGGGCTATTCGTGCTCTTCCGTGTCGCCATCGAAGATCTTTCGCGACTCTTCGATGGCGTCGTGATTGGCCGATACCCATTCCCCGAACGGTCGGAGAACGCCTATCAGGGCCCGCCCGCGCTCGGACAGATGGTACTCCACGCGCGGGGGTACGGTGGGGTAGGCTGTCCGCACCACCAAGCCGTCGCGTTCGAGGCCGCGCAGGGTGACCGCCAGCATGCGCTGCGAAATGGTGCCGATCGCGCGATGGATATCTCGGAAGCGCAGTCGTTTATCCCCCAGTACCCCCACCACGGAGCTCGTCCACTTGTCGCCGAAGCGGCTCAAAATTTGGCGGACGGATTGGCAATTGCGGAGCTCCTGTTCTTCGCTCCGCTCCGTGGGGTCCTGGTCGTGGGTGGACATCGGCGACCAGTTTACGCCTTCTTCCGCCGATGTCGTGCCCTTCGCGTTTAAAATCGAACGCCTCCGGGGGAATGTTGCGCCGGCAACGGCGTACCAAGCTCCGTTCATGAAACGAAATTCCTATCTCGTCCTATTCCAGCTCTTCGCCGCCACCAGCATGACCGGCGCCCTCGCGACCGGCTGTCTTCAGCATGATCCGCAGCCGGATTCGGGCTCGCTGGAGGGGTCGGCCGACTCCGTCCGCCTCACGGCCGGCACATCGCTCCTCAATTGCGCCTCCTGCCACAACTTCGATTTCGCGCTCCCCGCTTCGCCGTCTGGACCCAGCGCGGGGCCGCACGTCGCTTCGTCGGAAGGCTCGTCCGAGCCGGAGACCGGTCGCGAGGCGACGGCGACCGCCATGTCGCGCGATTTTTCCGTCGGCGCTTCGAGCGAGCTGCCCGTCGACGAGGCGGATGGCCCGTAAAGGGCCACGGCATCGCCGGGGTTGCCTTCCGCGTCGCGCGTTTCCCTGGGCTTCGGAGGTGCCGTCTTGCACCGAGAGCCGCTCCGGCGCACCATGCGCGCGAGGAGCCGAGAAATGAGTCGAGACGTCGAGCTACGCTGTCGTTGCGGGGAGATTCGAGGGCACGTCGCGAACGCCGCGCCGAGGACGGTGAATCGCGTCGTCTGTTATTGCGACGATTGCCAAGCGTTCCTTCATTACCTCGGCCGCGCGGATCTCTTCGATGCGCAGGGTGGGACGGATATCGTGCAGGTCGCCCCTGCGTCGCTCGTGTTCGAACGAGGCGCGGAGCGCATCGAGGGCGTACGCCTCACGGCGAAGGGGCTTTACCGGTGGTACGCGGGCTGCTGCAAAACGCCGGTGGGCAACACGCTCGGTCCGGCCATCCCCTTCGTGGGGCTCGTCGCGCAGACGTTCGAGGGTGGTTCGGCCGCGGCCGATGACATCGTCGGCAAACCGATCGGCGCCATCCTCGGCAAGTTTGCCATCGGCACCCCGCCCGCTGGCTCCACCTCGTTGAACGTGCGGCTCATCGCGCGCACCGCCAAGTTGCTCATCGGCTGGCGACTGGGGGGGCAAACGTGGCCGCACCCGTTCTTCGACCGCGCGACCCGTACCCCGCTCCGGCCCGCGAAGGTGCTCACCATCGCCGAGCGCGACGCACTGCGCCCGCTTTGTGGTCCGCACCCCGCGGTGGCCTCGCACGCCTGACGACGGCCGCGCGCACCGTGACCCCCATGCTATCGTTCGCCCAACCCGTATGAGCCTTCGAATCAGCCTCGAGCAGATCCTCGCCGCGGAGAAGACGATCGCCCCTTACGTCGCGCGGACCCCCAGCGTGTGGAGCGCGGGTTTGTCGGCCTACCTCGGGCGAAGAACGGCCCTCAAGCTCGAAAATCTCCAGCGCTCGGGCTGTTTCAAGCCGCGGGGCATCGTCAACAAAATCCTGTCCCTATCGGACGAGGAGCGCGCGAAAGGCTTGGTGACCGTCAGCGGCGGCAATCATGGCATCGCCATCGCGAACATCGCGCGCGCCATGGGTATCGAGGCCACGGTGGTGATGCCCGAATCGGCCCCCGCGCGCTCCAAGGAGCTGGTTCGGGCCGAGGGGACCACCTTGATCGTGGCGCCCGACGTCTCGGCGGCGTTCGCGATCGCGGAAGAAAAACGGCAAGCAGGGCTCACGTACATTCACGGGTACGACGATCCCGCGATCATCGCGGGGCACGGCACCGCAGGCTTGGAGCTCCTTCGCGACGTGCCCGAGCTCACGGACGTCGTCGTCAGCATCGGCGGCGGCGGGCTCATCTCCGGCGTCGCCACCGCCATGAAGGCGTTGAGACCCGATTTGCGAATTTGGGGCGTCGAAACCGAGGGCGCCGACACCATGTCGCGCGCCCTCGCCGAGGGCCGGCCGGTGAGCATCAAGCCCTCGTCCATCGCGACCACCTTGGGCCCGCCCGCGGTGACCGAGCGCACCCTCCTGCACGTGAAAGCGCTGGTCGAGCATGTCTTCGTCGTCTCCGACGCGGAGGCCGTCGAAGGGATGCTCACCCTCGCGGAGCAGGCGAAGGTATGGGTCGAGCCGGCCGCCGGCTGCCTCGTTCCGGCCGCGCAAAAGGTGATCGCGCGCGCCGGGAGCGATAGCGTCCTCGGTTTGATCGTATGCGGCGGCAACGCGACATTTCGCGATGTCCGTCAGTGGGTGGAGCGCTTCGGCAAATCGCCGTGAGCGGGCCGACGAAGTCGCCCGCGCGCCGCGCGTCCTCGTCGGCCTTGGCCAAGGGCCCGTCGTTACTTGACCGCGATCGCGATCGGGCCCTTGCACTGATCGCCATTGCACACGAAGGCCTTGACCGTGCCCTCGCACTTGTCGCCCTTGAACTTGGCGGCGTCGTCGTCCACGGAGACCTTCGCGCCCTTGTCCCACTTCCAGGGCGCGGCCTTGTTCGCATGCCACGGCTTGACCGCCGTCACGGTCACCGCGCCGCCGCTGCAGCTCAATTGAATGAGGGACTCGTCACCACCGGCGCTCGACGGAGAGCTGGTCGTCATCGAAACGATGGCCGCGGCGACAGCAAACACCGACCCAAAAGCCTTTGACACTCGCATCATCCATTCTCCTTCAATCGACGTTCTGTCGGATCACGTCCGCCCATGAGCGGGGGCATCGACCCGCCGTGGACACGCACGGACCCTGGTACGCAACAGTCTTGCCAACGTTGCGCGCGCCCTTTTCCCCGCGAATTGTCCGGCAATTGCGCGGTCGCGCGGTTCATGCGATCCGAGCCCCAGTGGATCGAGCGCACACCACGCCTGGGTATGCGCGAAGGCGGTGGCGAATCGCACGCCCGGGGCGCGGGCGATCCATGGCCGGCCGCCTCCGACGCGGGCCGTTGTATAGTGCTCGCGCCTCCGATGACCCCCCGAGCGATCGTTGCGTGCGTCCTCCCCATCGTGTCGTTCTTTGGATCGCGGGTCGCGGCGCAAACGTCGCCACCGGCGTCACCGGCTCCGCCGAGCGCGCCCTTGGCTCCGCCGCCGAGCACCCCCGTGGCTCCGCCGCCGGGACCCTTCGCCGTGCAACCCATCACCGATGGAGCCATCGTCGCCGTCAACGCTGGATTCGCGGGCCTGCTCGATCTCGTCATGGGAACGGGCGAGCTTCGCGCGCAACAAATCTCCCCCACCTTCGAGCCGAGCAGCCTCCTCGAAATCGACCGCGGCGCGATTTCCCAACACGTCGATCCAAACGCCGCGATGTATTCGAACATTGGAATGGGCGTCGCGCTCGGCTATGCCATTCTCGATCCCATCGCGAGCGCATTTCGCGAGAAGAGCGCCCGCACCGCGCTGGTGGACGGCATCCTCTACGCCGAGACCATCACCATTACGATTGGCGTCACCAACCTCGCCAAGATTGCCGTGCGCCGGCCTCGCCCCAGCGCCTATGTGGCGGCGCAAGAGCAAAAGCACGACCCGACGTACGCGAACCCCGACACGGACAGCTCGCTCTCGTTCTTCTCGGGCCACTCCTCCGTGTCGGCCGCGATCTCCGCCACCGCGACCTACCTCGCCTTCGTGCGCTCGCCGCGGACCGCGCGGCCATGGATCACGTTGATCGCGGGCACCGCCCTCACCAGCTTCGTCGCCTTCGAGCGCGTGCGCGCCGGAAAGCACTTCCCCACGGACGTGATCGCGGGCGCGCTGGCCGGCGCGGGCATCGGTGTCCTGGTGCCCCACTTTCATCGGGTCGACGCCGCCTCGCCGCGGACCTTCTGGGTCGGCGCGGGCCCGGCCGAGCATGGCGTCGGCGGCACGTTCTCGCTGAGCGGCTCATTCTGAAGGGGCAGGCCCGCTCGATCTTGACAGTGCTTTGGCGTCTGGCTCATTCTTTTCTTTTTTTGCTGCACGCAAATCGTGCAAATGAGGAGTTTCGAATGCGCAGAGTGGCCGTTGGTATCGTGAGCATCGCGATCGTGGCCGGGGGCGCGGGGTGCGATTCCTGTAGGGGACGCTCATCGGGGTCGAATCAGGCCCGGTACGTCAATGTCGTCAAGCTGACTGGAATCGGTTGGTTCGATCGCATGCAGACGGGAATTACCGAGTTCGGCAAAGAATCGGGGGTGGACGCGACGCAAGTCGGGCCCGCCGAGGCGAGCGCCGAGCAGCAAGTGAAGATGATTCAGGACGTCATGGCCCAGCGGCCCAAAGCGATCACGGTCGTACCGAACTCGCCCGAGGCGCTCGAAGGCGTGCTCAAGCAGGCAATCGACGCCGGCATCGTGGTGGTGACGCACGAGGCCGCGACCCAGAAGAACACCACGATCGATATCGAGGCGTTCGACAACGCGGCCTACGGCGCCAAAATCATGGATTCGCTGGGCACCTGTATGGGCGGGAGCGGCAAATATGCGGCCTTCGTGGGCGCGGTCACCGCGAAGTCGCACATGGAATGGGTCGCCGGCGCCCTGGCGGAGGCAAAATCCAAATTTCCACAGATTACCCGGGTGGGTGATCCATTGGAGTCCAAGGAAAAGGCCGACACCGCGTACGAGAAGACGAAGGAGCTGCTCCAGAAATACCCGGATCTCAAAGGGATCGAGGGCAGCGCCTCGGTCGATGTCGCCGGCGTGGGACGCGCCATTCAAGAGTTGGGCTTGCAGGACAAGGTGTGCGTGATGGGGACCAGCATCCCCTCGGTCGCGGGCCAATATTTGAAGGATGGCTCGGTGGACAAGATCTTCTTCTGGGATCCGGCCGTGGCCGGCAAGGCCATGATGAAGGTGGCCAAGCTGCTCGTCGAAGGCAAACCCGTGGGCGCGGGCCTCGATTTGCAGCTCCCCGGATACGAATCGATTCAGCCCGATCCGAGCCATCCCAAGAGCTTCCACGGCGCCGCCTGGATCGAGGTGGACAAGTCGAACGCCGCCAATTACCCCTTTTAGGAAGTCAAGGAAGAACAATGGCCGAGCCCATGGTGGTCGCCGCCGGAATCCACAAGCGATTCGGCGGCATCACGGCCTTGCGCGGGGTGACCCTGGAGATTCAGCCCGGCGAGGTGCACTGCCTCGCCGGCGAGAACGGCTGCGGAAAGTCGACGTTGATCAAGATCATCGGCGGCGTCGAGCGGCCCGACGAAGGCGCCGTGAGCGTCCTCGGGCGCGCGTACTCCGCGCTCGACCCACGGCTGGCGCTGGATCTGGGGATCCAAACGATCCATCAGGACTTTTCGCTCCTCCCCAATCTGACGGTGGCCGAGAACATCGCGCTCTCCGCGCTGGTGGCCGCGCGCCGGCGGCGGGTGCGCAAGGCGGAGATCGCGCACATGGCGTCGGCCGCCATCGAGCGGCTGGGGGTCGCGCTCGATCTGGAGGCCGACGTCGCCGATCTCTCCGTGGCCGATCGCCAGCTCACGGCCATCGGGCGGGCCCTCGCGCAGGACGCCCGCGTGATCTTCATGGATGAACCGACCACGGCCCTCACGTGGCGCGAGGTCGACGCGCTGTTTCGCACCGTCCGCACCTTGAAGGAGCGCGGGGTCGCCACCGTGTTCGTCAGCCACAAGCTCGACGAAGCGCTGGGCATCTCCGATCGCGTGACCGTCCTGCGCAGCGGCGAGGTCACCGCCACCGGCGACGCGAAAAACTTCGACCGCGCCACCTTGACGTATGCCATGACCGGCCGCGAGCTGGTGCTCGATCGCCCGCCGAGCTACGCGTCGCCCGAGGCATCCGAGGCCGGCGGCGCGACCCGGCTCGCGCCCGCGCTCCAAGTCGAGAATCTCGGACGCCGCGGCATGTTCGCCGGGGTGAGCTTCACCGTGCACCCCGGGGAAATCGTCGGCATCACCGGGTTGCTCGGCTCGGGCCGCACGGAGATCGCCGAGGCCATCTTCGGCTTGATGCCGGCCGACGAGGGGACCATCCGGGTCGGCGGGGAGCTACGCCGCATTCAGTCCGTGCAAGACGCCATCGCATCGGGCATTGGCTATGTCCCCGAGGACCGCCTGACGCAGGGCCTCTTCCTCGATCAATCCATCGAGACCAACATCATCGCCGCCGACGTGGATCGGCACGCGGGGCCGCTCGGGCTGCTTCGCCGGGGCGCGCTCGCCGAGGCCGCGCGCGACGCCATTTCGGCGCTGCGCATCAAGGCGCCCGTGCCCGGTGCGCCCGTGCGCAGCTTGTCGGGCGGGAACGCGCAGCGCGTGGTGCTGGCGAAATGGCTGGAGCGCCGGCCGAACGTGCTCATTTTGAATGGCCCCACCGTCGGCGTCGACGTGGGATCCAAATTCGATATCTTGGCGATCTTACGAAATCATGGCCGCGAGGGCATGGGCATCGTCATCATCTCCGACGACGTCCCCGAGCTGATCAGCATTTGCCACCGCGCGCTCATCGTCCGCCGCGGCCGCATCGACTCCGAGCTCGCGGGCGACGATTTGACGGAGGCCGCGCTCCTCGCGCGGATGGCGGCATGATGGCCCGAGGTTTTCACCATCGCCACGAATCGCTCCTCGTGGCCCTGATCGCGGCCCTCTGCGTGGTGGTCTTCGCGCTCAACCCGGCTTTTTGGAGCGCGGCCACCGTCTTCAACGTGCTGCGCTCCTCGCTCGTCTTCGCGGTGTTCGCCCTGGGCGTTCTCTTGGTGATGCTCTCGGGCGGCATCGACGTCTCGTTCATGGCCATCGGCGTCTTCGCCGGCTATTCGTCGGTGCTGCTGCTCCCCGCCAACGACGCCCCTTGGGTGCCGCTGCTCGCGTTCGGGATCGCCATTGGGATCGGCGCGCTCCTGGGCCTCGTCAACGCGGCGGTGGTCAACGGCACGCGCATGCCCACCTTGATCGCCACCTTGGGCACGCAGGGCATCTTTCGCGGCGGGCTCCTCGCCTATGTGGGCACCCGCTACATCGATAACCTCCCGGCAGGGTTGCATTCGTTCGCGCAGGCCGATCTGGTCACCACCACCTCGGCCAACGGCACCATCGCGCGCTTGCACGGGCTGATCGTACCGGCCGCCGTGCTCTGCGCCCTCACGGCGTGGCTCCTTCGGTCGACCATGCTCGGTCGCGGCATTTACGCCGTCGGCGGCGACGAAGAATCGGCGCGCAGGGCAGGGCTCTCCGTCGCCCGCATCCGCGTCGCGGTGTTCGGCCTCGCCGGTGCGCTCGCCGGGTTCGCGGGGCTGTCGCAAATCACCTTGGCCCGCCAAGCGAACCCCTTCGAGCTCGTGGGCGGAGAGCTCGACGTGCTGGCCGCGGTCGTCATCGGCGGCGCCTCCATCAACGGCGGACGCGGCTCCGTTCGCGCGACCTTGCTCGGCGTCGTGCTCATCGCCTTGATCAAAAATTCGCTCATCCTCCTGGGGGTCCCTGGGGCCTGGCAACGGGCGGCCGTCGGTCTTCTCTTGCTCGTCGCAGTGGCCATCCAAGCCCTCGGCGCGGCCAAGCGTCCGCCGCGTCCCATCTTGGAGCCCGAGGGCGCGGCGTCGGGCCGCGCCCCGAGCGTGCCCGCGGGTGGAGGTGCTCCGTGAGCCAGTCATCGCTCCGCGCGCGCCTCCCCGCCCTCGCGCACCTCGAGCGCCTGGGGCCCGCGAGCTTGCGGCGCCTCCTCGCCGTGACCTTGGGGGTGCTCGTCGTATTCTCGCTCGCGAGCCCCGACGTCTTCTTTACGCCGCTCAATTTTCGCCTGATGGCATTTGCCCTGCCGGAGGTGACGATCCTGAGCTTGGCGGTGATGCTCTCGATGCTCACGGGCGGCATCGATCTTTCGGTGGTCTCGATCGCCAACCTCGCGGCGCTGGCGGCCGCCAGCGTGCTCACCGGGGGCGAAGGCGGCCCGGCGCGCATGCTCGAAGCCGTTCTCGCCGCGCTGCTCACGGGTCTCGCGTGCGGCGCGGCCAATGGCGCTCTGGTGACCGCGCTCCGAATCACGCCCATTCTGGCCACCCTCGGCACGATGCAGCTCCTCAATGGAATTGCCATCGTCCTCACCGGCGGCAAACCGGTCACCGCGCTGCCGGATTCGTTCACCGAGTTGGGCAACGGGGTGCTCCTCGGGGTACCGATTCCCTTCGTGCTGCTGGCCGTCGTCGCGCTCCTGATCGCGCTGCTCGTCCACCGCACGTCGCTGGGGCTTCGTATGACCCTGGTCGGCGCCAACCCCGACGCGGCCCGCTTCTCCGGCGTGAAGAACACGAGGGTGCTCGTTGGAACGTACACGCTCTCGGGGGCGCTCGGGGCCATCGCGGGCCTGGTGATCTGCGCGCGCACGGCCAGCGCCAGCCCCGACTATGGCGCTTCGTACGTGCTTCTATCCATCGTGGTGGCCGTCTTCGCCGGCGTGAACCCCAACGGCGGATACGCCACCGTGGGCGGGGTGGTGCTCTCCGCCACCTGCCTGCAAATGCTCTCCTCGGGGCTCAACATTCTTCGATTCAGCCCGTTCGTCGTCCTCATGGCCCAAGGCGCCATCCTGATCGGCGTGATGGCCCTCAATCGCTGGTCCGAGCGCCGCGGGTGACGGCGCGCAAGCGTCCTGGGCCGCGGGTTCGGCCATCGAAAAAAATGCCGATCGCAACCCAATCGCCGCTCTGCCCCGGGCACATCGCGAGCGTTACGAACCATGCATGCCAAGTGAAACGAACGAAGGGCTCGAGTTCATCGTACGCGCGGCGCTGATTGGGATTGGCGCCACGGCGGTCATGGACCTTTGGGCGATTTTTCTGAAGCGCGCCTTTGGCGTGCTCTCCCTCGACTACAGGCTCTTGGGTCGCTGGCTCGGCCATTTGCCGAGCGGGCAGCTCGTTCACGAGAGCATCGCCAAGGCGCGGCCGGTCGCAGGCGAGCGCATCCTCGGATGGGGGGCCCACTACCTGATTGGGGTCACCTTCTCGACCCTGCTCTTGACCGCGTGGGGCCTCGAGTGGGCGCGCTCGCCCACCTTGCTTCCCGCCTTGTTCATCGGGATCATCACGATTGTCGCGCCCTTCTTCATTTTGCAGCCTGGAATGGGCGCGGGGGTTGCCGCATCGAAGACGCCCAAGCCGAACGTGGCGCGGTTGAAGAGCCTCGGCGCGCACTCCGCGTTTGGCTTCGGCCTCTATGTCGCGGCCTCGCTCACGGCGTCGATCCTTCACGGCCTGCTCTGACCCGCGACGCGTCCGCGATCTGCGAGGGGCTCACCCCCAAGACGCGGCGCATGCAGCGGGCCATGTGGCTCGGGTGCGCAAAACCTGCTTCCAGCGCGATCTCGACCAGGCTGCTTCGCCCTTCGAGCAAGAGCGTGCGGGCGCGCTCCACCCGCCGCTCGAGCACGAAACGATGCACCGGCATCCCGACGGCGCGCCGGAAGAGCGATTTGAAATGCGAGAGGCTGAAACCGGCCACCGCCGCGAGCTCGGCGAGGGTCAGATCCTCGTCGAGGTGCGCCTCGATGTAGTCGAGCACGTTGCGCAGCCGCCATTTGGGCAACGCGCGGCCGGACTTGGAGCCCGAGGCACCCTGCTGCAGCTGCAGACCGAGCATGCGCGCGGCGAGCGCGGAGGCCAGGCTGTCCGTGAACAAGCGACCACCGGGGTACGCGTCGTGATGCTCGGCTTGCAGCATCCAGCCGATGCGCTCGATCTGCGGATCGCGCACATGGAACCAGGCCGCGAGGTCCGCGCCCCGGGAGCTCAAACCCATGGCGTCGGCGGTCGCCCGAAAGAGGGATGGGGTCAGCCGGATCAAGAGCGCCCGCGCGGGCTGCGCGAACGTCCAGCGATGCGCGGCACCGGCTGGCACGACGGTAAAGTGTCCTTGCCCCTGAATCCCCTTTCGCTCGCGGCTATCCAGGCGGCAGGTCACGTGAACGGGCTGGCCGAGGTGAAGGTCGAGGACGTGATGATCGTCGAGCGGCGGCTCGACCAACCCCGAGGGGACCGGCACCGTCAGGATATCGAGGAGCGTCGGTCGGTCCTGGCGAGGGTGAGGCAACGGCGGGCTCGGCTCGTCGGACGGGCGCGCGGATCGAACGGTCATCGATCGAGTTTTCTCCGCGACGCGGGTTTTGCGCAAGGGTCGAAAATCAGCCGAACGTGCTCTGCGCCGGCCGCCCGTGCGCGCACGCGTGGCGCGGTGAGCGCAGGATGGCGCCATGGGCTGCAGAGACAACCCGTCGCATGGAGAACTTAGGATGACCTATCGACAGTCGAGGATGAGACGTAGAGAATTCGTGGAGCTTGCTGCTGCCACCTTCGCCGCCAGTGTGGTTGGCGCGTGTGCACCCCGCGAAGGGATCCCCCCCGCCACCGCGGGCGCCGGTTCGTCCGGGCCGCTGGACGCTGCGGCCTTTCGTGCTGCGAGGCGCTATGCGCCGACCTCGTTCGGCAAAATTGCCTATGTCGAGCGCGGCTCGGGGGAGACGGCGGTGTTTCTGCACGGCGCTCCGCTCAATGGCTTTCAATGGCGTGGCGCGATCGAGCGGCTGTCGGGGCGCCGACGGTGCGTGGCGCTCGACTTCATGGGCCTGGGATATTCCGAGATCCCCGAGGGCCAGTCGGTGTCGCCGGCCGCGCAGACCGCGATGCTCGGGGCGATGCTCGACGCGCTCGGTGTCTCCAAGGTCGATATCGTCGCCAGCGACAGCGGCGGCGCGGTGGCGCAAATGTTCATGGTCCGCCACCCCGAGCGCGTTCGAACGGTGCTCCTCACCAACTGCGATGTCGAGCCGGACAGCCCTCCGCCCAAGATCATGCCCATCATCGAAATGGCGCGCGCCGGCACCTTGGCGGACGGAATGGTCAAATGGCTGGCCGACAAGGCGGCGGCGCGCGCCATATTTGGCAAAGCCGTTTATCGCGATCCCAATCAGCTCACCGACGACATCGTCGATTACTACTTTTCGCCGCTCGTGAGCTCGACGCTTCGAAAACGCCAATACGAAGCGTACCATATCGCGCTGTCGCCCAACCCGCTGGCGGGCATCGAGCCGGCGCTCAAGCGCTGCACGGTCCCGACCCGAATCGTGTGGGGCACCAGCGACGATCTCTTCTCGCAGGCGAGCCCCGATTACCTCGATCGCACGCTCGGCCAATCCCGGGGCATCCGCCGCGTGCCGGGCGCGAAACTGTTCTTTCAGGAGGAGCTCCCGGACGTCATCGCCGAAGAGGCGCTGCGGCTCTGGGGGGCGTGACGCGCGCAGCGGCTGTGCCGTAGCCATCTTCGAAACGCATCAGCCCCGGCATGGCGCGCGATGGGCCGAGAGGGTGGTGGTCATGGGGATCCGCGTCCGCGCGAGGCTCGTTCGCGATAGACTTCGCGCGGACGTCAACAGCGCGATGGCCATCACCCCGAGGTCACATCATGGTTGCCGAGACCCTCCCCCCTTTGAACGAGCGAATCGCTCATGTGCGCGAGCTGCTCCGGACCGCCACGGATTTCATGGTCCCCTGGGACTACTTTCATGACGAGCTGGCGATGCGGGCCGACTTCATGTCGGTGGGGGAGCGGGGTGAGAGTGAGCTGATCGACACGGCCATCGAGGAGGTCTTGAAGCGATTCGGGCTGATCGTGCGGCCAGGTTCGTCGATGCTCACCATCCACATTCCCGAGTATGGGTTTTGGCACGGGATACGGCATCTCGGGGTGAAGACGGGGATATTCTTCTTCGACGATTCCCTCGGACAAGGGCTCTTGGGGGTCATGCAAGACCTGACCGGCGGATCCGTCGATCTCTTTCGCTTTACGACCGTGCCCCTGGGGCAACCGGGCAGCGTCTTTCCCATGAATGCGCGGCGCGGCGGCCCGCCGCAATAGCGCGACGCGGTTAGCGGGTCTCCGCCCGCCGATAGGAGACCTCGAGCTCGCGCAAGAGAAAGGCATAAATCTGAGCATCTTCGTCGGCGCGCTGGAAGGCGTTGCTGCCGAAGTGGCCGCCGTGGCTCCAGGTGCGCAACAGGATCGGGTGGTTCGATGTCGAGATGGCTTGTAGCTTCGCGGCAAAGGCGCGCGCATCCGCGGGATCCACCCGTCGATCGGCCATCCCCGAGAGGATCAACACCGCGGGGTAGGCGGCGGGTTTCGCGTTTTGATAGGGCGAATAGGCGAGGATCTTGGGGCCGAGCACCGGATCGTCGAGGGTGCCGAGCTCCGTCGTGTTGAAGACGCCGTTGGGCCACGTTTGAAATCGCACCATGTCGAGCACGGGCACCTGCATCACGGCCGCGCGAAACAAATCGGGCCGCTGGGTGAGCACGGCGCCCACCAGGAGCCCCCCGTTCGAGCGACCCCAGATCGCCAGCTTGTTCTTCGACGTGTAGCCCTCACGCAAAAGATGCTCCGCGCACGCGATGAAGTCGTCGAAGACATTCTGCTTGTTTCCAAGGCGCCCCCCGTCGTGCCAGCGCGCGCCATTCTCGTTTCCGCCGCGGATGTGTGCAATGGCCAGCATCCCGCCCTGATCGAGCCATACGCGACGGCGCGGGTCGTAGTTTGGTGTGCTCCAAAGGCGATAGCCGCCGTACCCCGTGAGAAGAACGGGGGTGTCTTTGGATCGCGCGGCACCTCGGCGGGCGATCAAGGTGATGGGCACGCGCGTGCCGTCGCGCGCGATCGCCACCTCGTCGAGGATGGAGACATCGTCGAATCGGACGGGGGACTCGGTGGACATCGCGGTCGCCTTCAGTTGGAGCGTGCCCGGGTCCAGCCGCTGCATCGCCAGCGGCTCGGTGTACGAGACCACGCTGACGTAAAGGGCGCCGTTCCACGCCATCTCCGGGCTCACCGCCGAGCGCGGCGGGAGCGCGATCTCACCCCGCGGCTTACCGTCCGGATCGAACGCGCGGGCGCGCGTCGGCCCACCTGCGATATCGAAGACCACCAAGGTGTCGCCGGCGATGGCGAGGTTCGTGAGCTCCCGCGCCTCGGTCGGGACGATCACCTTGCCCTCCGACAGCCTGGGCGCCCGCGTCGGCACGCGCACGATGGCGCCGCGCGGATCGCCTTTGCGCGAAAGGAGATAGAGCGCGCCGCGCGAGGTGCCGGCCACGTCGATGGCATCGGCGATCCCGGCGAGCTGCGACCAGGCGAATCCTTTGGCCGAGGGCTGCCCCACGAACCACAGACGATCGCCGCCATCCCCGACATTCACGGAGGCCACGAGGGTGCCGTCCTCCGTCGCCGGGAGCAGCTGAATCTCGGCGATGGCCGGCAGCTCGAGGGGGACGCGCTCGTCGCGATCCAGCGGAGCGCCGAGTGTATGGCGATGGAGTTGCTGATGCAAATGCATCGCGAGTTGGGAGCCGGGCGCCGGATACTGTGTATAGAAAAGTGTTTTGCCGTCGCGTGAGAAGGCGGCGCTCCCACCCGCCGTGCCGTCGGTCACCCGTGGGATGGGGCCGTCCACGAGCTTGCCGGAGGCGACGTCGAAGACGGAGAGGTTCCCATCCTCGCTCCCGTCTTTGGAGAGCGAGACCGCCAGCCGTTGGCCGTCTGCTGACGCGACGTACCAATCGATGCTCGTTTGCCCGGAAGGATCGAGCGCGGCCGGGTCGAGCACCACGCGCTCGGCCCCGTCGGGCTCGGGTGAGGAGCGAAGAAAGATGGCCGCCTGCCGCGCCGCGGGAGGGCGGCGCAGCACGAAGACGCCCGCGGGGGAGGCGACGGCGCCGCGCAGACCCGTGCCCTCGATCCGGTTCGCCGCCTGCTTCGTGCGGCGCGCCAGATCGTCGAAGCGCGCGCGCAGCTCGCCAAAATACGGATGGCTGCCGAGGTTCTTCGTCGTCCACGCGTCCTGGGCGTCGATCCATCGCGCGACCTCGGGATCGTTCGCGTCGCGCAGCCACCCGTAATCATCGACGAAGGACCGGCCCGCGGCGCGAAAGGTCTCCGGGCGCTTCGGTGTCGCAGGAGGGGCGAGCTGCTCGGGCGTTGCGGGTTGGGCGACGCGCGACGAAACGCATCCTTCCGCGCCAATGCCCATGGCGACGAGCGCCCCTGCAAGCCCGATCCATCGCGTGCCCAAGCGCATCTCCGCGTGCTCCTTTCCCGCCGTGCAGACGTAGATTCGTCCGCGTATTTGTAAAGCCCCTCCCGAAGCTTTGTTCGCGCTCGACCACCGGATATGAGATGGATTGGTATCAGCATCGGCATCACGGAGACGTCATGAGGCAACACCCGATTCGAACATGCACCGCGGCGACCCTGCTCGCGGGCGCTGCGTTTGCACTCTTTTCATGCGCCCGGGGACCCGCTCCGAGCGCTCCGAGCGCCCCCGCCAGCGACGCCCGCGCAGGATCGGCGGCCGCGCACGATGGGCCGCCGGCCGAGGGCGCTGGGGCCGCGCATGTTGCGCGCCTTCGTGCGCTCCTCGAGCGCGAGTGGGACTACGAGCTCGAGCACACCCCGACCTACGCCTCCGTGATCGGCGATCGCCGCTGGAACGATCGCTGGGAGGACCTGAGCTTGTCGGCCATCGACGCGATCGACCGGCACGATCGGGCGGTGCTCTCGGAGCTCGCGACCATCGACCGCGCGCTCCTGCCTGCGGAGGAGCAAATCGATTACGACCTCTTCACGCGCGATTGCGTGACGTGGACGAAGGAGCACGAGCTCGCGCTGCACCTGCTCCCGACCAGCCAAATGGCGAGCCTCCCCGAGTACGTGCGCGCGCTCACCGGGGTCCAGGTCGCCTATCAGCTCGCCGGCACCTTGCGGTTCGAGACGAGCAAAGATTATCGCGATTGGACCGCCCGCATGCAGCGCTTCCCCGCATACGTGGATCAGACCATGGCGCTCATGCGGGAGGGCGTGCGCCGGCGGCTCGTTCACCCGCGGATCGTCTTGCAGCGCATCCCGGCGCAGCTCGATCCGCAGCTCGTGGACGACCCCACGAAGAGCGGCTTTTATGCGCCGTTCAAGCGGTTCCCCGCGCAGGTGGCGGCGGCGGAGCAGCAGCGGCTCTCGGCGGACGCGCGCGCGGCCATCGCCGATGGCGTCGTCCCCGCGCTCCGGCGCTTTCGTCAATTCCTCGTCTCCGAATACATTCCGGCGGCGCCCGAGCAAGTCGGTATTTGGCAAATGCCGAACGGGCCCGCGATGTATACGTTCCTCGCGCGCAAGTTCACCACCACGGATCGGACCCCCGACGCGCTGCACGAGCTCGGGCTCTCCGAGGTTCGGGCCCTCCGCGCCAAAATGGAGGCCGTGAAGGAGAAGGCGGGCTTCCGCGGCGCGCTCCCGGACTTCTTCCGCTTTCTCCGCACCGATCCGCGGTTCTACGATCGCACGGGCGACGAGCTCCTCCTGCGCTACCGCGGCGTCGCCAAGCGGATCGACCCGCTCCTGGTGAAGCTCTTCAAAACGTTGCCCAGGCAACCTTACGGCGTCGAGCCCACGCCGGAGGCCATGGCGCCGGACACCCCCACCGGCTTTTACTATCCCGGCGCACCGGACGGCTCGCGCGCCGGCACGTACCTGGTGAACCTCTATCGACCCGAGACGCGCCCGCGCTGGGAGATGATCCCGCTCACCTTGCACGAGGCCGTGCCCGGGCACCATTTCCAAGTATCGCTCGCGGCCGAGCAGGGCCACGTATCCAAATTTCGCCGGTATGGCTACTACGTGGCCTTCGGCGAAGGGTGGGCGCTCTACAGTGAGACCTTGGGCTACGAGCTGGGGTTGTACGAGGACCCCTACGACGCGTTCGGCCAGCTGGCGTACGAGACGTGGCGCGCGGTTCGTCTGGTGGTGGACACCGGGCTCCACGCTAAAAAATGGACGCGCCAGCAAGCCATCGACTACTTCATGGAAAACGCACCGCGGCAGAAGCTCGATGTCGTCAACGAGGTCGATCGCTACATCGCCATGCCGGGGCAGGCCCTCGGCTACAAGGTCGGGCAGCTCGCCATCCGCGATCTGCGCTCCCGCGCCGAGCGCGCCTTGGGCGATCGCTTCGACGTTCGTGCGTTTCACGATGTCGTGCTCCTGGCCGGCTCCCTGCCGCTGGACGTCCTCGAGCAGCGGGTGGACGCCTGGATCCGCGAGCGGCGGTGACCGTGGTCACTCCAGCTCGAGCAACGTGGCGCAGTGCGCGACGCAATCGCTGTCGCGTTGATTGCGGCAAATCGTCCGGAGGAGGTTGATCTCCTCACGCGTAATGAGCCCGCTTTTGGCCCTCGCCTGGAGGAGGGCCCTCGCTCTGTCCGCGTCGTTGAGCATGATCGCACGCACCTGGTCCGCGACGCTCCCGTTCGGGCTCGTCGCCGCTTTCGACGTCGACGCCGTCGTCGATGACGATGGCGTAGACGGCGTGCTCGACGCGGACGTTGCGGATGGAAGCGAAGGACCCGCCTTGTCGAGGAGCTTGATGCTCGCTTGCATCGCCGTATCGGATTTCGTCCCCACGGAGGGCCGAGGCTCGAGGGACTTGGGGCTCGCCTGGGTTCCCGCGTCGGCCGCAGGTTTCTTCGCGCCGCCCGCGCCGCCCGGTGGGCTCGCCGCATCCGGTGCGCTCGTCGTTGCGCCCGCGTCCAGGTGCATGGGGCCGGCGGGTTGCGATTCGGATTCTCCGGACGGCACCCCCGGCGCGTCGCCCGTGCGCGACGAGACGGAAGGCGATGTGCGGGCCGGATCGTGCCCGTCGTAGTGCCCGACGGCGCGCCAATTTTGGACGACGAGGGCGGAGCCGAGCAAGGCGAGCGTGGTGCTTCCGACCCAGAGCCATCGCCTTCGGTTCGGCCGAAAGTTGGGCAGCGACGCGGGCGGCACCTCGGTGGCGGGCGACGACGTGGTCGTTGGCTGATTGGCGGGGGCGCTCTCCGGGCCGGCCATATGCCAGTGGAGCTCCTCGAGCGTCATCTTCATCGTATCGAGTTGAATGGGCTTGCTGTCCTTTTCGGGGGCGGGCGCCGTCGCGGAGCGTTCGACCTCGGCCACCAGGACCTGGCGATCGGCCAGCACGGGCCCCACGACCGACTCCACCCATTGGGCGACCTTCATCGACGACGCCACATCGATGCACGCGTCGATGTCCTCGGCCATCGCGCGCGCGGTGGGATAGCGCTCGTCCGGCTCGCGCGCGACGGCTCGTTGAACGATGCGGTCGACCTCGGGCGGCACCAATGGATTGCGCGCGCTCGGCGGGGCCACGTGCGCCGACAGCACCGCTTCGATGAGCTGCACCTCGCTCTGGCCGCGGAAGAGTCGCCGGCCCGTGAGCATTTCCCAGAGCAGGACCCCGGCGGCATAAACGTCCGATTGGCGCGTGGCCGAACCGCGGATCTGCTCGGGCGCCATATATGGGATCTTCCCTTTGAGGCGGCCGTGTCGCGTGGTCTCCAGGAGTCGCTTTCGTGCCTTCGCCACACCGAAGTCGAGCACGCGGGCCACGCCATCGATGCCGACCAGCACATTCTGAGGCGAGACATCGCGGTGCACGATGGAGAGCGGCTGTCCCTCCTCGTCTTTGGCCTCGTGCGCCGCGTGCAAGCCGTTCAAGACCCCGATGAGGATCGACAAGCTCACGGGGACCGGCATGATTTGATTGTTCGTGCGGCACGCCCGAAGCAGCCCGCCCACCGATTCACCGTGCACGTATTCCATGACGATGAAATGCTCGTCCTCCGTGGCGACGACATCCAACGTGGGCACGACATTGGGGTGCCGGATCCGTGCGGCCAAATGAGCTTCGTCGACGAAGCTCGAAGCAAACTCCGGATCGCGCGCCAAATGCGGGTGGAGTCGTTTGATGGCGACGGTGCGGCCAAAGCCTGCGACCCCGATCATACGACCCAGGTAAACACTCGCCATTCCGCCCGACGCAAGCTCGATGACGAGTGAATAGCGTCCAAGTTGGGGCAGTTCCCGCATGTGGTGCGAGCGTAGAATAGCAAACATGGTTGCGCGCGCATGAAAGCTTTCGAAAAACGGCCACGGCTCGGCTGCGCCCGACGTTCGTTATTCGTTGCACATAGGAGTTTATTTACCTATGCGCACCTTGGGCTCATTGCGCGCAGCGCTGTTGTTATCACAACGCTCCGTAGACGTCTGTATCGCATCGCTCGATGACTACGTTGTCATGGCGCCGAAACATGATTGGATCGCCAAGGCATCGGCAGCGCCGAGAGCGCTGCCACCGATGGGCCTTACGAATTTTCAATTTTGTTTAGGCCAAACGATGGCCAATTCACTCTGCACGCGCTGGCGTCATTCGATCCATGGCCGCATCGATTCACATCGGCAGCGGCGCCTTGAGGCGCAGGATCCAGATGCGCGAGCGATCGTTCGCGTTGACGATGCCAAAGTCGTTGTCGTTGGCGATGGCCACCGTGGTGCGATTGAGGATCGCGAGCCCTTCGAGCTTGTCGGGTGCGGGGGCGCCCGCGGGCGGGGCGGTGATGAAGGAGGGCACGTCGGCGCTGGTGAAGACCTCGATCGTCGCGGCGGCCGCGATCCCGAGGGCCGCGACGCCGTCCTTCTCCGGCGTCAGATCGTTTTCGCCCTTCGATGGATTGCCCACCAGGTTGGTGGCGGCCGAAAAATCGGCGACCACCAGCTTCAAGAGGCCGGTGCCTCGCTCGAGGAGCAAGAGCTTCGTCGCGCTGATCCAAGCTCCGGCGTTGAAGAAGACATTCGGCTGTTTGCTCGTCCCCGGGAAGCTGGCCAGCGGCTGGTGAAGCACGATGAAGTGCCCGCCCACGGTGGCCGTCGCCGGATCGTCGAAGTGGTCGATGCGGATCACCCGATTGACCAGCGAGCTCCCGTACGTGCCCTCGGGCCCCATCGGCGTCTGCATGATGAGGAAGGCGGTGTGCCCATCCGGCGATACGGCGAGCCCCTCGAGCCCCTTGTTCACGCGCCGGTTCGTAAGGACGCCCGGCAAAATGGAGGCGATCCGGTAGCCCGCATCCGGCAGCGACACGCCCGCGGGGACATAGCGCACCTTCACCTTGCCCGTGGTCCCATCGAGGATCCCCGCGCTCGGCGAATACTCGTCGACGAACGCCAGATCGCCGTTTGGAAGGCGCTTGATATCCTCCGTATCGAGCCCGCCCTGACGATACGGAAGCGGCGCCGAGGCATCCGCGCGCTCATAGCCCACGTCATCGGCCGAACGGTTCGGCAGACCGGTGACCGGCGCGTTCGTATCGTTTACGATGGGTAGGACCTTATCGATGGCGATGGTGCCCGCACCTTCGACCAAGTGAACGCGAACCGCCGCCGGCGTAAACGGCGGAAGGGGGAAAATCTTGGAACCGCTCGGCCCATCGGCGTTCGGTCCACGATCCGTGATCATCCAAAACGATCCGGGGCAGCCGCCCACATAGTCGAGGCCGGAGCCCGGCGCGGGGTTGTCGACGGTCCCCGCACCATTGTCGAGCGCTTTGGTGAGATCGTGCTGCGTGAGGTACGGGTTCAGGGCTTTGAGCGAGGTGGCCGGCAACGCATAAATGCCCAGCACACGCGCCGTTCCATCCGACTTCTCGTCATATGTGCACCCTGCATCCAATGCTGGCGCATCCGCCTCTGCGCCAGCGTCGCTCGCGACGCTCGAATCCCGCACCGAAGCATCGCCGCCGCCTACCGGGCCCACCGTATCGTCGCTGCTGCACGCGGCGAACACGCTGCTTCCGACCACGAGCCCACACATCACGAAAAGGGTGCCACGCATAGCGGCCTACGTAGCAAATCCATGCTCCCCGTCGGTGACGTTCTGGTGACGGTTGATGGGGCGGGGCTGGGCATCCAGCTCGCTAATCGCGCTTGCCGCGGGTGCTGCTCTTGCCGCGGGTGCCGCTCTTGCCGCGCAGGTTGTACCGGTCGGCGAGCCCGCGACGCTTGGCGAGGAGCTTTTCGAGGTGGTGATCGGCACAGAGCTCGAGCCGGGGGTGTTTGCCGGCCGCATTGTGGCTCTGGGTCCACAGCATCGCATTGCTCGTAAACGTGCCGCTCGTCACGACCACCATCACATGCGCGTGCGAGGCTCGCCAGAGGCTCATTTTGGCGCATGCCTTTGCGAGCTCGCGCTCCCCGATCGATTTGGCCGGCCAGTGCCGAAATTGAATGATCACCCGTTCGTAGATGGTCCCCACCAGCGGATCGTCGCGCCTGCGCGTGGCCGAGAGAGTGCGCGAGAGGCCCCGCGCGTTCGTGTGCGTCAACCATTGGACGTCCTCGTAACCTCCCACATCGGTGACTAGCTCGACGAAGAGCTCCCCGAAATCCGTGGCCTTGATGGAATGCCAAGCGAGCGTCATTTCATGAGCCTCTCAAATTTTTAATTTCGAATCTTTCGTCGAGCGTCTGCGCGCGATGTGGCGCACGATGAATCGTCGAGCGCAGCGCGCTGCACGCTCCACGAGATAAAGGTTCGAGGTTCTCGACCGCGCGATTGGCCTTGTTCAACACTCGCGGGTTGCCGCACCATCGAGCTGCACATCGCACCTTACCGCTTGCCATGCCATTTCGCGAACGTCCGACTCGAGGCGGCGAAAAAAACTCGAGCGACACGTTGCATCCTGCCAATTGCAGCAACGCGCCCAGCACGTTCGACCTGAGACGACGATAAAACTCTCCGGCTCGAGGGAGTCCCCCTTCTCCGTCCTTCATGCCGCTCCCTTCCCTTGAAAGCGACACTCACCACCCTGGTTTCTTCCACGATTCCGATGCGCTCTTCGCTCTGTCGACTTCACACTCCGTCCCGGCCCCGGGCTGCATGACAGGATCGCCCGGTCGCACCGGGCAAAGTATGAAAATTAGAACGTTTGGATTCACGACCACAGAATCAAGACCACGCCTCTCTGTCAACAACCATCATCGGCGAACCATCGCTCGCCGTGACAAAAGGCTCTTTCGGTCGCGCGATTCGATCCGTGCTTCGATTTCTGAACCGGTCAGAATATTTGGCGGATGGCGAGAATACATCCTCGCGACGATGTGAGGATTGCAGCATTCGATCGATGGCTAGCTCCTCCATGCTCCTATCGCGCAGCACGCGAACGGATGTGGCGAAATCGGCTGGAGGTCCTCGAGTACTCCCGTATGGCGTCTGGACCGGATGGTCGCGTGTGGCGTTGGGAGATTGGCGATTGCGCGGCGGTGCACGTACCCAATGCCGATGCGAATTGGTATCATCGTGCATTTTCTGACGCGTTCAGGCTCGCACGCAGTTACTTCGAACTGCGCGCGGCCTCGACGAGTGTCAGCTTCCAGCCCGGTATGGCCGTGGTGGCCGACTTGGTGTCGAGGTGGCTCGCGAGCTGGTACAGCCGCTGGGCATCGGGGAGCGCGACGCTGAAGCGGTCGCGGAGGAAATAGGGTGGGATGGCCTGGTAATGCAACTTGGCGCGCACGCGCGCGTGGCCGGCGGCGGCGGCGAGGGGAACGCGGTAGGTGATGACATCGCAGCCGCATGCGGCCGAGCCATCCATGGGGTAATCGGGATCGCCCTCGATGCCGTGTGGCTCGAGGCCGTCGGGGACCTCGCCGTTTTCCAGGGTGGGGCCGAAGTTGGACCTCCAGCCGGCGGGCAAAAGTCGATTGTCCTTCACCGAATCGTAAATACCGAGAAAGCTCGTGGTGAGCTTGCCGTCGGAGTCGGCCGTGCGCTCTTCGTAGATTTGGGCTTGGTCTTCGCGCGTGATGAGCTGATGGTGCGGCTCGTACGTGGGGCCGAGCTCGACGGCGAGCACTTTGTTGGAGTGGTCCACCAAGGCGCCTGCGCCGTTGGTGCGGCCCGATGCCCACAACGTGGCGCCGGTCGCGTCTTCGAGCGCCACCTCCAGGATGGCGCGGCGGAAGGCGACGCCCGAGGGGAGCTTGTGGCCGGCCTTGTTGGTGACGGTCACCGTAAACTGGAGCGCGTCGCCGCGAACGGCGGGGGCTCCGATTTGGAGGGTCGCGGCCGTGTCGGCGAAGGCCCGGCCCGTCGCGAGCGCGGTGGCCATTTGAAGGCGCGTTGGCTCGCCGTATTGGTTCGACATGTAATCGTAGTCGGCGAGGCCGAGCACGCGCGGCGCCTGCGCGAACATGCTCAAGGTGAAAAGATTGATACCGTTCATTTGGTGGCGTGCGAAAGGTGCGCGCTCGACCAGGTCGACGCCTGCGTGCAAATCGGGGACGCCTGCCAAGCTCGCCGTTGGAAATTGGGAGTCTTCGACGCTCGCCATTTTCTTTTGAAGGGGGCGGCCGTGGAACTCTTGCGGCATATGGCAGTCTTGGCAGCGCGTGGGGGTGGCGCCGTCGTGGCCTTCGTCGGTGACGAAGGGATCGTTCTTGCGATAAACGCTGTCGCGCCACTCGAGGAAGGTCGCTTGTTCATAGCGCTGGCGCACGTCGGTGCAGGAGCCGACTCGTCGAACGGGGAGGCGCACGGTGTGGCACGAGCCGCAGAGCGCGGAGCTCTTGATGACCGCATCGCGGCCGTCGTGCCCGGCGGGGGTCTTTCCCATCGCGCGCTCCATGGGATTGACCCGGACGTCGGACGAAAAAGGGCCGATGACGTCCCCGGGGGCCGTGGGCGTCCATTGGCCCGTGTAGCTCGCGGGCTTTCCCAAGTCCTTGCCGCTGATTTGATGGCAGATGGTGCACGTGACCCCGTCGCGCGCGAGGCCTCCGTAGGGGCCGTCGGGATCGTCGGGGAGCGCGTACACCATGCCGTGCTCGAATTGGCGCGACGGATGGTCCAAATGGATTTGACGCTGGCCCGCGGCGCCGTGGCATCGATAACAAAGATCGGTAATGTCTTTGGCGCAGCTGGCGCGGTGATCGGCCTCCCACGCGCGCTGCGCGCGAAAGACGGGATCGCGCCCGGCGAGGCCCATGAGTGAGACGGACCATTCTCCATAGGGCGAGATATCGGCATAACGGGGTTTGCCCGGCTCGAGCTCGCCGTCGGGGGCCAGCATCGAGCTGCCGCTGCTCGGGCCCTTGGCGATGTGCGCGACGCCCGAGTGGCAACCCCAACATGCGTTCGACGTCAGAAACGTATCGGGTTTGCGCGCGCTCGGCTTCGGGATCACGTGATCGAAGAAGCGCGGCACGTCTTCGTAGGGCGCCTGTTCGTTCGGCGAGATGCCGTAGAGCGCCACGAAGTCCGGATCGGCGCTGCCGAGCGCGTGCGCCATGGCGTCGCGGTCTGGGTGCGGGGCGATGAAGGTCGAGGCGGGCGTGTTCTTGTAGGCTTCGTATCCGTAATTGGGGTTTTGTGCGTCTCGTTGTCGCCAGAGGCGGCGGAAGTCGTAAATGGTTTGCGACGCCTCGTGCACGCCGCCGGTCTTCTCCGGGAGGTGCGCCGTTTGCGCAAAGGTCAGATCGCGTTGCGAGGCGTGGCAGCGCAGGCACGGCTGGCCGAAGCCGCTCGAGGGACGGCAATCATCGAGCCGCAAGGTCTCGGGCGAGCTCCACGACAGATTCGGCTTGCTGCATTTCGCCTCGCCGTGGCGGCCTTCCTCTTGGGAAATTTCGCCCCAGAACCAGCCATCGCGCGCGTCCCGGGCCCGCCGAACCATCGGTTGCCACGCGACGAATTTGAAGACGCCGCCATGCTCCTTCGCCTCGCCCAGAGGCTTGTAGCGTTCTTTGACGAGGATGGCGCGCTCGGGCACCTCACCTTCCGGACGGCCGCGTGAGAGCCACGCGATGACCTCGGGCGAATACCAAACGCGTACCCAGCCGTGGGTATCTCCTTCCGCTTCGGTGCCACTGAGGTGAACGCCATCTTCGCCGCCCCATCCCGGTTGGCGGTAACACTGCGCTACGACGAACGCGCGCACCCGTTCGGTGAGGCCGGCCTCGAGCCGCAGCCGCGGATCCTCGAACGAGGCGGGAGGTCGCGAGGCGATGATGGTCTCCGCGTCCTCGAACAGCGCGGCCCGCAGGCGGGCGCACTCTTCCGCGCTACCGAGCTCGTAGCCCGGCTCGTAGTCGCTCGGGCGGTGGCATGTCGAAAGGAGCAAAAAGCAGGGTAGGCCCAAGAGCCAGCGCGATGTCATCGATCCGGTCCCCCGTCCCATGTCGGATGATGGATGGCGGTTCGCGCGTGTCGACCAAAGCAGGACGCGCCTGCGCCAGAAGACGAGTGCCGCTCTCGGCCGGCGCGCCGCCGCATCCGCTCGGTGCGGGCAACCCGGGGGCGCCCCATATCCTAGGTTGGCCGGAAGCGGGTGTCCTCTACTCGAGCGACAGGACACGGACCCGACCTATGCATACCATGGATAACCATGTCCGTTTCGAAACTATGGCGTTTGTTTGCGTCGTTGGCGTTCGTGGGGGCGGGTTATATAGGGTGCACGTGCACGCCGCCGCCGAACAACACGCCACCGTCGGGCGGGACTTGCATCAACCCCGCGCAGGAGCCCATCAAGTGGGCATTCGTGGATCGGACCTGCGGGTGCGCGCCGGGCGATGCCAAGTGCGGATACGAAGCGCGTATGATGCGGTGTTTCAAATCGGCGGAGGTGCCGCAGTTCGATTGCGCGAACCTCCCGCCGATCCATCGGGCCAAAGACGATTTGGGAAATTCATGGGAGGTCCTTGATTTGGAATCGCTTCGATTGCAGCGCGAGACGGGATTGCGGCTGCGGGACTGTATGCAGAAGTTGAACGACGACCCTGCCAACAACGTGTGTCCGACCGGCTCCTCCGGGAAGACGCCGGTGGCGGGGCATTTCTTGAATCGGTGCGAGAGCGCGGCCCCCATGGCCGCCCCGCGGTCGGCCTCGTTCGGGCCCGACGGCGGCGGGCAGCTCCCGCACGAGTGCGGCGGAAACGATTGCCTCCTGCCGAGCAACGTGTGGCACGAGTGCGGCGGAAACGACTGCTGCGGGCCGGAGACGCAGCCGCAAACGAAGTAAGTCCGTTTACGGACACCGCAGCGGCAGCCCCTCGATCTTCTTCGTGGCCGTACGGAAGATCGGGCCCGGCTCCGCCGCTGCGGTGGCCACGCCGAGGTCGTCCACGCCGGGGCAGAGCAGCGCGAAATCCGTGGGGCCTTCGCCCGTGGTCACATCGAAATCCAGCGGTGTTCCTGCGCCGTGCAGGTTGATGGATTTGCCGCCCTGCAAGAGCTGGAACGCCTCGAAGATCTTGGTGGGGCCCACCTCGATGGGCTCCCCCGGAGGGATCAACCGGCTCATGCCCCGCGCCAGGTTTCGCCCCGTGATCGGTTGATCGCCGATGGCGTAAACCGCATAGGCGAGGAGATAGACCGCGTCGTACACGGCCCCCGGCGCCTCGGAGGGGGACACCTTCGGCGTGAATGTCTCGTTGTAGTGCAAGGCCAGCTTGGCGTTGGCCGGGGTGGCCTTCGGGGGGCTCACGCCGATGAAGCGGCGGCGGCGCTCCGCGTTCTTGCCGAGGAACTCGAAGAAGTCCGAGCCGAACATGCTGGTCATCACATAGCGGGGGCGAAAATGAGCCGCCGCGGGCCACTTCGTCTCGAAGGGGACGAGCACGGTCTTGGTGTTGGGATCGAAGCCGGGGCTGACGATGACGTGCGGCCGAAAACCGAGGAGCGCCTCCACCACGGATTCATCCGGGATCGGATTGGCATCGCTCGGGTTCGTGTAGAGCACCTCCCGGTAGTTCGCGCCGTTCTCGACCGCGCTCTTGCCGTTGAAGCGGAGCGCGTCGAGCAAGGCGTCGGAGCGACTGAGCCCCGTGGCGTTGCGCACGCGAAGGTGCGCGACCCGCATGGGTTCCCCATCGCGGAGCACGCGTGATGCGCGAAGCTCGGGCTCGAGCACGTCGGCCACCACCGCGCTGACCGGCAGCACGATGGCCGCCGTGTTGAACGTCGTGCGCCACACCAAGCGCGGCTCGCCGGGGGGATGCGGGATGGTCGTGATGAGCGCGCTGCGGTTTTGCGTCGCGGCCGCGAGGACGCCGTTTGGGATGAAGAGCTCCGTGGCGAGGTCGATGACCTCCTGGCTCGAGCTGAAACCGAGCACCGCGGGCACGTGCAGATCGATCAGGTGGCGCGCGACCCTCTTTGGCTCCACGGCGTCGTCGCACGCGATGAGGCCGATGGGCCGCGCGGGCTGGCCGGGCAAGGGCGAGGGGATGCCGCGCGCGATCTGCACGAAGTCGCGCCGCGCGAGATCGGCGGCGCGGGCGCTCTCGAGGCCCCAGCTCGAGGCGAGCTTTCCGGTCATGGGGAACATGGTCCCGAACCAGATCGTCGCGTCGTTCTCCACGTCGCCCTTTTCGGCGAGGACCGTGCAGCCCGGCGCCTCGAGCGAGACGCACTTCCCATCCGGTTTGCGGCAGACGAAGCTCGCGCCACCGTGCTTTTGCGCGCACTCGACGTTGTGCATGCACTCCAGCGGCTGCGCATCGGTGGTCATGGGGGCCGACTCCGCGGGGCGGGAGAACACACGGCTCGCGAGGCCGCTGCCCAGCGCGCCGATGGCGGCCACCAGCCCGGTGGCGATGGCCCAGCGAGGCCAGCGCCGCAGGCGCAACGTTCGCGTCTCGTGGGGCCGCGTCAGGGCCACGCGCGGATCGGTTCGCGTGCTGGTGCTGGTGCGGCCCGCGGGATCGGGGGTGTCGATGGCGATGACCGGGAGCTCCGGTCCGTGGCCGAGCACGGGGAGGACGTCGAGCGAGTCCTCGGAGGTGCGCGCGAGGAGCGCATCGATTTGCGCTTTGTCGGCGGCGCGGCGTTCGCCGAAGAGATCGCGCATGGCGTGGGCGAGCTCCGCGGGGCCCACGTCGCCCCAGAGCGCGCGGCGCTCCTCGGCGATGGCGTTTCGCAGCTCCTCGGCGGTGGCGAATCGGGCGGCGGGATCCACGGCCAGCGCCTTCATGCAAATGGCGTCGAGCGACGCGGGGACGTCGCCCCGGACCGTGCGCGGAGGGTCGATTTCGCCGCGATCGAGCTTGTGGAACAGGAGCGGCTCGGGGACGTCGGCCCAGAGGCGCTGGCCGGTGAGGCACTGCCAGAGCATGACGCCCACGGAGAAGATATCGGCCCGCCGGTCGACCTGCCGCCGCGCCGCTTGCTCGGGCGCCATGTAGGTCAGCTTGCCTTTGATGACGCCGGTCGAGGTGTCATGCGACGAGATGGCGGCCTTGGCGATCCCGAAGTCGAGCAGCTTGACCGCGCCCTCGTAGGTGACGACCACGTTGTGCGGCGAGACATCGCGGTGCACGATCGCCAGAGGGCGCGCGTGCGCGTCGGTGAGCTCGTGCGCATAGTGGAGGCCGGCGAGGATCTCCTCGAGTACGAAGAGGGCGACGCCGCACGGGAGCTCGCGCTTCGTTTCGGTGGCGGCGCGGGTCACCGCTTCGAACGATTGGCCCTCGAGGTACTCCATTTCGAGGAAGTAATGGCGCGACTCGAAGCCGACGTCCCAGGTGCGGACGATGTTCGGATGATCGAGGCGAATGGCCAGGTGCGACTCGTCGAGGAAGCCTTGCAAGAACCGCAGATGCGACGCCAGCTCGGGGCGCAGATGTTTGACCACGACCAGCGCCGGTCGATCCGCGGCCTGCTCGCGGCGGGTGGCCAGGTACACGGTCCCCATGCCGCCGCGCCCGAGCTCGACCAGCAGGCGGTGTTTGCGGTTCCGAGGTCGCCCCTCCGATTGACTCATGCCCCCTCGGATTCCTGTCGCCGGACGGTGCTATTTTAGCAGAGTCGCGGGCCCTTGAGTCAGCTTCTCGTTGTGGGATGGCCAAAGGTTGTCCCATGATGGTGGGGATGGAACGAGGGGGCAGGGGGCCGAGCGCGGTGCGCACGATGGGGCGCTCTGCTGGCGTGCTGTTGCTCGGGGGGCTCGGGTCGATGGCCGCGATGGGCGGTGCGGCGGCGATGGTTGCATGCGCACGCGAGGACGAGGCGCCGGACGTGCGCGCGACGACGTCGGAGGCGCTGCCGCTCGGGGTGGGCGATGGGCTCGTGATCAGTCGGGTGTATGGCGGTGGTGGAAACAATGGGGCGCCGTACAATCGGGACTTCGTCGAGATTTTCAATCGCTCGAATGGGGCGGTGTCGCTGGCGGGGCTCTCGCTTCAATATGGCGGCGGCACGCGGAATTTCGGCGCCGTCACGGGTGACGCGGGGGTTGCGACGGCCGTGTTCGCATTTCCGGACCGGATCGTGGAGCCGGGGCGGTACTTCCTCGTGGCGCTCAGCACGGGCGCAAATGGGGTGGCGCTGCCGAACCCCATCGATGGCGACGGAATCCTCGCGCTCAGCGCCACCGAGGGAAAGATCGCGTTGGCGCGCAGCACGGCGCCGCTCAACTGCGGTGGGACCAGCCGATGCGGGAACCACCCGGACATCATCGACATGGTCGGCTACGGTGGCGGGACCGACTACGAAGGCCGCGCGACCCCCGCGCTCAGCAATGTGAACGCCGCCTTCCGCAATGCTCGGGGATGCGCCGACACCAACGACAACGCGGCGGACTTCACCGTCGGCCAAGTGGCATCCCTCGCGCCGCGCAACAGCGCGACCGCCGCCGTCGATTGTTCGACCCTCCCGCTCGACGCGGGGGACGACGATGCAAACGACGACTCTGGCGCCGCGCCCGTCGATGGCGGCTTTGGAACCAAAGACGCCGGCCGCACCCCGTTCGATTCCGGGCCCGCCCCTCGCTACAGCGCCGACGGTCGTTTCACGAACGAGCTCGATGCGACCTGCGCCTGCCGAGCTGCGGGGATGCCCGGGGATGCGAAGCTGGGGCTCGGCGTTGGGGGTGCCCTCGGCTTGCTTCTTCTCCGCACGACTCGACGCACAAAACGAAGAAGCTCCCTGCCACGACGGTAGGGAGCTTCTTTCTGGGAGCCTATCCGCGCTCGAGCGAAGCGGACGAAGCGTCCGCTCGAGCGAGGCAGACGAAGCGTCTGCTCGAACGGCGCTTACTGCGTTTCCTCGAACTCGGCGTCGATGACGTTGCCGTCCTTCTTGCCTTTGCCCTCGCCGCCGGAGGTTGCATCCGGACCACCGTTGGGCGGTGCGCCGGGTGCGCCTGCCGCGTCGCCGCCGGCACCTTGGTACATGACGCTCGCGATGCGGTGCGCTTCCTTCTCGAGCTTCTCGAGCAGCTCTTGCACCTTGGCGTCGTCTTGTTTCTCGATGGCGTCGCGGCCCTCTTTGATGAGGGACTCGAAGGTGGACACGTCGGCCGCCTGCAGCTTGTCCTTGTTCTCGTTGAGGGTCTTCTCGAGCGAGTAGCAGAGGTTGTCGAGCTTGTTGCGGCGCTCGACTTGCTCGCGGCGGGCCTTGTCCTCGGCCTCGTTCTCGGCGGCCTCTTTCACCATGCGCTGGATGTCCGACTCGTTTAGGCCGGAGTTGGCGGTGATGGTGATCTTCTGATCCTTGCCGGTCGCGGTGTCCTTCGCGTGGACGGAGAGGATGCCGTTGGCGTCGATGTCGAAGGTGACCTCGATCTTGGGCACCCCGCGCGGGGCCGGCATGATGCCCTCGAGGTGGAACTTGCCGAGCGTCCGGTTGTAGCGGGCCTCCGTGCGCTCGCCCTGAAGAACGTGCACTTCGACGCTCGGCTGGCTATCCGTGGCCGTCGAGAACACTTCCTTCTTCTGCGTGGGGATGGTGGTGTTGCGCGGGATCATCGCGGTCATGATGCCGCCAAGGGTCTCGACGCCCAGCGAGAGCGGGGTGACGTCGAGAAGGACCATGTCCTTGACGTCGCCGGAGAGAACGCCCGCCTGCACCGCGGCGCCGATGGCGACCACTTCGTCGGGGTTCACGCCCTGGTGGGGATCCTTGCCGAAGAACTTCTTGACCGTCTCCTTCACCAGCGGGATGCGGGTCGAGCCGCCCACGAGGACGACCTCGGCGATGTCCGACGGCGCCTTCTTCGCGTCCGACAGCGCCTTCTTCACGGGCTCCATCGAGCGCTCGATGAGCGGCGTCATCATCTGCTCGAGCTTCGAGCGCGACAGGCGCATGTCGAGGTGGACCGGGCCGCCGGGGCCGACGGTGAGGAACGGCAGGTTGATGCTCGTCTCCTGCACGCTCGACAGCTCGATCTTGGCCTTCTCGGCCGCTTCCTTGAGGCGCTGGAGCGCCATCTTGTCCTTGCCGACGTCGATGCCCGAGGTCTTTCGGAACTCCGCGACGAGCCAGTCGATGATCAGGTTGTCGATGTCGTCGCCGCCGAGGTGCGTGTCGCCGTTGGTCGAGATGACCTGAACGACGTTGTCACCGACCTCGAGGATCGAGATGTCGAACGTGCCACCACCGAAGTCGTACACGGCGATGATCTCGTCGCTCTTCTTGTCGAGGCCGTAGGCGAGCGCGGCGGCCGTGGGCTCGTTGACGATGCGCTTGACGTCGAGACCTGCGATGCGTCCGGCATCCTTGGTGGCCTGGCGCTGGGCATCGTTGAAGTACGCCGGAACGGTGATGACCGCTTCCGAGATCTTCTCGCCGACGTAGTCCTCGGCGGCCTTCTTGAGCTTCTGGAGAACCTTGGCGCTCACCTCCGGGGGGGAGGCCATTTTGCCGCGCACCTCGAACGCTGTGTCGCCGTTGGGAGAGCGCACGGCCTTGTAGGGAACTCGCTTGAGTTCTTCGGCGACCTCCTCGAAGCGGCGTCCGACGAAGCGCTTGGCGCTGAAAATCGTGTTCTCGGGGTTGGTAACCGCCTGGCGCTTGGCGATCTGACCGACGAGGACCTCACCCTTGTCGTCCCACGCCACCACGCTCGGCGTGATGCGAGACCCCTCCTCGTTCACGATCACTTTGGGTTCTCGACCCTCCATGATGGCCACGACGCTGTTCGTGGTTCCGAGGTCGATGCCGATGATCTTGCCCATGGTTTTCGTCCTTTTTGCCTTCTCGTCGAGTCAAAGAATTTCAATGTCAGAAAACTGCAACCCCTATTCCGCGACCTGCACCCGTGTCCCGCGCGATGGCTGCCGGGCTGCCGGGCCCTAGAACTTCCCTACAGAGGGGCAGGGGGGAGCTCGAGGAAACGGGTCATAGTCCAGCTCGCGGTCGCTGTACCCAGGAAATCTCGCCAACCCGAGACATGCCCCGAAAAGAGGAGGACAGGGCCCCGGATGTGGCCGAAAAAGCCTTTGGTTGCCGAGGAATGCCGGGAAGCTAATCACATGGACGCCGCCGTCAACGGCTCCGGCACGGAGTTGGCCTTGCCATGCGGCGTCCCCGACCTCCGTTATGGTGAGCCCTGGTGAGCCTCGGCGAGCCTTGGCACCTGCCGGTCGCGTCGGGTAGCGTAACGGACTGCACCGACCGCCACGTCTAGGTGGTGTATGGATTGCCGCGATGCGTGGGCCCTGGTACAGTCCAGACCCAATTTATATAGGGGCATCGGTCACATGGGTCTTCGGGCAGGCACCCCGCTCGCTCCTCCCGGCGCGGCCGACCCAGCTTCGCATGCGACAGCCCAAGCAAAAGAACACCATGATGATGACCCCGCGGGGCGGGGATGTTCCCCCCACGGAGGAAACGCACGACCCTTCGGCGGCGCGGCCAGATTGGCCCGAGTTGCCCGAGCTGCCCTCCTTCACCGTTCAGCAGGCCGACGAATTCGTGGTCTCGCGGCCCGAGAGTCTCCTCGCGCGCGATGAACGCGATGAAGGTGCAGCGCCCTTCGGTCCGGACGAGGACACGATCCTCGAGCGGCACGCCGGGACGGGACTCATCCGGCACGATGCACCTCTGAACGAGGCGCTCATCGACTCGGATGCGGCCAAGGTCGTGCGCCGTTTGGAACGAAGCGGCTACCAGGCCTACCTCGTCGGAGGCTGCGTCCGCGATCTTCTCCTCGGCGGAAGACCGAAGGACTTCGACGTGGCGACCAACGCGCGCCCGGAGGACGTGCGAGGTCTCTTCCGCAACTGCCGCATCATCGGCCGGCGCTTCCGGCTCGCGCACATCTTGTTCGGTGGCGGCAAGGTCATCGAGGTGGCGACCTTCCGGCGCAAGCCGCAGCTCGAGTCCTTCGGCGAGGACGAAGCGCCCCCCAGCTACGACGATCTGCTGATCCGCAGCGACAACGTCTTCGGCGATGCGCACGAGGACGCGCTCCGCCGCGACTTCACCATCAACGCCCTCTTCTACGATCTCGATCGTCGGCAGGTGCTCGACTGGTGCGGCGGCATGCAGGACATCCAGCGGCGCGCCATCCACACGATCGGCAACCCCATCGTGCGCTTCCGCGAGGACCCCATCCGCATCCTTCGCGCGATCAAGTTCGCGGCCCGGCTCGATCTCGGCATCGATCCCGACGTCTACGAGGCCATGGTGGGCTGCCGCGACGAGCTCGCCAAGGCCGCGCGACCCCGCATCTTCGAAGAAATTTTGCGCCTGCTCCGCGGCGGCGCCGCCCATCGTTCGATGTGGCTCCTCTGGGAGACCGGCATGATGGCGGTGCTCATCCCCGAGCTCTCCGCCTTCCTCGACGACGGCGACGCCACCGACGGCGGCGCCGATCGATTCTGGCGCAGCATGGACGTCATCGACGCGATGACCAAAGAGCGCGGCGGCGCCCTGGACGATACGGTGCTCTTCACCACGCTCTTGCGCGAGCCCTTGGAAGAGGCCACCGCCGGGGTTCGCGATCGCGGTCAGGCGGCGCTGGAGTTCATCGATCCGGTCATCGCCCGCATCGCCCTTCCGCGGCGGGTGGCCGATGCGATGCGCGGCATCGTAGCCCTCAAGCCGCGCCTTTGGGCCGCGGCCCGCGCCTCCTCCAGCTCCGAGGCCCCGCGGCTGGGCCGCCTCGCGCGCAGCGACGTCATCGTCCAGGCGCTCGACGTGGTCGAAATCGATCTGCGCGCCCGCGGCGCCGACGTCTCCGGTCTGCAAACGCTCCGCCACGAGCTCCCGGCGGACATTTACGATCGCAACCGCGGCGGCTCCTTCCGCCGCAGCGCCCCCGTCCGCCTCGGTCGGCGGCCTGCGCGCCGCTGATTCATGGGCGGCGCGTCGCCGAGCGTGGGGATGCGCGGCCGGATCGTGTAGGACTGTGGGACGATGAGCCAATCTGCCCGCGGTACCTTCCACGTCACGATGAACGCCGAGCCTCCCTACGATGTCGCGGAGGGAGCCAAGCTCGGGCGGGTCTCGATCACCAAGCAGTTCCAAGGCGATCTCGAGGCCTCGAGCACGGTGCAGATGCTGAGCGCCGTCTCGGAGGTAAAAGGGTCCGCCGGCTATGTGGCGATCGAGCGCGTGACCGGCGCGCTCCACGGGCGGCGCGGTAGCTTCGTGCTCCAGCACAGTGGGACCATGAACCGTGGGAAGGCTTCGCTGGTCGTGATGGTGGTCCCCGATTCGGGGACCGCGGAGCTTCGAGGCATCGCCGGTACGCTTGCCATCGACATCGTCGACGGCAAGCACTTCTACACCTTCGAGTACACGCTCGAAGGTTCCGCGTAGGCGCGCTTACGCTCCGCGAAGCAGCGCCCCGAGCTCGGCTGCGGTCGACACGGGGAGGGAGCACGTTTGCCCGCGGCAGACGTACGCCACGGGGCCTTCGCCCTTGGCTTCCTTGCCCTCGGCGAGGACGGCGCAAGCCTCGCGGGACGAGGGATCGCTCTCGTCGAGCCAGGCGACGTTGCGGTTGGGGATGTACGTGCGGAACGTTTCGCGTGCGAGCGCGCGGGTGCGCGGATCGCCGCGCTTTCCGACGAGGACGATGTCGACGGTGCCGCGGGTCAAGCGATCGGCGGCGATGAGGGTTTGCCCCAGGCCGAACGGGTTCTCGGCGGCCGGTCCGGCGAGGCGTTCGAGCTCGGCTACCGCGGGCTCGAGGTAGGAGGGATCGACCAGGCTGCCCAGCCGGAGGAGCAGCAAGCACGTCATGGCTTGTCCGCTGGGGATCGCTTGATCGTACGGATCTTTTGCGCGATGAATGAGCTCCTCTCCATCGCTGGGCGAGAAGAAGAAGCCGCCCTCGCCTTGGGCCTGGCCGCCGCCGTCGTGGAAGCGCGCGAGCAGCGATGCCGCAATTTTGCGGGCGGTCGCCATGTAACCGGGTTCGCCGGTGGCCTCGTAGAGATCGACGGCGGCGTTGGCGATGTACGCGTGGTCGTCCAAAAATCCAGGCCCCTTGACGATCTCGCCCTTGATGTGACGAAGGACGCTCCCGTCTTCTTGGACGAGCCGAGCCCGCACGAAGGCGAAGGCGCGTTCGGCGAGGCCCAGCATGGTTTCGTCGTCCAAGGCGATGGCGGCGTCGGCGAGGGCGCCGATCAGGAGCCCGTTCCAGCCGGCGAGGATCTTCTCGTCGCGGAAGGGTTTGATGCGTCCTTCGCGGGCCTCGAAGAGCTTGGTCCGCACCCGCTCGAGGAGCTTCTCCGCGCGATCGGGGGCGATGCCGAGATCGTGGGCCACCGTCTCGAGCGGGCGTGGGGTGTGGAGCACCGTTTTGCCGCTCTCCTCGAAGTTGCCTCGGTCGGTCACGTCGAAGTAGGCCAGCGCGAGGCGGGTGGCCTCGCTCGAGGTGCGCGCGTCGTAGCCGTCTTCCTCGGGCTCGTCGGCGGCGAGCGCGCTCTTGATCTCGTCCTTGGACCAGACGAAAAATTTGCCCTCCTCGCCCTCGCTGTCCGCGTCTTGCGTCGCGTAGAAGCCGCCGGCGCCGTCGGTCATCTCCCGCGCGACGTACTGGCCGATGGCGCGCGCGGTGTCGCCGTAGCGTGCCTCGGCGAGGGCGCGGTGCGCGTCGGTGTAGAGGCGAAGCAAGAGGGCGTTGTCGTAGAGCATCTTCTCGAAGTGCGGCACTAGCCAGCGCTCGTCGGTGGAGTACCGGTGGAAGCCGCCGCCCAGGTGGTCGTAGATGCCGCCTGCGCGCATGGCGTCCAAGGTGATGGCCACGTGGGCGCGCGCGGCCACGTCGTCGTCCAGGGCCGCGTGGCGCAGCAACAGATCGACGGACATGGTGTTCGGAAATTTCGGTCGTGTGCCGAAGCCGCCATGGTGCTCGTCGAATCGTGCAGACAGCTTGGTCACGGCTTGCGCGAGGCGCGCGCCCGCGGGCACCGCGTGGATGGCGCGCGCGTCGGCGGCCGCCTTTTCACCGGAGCGCTCCAAGGCCGTCGCGGAGGCGATGGCGCGCGTGAGCTCCGTGGCTTGCAGATCGACCTCGCCGCGTCGGTCGCGGTACGCTTGCGCGATGGCCTGCAGCACCTTGGGGAAGCCGGGCATTCCATAGCGGTCTGCGGGCGGAAAATAGGTGCCGCCGAAGAACGGCTTCTTCTCCGGCGTGAGGAACACGGTGAGGGGCCAGCCGCCGTTTTGGCCCATGAGTTGGACCACCAGCTGATAAATCTGATCGAGGTCGGGGCGCTCTTCGCGGTCGACTTTGACGTTGACGAACAGCTCGTTCATCAACTTCGCCGTCTCCACGTTCTCGAAGCTCTCGCGCTCCATCACGTGGCACCAATGGCAAGCCGAGTAGCCGATCGACAGCAGGATCGGCCGGTCCTCCCGCACGGCCCGCCCGAGCGCCTCGGGGCCCCACGGATACCAATCGACCGGATTCTTCGCGTGCTGGAGCAGGTAGGGAGATGCTTCCTTCGCGAGCCGATTTTCGTGCGATGCCATGCGAAGGACGCTAGCACTTACGTGGATGCCGAGGCCCGCACGTTCTTCTCCGTCGCCCGATTCGGTAGCTCTCGCTCAACGAGCCCTGCTCGAGGGGGTGGGCGCAGAAATCGCCGCGAGCTTTCCGGGGGTGACCCGTCTCGGCGGGCAGATCGTGGCGGCCCTGTATCTGGCGGATGGGCCGCTCTCCATGGACGACCTGAGCCTCACCTTGGGGCGCTCGAAGAGCAATGTTTTTGGCAACCTCAAGAACCTGGAAGCGGCCGGCATCGTCGAGCGCCAACGCGTCTCCGGCGAGCGCTTCGACGCCTACGTTCTACGCGGCAAATACCCCGACGTCATCATCGGCGCCTACCTCGCACGTCTCCGCCGCGTCGTGGCCGACAAGCGCGCCCTCTCCCAACGCGCCTTGACCCTCCTCGGCGACGCCCGCGGCAAAGACGCCGACGCTCTCCGCACCCGCCTCCACGATCTATCCCGCAAATACGATCGCTTCGGCGTCCTCTTCGAGGCCCTCCTCCCCGGCACCGACGGCCCCTTCGACCTCGAAGCTTTCCTCGACGCAGTCCCCGTCCAAGTGCTCTCGGTGTTGGCTACGGTGGCTCGCCGCGCGGCGGGGTTGTCCGCACCGCGCGAGAAACGGAACGGGAAAAAGTAGATTTGGGTGCTCCGCACCCGGGGGAGGTGGGGTTGGGTGCTCCGCACCCGGGGGGAATGGGTTGGAACTTCGCACCCGGGGGAAGGGTTGGAGCTTCGCGCCCGCGGGAGATGGGTTGGAGCTTCGCACCCGCGGGAGATGGGTTGGAGCTTCGCACCCGCGGGAGATGGGTTGGAGCTTCGCACCCGGGGGAAGGGTTGGGCTTCGCACCGGGGGAAGGGTTGGAGCTTCGCACCCGGGGGAAGGGTTGGGGCTTCGCACCGGGGGAAGGGTTGGAGCTTCGCACCGGGGGAAGGGTTGGAGCTTCGCACCCGCGGGAGATGGGTTGAAGCTTCGCACTCGGGGGAAGGGTTAGAGCTTCGCACCCGGGGAGATGGGTTGGAGTTTCGCACCCGGGGAGATGGGTTGGAGTTTCGCACCCGGGGGGAAGGGTTGGAGCTTCGCACCCGGGGGAATGGGTTGGAGCTTCGCACCCTTGGGATGGGTTTGGGTGCGAAGCACCCAAGATAGAGAAATGGGGTGCTGAGGGCTCTTGGAGGGTGGAGCGTGCTCGAGCAGGGGTTACGCTGCGGTGATTTCGACGCGGAGGAGTTTGCGGCCGATGAAGAGGTAGTCGCCGTGCGAGAGCTCGCGCTCGCCCTTTAGACGGACGTAGGTGCCGTTGCGGCTATTGAGGTCGGTCAGGCTCAGTCGACCGGCGCTCTCTTCGAGCTTGCAGTGCGAGGCGCTCATGTAGAGGTCCGTTGGGAAGTTGAGGTCCCCGCCCTCGCGGCCGATTTGGAGGCCTTGGTTGCGCGCGCATACGGTCATGCCGGTGGCGCCGCCTTGAAGCAGCTGGGTGATGCGGAAGGGGCTCTGGTGCTTCGGCGAGGAATAGAAGTAGGTCCCGTCGGGCGCGGGGCCGTCGGCTTGCTTCGGGGTGGCGTCGATGCGAAAAAGTTGCTCGCCCGCGAGGAAGTGATCGCCGACGGAGATGTCGACGGTGCCGCGCACGCGCAAGAAGACGCCGTTGAGGGAGCCCTCGTCGCGGACGACGAGCTTCCCGCTGCGGTAGAAGAGGTTCGCGTGCTTCGGGGAGACGAAGGGATCGTCGGGGAACACCAGCTGCCCGTTGCGGCCTACGATGTGTTGCTCGGCGTTGAGCTGGTACGACAGGCCCTCGACGCCCTCCCCCCGAATGAGAATGAGCTTCGCTTTGCCCGGAACTTGAAGCTGACCGAAAAACTGCGTGCGGGCGTTCAATATCTCGGGAGGAATTGCAGCACCGCACCGGCCGCAGAACTTGTGTCCCATCGGCACGGGGGTCGAACACGACCTGCATACGAAGTTTTTCGCTTGATCCATGAGTTCCTCCAGACTCAATCCGGATGCAACGTGCCCGAGCACACCTTTGGTATGCGCACCCGGTGGCTGTTGTAGACCATGATTTTCCGCTTCGCGTAAAGATGTCGACGCTTCGCGCACGCGTCCCGAGACGCGGCTGTCGAACGCGCCCGACGACGAAACGGCCGAATCTCCCAGTCTTTGACCGGGAACACGACCCGCGGGCGGCGCCGGAGCAGGCGGCGATTTGGCCACGCCCGACCATGCCTCACCGGCGCGCGGCGACGTCGTGTCGAGTTGAACGGCCCCGGACGAGGTGCGCCGCGGCCGCAAAGGATCCAGAAAGATGCCCGCCGAGGGCGGCGGTGCATCGCTCCACCCCTCGGCCAATGGAGCGTTCGCAGCCTCGGTGCCCGTCGCAAGGTTGCCGAGTTCCTCCGCCTCCAGCTCCACGTGTGTGTCGCGCGCGGTCGAAGGTCCGCCGCTTGCAGCGCCTGCAGATACAGCTTCCGAAGCACTTCGAGGAAAGAGCGCGAGAGCGTGCCCACACGATGGGCACGTGGCGGTCTTCATCGGGCTGTACCAATCGCAACGCCCGCAGACGATGCCTAGCTCAATCTCCATGGGGTAATTTCGGGCGGAGCTTATCAGATGTGTTTGTGCGCGTGGTTCGCGTGCGGCTCGCCTTTGAACCGATTCGCGGTGGGACGAGGTTAGCCGAGCAAGAGGTCGAAGCCTACTTCCGCGCCATTTTTGCCGTTTCGGGCAAAGACGGAGCCCCCGTGCGCCTCGACGATGCGCCGGACCAAGGACAGACCCAACCCCGTCCCCGTACCTTGGACGGCTCGGGTCCGCGCGCTATCCCCACGCACGAAGGGGTCGAAGATGCGCGGTAGAAGGTCGGGTGCGATGCCCGGACCCCGATCCCACACCTCCGTTCGCAGCTGCCGCACGGGCTCCGCGCCCGGCGCTTGCCCGGCCCGCGACACATGGACGATGAGCGGCTCCGACTCGGGGTGACCGTGCGCCCGCGCATTGGCCAGCAAATTGTGCACCGCGCGGCCCAGGAGCGCCGCGTCGATGCGGACCACGGCCGTCTCGAGGGACTCGTCCTCCACCACCAGCTCGACGTCGCCGGCCCGCTCGGTGGCGATGCGCGACCGCAGCCAGGAAAGGTACGCGACCTGCTCCGTGCGCAAGTCCGTGAGGCCCGCGCGCGTCACCGCCAATAGGTCCGAGAGGATGGCGTCGACCTCGACCAAATGGCGCTCCACGCGGTCCAGCGACGTGGACTCGGGCGAGGTCTCTTCCCGCGGCATGCGTTCGGGCGCGCGCTCGGGCGAGGTGGGATCCGATGCTTCCCGCGGCGCGCTGGCGTCGCGCGCGATCTCGAGCGCCACCCGCGCGCGGCCAAGGGGAGACCGGAGCTCGTGGCTGATGGCGGCCAACAGCTCGCGCTGATCGCGGAGCGTTCGCTCGACGCGCTCAGCCATGGCGTCGAAGGCGCCCGCCACTTGATGCACCTCGTCGGACGTCGCCGCGGTGCCAATGCCGCTGCGCGCGGCCAGCTCCCCCGCGCCAAAACGGCGGGCGGCGTCGGCCACCCGCTCCAGCGGGCGCGCCAGATCGCGCGAGACGCGCTGGGCGGCGATGACCAGGACGATGGCACCCGCGAGGACCCCGGCGAACAAACGCCACCAGCGCATGCGCGGCGCGCCCGTGGGGAAGGTCACGGCCCCGAGCACATTCTCGCGGCGGCCGATGGGGATATAGCCCACCCCATCGTCGAAGAGAAAAATGCCGGGGGAGCGCCGCATCCGATGCGCCGACGGCGGGATGGCACGCGGATCGCGTCGAAGCTCGAAGGCGTAGCCGGAGAGCTCGCGCATCTCGGCCAGGTACGCCTCGGCGGCTTTGGGATCGTCCCAGATGGCCTCGAGCCGCGCGGCCAGGGTGCGCGCCATCATCCCGCTGGGCGGGCGCGCCGGCTCGGGGCGCATGATGGCCACGGTGATGGAGCTGGTGACGACGGCGATGACGATGGCGGCGAGGAACCAAAGAAAGAGGCGCGTCTTCAGCCGCTGCACGACGTCACCGCTTCACGGTCTCGCGTGCGTTTGCGCGGGTTGCACCAGCACGTACCCCACGCCGCGCACCGTGCGGATCCTCCGCGGATCGCGCGGATCGTCGCCGAGCTTTTGACGCAAATGGCTAATGTGCACGTCCAGCGACCGATCCACGGAGGGATCGTAGCCGGCGTTGCTGCCATCGGCCTTGACGGCGGCCGCGAGCTCTTCGCGCGTCACCGTCTGCCCTACGCGCCGCGCCAGGGCCGCGAGCACGCGAAACTCGAACGACGTGAGCGGCACGGTGCGATCGCCCAAGGTGGCCGTGTGCCCAGGGACGTCCACCCGCAGATCGCCGACCTCGAGCACGTCCGAGCTGCCCGCCGTGCCGCGCGTGCGTCGAAGCACCGCCTTCATACGCGCGAGCAGCTCGCGCGCGTTGTACGGCTTGGGGACGTAGTCGTCGGCGCCGAGCTCCAGCCCCACGATGCGGTCCATATCGTCGCCGCGCGCGGTGAGCATCAAGATGGGCAAATCGGGCCGGGTTTCGCGGATGGTGCGGCACACCGCAAAGCCATCCATGCCGCCGGGCAGCATCACGTCCAGCAACACGACATCGATGGCCGCCGTGCCATCGAGGCGCTCCAGACCTTTTGCACCCGTAGCGGCATGTTCCAGCTCCACTTGGTGAGAAGCCAGGTATTCGCGCAAGAGACGCGCGAGCTCGTCGTCATCGTCGATGAGGAGTGCCCGAATCATTTCCCGTACCCCGCTGGATGGCGGGTGCAAAAAACCATTGGACGACATTGTCGCCGCGAAAAATCGTCCGGGTACGTAAAGAAAAGTAAGCTCATGCTAGGGTAAAGGATTGCGGCCGTTTCCCGGGAGAGGACAACGGGAGGCCCTTGGAGGATCCCCGTGGAGCTACGTCGGACACCCCGCGCACCAATCGATCTGCTCGTCGAGTTTGCACCCAAATCGGAGACAACGGATCGTCGCGGCGGCCGGGCGAAAGATATTTCCATCGGGGGAATGTTCGTGGAAACCCCTGATCCGCCGGGGTTCGGCGCGGAGGTCCTGATCGAGCTGACCCTCCCCGGCGAGCGGTCCGCGTTCGTGCTTCCAGGGGTCGTCCGCTGGACGGACCGGGATGGCATGGGGGTCCAGTTCCGAACCCTGAGCGCCCGCGAAACCTTCGCCATCACCGAGATCGTGCGCATCGGCGAGCGACGCCGCTAGCCCCTCCCGAGGCGAACCGCGCTATTCGCTCGAGAGCGGGATCTCGATATCGCCCCCGCGGGGGAAGCGGGTCTTGTAAATGATTCGCGACGCACACTCCTGCGCTTCCGGGGCGAGCGGTGGATTGAATTGTGCCATGCGCACCATTCCATCGTCGCCAATCTTGAGGGAAAGCTTGGAGCTGACCGTCACGTGCACGGTCGCCTCGCGCAGTTGATTCGCCACGCAGGCGCGGACCCCCTTGGCGATGATCTCCTCGGACCGCTGCGAGGGAGCCGCCGCCGGGTTGCCGTTGGCCGTCCGCGCGCTCGCGGGCTTTTCGGGCTGCGCAGCGCCTTGCACGTCGCGTGCATCCCGCGCGGCCGGGCGCGTGCCCTCCGTTCGCGCTTGTGCGAGCGGCACCGCGGCGCGAACCGATGCCGGCGCACGATCGATGCGGAAGGAGGCCAAAAGGTTCGCCGTGTCGAACTCCACGTGGGCCGGCGCGGTCACCGTGGTCCCCTCGGTCAAACCGGCCAAACTAGATTGTGGCACCGCCCCGATGGCTACGACGCCCTCCGTCAAATCGACGGTCACGTGCCTGCCTTCGCGCGACACGCGCAAATGGGTGCCGTGGACGGCGACCCGCACCCCATCGATATCGACGGCAAAAGCCTCACCCTGCGGCACCGGCGCGACCTGCGCTTCGACCGCCCCTTGGGAGAGGGCCAATGTCAAAGGCATTTGCACGTGCCGCACGTCGACGTGCGAGCGCTCCTCGAGGAGCCATGTCACCGCGGGCCGCGCCTCTTGGCCGCTCACGAAGGTGGCGCGCGCATCGGTCGTCTCCACCGATTCGGACGCGCCGAGCACGTGCCCGGGCTCCGCGACCTTCCCCGCGATGCGGATATCGCCGCGCCCCTCGCGCGTTTGAAATGCGGCCGCCGCGGACTCGGCTCCCAGCTCCGAAGAAGGCGAAGAAGGATGGTTGCGATCGGCGGCCCCGCTTTGGGTGGCTTCCGCGAGCGGCCCCTCGCCAGGCACCGCGGGCGCCGGGTGCCGGATCACGAAGATCGCGGCGGCGGCGGCCGCGACGAGCGCCGTGCCGCCCCAGAAATATCGGGAGCGCGCCAAGGTGCGGGCGGGGAGCACGGGGATGCGATCGCGTTCGGGCGTGGCTTGCTCTTTGGTGATGCGCGCAAAAAGCTTGGCGTCGACGGCGGAGAAGTCGCCATCGGGCCCGCGGCCGGGTGGGACGAGATCCTCGCGTACTTCGCGCAAGATGGCATCGAGCTGCGCCTTGGACCGATCGCGTTTCATGTCCCTCCCCCGTCCTTCACGTCCACGTCTCCTTCGACGTCGACCAACGATTTCAAACCTGCCAGCGATGGCTCGTCGGCCAGCATCGCTTCGATCTCGCGCCGCGCGTAAAAGAGGCGCGTGCGCACGGTGAGCACGGGCGCTTCGACGATCTTGGCGATCTCCGAGGGCGCGATCCCTTCGAGCTCGTGAAGGATGAACACGATCCGTTTCTTCTCCGGCAGGCGCTCGAGGAGTCGCGAGAATGCTCGCACACGCTCCCGCCGGGCTGCGTCTTCGTCCGGCAGGGCCACGCGGGTGTCGGGATTGAGGTCCGGCGGGGCCTCGTCCGTCAGCATCGGCCGGCTGCGTGCCGCGCGGCGGTGCATCAGGACCACGTTCACGGTAACGCGATGCAGCCACGTCGAAAATTTCGATTGGCCGCGGAAGTCTTTGAGGCTGCGGTAAACCTGGAAGAAGACCTCTTGCACGACGTCATCGAGATCGGCGCTCACGCCGAGCATGCGATAAACCAGCCGCGCCACATCGGTCCGATGCCGCGCATAGAGCGCGCGAAACGCCGAGGTGTTCCCGCGGATGGCGTCCGCAAGGATCGTATCGTCGGCGGCCGGGACGACGAGGGCTCCCGTGCTCAGCGTTCGCGCTGCCGTTGCGGCTGCCGTGCTGGCCGGGGAAATGCTTTCCTCCGGGTTCGTGAGCGCACCTCCGGACTTGCGTCCGTCCGGACTCATGCGCCAACCCCGCAAGAGGTCGGAATCATAAACGAGCGCTGCACCCACCACGCTCTAACGTTGCTTGCGAAAAGCGCAACATTCACTCCGCCCTTCGGCCTCCGTGGAGCTCGAGGACTTGCTGGCAGGTCCGCCTTCGGGCTCCGTGGAGCTCGAAGACTCGCGGACATAGGCGCTGGCACGCTGACCGGAGCGCGATGCCGCGGGCGAGGAGCGCTAAAGGCGGACGCGAGGGGCGCGGCGGCGGTTTGCGAGGTCGAGCACGTCGAGTGACACGAGGACGACGACGATGACGAGCGCAATGGGCAGCATGAGGCCCATGCTGCAGGGAAGCTCCAAAGAGGGCTAATTTTCGGCATCACGACGCAATGCGGCGCAAGCCATCGAGCCGACTTTCTCTCGATTGCTGCGCCGCAGTGTGATTCTTGTACGTTGGGGCGGGCCCGATGGCCCGACGGGACCTTAGAAAAGTGCCTTGAGCTGCACTTGCTCTTGCTTCTTCTGCTCGAGGACCCGATTGACCGCGCGCAGGATGCGGTTCTTGGTCGGCCCGCTCACGGTGCCGCCGGTCAGGGCAGCATTGAGGGCGCGCTGCGTCACGGGGCGTCCGCTGTGCGGCTTGCGCGTCTCCTTCTCACCCTTCTTGTCGCCGTCGCCGATCTTGGCTTGGCGCTTGGTCAGCCGAATCGTGCGGTCTTCGCGGGTGAGGCGTTCGATCTGGCGCGAGGCAACCAGGACGCGCCGCGGGTCGATCTTGTTCGAGGCCAGGAGCTGAGCAAACTTCGTGTCGGACATGGGGCGGGGACCTTAATTTAGAGTTGTCCCTCGCGCAAGGACCCTTGCCCCGCCCCGCCGACCGATGCGGGAGCCTGTCCGGGACAAGACTCGGACAGGTTTGGGACAGTCCGGGACACCGCGCCAAGCCACGAAATGGCTTTTTTTCTGCGGCAAGCGGGGTGGCATCGCGCCTGCTGAAGGTCGCGGTCGTGCCCTCCCCCGCCTCATCGCACCTCCGCGCATATATCGACCCGCTCCTCACAGTGGGGCTCGCCATCGCCAGCGGCGCACTTCTCCGCCGTTACCCATACGAGGTGGTGGCGGCGGGGCTGGGCACGGCGTGGTTGCTCGTAGCCTCGGCCGGGCACGAACCGCGGGATCGCGCGGCTCGGATCGTCGTGATGGTGGCGGCCGCGCTCGGACTGGGGCTCGGGTGGGCTCGCGCCGGCGCGGTGGTGGCCGCGCACGAGCAGGTGCTCGCCCAAATCGACGACGAGGCGCCCGGCGTTCAACGGTGCGATGGCAAGGCGCGCGTGATCACCTCACCGGTGTTCGCCCGGCAAACCCTGCGCTGGGTGGGCGAGGTCACGGAAGCTTCGTGCGGCGATCGCACGATCCGCACCCGATTCGCCGCGACCTTTTACGATAGCGCCCCCGAGCCCGGCGCAGCGCTCGCGCGCGGCGACGACGTCGAATTCATCGCGCAGCTCGGACCGCCCGAGCGGCTCACCAATTTCGACACGGCGGATCCCGTCCCCAACGAGGTCCGCCGCGGCGCCGTGCGCTCCGGCGGATTGCTCGACGTGCGCGTGCTCGCGCGCGGACGCGGCCCGCTCGCATGGATCGACCGGGCCCGCGCCAAGGTGCGCGCCCGCATCGAGGCCACGTTTCCAGTCGATACCGCGCCCATGGCGCGCGCCATGGTCCTCGGCGAGAGCGATCTCACGCCGGACGACGACGACGCATTTCGCGGGAGCGGCCTTTCGCATTTATTGGCCGTCTCCGGGATGCACCTCGTCTTGGTCGTCCTCAGCCTCACCAAGGCGCTCCACGCCCTTTTGATCCGCATCGAAGCGGTGGCCGCCCGCATCGACGCGGCGCGGGTGGCGAACGCGATCGGCATCGTGGTTTCGTTCCTCTACGCCGATTTTGCGGGCGCCAGCGGCTCCGCGCTGCGCGCCGCATGGATGACCACGGCGATCCTCCTCGCGGGTGTGCTCGGGCGCCGCGGCGATGGGGCGCGCGCGCTCGGCCTATCGATTGCGGGAATGGCGCTGCACGATCCGCTGGTCGCGTACGATGCTTCGTTCGTCCTCTCCGTGCTGGCGACCGCGGGCCTCTTCGTCCTTCGCCCGGCCATCGATGCGGCGCTGTCGCGGGTGACGCATTTGCCGTCGAAGCTGGTGCAGCCGCTGGCGGCCACCTTGGGCGCGACCCTCGCATGCGCGCCCGCGACCTTGGCGTTCTCGCCGACCTTGCCCTTGGGTGGCGTGGTCGCCAATTTGCTGGCGGTGCCCATCGGCGAGGTGCTCTCGCTCCCACTGTGCCTCGTTCACGCGGTGCTCTCGCCGCTTCCGTCGGTCGAGCGCGGGTGCGCCACGGTGGCGTCCTTGGCGCTGACCGCGGTGCGATGGATCGCGCGCACCGCCTCGCAGCGGGCGACGTGGCTCGCGATCCCGGTGCCGCCGCCCACCCGCGCCCAGCTCGCGGTGCTCGCCTTTGCACTGGCGGCGTGGGTGCTCACCCGCGCCAAACCACGTCGATGCGCGGCGATCCTTGCGGTATCGGCCGCGCTCGTCGTGGGCCTGGAGCTCGAGGCACGCGCGCGGGGCGCGCCGACGGGGCGTTTGCGCGTGACGTTCTTGGACGTGGGGCAGGGGGACGCGGCGCTCATCGATCTGCCCAACGGGGAGGCGATGATGGTCGACGCGGGCGGCATCGTCGGCAGCTCGGTCGACGTCGGCGCCCGGGTCATCGCGCCGACCTTGCGCGCCCGCCGCCGCGATGCGCTGGCGCTCGTCGTCTTGTCGCACCCGCATCCGGACCACTTCGGCGGCTTTGCCACGGGGCTCGACGCGGTGGCGGTCCGCGCTCTGTGGGACACGGGGCAAGGGGAGCGTGAAGGGACCGGCGGTGGTTACGCGGCGCTGCTCCGGCTCGCGCGCGACAAAGGCGCCGCCGTGCAAAGGCCGGAATCTCTCTGCGGAACGCATACGGTGGGCGGCGCCACGGTGGAGGTCCTGGCGCCATGCCCGGGGCCCACCCCCGATCGCGGGCCAAACGACAACTCACTGGTGCTTCGTTTGGGCTACGGCGCGCGCCACATTCTGCTGACCGGCGACGCCGAGGCCGAGGAAGAGGGCGATCTCCTGCACGCGGGGAGCCGGGCGCTCACGGCGGACGTGCTCAAGATCGGCCACCATGGAAGCCGCACCTCGAGCTCCGCCGCCTTCGTTTCGGCCGTGAAGCCGGCGGAGGCCATCGTGTCGGTGGGGGCGCGCAATCGTTTCGGGCACCCCAGCGCCAAGGTTTTGGCCACCCTGGAGCGAGCGAAAACGCGCATTTGGCGCACCGATCGGGATGGTGCCATCGCGGTCGAGACGGATGGGCGTTCTCTCCTCGTGAAGGCCGCAGTGGAAGCCGCGGCGCCGGCGAAGTAGCATCGCGCCATGTCGGAACGTATCGCCACGATGATTGGAAAAGAGGAGATCGCGAAACGAGTGCAAGAGCTCGGCGCCCAGATCTCCAACGACTACAAAGACGGTTCGCTCGTCTTGGTCTGTGTGCTCAAAGGGAGCTTCGTCTTCGCCGCCGATCTGGCGCGCGCCATCGACTCGAACCTTCGGGTCGACTTTCTCGGCGTGCGCTCCTACGGCGAGGGCACCGATTCGAGCGGCGTGGTGCAGATCACGCAAGATCTCTCGCGCCCCATCGCGGGCGAAGACGTGCTCATCGTGGAGGACATCGTCGACACGGGCTTGACCATCGCGCACCTGATGGACCTTTTCCGCACGCGCGGCCCGCGCAGCGTGCGCGTTTGCGCCTTGTTGACCAAGCCGGCGCGCGCCAAGGTGCAGGTGAAGATCGACTACCTGGGCTTCACCATCGAGGATCGGTTCGTGGTGGGCTACGGGCTCGATTTCGCCGAGAAGTACCGGAACCTCCCCTTCATCGGCGTGGTGGAGCGGTCCTGATGGCCACCCCGGAAGAACGCGCGGCCAAGCGCCTCGCCTACCTGGAAAAGGTCACGGCCGAAGGCTCGACCGATCCCCTCGCTTGGTACGGCCTCGCCCTCGAATACGGCAAGGGCGAGCGCTACGACGAAGCGCTCCAGACCTACACCACGCTCCGAACGTTCAACCCCGACTATGTGCCCATGTACTTGATGTGCGGCCAAATGCTCGCCAAGTGCGAACGGTGGTCGGAGGCCCGCGATTGGCTCGAGGCCGGCGTCGCGGTCGCCACGAAAAAGGGCGAGGCACACGCCCTCGGCGAGCTGCGCTCGGCGCTCGACGGCGTTCTGCTGGAGCTCGACGAATAGGCGATCGACGCCCGCGGGCGAGGCCCCGTCCTCGTGACGTTCCACGGTTGGGTGGGCGAGCCGTCGCCCCGGCCGTTCACTCCTTCTCCTCGTCGTCCCGTTTGTCCCGCGCCGCACGCAGCGTCTCCAGCCGCGTGCGGATGCGCGCCTCTTCGCCGTGGGCGCTCGGCTCGTACAGGATCTCGCCCGCGAGCTGGTCCGGCAGGTACGTCTCGCCGGGTACGACCCCTTCGTCGAAGTCGTGCGCGTATTTGTAGCCCTCGCCGTAGCCCTCTTTCTTCATCAACGACGTGACCGCGTTGCGCAGCTTCTTCGGCACCGGCAGCGCCCCGTGTTGCTCGATCAAGGCGCGCGCCCGCTGCCAGGCCTTGCCGATGGAGTTCGACTTGGCGGTGGCCGCGAGGTACGTGGCTGCGTGCGTGAGCGGGTAGAGCCCCTCGGGCATCCCGATGCGACGGAACGCGCTGTCGGCCGCTTGCACGATGAGCATGGCCCGCGGATCGGCGTTGCCGACGTCCTCGCTGGCGAAGATGATCATGCGGCGCAAGATGAAGAGCGGATCGTCGCCCGCCTCGAGCATGCGCATCATCCAGTAGACGGCGGCGTCGGGATCGGAGCCGCGCATCGATTTGATGAAGGCGCTCACCACGTTGTAGTGCTCTTCGCCCGACTTGTCGTAGAGCAGCGGATCGTGGCTCTGGCCCGCGGTCACCGCCTCCGCCGTGAGCTCGCGACCGTCTTCGCTCTCCCCCGTCGCCGTGGTGGTGAGGTACTCGGCCGTGGTCTCCAACGTCGTGAGCGCCCTCCGCGCATCGCCGCGCGACAGGCGCGCGATGGCCGTGAGCGCATCGGCGGTGGCGCGGAGCCGGAGCTTGCCCAGACCGCGCGTCTCGTCGGAGAGGGCGCGCTGGAGCAGCAGCGTGAGCTCGTTCTCGCCCAGCGGCTCGAGCCGAAAGACCTTGCACCGCGAGAGGAGCGCCGCGTTGACGGCGAACGAAGGGTTCTCGGTGGTGGCCCCGATGATGGTGATGGTCCCGGCCTCCACGTGGGGCAAGAACGCGTCTTGCTGCGCCTTGTTGAAGCGATGGATCTCGTCGACGAACACGATGGTGCGCTTGCCGTGGTAGTCGAGCCGCTCCTTGGCCTCGGCCACGATCTGCCGGAGCTCCGGCAAGCTGCCCAGCACCGCGCTGAAGAGCACGAACACCGCCTTGGTGCGCTCGGCCACGATGCGACCGAGCGTGGTCTTGCCCACCCCGGGCGGGCCCCAGAGGATCATCGACGGGAGGCGATCGCCCGCGATGGCCCGCGAGAGCAGCTTGTTCGGCCCGAACAAATGCGCCTGCCCCACCAGCTCCTCGAGCGTGTGGGGGCGCATGCGCTCCGCCAGCGGGACGTAACCCGAGGTAGCCGGATCTTTGCGCGCGGCCGCGCCGAACAGGGTCTCTCCGCCCGTTCCCATCGAGGAACCTGAGCCGCGTGCTCGCGATGCCATCAGGGCCATGTATAGTGCACAACCGCATGCCGGTGATGCTCCCGAGGCTGGTTTTCGCGTCCTTCTTTGCCTGTATCCAACTCGCCGCGTGCGCCAGCTCGAACCCCAAGGAGCCCGCGGTGGAGCCTCACGCTGTCGACCTCGAGCTCTCGGAGCTGGAGATTTACGCGAGCGGCATCGACCGGTTCGCCCGCTGCCCGCCGGCGGGGGACCTCGGTCAGGCCTGGATCCCCGCGCGCATCACCGACGCGCCGCACGACTCGGCGGTCACCGAGCGGGCCATCGAGCAAACGCTGAAGCCGTTTCGCAGCTGCTACACGCGAGGGGCGCTGCATCGCTCGGCCGACGGGCGCGCGGCCATCGTGGCGCGCGTGCGAGCGGACGGAGCGGACGGAAAGAGGCCGGTCATCGAAAACTACGCCACCTGCGGCCTGCCCATCGAGGTGGTCGACTGCATGGTCGCGGAGACGGCCCGTCTCCAGGTGGAGCCCCCCGCCAGCGGGACACGCACCGTGGTCATTCCCGCGGTTTTTGCCCCGCGCAATGGATACGAGGGCGCGGTCGCCACCGCCCACGACACCTATGCGGCGGCCGCGCACGTCACGATGGACGAGGCTCGCCCGGCTCTTCATGCGTGCGAGCAGCGGTTTCGGCCGGCCGTGCAAGCACAAGGGGTTTTTGCCCTTCGCCTCGACGCTTCGGGGCGCGTGCTCTCCGCCAAGGTGGAGCCTTGGGTGGGCCGGACGATCTCCGGACGTGCGCCCGCGGGGTGGTGGAGAAGCTCGTCTTTGCCGGACCGCCGGAGGGAGGCGCGCGCATCCTCGCGCGGATCGCCTTCAATCCGCGAACGCGCTAACGTCGCGGGCGTGCAGCAACCGCGCGTCGTCGTCATTCCATTCGGGGTCCCTCCCGCCAGCGAGGGCCTCGGCCTCGGCCTCGCGGCGCTCGTTCACGGCTTCGTGCTCCTCGGAGGAGAGAGCGTGGCGCTGGCGCAGCTCGTGACCCAAGACCGGCCGCCGAAGGAGGGCCACGACGACCGCCCCGCCACCAAGCCGGTGGAGACGTTCCTCCACCCGCAAGCGTGGCGCGATCTCTCGCTGCGCGGTGAAGCGCCGCCCGGCGTGCAGATGGTGATGACCGGCACCTTCGAGCCCCCCGAGGGCGGTCTGCCCGGATCCATCCGCTTGCTCGCCTTCGATCCGCGCGACGGCGCCACGCACGCGCGCGTGGAGGCCCACCTCGACGATCGGGGCGCGGGCCGCATCTTGCTCGAGGCCTTCGAAGATTTGTGCCGCCCGCTCGACGGCGATCTCGGTGTCTTTCGCGATATCGGCGATCTGGAGTGGGAGGCGCTCGAGAGCGTGCTCCGCGGTGAGCGGTGCCTGGTGCACGACGCGCAGCGCGGCGGGCCGTACGATCGACGCGCCGCCCTGGTGCACCTCGAGCGCGCGGTGGAGGACGCGCCGAGCTCCCGCTTCCCCGCGGGCCGGCTGGCGGCGACGGCCATCGACGCGGTGGTCAACGGGCGCGACGATCGGCTCACCGACGCCGCCCTGCGCACCTTGCGCCGCGCCATGGATGGCGCGCCCGGTCAGATCGACCTTCTGGAGGCCTCCGCCGCGCTTCGCGTGCGCATCGGCGATCGGGCGGGCGCCGAGCGCGATGCCTTGGCGGCCATCGCCATCGCGCCCGATCGCGCGCGCCTCTACGGCATTCTCTCGGAGGCGCGGCGCAGCTCGTCCGACCTCGACGGGGCCATGGCGGCCGTCGATCGCGGCCTGCACGTGTGCGGCGGCGCCGATCCGGTGCTGCTCACCGAGCAGGGCATCGTCTTCGAGCTCCGCCGCGACGCCATGGCCGCGCGCGCTTCGTTCGAGCGCGCGCTCGCCGCGAACCCTCCGTTTCCCGGTGCCTTCGCGCACCTGGCGAACATCGCCGCGCAGCACAGGGACGTGCTCCTGGCGGAGTCGCTGGTCGATCGCGCGCTCGGATGGTCCTCTCCGCACCCCGACATCCTACGCCAGGCGATCCAGCTCGCGTTCGGCGCGGAGCCGGAGGGGGTGGCCCGCGCGAGCCGCGTCCTGAAACTTGGTCGGATGCTGCTCGATCAGCTACCGAACGATCCATGGGCCCACTTGATGCTGGGGCGGGCGCTCGCGCAGATGGGCGATCCCACCGAAGCGCTGGTGGCGTTTCGCAACGCGGAGCGCCTCGCGCCGGGCACCAACATCGCGGCCGAGGCCGTGCGGGAGCGCTTGCCGCTGGAGGATCCGGAGACGTCGCTCGAGCTCGAGAGCGTGATGCACGGCGCCATGACCGCCGAGCCCGCGGATCTTCTGCCCATCGCGGCGCGCGCGCAGCGGTTGGCCGATGCCCGCGCCCTCTGGATCGCGCACTACGCGGTGGGGATCGCGCGGCGCCGGATGGGTTCCTGGGATCTCGCGCGCCGCGCCTTCGAGGCGGCGCTCGCGCTCGCCCCCGACTCGCCGGACCTGTGCCTCGAGCTGGTCGACGCATGCATCGCCCTGGGCGAAGGGGACGAGGCGCTTCGCCAGGCCAACCGGGCCCGCGCGATCGCCGGCGACGGTCCGCGCACCTTGGGGGCGCTCGCCAAGGCCGAGTATGCGCGCGCCAACTATGCGAGCGCCGAGATCTGGGTGCTCCGGGCGCTCATCCACGATCGCCAGGACGCGGCCAACGTGCGCCTCGAGGCTCAGATCCGCGCGATGAACGAGACGGCGGCGCCCGCTCCGGCATCGGCTGCTCCATCGGCGTCGGGCTCGTCGTTTTCGCCCCTCGCGACACTGCAACGTTTGCTCCCGAAGAACTTGCTCAAGAAGCTGCGGTAAAGGACCGCACCCACCTCGCCCCGCGCTCGATTTTGCCCCGCTTCACGATCGAATGACCGAACGAGTACCGCGCAGCCTCTCCGTCGCTTTGGCCATCTTGGTCGGCGGTGCATCCGGAGGCGGGGCCCTCTTTCTTCTCGTGCACCTCTGGCGCCCTTTTGCGCAGCACACGCAGCACCTGGCGCTGCACCGCGCCACGCCGCCTGCCCTCATCTCCGCGCCCGCCGACGGCGGCTCTGCCGGCGGCGGCGCCATCGATGGCAGACCTTCGCCGAAGGATCCCGCCGGCACCGAGAGCGCCGCGATCCCCGACGGCGCGCCGGCCGCCGCCCACCAAGCCCCCGCCGCGAGCACGGTGCGGCGCCCCTACAACGTCGTCCTCATCACGGTCGACACCTTGCGCTACGACCTTGGCTACACGGGCTACGCCCGCCCCATCACACCGAACATCGACGCCCTCGCGGAGCGCGCCATCGTGTACGAGCGCGCCTACGCCACCGCCTCGTACACGCCGAAGAGCCTCGGCCCCATGCTCATCGGCCGCTACGCCAGCGAGACCTTTCGCGATCCCGAGCACTACACCACCTTTTATCCCGCGAACGTCTTCATCGCCGAGCGGGTGCGGGCGGCGGGCGCGCGCACCTTCGCGGCCATGTGCCAGCACTATTTCAAGTGGGACACGGGCCTGAGCCAAGGCTTCGACATTTGGGATACGGCCGCCACCCCGCGCAACATGACCGACAACGACACGAGCATCACCGGCGATCGTCTGACGGCCCGCGCGCTCGCGCTGCTCTCCGATCCCGCCAATGTCGACCGGCGCTTCTTCGCCTGGTTCCATTACTTCGACCCGCACGCCCAATACGTGGCGCACGAGGGCGCGCCGAGCTTCTCGACCCGCAAGGGCCCCCCGACCCAACGCACCCTCTACGACCAAGAAATTTGGTTCACCGACCAGCAAATTGGGCGCGTGCTCGACCACATCGCCGCCCAGCCGTGGGCCGCCGATACCGCCATCGTGGTGACGGCCGATCACGGCGAGGCCTTTGGAGAGCACGGCCACTGGAAACACGGTCGCGAATTGTGGGAGTCGATTGTGCGGGTACCGCTCGTCGTTTACATCCCGGGCGCCAAACCGCGTCGCATCGCCATCAAGCGCTCTCAAATCGACATCGCGCCAACGATCCTCGATCTAATTGGCGCCCCGCCCGTGGAGGCCGGAACGCTGCGTGGAACCAGCTTGCTATCGGATGTGCTCGCTCCCGAGGGGGACGCGCTCGAGGAGCGGGATGTCTATTTCGACATGCCCGAGGGGCCGTTCAATGAGATGCGGCGGGGCATTATCACGGGCACATCGCCCGGGTTGAAGTTGATCGACTTCGCCGGCCACCGCTATGAAATGTACGATTTAACGGAGGATCCCGAGGAGAAGAAGGACATCGTCACCAGCAAGGAGCGCTTTCGCGCTGCGCTGACGAGTCTGCAACGGACGCGGGCACACCTTCAGGAAATTCGCCCGACACGGTGATATAGGAAATGACGCGATGTTTCCTACTACCGACGATTTGCGCATCGATCGACTTCGTCCGCTCATTCCCCCCGCCATTCTCCTCGAGGAGTTTCCCATCCCGAGTGCCGGAGTACGCTGCGTCAGCGAAGCCCGCGAGGCGGTGTCGCGCATCGTTCGAGGGCAGGATGATCGCCTCCTCGTGGTGGTGGGGCCCTGCTCGATCCACGACGTCGAGGCCGCGCGCGAGTACGCCGAGCGTCTGCGCGCGCTGGCGCCCACGTTGGCGAGCGATCTGCTCTTGGTCATGCGCGTCTACTTCGAGAAGCCGCGCACGACGGTCGGCTGGAAGGGGCTCATCAACGATCCGAAGCTCGATGGCAGCTTCTCGATCAATGTCGGCCTTCGCCTGGCGCGCAAGCTCCTCTGCGATCTCTCGGAGATTGGCGTGCCCGCGGGGTGCGAGTTCCTCGATACGATCACGCCGCAGTTCATCGCCGATCTGGTGAGCTGGGGCGCGATTGGCGCGCGCACCACGGAGAGCCAAGTTCACCGCGAGCTCGCCAGCGGTTTGTCGATGCCCGTGGGCTTCAAGAACGGCACCGACGGCGACGTGCAAATCGCCATCGACGCCGTGGGCGCTGCGCGAAGCCCGCACCAGTTTCTCTCGGTCACCAAGCAGGGCTTGGCGGCCATCGTGGTCACGCGCGGCAACGAGAGCTGCCACGTCATCCTGCGCGGCGGCCGCAAAGAGCCCAACTACGACGAGGAGTCCGTGCGCCGCGCGGCCTCCCGCCTCGAAAACGCCAAGCTCGCGCCCTATCTGATGATCGACTGCTCGCACGGCAACAGCGGCAAAGACCCCGCCAAGCAACCCGCCGTCGCCGCCGACATCGGCGCCCAAGTCGCGCGCGGAAACCGCAGCATCGTGGGCGTGATGCTCGAGAGCCACCTGGTCGCCGGCCGCCAAGACGTCCCCAAAAACGGCGGCGGCTTGGTCTATGGCCAGAGCATCACCGACGCCTGCCTCGGCTGGGACCACACCGTCGACGTCCTCCACGCCCTCGCCGCCGACGTCCGCAAACGCCGCACCCACGGGGCGTAGCCGATTGGTGTGTGTCTGCTAGACTTCATCCCATGGGCGCTGCTCGAAAAGTACAGGCTACCGCCTTGCGGGAGATCGCCGACTGGATCGAAGCGACGGGAGACGATCTTTCGGACGGCGTCGCACACATGGTCGACGACATGCTCGACTTGATCGATCACGAGGAGGCCGTGCGCGATTGGCGCGAGCGCGAGGCCCGGGGTGAAAAGACGATCTCCTCCGCCGAGGCACGCAAGATCCTCGGTTTCTGAGCGTCGTGCTCTACTCCATTGAGTACACGACGCACGCTCTGAAGTTTCTACAAGCCCTGCCGCGCGAGACCGGGGAAGTACTCTTCGATGCCATCGAGCGGCTCGTCGACAATCCCAAACGGAAAGGCTCGGTACGAAGGGGCAACACTCCGTCGACGTTCTATGTGCGCGTGGAAGCTCGCGACCAGCGGTACCGTGTCAGCTACGAGATTCGCGAGCAACGCCTCGTCATTATCGTACTGAAGGTAAACGAGGCGCGCGTTCGGCGTCGCCAATGAAAACGGCCTTCAGCTCCGCGGGCCGAAGATGGCGCTCCCCACACGGACGAGGGTGGCGCCTGCCGCGATGGCGAGCTCGAAGTCGCCCGACATGCCCATCGATAGCTCCGGAAGGACCGCGGGGCCGCCGTGCAGGTTGCGGAGAGAGGCGAGGGTCTCGAACACGGTGCGGGCGGCTTCGGGATCGCCTTCGGGGGGCATGGTCATCAGGCCGCGCACCGAGAGGGAAGGGAGCTCGCGGAGTTGGGCGAGGAGGTCGGCCAGTTCGGAGGCGACGATGCCGTGCTTTTGCGGCTCGCCGCCGACATTGACCTCGATGAGCACGTCGAGCGGGGCGCGGCCCGCGGCCTCGGCGCGGCGGGCGAGCTCACGCCCGAGGCCGATGCCGTCGATGGTATGGACCGCTTTGGCGCGCGGTGCGACGAGGCGGGCCTTGTTCGACTGGAGATGGCCGATGAAGTGCCACGCGATGTCGGGCAAATCGGAGAGGGCGTCGGCCTTGGCCGCCAGCTCTTGGGCGTAGTTTTCGCCGAAGAGACGCTGGCCGGCTTCGTAGGCCTCCCGAACCTTCGCCGCGTCCATCTTTTTCGAGACGGCCACCAGCCGGATCGAGGATGGATCGCGCCCTGCAGAGCGCGCGGCAGCGTGGATACGCTCTTGGATTCCGGCGAGTCGCTCGGCCAGCGCGCTCATGGTGCGATCTTAGGGTTCGGGCGCTCGACCTTCGAGGGGCGAGCGCGACGGGACGCGGTGGAGAAGCGGACTAAAAACCAATGGCGCTGCGGCGCTGCGCCTCGATCCACTCTTGGACGACGTCGTTGCTCAGACGGTCGTAGTGGACGCGGCCCGCTGCAATTTCGCGCAGGGCGGTGACGGCCGGCTTGTTCTTCGAGTGGACCAGTGGCGTGGCGCCCTTCATCAGCTGGCGGGTTCGTTGCGCGGCGAGCACCACGAGGGCAAAACGGTTCTCTTCACGCTCGAGGCAATCTTCGACGGTGACGCGGGCCATATGGGTCTTTACTCCTGGGCTTCCGAAGAGGAATGGGGTCCGGAAGGTAGTCTGGCCCTGCCCGATGGGCAAGGGGACATCTTTCCACCTCGTGCCACCCCGCAGCCCTTCCCATGGACCTCGCGAAGAGCTAGGCTCTGCAGTAGCGAACTCCACCGTTTGCCAAACGCGGCCGCCCTTTTCAGGCACACGGTGTCTTTTCGTGATCCTAGATCCCAGAAGGCTCGAGCTGCTAAAAGACGACGTCCTTGGCTTTGTTTGCTTTGCCTGCCTGGAGGAGTGGCCGAGCGGTTTAAGGCACCGGTTTTGAAAACCGGCGATGGCGTAAGTCATCCGTGGGTTCGAATCCCTCCTCCTCCGCTGCTTTTCGCTGCCGGCGCTGCCGCAGTCAGCCGACCGACCGAAGATGGAGCCTACGCGTGATGCAACCGAAGCAAGGCCTCGTTCCGCAAATCAAAGGCATCCTATCGTCCCTCGACGATCGCCCCACCAAGGCCGGCCAGATCTGCAAAGCCATACGCGCGAACCTCGGTCACAAATGGGTCGGCATCTATGACGTGAACCAAAGCGAATACGCCGTCATCGCCTGGAGCGGCCCCGCGGCCCCGGCCTTCGTTCGATTCGCCGGCGGCCGAGGCCTGACCGCGGAAGCCGTCGCCTTGCGCAAGACCGTGGTCGCCGGCGACGTGAAGAGCGATCCGCGCTATGTGAGCACCCTCACCGCGACCCAATCCGAGATCATCGTCCCGGTCTACAGCCAGGCACGCAACGCGGTGGTCGGCACCATCGACGTTCAAAGCGAGCATCTCCACGCCTTCTCCAAGGCGCACCGCGAGCTGCTCGAAGAGTGCGCCTCCGTGCTCCTTTCGCTCTGGCAATAGCTTCGCGCGCTCCGCCGAGAACGCCGCGCGCCTGCATCCCTGGGCCCGCGCGCCCCGCCGAGAACGCCGCGCGCCCGCGTCCCTGCGCGCGACGCCTACGGCTCGAAGTCGGCGGCGAGCGCCTTGGCCTCGACGATGTTGTCCTCGATCGAGCAATACGTCCATCCACCGTAGCGCCCCGCCGAATAGATCCCGTGCGCCTGCAGAATGCGCGAGAGCCTCCGGTGCTCGGCCATCGATTCGCGTGTAATATGCACGTACGCCGGGTCCATCACCACCGCGTGGTGCGCGACCAGCCGATGCCCGGAGGTGACCCCCTCCGCCTCGAGATCGGCGAGCACGCGCGCCAGCGCCGAAGGAATGTCGACCGGAGCATCGCGCGCGTACCCCAGCTCCACATAGAGGCTCATGCGATCGGTGTCGAAGATGTTGTCGTAGTAACCAATGCGGTAAAAGGAGCGCGCGCGATTGGGGTAGTAAACCCAGTGCACATCGCGCGCGCCCTTGCGGTCGAAGCCCAAGTTGAACACCAGGACCTTGTTCCACGAGAAGGCGCTCGCGTCGTGCGGAAGGCCGCAGAGCTCCACCAGCCGATGGAACGGCGCCGAGGAGACCAGCCGCTCGTAATGAACCTCGCGCTTGGTCGTTTTGGCCACGCGGGTGCGCAAATCGATGCCGACGAGCGCCTCCTCCAAGGCGATGTTGTGCGGTAGGACCTCGCGCGCGATCGCCTTCACGTACTCGATGGCGCCGCCCTCGGGGTAGGTGAAGGTCGCGTTGTAGCTCGCGTTGTCGGGCGCGCGCATGTTGCGCACGATCTCGGTGAGGTTCGCGTGGGGAAAAAACCGACCCATCGCGTCCTTGTCGAGGGTCGCCAGATCGCACGCGTAGAGCTTCTCGTTGTACGGGATGAGAAACTTCTCCGCGATGCCGCGCCCGAAGCGCGCATAGAGCATCTCCTTGAAGTTCGCCGGCCCACCCGACGCCGACGGGCTCGCGTCCTTGGCGAAATAGACATCGTGCAGACACTCGATGAACTCGTCCTGCGGAAGCTGATGGATGTTCTTTTGAAACGGAAAATCAATCTTTCGATCGCCGTATGCGATGAAGGTCTTCTTTTCGACCACACGGATGTTCTGCCCGGCCATTCGCGCGCGCAGCCACGCTTCGATGTCGGGGTGCTTGAAGTGGAAGAAGTGGCCCGAGTAATCCCACACGAAGCCATCCTTCGTGATGGTCTTGCAGTAGCCCCCGATTTGGGTGTCGGCCTCGAGGACGAGGTAGTCGGGATCGCGAAGAAAAGCAGCGGTGGCGAGGCCCGTGATGCCCGCGCCAATGATGAGATGACGGACGTTTTCCATGCTCGTGGGGCATGCTGCCACGAATTTGGCCGAGGCGGGCGGCGGCGACGTTCAACGACGTGCAACCCGATGCTGCGCGGAGAGGCCCCGCGCGACGTTCCGCGGGGTGATGCGCGCCGAGGCCGAGCCCCATGTTCAACGATGTTCAACCCGGTGAAATGGGCGATTTGGCCACGCCGACTTTCCCTTGCCGCGATGCTGCGGCCGCCGCATCCTGTAGCCCGCATGGGACACGACCACTCGCATGCCGGCCATTCGCATGGCGCCCATTTGCATCATTCGCATGCCGCAGGCTTCGACGATCGGCGTGCGTATTTGATCGGTATCGTGCTCAACCTTGGTTTCGTCGTCGTGGAGGTGGCCTTCGGCCTCTTTGCCCACTCCATGGCGCTCTTGGCCGACGCCGGCCACAACCTCGGTGACGTGCTCGGTCTCCTGATTGCGGGGGGCGCCAGCCTTCTGGCGCGGCGCAAACCATCTCAGCGACGCACCTATGGCTTTCGGCGGGCCACGATCCTGGCCGCGCTGGCCAACGGTCTTCTCCTGGTGGTGGCGACCGGTGCCATCGTGTGGGAATCGATTGGACGGTTGCGAAACCCCGGCCCGGTGGAAGGCGGGCTGGTGGCCATCGTGGCCGCGGCCGGCGTCCTCGTGAACGGCGCCTCGGCGCTCTTCTTGATGAAGGGAAAGAAGCACGACGTGAACGTGCACGCCGCGTTCATTCACCTGGCCGCGGATGCGGCGGTGTCCGCCGGTGTCGTCGTGACGGGTATTCTCCTTTCGCTTACCGGCTACAACCTGCTCGATCCGGTGGTGAGCTTGGTGCTCTCGTTCATCATCCTGGCATCGACGTGGTCGCTGCTCCGCCGCTCGCTCGATCTCGCGCTCGACGCCGTGCCCGAGCAGATCGACCCCGGGCAGGTGCGGGGCTACCTCGGCGGCCTTCCAGGCGTGCGCGAGGTGCACGATCTGCACATCTGGGCGATGAGCTCCACGGAGACAGCGCTCACCGCGCACCTGGTGACCGCCGATGGCAGCCCCTCGTCACCGGGCTTTCTGCGCGACGTGTGCCACGAGCTCCACCAGCGATTCCACATCGAGCACGCGACCTTGCAAGTCGAACCGCACGAAACGGGCGCGCCGTGCCCGCTGCCGTGTCGCCTGGCGTCGGACGAGGCGGTGTAGCTCTTCTCCTTGTGCGCCCGCGTCCGCGCCCGCGCGCACCGCGCTCGCTTACTGCGCGCCCTCGAGCACGCGGCGCACGGCGACCTCGGCGAGCGATGCGTTCACGGCCAGCTCGATCATCTTCAGCCGCGCATCGTGGAAGCTCTGGTACGCGTCGACCAGCTCCAACACGGAGAGGCGGGCCTCGCGGTAGCCGGCCTCCGCCTCCGAGCGCATCCCCAGGCTGATCACGCGCATCTCGGCGCGGTACTTCTCCAAGGTCTCGCGCCTTCGCAGGAGCTCTGCGTGCGCGGCGTTGAGGCGCTCGCGCGCGGCGACCACGATGGCGTCGGCGAGCGCGTCGTTGGCCTCGGCGCGGGCGCGGGCGGCGGGCACCAAGCCTTGGCCCCGATCGACCAAGGGGAGCGGCACCACGATGCCCACCCCGAGATCGGTCTGGTTCGGCGCCTGCCCATAGCCCGCCCCCAGGCGCACTCCGATGCCCGGAAAGACGGAGCGCTGGGCGCTGGCGATCGCTTGGCGCGCGCTCTCCGCCCGGTACTGCGCCGCCCGCAGGTCGGTGCGGTGCGCGAGCAGATCGCGCTGCAGCTCGGCGAGCGCGGGCAGGGGCGGCGTCGCGTCGAAGTCGTAAATGGGATCGCCGCGAAGGGACGCGACCGAAGGGCCGACGGCCGTCGCCAGATCGCCGCGCGCGCGCGCGACGTTCGCCTCCGCGTCCCCCAGCTCGGCGCGCGCGGCCGCCAGCGCGATGGCGATGCGCGAGGCATCGTACTGGGGCGCCATGCCTGCGCCGACGCGGGCGCGCACGATGCGATCGGCGCGCTCGAGATCCTTCACCGTCTCCTCCGACACCCCGCGGCGCGCGATCTGCGCGGCGAGGCTCACGTACGCCTCCTCCGCGTCGAACGCGAGCCTCCGCGAGAGGCCCGCGCCGTCGGCCATGGTGGCGCGCGTCTCGGCCTCGGCCGAGCGCTTTCGTGCGGCGGGCGCGCCCGCGAGCTCGATGAACTGCGTGATGCCCGCCGTCCCGTAGCCGAAGGAGTCGTAGCTGGTGGTGCCCGTGCTACGCGTGTAGCTTGCATCCAATTGCGGGTTGCTCCAGAGCCCCGCCGCCGTCGCCTGCGACTCCGCCGCGCGCACGTTGGCCTTGGCGGCGGTGAGCAGCGGGTGCCCTCGCTTTTGCGCCGCCAGCGCTTGCTCCAAGGTGAACCCGTGCGGCGCGTCCGTCTCGGGCACGCTCACCGCGCTGCCGGCGCCGGGCGGCGAGGCCGCGGGCTCTTGCACGACCGGACCGCGCGCCTCGGCGCTCTCGCTGGACACGCCGAAAAAAACGAAGGTCGCGCCGCAGAGCGCCAGAGGAAGCCTCCGCCCGAGTCGCTTCATCGTTCGGTGCCGTGCTCGCCTGGTGCTGCCGGTGCTGCGGATGCGCGCCTTCGGGGCGCGCGAATTGAGCTACTCTCGGTCGAGCATCCCACGCGTCAAAGGTAGCTTTCCGTGTGGGGGGAGGTGCTTACAATCGTGTAAGAAGATGGCCCGAGTTGGAATCGAGCGACGCATCATCGGTTTGCATGGAGCCGACCGAGCTGGGAGCGAGAGACCGTGAAAGTACTGATCATCGAAGACGATCCGACGCTGGGCGAATTTCTCGTTCGCGTGATGTCCGAAGAAGGCGATACCCCGGAGCTCGCCGTCGACATGTCCAGCGGCCTCGCGCGTGCGCGCGATCGCGACGTGGCGTTCGACGTCATCATCCTCGACTGGATGCTCCCCGACGGCGACGGCCCCACCTTCTGCGATCAGCTGCGGCGCGCGGGGGTGCTGACGCCCATCTTGATGCTCACCGCGCGCGGTGAGCTGAGCGATCGCGTGAGCGGCCTTCAAGCGGGCGCCGACGATTACCTGGTGAAGCCCTTCGAGGTCGAAGAGCTGCTCGCGCGCCTCAACGCGCTCGTGCGCCGCAGCGCCCAGCTCGCGGAGCTGCGCGTGGGGGAGCTTACGATCGATCGCCTGCGCCGCCGCTGCACCTTGACGGGCAACGTGCTCGATCTGCGCTCGCGCGAGTACGAGCTGCTCCTGCGGCTGGCCATCGCCCGCAGCGAGCCGGTGTCGCGCTCGACCTTGCTCGCCGACGTGTGGAACCTGGGCTTCGACCCCGGCTCCGGGATCCTCGACGTGCACATCAGCCGCCTGCGCGACAAGCTCGGCGATGAAGCCTGGCGCATCGAGACGGTGCGCGGCCTCGGCTATCGGCTGCGCGAGCGGCGCGACGATCCATGACGTTTCGCGCGCGGACCACCTTGTGGCTCGCTGCGGTCACCGCGCTCACGTTGGGGAGCGCGTTCTCGGCGGTGCTGGTCGCCTTCAACGGCTTGCAGCGAAAGCAGCTCGACGACTCGCTCCTCGCGGTCGCGCGCGCGGAGGCCGTGGAGACGCACCAGCACGGCCTGCGCTTCTCCGACAGGCCGGGCCCCGCGGCGGCCGACGTCGGGCCGCTGACGAAGTTCGGCATCATCTACGACTCCTCCGGCGCGGTGCTGGCGGCGACGTACCCCTTCGAGCGGCGCCCGCCGCCGCTGACGGAGATCCAGAAGCCGCCGGGGCACGCCTTCGACTTCATCTTCGAGCGCGAGCACATGCGCGGCGTGTTCATGCCGATCCACGAGCAGCCGGACCATATGCTCTTCCTCGCCACCTCGCGCGAGGACTTCGAGAACGACACCGCTTACCTCTCGCGCGCCATGCTGACGGCGTTCGTGGTGGCCGTCGCCTGGGCGAGCATGATCGGCTACTGGATGAGCGGGCGACTCACGCGCGATCACCGCAACATCGCCGCGGTGGCGCGGGCGGTCGCCGACGGCGATCTCACCGTGCGCACCGACGTTCAATCGGGCGATCCGGAGGTGGCGCAGCTCGGCTCCGACGTCGACGACATGGTGCAGCGGCTGGGGGAGCTGGTGGCCACGCAGCAGCGGTTCATCGCCCACGCGGCCCACGAGCTGCGCTCGCCGCTCACCGCGCTCTATGGGGAGTTGCAGCAGGCGCTCCGAAAAGAGCGCGACAGCGCAGGCTACCGGCACGCGATCCAGCACGCGCTGGAGGCGACCCGAAGGCTCAAGCTGCTCGCCGACGATCTTCTTTCGCTGGCCCGCACCCAACGCGACGCGGGCGGCAAATCCGAGCCCATCGCGCTCGAGCGCACGGTGGAAGATGCGCGCGCCATGGTGTCCGAGCTGGCGCGCCAGCGCGCCGTCTCCTTGGAGCTCCGGCTCGCGACCGGCGCGACCGGCGCGACCGTGCAGCACCGGCACCACGATCTGACCCGCCTCTTTCGCAACCTCCTCGAGAACGCCATCCTCCACTCACCCGCCGGCGGCACCGTCCGCATCGAAACCGCCCAACGCGGCGACGCGATCCACACGTGGATCGCCGACGAGGGCCCCGGCATCGCGCCCGATCATCGCGAGCGCATTTTCGAGCCGTTCTTTCGCGCGCCCAGCGCGACCAAGAGCGGGGAGGGGTCGGGCTTGGGGCTGGGGATTGCGCGCGAGATCGCGCGCGCACATGGAGGGGATGTCCGGCTCGATGACCAAGCTGCGGCGCCGGGGGCGCGGTTCTTGGTGGTGTTGCCCGTGGCGTAAGGGCCGTATGTGCGGGCGCCCAAAAACGAAGACCGCCAGAACCTCCGGTTGGGGCCGGCGTTCTGGCGGTTCGTTCGACGCTACGATTTGTGGTCCGGCACTACGCCGACCTTGCGAGCGGTCCGCGGCGTCAGCGCCCGCGAAAGGCCCGCAAGGTTAGCGCCCGCGACACGTCAGCGAGGTCCGCGCACGACCTCGTCGAGGGCGACCGCCGCGCCGTGGATGACGGCGGCGAGGCGGATCGTATCGTGGACTTGGTCCTCGGAGATGCCACGTTCGAGGACCGCTTCTTCGTGGGCACGGACGCAGCGTTCACACCCGTGGATGGCGCTGACGGCGAGCGAGAACAGCTCGAGATCGGCGCGGGTGGTCGTGGGCGACGACAGACGATTCATGCGGAGTCGCGCGGGCTTGTCGGAATACGTCTGCTTGCCGATCATGTGACGAAATCGGTAGTAGATGTTGTTCATCGACGTGATGGCCGCGGCGGCCTTTGCATCCTCGACGACCTTGGCCTCGACCCCCGCGACCGCGGAGTCCGACACCAGCGCAGCGCGCAGCGGCTCGCTGCGTGAGGCGATCGCCGATGCGATGGCGACGCCCCACTTCTGGTCGTTCGTCAGCGAGCCTGGCCCGCTCAAAATCGACTGCAGATTCAGCTTGATGTCTTTGGCCGCTTCCGGAAGAAGCGCGCGCAGTGCTTCTACCGTCGGCGGCGTCTCCGCCGTGGTCACGCCGCCTCCAGGGTGGGATCACCCTTCTTCCAGTTGCAAGGGCAAAGCTCGTCCGTCTGCAGCGCGTCGAGCGTGCGGAGCACCTCTTCCACGTTGCGGCCCACCGACAGATCGTGGACGCTCGCGAAACGGATGATGCCCTCGGGGTCCACGATGAAGGTGGCGCGGAGCGCGACGCCGTCCGTCTTGTGCAGGATGCCGAGCGCGCTCGAGAGCTCGCGCTTGAGATCCGCCAGCATCGGGAACGAGAGGTTCTTCAGATCGGCGTGGTCGTTGCGCCACGCCAGGTGCACGTATTGGCTGTCGATGCTCGCGCCGAGCACCTCGGCGTCGCGATCGCGGAAGTCCTGCGCGCGCTTGCCGAACTCGGCGATCTCGGTCGGGCACACGAAGGTGAAGTCGAGCGGCCAGAAGAAGAGCACCTTCCACTTGCCGGGGTAGCTCGCCGAGGTGATCTCCTGGAACTCCTTACCCTTTTCGCGGCTAACAACGGCGGTGAGCTTGAACTCCGGAAGCTTGTCTCCAACGGTCAGCATGATCGTGATCTCCTTGATTCCCTTATTGTTTTCTTACGTCGTGTGAGATTTAGACATAGTCTAATAATAGTTTTCAACACGTCAAGACGTTTGCGCCGCATCGCCAAAACCTTCCGCGCGGCCGCGTCGAGGCCGCTCAGCCCGCCCGACGCGAGAGCCTGCGGTAGAGTGGCCCCGCATTGCCCCTCCGCCGCCGCATCACGCTCTTCCCCCTCGTGGGCGCGCTCTACTTCATGGTCTCGGGCGGGCCGTACGGCCTCGAAGAGCTGGTGCAGAAGACGGGCTTCGGCCTCTCGATCGTCCTCTTGCTGGTGACGCCCCTCCTCTGGAGCCTGCCCACGGCGCTGATGGTGGGCGAGCTCTCCGCGGCCCTCCCCGAGGACGGCGGCTACTACATTTGGGTGCGCCGCGCCCTCGGGCCCTTCTGGGGCTACCAAGGCGCATGGCTGTCGCTCGCGGCCAGCGTCTTCGACATGGCCATCTACCCGACCCTGTTCGTCCTCTACCTGCAGCGGCTCTGGCCCGCGATGGCCGCGCCCCCGTACCCCATCGCCATCTCGGTCGCCTTCATCGGCGCGTGCGCGCTCTGGAACATGGCGGGCGCGCGCGCCGTGGGCGATGGCTCGGCCCTCATGACCGTGCTGCTCACGGCGCCCTTCGTCCTGCTCGCGCTCTTGGGCGTGCTCCGTCCAGGCCTCGCCCCGCGGGCTCCGGCCACCGCGCCCCATCTCTCGCTGACCGACGCTTCGTCCGGCGTGCTCGTGGCCATGTGGAACTACATGGGCTGGGACAACGTCTCCACCGTCGCCGGAGAGGTCGCGCGACCTCAGCGCACCTACCCGCTGGCCGTGCTCTTGGCCACCGCGCTCATCGCGACCGCCTATATGATCCCGGTCTCCGCCATGTGGTACGCGGGCATCGATCCCTCGTCGTGGGAGACCGGATCGTGGGTGGACGTGGCGCGCGAATTCGGCGGCGCGGCCCTCGCGATCGCGGTGGTCGTGGGCGGCATGCTCAGCGCCCTCGGCATGTTCAACGCGCTCTGCCTCTCCTACTCGCGCCTCCCGGTCGTCCTGGCGGAGGATGGCTATTTACCTGCAGTCTGCACGCGTCGGTTTCGCTCGAACGACGCACCGTGGGTGGCGATCCTCCTCTGCTCGGCCCTTTGGACGGCGTCGCTCGGCCTGAGCTTTCGCAGGCTCGCGTCGCTCGACATCCTCCTCTACGGGACGAGCCTCGTGCTCGAGTTCATCGCCTTCGTGGCGCTCCGCGTCCGCGAGCCTTCGCTGGCGCGGCCCTTCAAGGTGCCCGGCGGCCTCCCGGGCGCGCTTTTGCTGTGCGTCGGGCCCATTCTCTTGCTCGGCTTTGCGCTCATCGACAACGCTCATGAAAAAGTGGGCTCCATGAACGCCCTCGCCTTCGGCGCGGCCGTGGTCGTCGCCGGCCCCCTCCTCTACACAGTCACACGCTGGCACACGGTCCTGCGCCGCGCCCGTTGAGCATAGGTCGCGCCACGCGTGCGCGCGTATGTCGCGCGCCATACGCGCGGAGCGTACGTAGCGCGCCACGCATGGGGAGCAAAGGCCGCGCCCGGGGGTACGCCTGGAGCGGCGCACCCCTGGGGCGGATGGCGCATCAGGGCTGCGCCGTCGTCTCGGCCACGTTCCAGCCCGTGAGCACCACGGTGGGCTTGGCGTTGCCGATGTCGCTCGCGGCAAACTCCGCCACGACCTCGCGCTTCTCACCCGGCAAGAGCGAAATGTAATTGTCGCTCCAGGTCGACGGCAAAACCTCGTCGCCGCCTTTGCCCTTGGTGACCTTCAAACGCAAGAGGAACGCCAAGGTCTTGTTGTCGTTCTGCACGGTCACCCGCACCTTGCGCTGCGCCCCCGTGCCCTCCGCGGTGGCGGTCAAGGCCGGCGCGGCCTTGGGGAGCGAGTTTACGCCCGTCAGATCCGCGTGTTGGGTGACGGGGGTTCCCCACCAGTCGCTCTTGTCCCAATCGAATTTATCGGCTTTGGTCGAGAGCCAGTAGAAGTTGTGGCCCACCACTTTGTCTTGCGCGTCGCGCAGCACCAAGCGCACGAAATACGTGGAGGTGAGGTTGGAGAGCGCCGGGATCGTGAGCGCAACCACGCTTTTATCGGTGGAAACCGTGAGTCCCGTCTTCTGATCCGAGAAGAGCTTCTTGAGCTTGAGGTCATAGACCTCGGCGGTCGCTTTCAATCCACTGACCGGCGCTGCCGAGTCGTTGGCCACCACCACCGTCCGATTGTCGTACGAATACTGAATGTGAATCGGCTCATTGGCCTTCTTCGTTCCATAATAACCGCCGCCCGCCGCCAAATAATAATCATAGAGGTGCCAGAGCATCGACGGCCACGCATTGTTCAGCATCCAGGCGACGATGCCGGTGGCCTTCCCCTTGTTCCGGCGGTAGGACTCGAACTCCGCGCGCTCCCCGTCATAGGCGATGGCTTGGGACTTGAGCGCGTAGTTCTCGACGTTGTTGGCTTTTCCGTAGCGCGCCTCGAGCGCCTTCGTGTGGATATCGAGGTTGGCAAAGCGCCCGCCGCCCATGTGGTAATCCCACACCGAGTTGATGGGCCAGAGCTTGTCGGCCGGCAGGAACTTCTTCAAGCTGTCCACGTTCGGCACGGCCGGTCCCGGTCCCGTCTCGCTGTTGAATCCTCCCCAGGCCCCGCCGTACTTCTTGTCGGCGTACCAATAAACGGGCGGCACGTAATCGTACGGTCCCGGCATTTTGAAGCCCGAGTGCCCGGTGACCGTGCTCGGATCGCGCTCGGAGGCTTGGTTCTGCGCCGGCAGCGGCCACCGCGCCTGCGCCACCACGCTGAGGTACTCCTTCTCGATGTCGGCCGGCGGGTGGCTGTCGCTCCCGTAGAGGAAGGTGAGCAGGCTCGGGCGCCCGCGCAGTCGAAGCAGCTGGCTGCGCAGCGACTCTTGGGCGATCACGTGGCTCTCGGGGGTCCAGCTCAGATCGTGGCCCTCGTCCTGCCAGTACTCCCACACGCTGCAACACTCCCACCCGGTCATCACCAGGATGCCCTCGCGATCGGTCACCTCCAGGAGATGGTCGTTGGCCATCTTCCCCTCGATGCGGATCGTGTTGAGGCCCATGTCCTTGACGAGCTGCATCTCCTGCTCGTCGCGCTTGTCGTCGAAGCGGAACATGAAGTTCGAGGTGTAGCCGGCGCCGCGGATGAGCAGCGGCGTGCCGTTCACTTTGTATTGCGACCACTTGCCGCCGTCGATCATATCCATCTTCACTTCACGAATGCCGAACCGGCTCGTGGAGACGTCGGATACGGTGCCTTCGGCCACGAACTCCAACTTCAGATCGTGGAGGTTCTGCTCGCCCAGCTGGTAGGGCCACCAGAGCTTGGGCGAATCGATGACCAGCTCGCGGTGCTTGTCCGGCGTGATGCTCAGCGCCTTGGACTCTTTCGCGGCCAGGGTCACCGGCTCCGAGAACTGGATGTTGCCGTCGATGGTGACCTTGACCGTGCCCGAGATGGCCGCGTTGGTCGCGTTGGACAGCTCGGCGTTCACCGTCAAGCTGGCCTGGCGCGTGTTCGGCACCTTCGACACCACGAACGGGTGCTCGATCTTCACCGAACCCGTGGTGGTCAGGTACACGTCGTGCCAGATGCCCAGGTTCTTGTCGGCCGGCTGCGGATTCCAGTCGATGAAGCTCGGCGCCAGATCGTTCTTGCGCGGCGCGAACACCTGCACCGCCAGCGCGTTGCGCTGCCCGGGCTTCACGATCCCCGTCACATCGAGGTTGTAGCGCCGGTACGAGCCCGCGATGTCCGTCTCGCTCGCGATCTTCTTGCCATTGAGCCAGATGTTCGCGCGGTAGTTGATCCCATCGAAGTGCAGCCACGTCCGCCCGCCGGTGGACGCGACCTCGAACTCCGTGCGATACCACCAGGGCACCTTGTACGGGTTGGTGTCCTTCATCTCGAACAGCGAGAAGTTCTCCCCGATGGGATAATCCGTCGTGCCCGGGATGTTCCGCATGTTCATACCGAAATTCGGATCGGGGAAGTCCCCGCGGGCGATGCGCGCGGCCACCACGGTGCTGGGCAAGGTGGCCTGAAGCCACGCCGACGAGTCGAACCCCACGGTCGATAGGGCCGCGCCATCCTGCGTGACCTCCTTCGACGAGCGGATGGCCCACCCATCCCGCAAGGTCTGCCGCTCCCCCGGTCCGGCCAATAAGTCGGCCGGCTCGGTACCACTCTCTTCCTGCCCGGCATTTTCGGTGCACATGGGCAACAGCATTCCGAGCGCCAGCGCACTGAAAATACGCCGCGCAGTCGCTTTCTTCGACACCGTCGAACCGATCATTTCGTGACCTCCATCCCGGGCATGCGAGCAACGAAACTCGAAGGACGCATATAGTTAGTAAAGTTTCCTAACAAATGCAAGCCTGCGCCCGCCTGCCTGACCGAACCGTATATCTCTCGGTGGAAAGCGGTGTCAATGCGGCGCCTTCGGTGAAGGTGAGGTGCCAGCCTACATGTCTGCGCCGCTCGCTCGTCCCTGCCGGAATCGACGGGCCCTCTGGTCGCGTGGTGCGGGAACATTTGCCCCGCCCCGCGAATCGACGCGAACCACGGGGACGCCGTGCGTCGAAGGATTTCGTCACGCCGAAAACGCGAGACGACGGGAATGAGAGCGTAATGCCATTTGTGCCATTGGGTTTCGATTGCAGATGACGGAGAGATTCGATTTGCCGCCGTGCGATTCGAACATGCCGGCTTCGCGCGCATGGAGGGCGGAGGTCGGAGACGAGTTCGCTACCCGCATGGCTCGGCTTCAACTTGCTTTGCCGGCGGCCATGGACAAGGCGTGCCGCCGCGGACGCGATACCCCACCATGTAAAATTGTAAGCAGTCGCCGCGAAGATATGGCCGGGTTCGGTAAGGTGTGAATGTTTTGCGTGCGCCGCGCCACGGATACGCCGCAGTTTGCGCGTGTTGCGGACGTCGTGGTGTTGCATGGGGGGCGACGTTTCATGGAATTTACCTCTGACGCAGCACGCGCAATGACCCCACAAGGGAATGCATTGGCATGTCCACCGATTGACTCTCGGAACGACAACGGAGGCTCCCATGAAGATTCGTTCGTGCTTTGTCCTGCCGATGTTCGGCGTCTCCCTTCTCGGCGTGTTCGCCGGAGGCTGCGCACATGAGCAGCAGAACCCACCGCCGGCCATGGCACCCGTCGCCCGCACGGCCCCCGCCCCCGAAACGAAGGCGCCGCCCGCGTTCAATGGCTCGGCCGTGTCTATATCTGGGGACATCATGGCCGCGTGCAACATCGTCATCAACAAAGTCGATAGCGCGCCGAAGTTCGATTTGGAGCAGAGCTCTCTTCTTCCCCAGGATCGCGAGGTGCTCGATCAAGTCGCCAAATGCGTGACCACCGGGCCGCTCAAGGGCCGTTCACTCCAACTCACCGGCCGCGCCGATGCCCGGGGCGAAACCGAGTACAACTTCGCGCTCGGCGAGCACCGCGCCGAGAGCGTGGGCAGCTACCTCACGCAGCTGGGCGTCGCCAAATCGAAGATCGTGGCGACCTCCCGCGGCAAGCTCGATGCAACGGGCACCGACGAGTCCAGCTGGGCCCGCGATCGGCGCGTCGACATCGCGCTCATGTGAGGTCGGACCGCGGGCCATGGGCGATGGCGCCCGGCGTGACGCCGAATCGCTGGCGAAACATGCGCGTGAAGTGAGCCTGGTCGGCAAAGCCGAAACGAAGCGCGATTTCCAGCACGCGCGCGCCCGGGAGCTGCAACGCCACCCGGGCCTTCTCCAGGCGCCGCGCCACGATGTAGCGATACGGCGGCAGTCCCGTGCATGCTTTGAAGGCGCGCGTAAAGTGGGCAGGGCTGAGACCGGCCTCGCCGGCGAGGCTCGAGACGGTGAGCTCGGAGCCCAGCTCCGCGTCGATCTTGTCGCGCACCCGGGCGAGCGCGTGCGGTGAGAGGCTCGGGCCGACCCGATCGGGCGTCCTCTCGGCGAATGTTTCGACCAGGCAGATAGCCAACGCGGTCGTGAGCGCATCGGCGAGGGCCGAGCCGTGGATGCCGCCGTCGTTCATTTCGGCGCCGAGCGCGCGCAGAACGTGTTCGAGCTTGGGGCTCGAAATGGCGTAGCCGCGCTCGAAGCGCAATCCGTCGTCTCCCGCCAATTGGGCGAGGCTCGCCGGGCGAAGGCTCGCCAGGAGAAAGCCGCAAGGCTGCTGCACGCGGTGCGAGAAGCTCTCACCGGCCGGGCAGAACCAGACGGAGCCGGGCGGCATGACCACGCGGCGAAAGCCCTTTCCGCGTTTGACGGAGAACGCGAGCGGGTGCTCGTCGGTGTTGAGCGACACGAAATGATCGCGAACGCCGATTTCGTCGACGTCCCAGCGGTCGTTGGTGCCCGCCTCGACGACGAGCCCCGGCCATGCGCGCGAGCGGATCATGTCCGCATGTTCCAGCGCGTCGACCCGCGATCCGGACGAGCCATCGAAGAAGGGAATGGCGCTGCGCAGGCCCATGCCTTGGATTACCGCGTCGCCATCGTCCCATCAAGCGACGCGGCCGCGTTCGCGTCAGGATCGTTCAAACGTTTGGAGCAGCATCGTTCAAATCGACCCGCGGGCTCCGGCGCACATTCGTCGCCAGGAGACGGACATGATTCGCTCGAAACTGCATTTGCTTGCCTCGATGTTGGGCCTCTCGGGGCTCTCCCTTCTCTCGGGTTCGCTCGCCCTCGCGGGGTGCGGCTCCACATCGCCTCCGGCGGGCGATGCCGCGGCCGATCCCAAGGACGCCGACCGCAAGGCCATCACCGCCGCGGTCGAGACCATCGCCCGCGGCGCCGACCTGCGCCGCTGGGCCGAAGTGCAAGACGCCTTTGCGGCGCGCGTGGTCCTCGACTACGGGACCCCCGATCTTCTGCTGCCGGAGGAGATCGTGGCCCGCTGGCGGCCTCTGTTGGGCGCGTTCGATGCGACGGAGCACGTCCTCTCGGACGTCGCCATCGCCTGGGTCGATACCGATTTGGCGCGCGTGAAATCCGCCTTTCGCGCCACCCACCGGCTGCAGGGCGCCCCGGGCGGCGACACCTGGGTGCTCGCCGGGCGCTACGAGCACGAGCTGGTGCGCACCCCCCGCGGCTGGAAGGTCTCCCGAATGCGGATGATCCCGGGCGAATCCATCGGCAATGCGCAACTGCTCGATCAAGCCCGCGCCCGCGCAGACCTGCCGCCGCCCGAGCCCGCGAAGTTTCGCGTGGAGCACGTCGCGTTCGACAGCCGCGGCACCCGCCTGGTCGGCGTTTTGAGGCTGCCGGCCAACGCGCCCGCGAGCACGCGATGGCCCGCGGTGGTCGTCACGGGTTCGTGGACGACGGTGAAAGAACAAATGCCCGCGCTCTACGCGGAGCGCCTCGCGGCCGCCGGCTTTGCAGCGCTCACCTTCGACTTCCGCGGGTTCGGCGAGAGCGTGCCTGCGTCCGATAGCGCGCCCGCGCGCAGCGCCGGAGAGCCGGACGCGAACGCGGCGCGTGTACCGCGGTATTTCGAATCTCCGGAGAACAAGATCGAGGATATTCGTGCGGCGGTAAATGCCTTGTCGGCATTTCCGGCGGTGGACCCGGGACGCATCGGCGCGGTGGCGGTGTGCGCGAGCGCGGGCTATGCGGTCATCGCCTCGGCGGACGATCCGCGGGTGCGCTCATTGGTCCTCATCGCGCCGTGGTTGCACGATTCGGAGCTGGTGCGCACCGTCTACGGCGGCGAAGAGGGCGTGAAGGCACGCACGGAGGCGGGGAGCGCGGCCGAGCGCGAATACCGCGCGAGCCAACGTGTCTCGTACGTGCCGGCGGCCAGCGCCACCGATCCCGCGGCGGCCATGGGGAACTTCGATTATTACTTGAGCGCGGCGCGGGGCGGTATTCCCCAATGGGGCAATCGCTTTGCGGTCATGTCGTGGCCGGGGTGGCTCGGCTTCGACCCCATTCGCGAGGCCCCGCGCGTTCGGGTGCCCATCCGCATCGTGCATAGCGAGGGCGCGGCCATCCCCGACGGCGTGCGGCGGTTCGCGGCCGGGTTGACGGCGCCGCACGACGTCCAATGGATATCCGGACCCTCGCAGTTCGACTTTTACGACGAGCCCCGCACCGTGGATCGAGCCGCGGGCTCGGCGGCGGAGCATCTGCAGCGAACCCTCGCACCGAGGTCGCGATGAGCTTCATTTGGCGATGCTCGGGCGCGGTCGCCCTTTTGCTGGCGGCCATGATCACCCTTCCGTGCTGCACCAACGACGACTCCTCCTCGGAGGGCCGCATGAACGACGACCAACGCCGAAACGCGCACCGCGAGGCCATTCGAAGTTACTTCTCGCGCTTGGAGGCGTTCGACATCGCCGGTGCGGTGGATCTCTTCGCCGAAGACGGCGTGCAGACCATGCCGTACGCACCGGCGGATCTTCTCCCCCCCAAGCTCGAGGGCCGCGCGGCCATCTCCCGTCAATACAGCGGAATGCCGACGAACTTCGTTTACGGCCGCTACCCCGACTTGGTCATCCACGACATGGTCGATCCCGATCGGCTCTTCGTGACCTTTCGCGGCGATATCGAGCTTCGCGCCGGCGGCCGTTACGACAATACGTACGCCGGGGTGTTCATCTTTCAGGGCGAAAAGATCATCGAGTACATCGAGTATTTCGACCCCATCGTATTTCGAAATGCCTTCGGGCCGAAGGGCACGGCGCCATAGCGGTCGCCGTCGCGCTCAAACGCGAAGGACGGCGGCGCCCACGGTGCGGCCGCTCTCCAAGTCGCGGTGCGCCTCGACGATTTCGTCGAAGGCATAGCTGCGGCTCGGACGCGCAGGGACCTGACCACGGGCCACGGCATCGAACAGATCGCGCGCGGCGGCGAGGAGCTCGTCGCGGGTGGCCGTGTACACGGGGAGGATCGGCCAGGTGAGCGCGAGGGAGCGCGCGGCGAGCTCGAAGGGCGCGATGGGCTCGGGATCGCCCGAGGCTTTGCCGAAGGTCACCAATGTTCCGCGCGGCGCAAGGGCGGCGAGCGATGCGCGGAACGTATCTTTGCCTACGGCGTCGAACGCAGCCTTCACGCCGCGCCCGTCGGTCAAGGCGGCCACGCGCTCGCCGATGTCCTCGCGGCTGCGATCGATGACGGCGTCGCACCCGGCCTCGCGCGCAAAGGTCACCTTCGCCTCGCGGGAGACCGTTCCGATCACGCGGACCCCGAGCGCCTTCGCCCACCGCGCGAAGATGGTGCCCACGCCGCCGGCGGCCGCTTGGAACAAAACGGTGTCGCCCGGCGAAAATCGAACGATGTCCTTCAGCAAATACCTCGCCGTGAGGCCTTTGAGAAACACGGTCGCGGCCTGCTCGTCGGAGATGGCGTCCGGAATGGGCACCACCCGATCCGCCGGATAGAGGCGCTCGGTCGCATACGCCCCCAGCGGTCCATCCGCGTACACCACGCGATCGCCGATGCGAACATCGGTCACGCCCTCGCCGACCTCGGTGACCACGCCGGCCGCCTCGTTCCCGAGCACCTGCGGAAGTCGCGGCACCTCGAAGGTCCCGCGGCGAAAGTACACCTCGACGAAATTGAGCCCGATCACCGTTTGCCGCAGCCGGACCTCGTTGGGCCCGGGCCGGCCCACGGCTGCTTCGTGCACCTGCAGCACCTCGGGCCCTCCGTACTCATGAATACGAACCACGTTCGCCATCGCGCAGACTCCTTTCGCAGGAACCGTAGGCGCGCGCCGCGCCGGACTCGAGGCTGCAAAATGTCCAGCGAGCAGTCGATTTGACGAAGTCTGCACCGGGCCCCATGAACGTGAGACCATGGAGCCAGGATGAACAAAAAGAGCGACGACGTCGACGCCTTGGATCGCGATCTCATCGAGATGCTGCGCCGCGATGGCCGACAACCCATCCTGTCGCTCGCCCGTGCGCTGCGCGTGTCGCGCAGCACGGTGCAAGATCGCCTCGCGCGCCTCGTCCGCGATGGCATCATCAAACGCTTCACCGTCGAGCTGTCCGATCCGGTCGAGCGGCCGGGGGTCAAGGCGTTTCTCCTCGTTCGAATCGAAGGGCGCCCCTGCGCGCGGATCATTCCGTCGCTCACCGGATATCCCGAGGTCGAGTCCTGCCACCATGTCTCGGGGCCAATGGACGTGATCCTCTCCGTGCGCGTCGCCGATCTCGCTGCGCTGAACGATCTGCGCGAGCGCATCGGGGCCACCGCGGGCATCCTCACCGTCACCGCGGTCCCCGTGCTGCGCACCCACCTCGACGGGCCGGAGCAAATGCATTAAAGCGCCGCCGGCGGAGTCGGCCCTCGCAATGGCATATCGTCGAGGGTCGATCCGCCAGGGCGACGATGGCCGTTGCCGGAGGTGCTACGGCTGCGGATTTTCGCGCAGCTTCATTTCGCCCCGATAGTGCAAGGGGTGGGGCGGATTGTGCGCATCCTCGAGCGCGTTCAGGGTGTCCGCCTGCAACGGGGCGGGCAAGTTGATCACGTTCTTGATTTGATCGAACTGCGCCTGCGAAATGAGGCGGGCGGCCAACAAGCGGGTCGCATCGTTGACGATGTTCGTCAGCAACGGTTTGTTGCTGGCGACCGACTGCACCTTGGCGAGCAAATGGCTCCAGGCCGGACCGCTGTAGTTGGATACGTAGTAGTCCAGGCCCGTTGGGTTGGCCACCACCGCGGTGCAACCCGGCAATTCGATTCGCGTGCCGCCCTCCGTGAGAACGATGGTCTTGCGCTCCTTCAGGGTGTCGCCGTAGGCGATCGTCAGCGGAACGTTCCACCTCGACGCGGGGTAGGCGTTTTGATTGGGAAACGCCTGCTGCGCAATGGAGACATGGGTCGTTCGGCCCACGCACTCCGTGTCGAGGGTGACCAGCGGCATGCCCGTCTGGCGGATGAAGCTATCGCCGATGGCGGCCACCTTCTTGCCGCTGCCTTGCTCCAGCGAACGCCATAGACGCTCCGGCGTGCCATTGCCAAAGCCGTAATCCTTCAAATAGATCTGCAGGCCCTTCCGCATGCCCTCGGCGCCCAGATAATTCTCCAAGGTTTGCAGGACGTAATTGCCCTTGGTGTAAACGAAGACCGACGGCCGGAAGAAGCCAAAGGAGCCGGCGTCGCTCAGGTTGCGCTGCACCGGTAGGGCGGTCGCGAGGACGTCCGCGTCGAACACGGGGACCTTGCCGTTCACGTAGTCCGTAAAGGTGTAATACTCGGGGTGAAACTGGATCATGGTGCGGTTGGCGAACCAGGTGGCGAACGACTCGTTGAGCCAAACGTTGTCCCACCAGTCAGGTGTCACCAGATCTCCGAACCATTGGTGTGCCAGCTCGTGGGTGATCAAGCTTACGGTGCCCCGCGTTGGCGTATCACCCGGTTTGGTCAGCACCCGGTCGGCGTTCTCGAAGATCGCGGCCCAGTTTTCCATGCCGCTGAAGCTGGTTCGTGGCTTGTTGTTGTAGCTGTCGTTCGCCGCGATCGTATCGAGCTTTTTGAAGGGCAGCGGGGCGTTGGTGTACTTGTAGTAATATGCCGTGACCTCTTTGGTCCACTGCATGGCAAAGCTGGCCCAGCTCGAACGACCGGGCGGCGTGAACCAGCGAAGGCGAACGAGGCTGCCGTCCAGCGGGCTGGTGAGATCCTCTTCGAGGACATCGAATTTGCCGCCGCCGAAGAAGAGCAAATAAGACGGCATTGCCGGGGTCTTTTCGAACGACACCTGCTGGTAGCCGTCCGGAAGTTTGATGGGGGGCAGGGAAGCACCGTTCGACACGGCCTTCCATTCGCCCGGCACCTCGGCGGTGACCTCGAAGGTCAGACGAAAGGCCGGTTCGTCCCAGCCCGGGAACCACTGGCGCGCATAGTTGGTTTCGCCCTGTGTGACGATGGCATCGCTGCTCACGCCCTCGGGGGTCGAGAGCCCAACCTTGAAAATACCCGTCGCCGCCGAGCAGAACGGATTGCGAACGACTTCTTCGGGCGGACAGTACTCCGCGTCCGAAAACTGGATCTTGCCGTCCCATTCCATATGGAGCTGGTACGTGCCCGGCGCGATCTGGCCGCTGTTCAACCGCAGTTGCACCAGATCCCCCAAGGTTTGCGGGGTGGGGATCAGCGGGATCGCCTTGGACGGATTCGACCGATTGCGAAGGGTGCTGCGGTCGCGCGCGAAGGTGATGCCATGGGCGGCGACGGTGATGGCGTCGACCGGCTTGCGCACCTCGATCTCCACATCGGCTCGACCGATGAACGTCTTGAGGGCCGCGTCCGGCCGGAACCATAATTTGTAATTCTTCGGCCAGACCGTATCGGGCAACTCCATCGGCTTGGCCGATTTGTCGATGGCGGGCAGGTCGCCCGGCCCGCCGCCTGGTTTGCCGGGGGCGCCTGGGCAATCGGCGCTTGGATGTCGCGTCGAGGTCGGTGGGTTGGTGCTGCCCGCGCCTTGGAGCCCGGAGCCGAACGAGTCGTCCGAGCCGCTGCACGCGGCGATGGGCGATAGCGCCAAGGTGGTGACGGCAACTTTGGTGATGATGGGCTTGAAGAGCAATTTCATAGCGGCATCGTCCTTGGTCGTCGGCGGTTGGCGGCGCCGGCGGATCCGCATGAGCTCGAAGCTCGATGAATGCAGGAACGGCTCATGGACCATTCCCGCCGATACCATGTCGTCGATGTCCCGATCCAAGGCGCCATCACATCGAGTGAATGGGCGCCAAGGCGACAACGAATTCACGCGCCCTCGTGGTCCGGGGATCGGCTGCCGTTCGAACGTCGATTTGCGCGAGGCTCGTCGTTGCGATTTCGCTCATACCATGGTGGGCGTATCGCGCAAATGCAAATCAATCGATAAGGCTCGATCGCGGAGCCATTTTTGCTCGCGCAAATTCCATCCCTGGAAAGGGCAACTCGCGCGTTCGGTTCCTTGGTGCCGCTTTCTTCGAATCTGTTTCTTTTCTGAATCAGAAAGAATGCGCCTGCGATCGATGTGCGCATAACAATGCTGCCGCTGGCGCTCGTGCGGCCGTCATCACTGCGCGCGTGATCACCGCTGGGTGAGTCACCGCTGGGTGAGTCACCGCTGGGTGAGCCAAGCGCCCGCGAGGACGAGGGCGACGCCGGCGAGCTTGCGGAGCGAGAAGGGATCGGTCACCGAGCCGAGCGCGCCGAAATGCGCGAGGAGAAGGCCCATCAGCACTTGCCCCACGACCAGGCAGGTGAAGCCCGCGCCCGCGCCGCCGACCCGGCCGGGGACGAGGAACGAAACTGCAAATACGATGCTGGCTCCAATCGCGCCGGCCGAGAGGAGCGGCTTGGGCGCGGCGGCGAGGTATTCGGCCGGCGAGCCGCCGCCGAGGAAGAAAAATGCGGTCCACGCGGTGATGGCGCCGACGGCCCAGAAGAGCGCATTGGCCGCGGCCAGGCCAGCCATCCCCGCGCGCACGGCGGTGAGCTCGGCGCCCACGCGTCCGCTCATGGCGAGATGAAGGCTGATGAGGCCCCCGACGCCCACCGTGAGGAGGCGAAATAAAAGAGAGTGCATTGAATTCTCCGTTTCAGTGCTGCGTATTGCGTCGATAGTTTCTTGGAGAGATCCCGAGCTCGCCGGAGAACTCACGGCGCAACGTGCTCGTGTTCGTGAACCCCACCCGCGCGGCGACGGCATCGATGCCGTACTCCGTCTCCTCCAGGAGCCGCCGCGCGGCCTCGATGCGGACCTTTTCGACGAACTGCCGCGGCGTGCGCCCGACTTCGCGCGCGAAGACGCGGCTGAAATTGCGGGGGCTCATGCCCATGCGGCGCGCGAGGGTGGGCACCGAGAGATCCTCGTCCAGGTTCTCGAGGATCCAAGCTTGGAGCGCCCGAATGGGGGAGCGCGTCGCGAGCTGGGTCGAGAGCAGCGCGCTGATCTGAGGCTGCCCCGCGCTTCGCTGCACGTAGAGCACCAGCTCGCGCGCGAGCTCCAGCGCCAATTGACGACCGTGATCGTCTTCCACGAAGGCCAGCGCGAGATCGAGCGCGGCCGAGACGCCGGCCGACGTATAAATGGAGCCGTCGCGCACGAACACGGGCTCCGGTTCGACGGCGATATCGGGATATCGGGCCGCGAGCTCGGCGCACCACGCCCAGTGGGTGGTGGCGCGGCGCCCCGCGAGGACGCCGCTCTCGGCGAGGGCAAATACGCCGCGGCATATGGCGCCCACTCTCCGGGAGCCCGCGGCCATGCGGCGGATCCAATCGCGGAGGGGCATGTCGCGCGCGGCCAGGTGAATCGACTCTCCGCCCGCGAGGAGCAGGGTATCGTAGGGGCCGTCGGCCTCGCCCACGCCGTGCGACGCGACGATGGGGACGCCGATCGATGTCGCGACGGGGCCTTTTGCGGGGCCCACCAGGTCCACCGCGTAGGGAGGGCGGCTCGCCATGGCGATGAATCGTTGGTTGGCGCGCGCAAAGACCTCGAGCGTGTTCGTCACGTCCAGGAGCGGCGCCCCCGGGTAGACGACGACCGCGATGCGGCGACCCGTCGTGCTCGGTTGCCGTGGGAGGTCGCTTTTGGGTTCGCGAAGGGCCACACGGGGATTCGTAGTCCTTGCGCTTCGGGTGGGCAAAGCCAAAAAACGCGCAAAAGAGGACAGGGCGGTTCGCGAGGGCTTCGAAGGTCGGTGCTGTACCGATGCCTGGTACACCGCGCGCGGTACACAGGTACGGGTCGCGCACGGGCCATGCGCGGGCAAGGCCGAATTTCAACGGCCTCTGGGGCGCAAGAGCCTCGAATGGACTGGCATTGTCGGTGCATCCCGTACGCCGCGCGCATCGCGTGCGAAATGGCAGCTCATTTCATGTGCGCGCTGCCTCGTAGACGAAGTGACATATCGCGATTCGAATGAAATCCGAGCTCATAAGCCATGAAATCGAATAATCGAGCCGATACGTTGTCGCATACCATTACCGCTCGCCCGCGCCCCGCCGGCCGCGATTCGACCCTCACGTCGGCGACGTCCCCGCCGATCGAGCCGACCCCGGGTTGGCTCCTGGGGGGAGCCGATGGAAAGCGCTTCGAGCTCCTCGAGCGCTTGGGCGGCGGCGGAATGTCCGTCGTGTTTCTCGCGCGCGACGCGGTGCTCGATCGTCACGTCGCCATCAAGTTTCTCATCAATGAGGCGCTCAGCACCACCGATGGGCTCGAGCGCCTCCAGCTCGAGGCGCGTGCGTGTGCGCGGCTCAATCATGAGAACATCGTGCGTCTGTTCGACATGGGCGCGGATCGCGGTGTGCCCTTTTTGGTGATGGAGCACCTGGAGGGGCGCCCGCTCGACGATGTGTTGCGCGACGGCGGCGTGGATGCCCGGTGCGTCGTCCGCATCATGATCGATATCGCAAAAGGGCTCGGGCAAGCGCACCGCGCGGGCATCCTTCACCGCGATCTCAAGCCGAGCAACGTCTTCATCACCAAGGACGGCACGGCGAAGATCCTCGACTTCGGCGTGGCCACCGTGATGGGAGGGCCCAGCGCCATGCACGGGGGTCGCTGGGGTACACCGCGCTACATGTCCCCCGAACAATGGATGGGCGAGGTGCAAGACTCGCGCACGGATCTCTGGGCGGCCGGGGTCGTGTTCTTCGAGCTGCTCACCGGCGACGCACCCTTCGACGGCGACGACATTCACGAGCTTCGCGACGCCATCACCTCGTCCGAGGAGGCGCCCTCCTTGCGCGCGCTCCGCCCCGAGATCCCGGAGGAGGCCGAACGGATCGCGCAGCGGGCCATGAAGAAGAACGCCGCCGAACGCTTCGGCACGGCCGACGAGCTGCTCGATGCGCTGGTCAAGCTGGAGGTCGCCCTCTCGCAGGTGATGCGCACCCAGAGCGACCAGACGGGGGGCCGGGTTCGCCCGAAGCTCGAAATGCGGCAGGTGACCATCCTATCGTGCGCGCTCGATGGCTCGCCGGAGCTACCGGGGGTGGGGCTCGAGGAGATGGCCGGATCGCTCGAAGACTTCTTCGACGTTTGTACGACCGTGGTGACCGAGCTCGAAGGGACGGTGTTGTCGCTCCTCGGTCCGCGCTTCCTCGCGTGCTTCGGTTATCCGGTGGCGCACGAGGACAACGCACCGCGCGCGCTGCGCGCCGCCTCGCTCATCATCGACGCCATGCAGGCGAGGGGCGGCGCGAAGGTCGGCGTCGCCACCAGCCCCTCGATCGCGACGCACACGGAGCGCGCCGCGCAGGTGGGCCTCCAAGCCGCCGCGCTCGATCTGGCGAGCTGGCTCGAACGGCGCGCCGGGCGAGGCGAAATCTTGATCGAGCAAGACACCGAGGCGCTGGTGCGGCGCACCTTCGAGCTCGAGCCGCGCGGGGAGACGTTGCCCGAGGGAAAGACGCGGGCCGTGCGCCACTACCGCGTTCTGCAACCGAAGATCACCCGCTTCGATGCCGTCCCCGGCGACGCCTTGACCCCCTTGGTCGGCCGCGAGCGCGAGCTCCAAACGCTGCAAGGGCTCGCCGATAAGGTGAAGTCCGGAAAAGGCCAGTTCGTATCGATCGTCGGCGAAGCGGGCATTGGCAAATCGCGTATCGTCGCGCACTACTTGGAGCGAACGGCGGCCGACTCGCCCCACGAGATTGGCGTCGTGCGATGCCAATGCTGGCCTCACCTCCAGAACAGCGCGCTCGAGCCCATCCTCGAAGGACTCTTGCGCAAAACGGGGTTCCGCCGCGACGCACCGGCCGACGCGAAGATCGCGCTCCTCGAGGGCGCCTTGACGGAGTGCGCGCTCTCGCTCTCCGATCACGTCCCGCTGCTCGCTCGGGTCTTGGGGATCCCAACCGGCGAGCGCTACCCGCCCTTGCTCGCGAGCCCGGCCCTGCTTCGAAAGCGCTTGCAGAGCATGCTCGTGACCTTCCTCGAGCACATGGCCGCGCGCGAACCCCTGGTCCTGATCGTGGAGGACGCGCACTGGAGCGATACGTCGAGCATCGATCTGCTCGACGTGCTCCTCGGCCGCATGGTCGCCGCGCGCCTCTTGGTGATCGTCACCGCCCGGCCCGAGTTTCACCCCCCGTGGCCGCGCTGCTCGCACCTGCATCGCATCGCCTTGGAGAGGCTCTCGCCCGGGCAGACCGGCGCCATGATCGCGTTTACGAGCCAGGGTCGCGATCTGCCGGCGCCGTTGGTCGAGCAGCTCGTGCACCGGACCGAGGGCGTGCCTCTCTTCGTGGAGGAGCTCACGCGAAGCGTGGCCGAGGCCCTGCACGACGCCCGCGAGCGAGGTCACGTTTCGACCTTCGATGCCTTCGCGTCCGGCATCATCCCCGCCACCCTCGAGGGGGTCCTGCGCGCTCGGCTCGGCGCGCTGCCGATGGTGGGACAGGACGTGGCGCGCGTGGTCGCCGTGCTCGGCCCCGACGCCACGTACGACGTGATCGGGATGGTCTCGGGGCTCGAGGATGCGACCTTGCGCATCGGGCTCATGCAGCTGGTGGAGACGGGCATACTCCGCCGGCAGGCGCAGGGCGCGGCGACGGCGTATGCGTTCAAGCACGCGCTCGTTCGGGAGGCCGCCTATCAGTCGCTCGTCAAGAACGATCGGCGCCATGTCCATCTTCGCGCAGCCGACGTGCTGGTCGAGCATTTCCCGAGCATCGCCGAGCAAAACCCCGAGATCGTGGCGACCCATTTCATGGAGGCCGGTCATCGCGAGCAGGCCGTCACCTACTTCGAGAAGGCCGGCGCGCGCGCCGCCGAGCGCTTGGCCAACGCCGACGCGGCGACGCACTACGAGCGCGCGATCGCGCAATTGCAAATGCTCCCGGAGAGCGAATCCAGGGATCGGCGCGAGCTCGCGCTGCAGCTCTCACGCGGCATCGTGCTCATCGCCGCCAAAGGGGCGGTCGCCCCGGAGGTGCAAGTGCCTTATGCGCGCGTGCGGGAGCTCGCCCCGCGCACGCGGGCCGGCGGCGCTCAGCCGTTTCAATCGATGTTCGGCCTAAGTCAATTCTACCTGATGGCGGGCCACATCAGCGCCGCCGCCGACATCGGGCGGGAGCTGGTCGCGCTCGCGGATCAATCCGGCTACGACGAGATGAGGCTCCTCGCGCGCGCCGCGCTCGGGCCATGCCTCACATTTCTGGGCGACTTCGCCGCGGCGCGCGAATGTCTGGAGGTGGGGCTCGGGCTCTACGATATTCGAAAGCATCGGAAGGTGTGTATGCGCTCCGGCTTCGATCCGGGCGTCAGCTTTACGATGTTCCTCGGCTGGGTGTTATGGTTTTTGGGCGAGCCCGATCGGGCCATCGAACAATCGCGCGCCGCGGTGGCGCTCGCGCGGCGGGTCGAGCACCCTTTCAGCCTCTTGATTGCGATGAACCAGCTGGGCAGCTGCCACGCCTACCGCGGTGAGTACGACCTCACGCGCCGCGCGTGGGACGAGTGTTGCCTCATTTCGGAGCAGTACGAGCTCCTCCCGCAAACGAAGGTCGGACGAGGTTGGTCGCGGATGGCCACCGACGTGCACGGGGCCGTCGACGATCTCGAGGAGGGCCTCACCGACTACCGAAACGGCAACGCCCGCGCAGGGTTCACCGTCTTCCTCGCGGCGCTGGCGGAGGCCCAATGGCGCTCGGGCGCATGGGCCGACGCCACGCGCACGTTGGACGAGATGGAGTCGGCCATCGCCACCACCGGCGAGCGCCAGCGTGAAGCCGATCTCCATCGTTTTCGCGGGGAGGTCGCGCTCTCGATGGGGGCCGATACCGCCGTCGCGCGGGAGGCCTTCGAGCGCGGCCTCGCCGTCGCGCGCCGGCAGCGCGCGCTGTCCTTGGAGCTGCGGGTCGCGTCCAGCTACGCGCGCCTCTTGATGAACCAATCACGGGCCGCGGAGGCGCGGGAGCTGCTCGCGCCCGTGCTCGCGCGGTTCACCGAGGGGTTCGATACGCTCGACGTCCGGCAGGCGCGGGAGCTGCTCGCCCGTCTTTAGGCCGGGGGCGGGCCCTCGGCCTCGATGCGGCGCCGGAGCGACTCCCACGCCTCCGTGTGCGAAAACACGTAGCGCACCTTTTTGGCTTCGGGGCCGGTGCGCGGGTGTTCCGCCATCCGCGTAAGGAGCGCGAGCGCGTCGCGGCGCTTCAAATCCACGCGGCCGGCGGGCAAGAAGTCGCGCAGCGCGCGCACGTCGGCGGGCGATATGGATTGTCGTTCGGCGATGGCCAGGATGAGCGGGTAACGGCGCTCCTCGTAGAAGAGCGCTTTTGCGATCTGCACGAGGGCGTGGTGCGTATCGGGTTGGATGACGCCCTCGCTCGCTGCGGCGGCGAACGTCGCGCGGATGTTGACCATCGCCTCCGACAGCGGGCGATAGCCATGTTCGGCGGTCGCGTGCGCGACGGCGACGTCATCGTCGTCCTCGAGCGTTCCATCGCGGTACTGCGCGAAAATGGCGCCGACGCCCTCCATGCCGAACGCCTCCAGCTCGGCGGCTCGCAGGGCGCCCATGCTGCTCGCGCCAAAGACGTGGATGCCGCGCGCCATGGCCCAGAGGATCTCCTTGTGGGCGACCGCCGGAGCTTGATCGAAGCAGCCGTCGATCAAGCCGATGGCGGGCGCACCTCGTTTGGCCGCCCGATAGAGATCGCCCTGCTTGGCAGGCGGCAAGAGCTCGATGTCGGGGCCGACTTCGGCGCCGTACAGCGTTGGTCCGCAAAAGATGGGAATCGTCATGCGACACCTGGGGTGCGGCGGTCGAGCAGGGCGCGCGCGCGCCGCCCGGGACAATAGCCTGGAAGGTCGTTGAGCGCCTCCAATCCGGGTACCACCACGCGAACCACGGGGACCCCGAGCTCCGGCTTGGTCAAGTTCACCGCCACCGCTTCCGTGAGGCCGCGGCTCTGCAGTCGTTCGAGGATCCAGCCCAGATCGTCCTCGAACCGCTCGTGGTCCTGCGATGGGGTGGCGGCAAACGATGCGCGGGGGCCGGGCGCGGTGGCCTCGTCGTGAGAGCGGTGGAGCGCCTGCAAATAGGTGTCAGGCGCGAGCTGTTGGGTAAAGACGTCGTCGCGCGCGCCGGCGATGATGGTCAGCCGGCTCTGCGCGGCCTCGGTGAGCGCGCGGAGCAGGGCGATGCTGCGCGAGGGGTGGCAACCCATTCCCCCCATGGGGCCGATGCGCCGCTGGGGATTGGGCTCGCGGTCGACGATGATGGCATGAAACGTTGCGACTCCGATATCGCTGGTCGCGTCCCAGACGGTCACGGCGATGCCGGCGCGCGCGTAGCGTTCCAGCACGTCCCGGCAGAGGGCATCGTCGACCGTGTCCAGATCGACTCGGGTGGCGCGGCGGGCCTCGAGGGGGAGCACGCGCCAGAGGGTGACGGCGTCGCGCTCGATGAGCTCGCACAGACCATGGCACATCGCTTCGAGCAGGTGATTGCCCGAGGCGAGCCCGCTGCTGCTCATGAGGAAGGTGCCGCTTCCGGGCGGGAGCGGCAAGGTGAAGTCGGTGTGCACGAGCGCAAAGGGGAGCCAGCGCGGCCCGCCGTCCTGCAAATCGACGCCTTCGATCCAGAGCGTGCGCTGGTCGCCATGAAATGAGCCTTGCGCATAGCGCGGCAATTCGGCGACATCGATGAGCCGGTGGCCGAAGCCGAGCTGCTTGTAGCTGGCGAGCTTCAACGGCAAGGTGATGTTCTCGGCGTGGTGCGATTCGACGGCCTCCATCAGCCCCGATGCCTGCGCGGCCGCGAGGGTCGCGCCTTTTCCCTGCGCGACGGAGAGCGATTTGGCGTTGGGGCGGGTCACCATCACCACCGGCAGGCCAATGGTGTCGAGGCCGGTGACATTGGCGATGCGCGTAATACCGAGCACCGGCATGAGCGGCCGAACACGCGCCAAGGTGACCTCCGGCGCGACCGTGCGGTGCGTCCCGGCGAAGAAGCCTTTCATAGTTTCTTGAGCGGAATTTCTTGCAGTTGGTCGCGACGCGTCCCGCTGTTTTCGAGCAGATCGTCGAGCAAATCGAGGTTGAGGATGAAGCAGGTCACGAAGGTGCCGAGGGTCTCGGGCTTCCCCGAGAGCGTCGCCAGGTACTGGGGGGCCCAGGCGACGAGCGCCTTTCGCTCTTCGTTGAGCTCACCCCAGATGCGATCGACCAGATCGGACGGGCCCGGAGGGCTCGTGTAGGGGGTCCAGTTTTCGGCGCCCACGATCCACAAATGATCGCCGGTCTTCGTATACATCGCGGCGCCGCCATAGTCTCGACCCTGGGGTACGGGATCGGGGCCGGCGATGGCCTGGGGCTCGCCGCCGGCGCCCCAATACGTAATTTCGGATGGATGGGATATCGTGGGATTGAATACGAAGCAACGGCCCGCCGGAGACCACAGGAGGTCGTGATCCGGGCGCCCCGAGCTCGCGACCATCTCCGCGGTTTGAGACCATAGGCCGCGCAGTCGACGGGATACCACGGCGCCCGGGCCACCTTGGAGGTCGTCTCGCCGCGCCCTCGCGGGCGGCCAGGATTGCAGCTGCCACAATACGCCCACCCAAACATAACGGGATATGGGATCAGCGCCCTCTTGCTGCACCGTAATGCGCGCCTTCCCCGATAGCTTTGGCGTCAGCCAGGCGGAGGCCGTGGCGTCATCCTGGGTCTGGTCCGTGATCTCCACGACCTCGGGGGGATCCGCGCTCCAGCTCACGTGCCCCGCTGCTGCGTCCAGACCGACGATCCACCGCACGGGAACGGGGGGGCTCTGAGGGCTGGGGTTGGGGGTCGACTCGAATTTCATGGCTCTTGTCCTTTTGGTTTTCTGGTTTCCGGATCCGTGCGCTTCCTATGTTTCATGCGCCGGGTATGTCGCGTGCGTGTCGTATGTTTATGTGCTTCGTATGCCGGGTATGCTTCTTATGCCGCGTGCGTTCGGGCAGCGCGTGCGTGCAAACGCGTTGGCCTAAACGAACCCGAGCTGCTCTCCGACGGCGAGCGCCTCGCCCGCGAGATCGCGGCCTCGTTCGGCGACGCGGACGAGGGTGGCCTCGAGCGCTGCCGGCAGACATTGTTGGGAGGGGGCGAGGAGCGCGCGGGCGTGCTGCCGGGCTTCGTCGTCGGGGATTTCGAGCGCGAGCAGCGGCAGACGCGCGAGCCATTCGAACGGGTGCGCCAGCGCGAGGCCGCGCCACGCGGTGAGCGCGGCGCGGCAGAGCGCCTCGGCCTCGTCCAAGCTGCCCTCTTGCAGGTGCACCCAGCCGAGGTTCGATTGGGCGATCCCGACGTACTCGGTCATCTGGGTGCTCGTGGCGATCGACTGGCACTGCCAAGCCATGCCCCGCGTCGCGTCGGGATCGCGCTGCCGGCGGCACAGGACCGTCAGGTACGCGAGGCAACGGCATTGCAGCGGCAGGCTGCGCATTTGCTCGGCTTCGTCGAGCGCCGCGGTCAAGCAAACCTCGGCCGGCGCGAGCTCGTCGCACCAAAGCAAGACGGCCCCCAGGGTGAAGCGCGCGGTGGCGGTCAGCACCCGGTCCTCCGTCTCGGCGAAGGCGTCCAGGCAGCGGCGCGCGAAGGTGACGGTGCTCGGCGAAGGCCGGTAGCGCTCGCGGCGCACGTTGCGCTGCACCAGCGACGCAAAGAAGCGCGCGCGCTGCGCGGCCGAGCCGCGTCGATCGACCACGGGGCCGAGGCGCTCCACCACCGCGTCCAGCGCCTCCAGATCGGCGGCCCAATAGTGAATGGAGATGCGCTCGATCTCGAGCTGCACCCACTCCCTCCACCACGCGGTGGCGCTGGGGTCGGGATCTTCGGGGGCCTCGCCGAGGCAGCGCTCCGCCTCGGCGTAGCATGCGAGCGCCGCGCGGTGGTCGTGCCGCAGCTCCCAGGTGCTCCCTTGCCGGCGGTGGAGGGCGGCCCTTTGCGCGCGCGAGGGCGGTCCTTCGTTCGCGAGGGCGCGCGCGTACGCCGCGTGCGCCGCCGTCGCGCGGCCGGCGCGCTGCTCCATCTCTCCGATGCACGTCCAGAGGTCGGCCAAGAGCGCGGGGTCCGCGTCGCCCGCGCCGGCCTGCTCGACGGCCGCGTGGTAAAGCGCGAGCGCCTGTTCGTTGGCGTAGATGGATTCGGCGTGCTGCGCGGCGGCGCGGTAGTGATGGCCCGCGCGCGCGTGCTCTCCCGCCCCCGCGTAGTGCCGGCCGAGCGGCGCATGCACGGTGGGATCGGAGGGGTGCAGGGCGGCGATCGCGTTCGCGGCGCGGCCATGCAACGCGCGCCGCGCGTCGTTCGAGAGTTGGGCATAGGCCACCTGGTGAATGCGGTCGTGCACGAAGCGAAGCTCGCCGCGCGGCGCCTCTTCGAGGATCTGACGCGTCTCGAGCACGACCAGGGCGTCGAGCGCGGCGCGTAGGTCGAGGTCCGCGGTGAGCGCCGCCACCTCGCCGGCGAACACCCGGCCGAGCACGGCCGCCGCCGCGAGCAGGCCGCGCTCGTCCGGGGCGAGACCCTCGATGCGTCGGGCGATGATCGCCTCGATGGCCGGCGAAGGGGCGATGGGATCGTCGGGCGCCTCTTCGAGCGGCTGCAGCGACCAGCGGCCATCGCCGCGGCGCGATAAGAGCCCCGCCGAGGCGGCGGCGCGCAGGTACTCGGTGAGGAAGAACGGGTTGCCGGCGGAGGCGTCGACCAGGTAATCCACCCAGGTGCGCGGCACGAAGGGGACGGCGAGCATGCCCGCGACCATGGCGGCCACGTCCTCTCGGCCCAGGCGCTCCAGATCCCATCGCGGTGCGTTCATGGTGCGCATTACGGGCTCGACGCGCTCGATCCCCTCGACGCGAACGAGCGCGACGCACAGGATGCCGCGCTCGGCCTGCGCCGCGAGGTCGAACCGGCCGAGCAGCGCCAGCGACAACTCATCGGCCCACTGCACGTCATCGAGCACGAGCACC